>DYJN01000132.1 GCA_020723085.1 Arcobacter sp.
GGGCTCGCGGCCGCTTGTCAGCGGGCGCTCGCCCCGGAGCCAAACCGGCCGCGAGGATGCCGAAGAAGACCCGCCGTGATGCGGCCGAGCCGAAGACCTCTGGCGACAGTCGAGCGCCGCCGCCGAGTGCCGTGGCAGGGCCGGATTGAGGAGCACCGGATCTTGTGGTAGTCTGATAAATGCAAGTGAATTGCAAATTCAATTGCCTGGGTCCGCCGTGGGCCGCCGGTCGGTCACCTGCCGGGGCCGCCCTTTGTTCGACAGCGGCGGTGCTTTGCCCGGTCATCCTGCTGGCTCTCCACATCATCGTCCATAGTCCGCTGCACTGCGACGACCCGCACAGCGCCGGAACGTGTCCATTCTGTCATTTTCAGAGCCTGGAGTTCGAGCCGGCCCCACCCCAGACCCATCTCGATGTCCCCAAGCCGGCGGTGTGGCGCGTGGCCGCCACTGCATCTCTCTGCCACTCTGAACCGGTTGAGCGCCGCCGGTTCGGACGCGCGCCTCCAGCCCCGCTCCTTGCCGCGTAGCCGCATGGCCCGGCATCCGGATCCGCCGGTTCCCGCGGGGCGGCGCCGCGGCTTGCAGTTGTTCAAGGAAAGGAGCATTCAAATATGCATGGGGTTCTCGTCAGCTTCAGCGTTCTGCTTTGTCTCGGCACGATCTTCCCGGCGGCCGCGCAACCGGCCGAGGCTTCAGCCACTTTGATCGTCAAAGTGCAGGATACGGGCGGATCGCCGGTCCCGGCGGCAGTCGTCAGCGTCATGGAACAGCGCGAGGGCCGGCGCTGGAAGCGGCGCCGCAGCCGCTTGGGAGCGCCGCCGGCTCCCGGCGAACTGGCGCGCCGTCAAGGCGACGCGAACGGCCAGGCGAGGTTCGAAGGGTTGCCGCCGGGCCTCGTGTCGGTGATGGCCTCCGCCGACGGCTTCCTGTCGAATGAGGCTGGCCGGGTGGAACTCAGCGCGGGGCGGGAGACTGTGCTGACCATCCAGCTTCCGGTCCAAGGAACCGTTTCGGAAGCGGTGGTAGTCACTGGTTCAGGCACGGAAAGCCTTCTCCAGGAGGCTCCGGTCCGGACCGAGCTCATCACGCCGGAGGTAGTTGACCGTCAGGTCAAGACAACACTAGCAGAAGCGCTGGAGGCGACGATTTCCGGGGTGCGAACCGAAGTGAACTGCCAGAACTGCGGTTTCATGCAACTCCGCATCAATGGATTGGAAGGACCCTACACGCAGATCCTGGAAGACGGCTTGCCCACCTATTCCGGAGTCGCCTCCGTCTACGGATTGGAACAGATCCCCGCAGCTTTTCTCGAACAGGTCGAAGTCGTAAAAGGAGGCAACTCGGCCCTGTACGGACCGGGCGCGGTGGCCGGAGTGGTCAATCTGATCCGGCGCGAGCCGCGAGCAAACCATTTCCGCGTAGACCTCCTCACCGGGTGGCAGTTTGGCCGCCCGGAGCAGCAAGCCGGCGGCGCTGCACAACTGGCTCAATTGCCGGCAGGCATCAGCGGTGATTTCTATTACCGCGCGATCAATCGGGTGGCCGTCGACCGCGACCGCGACGGGTTTTCCGATCTTGGAAAACGGCAACTCCAATCCGGCGGATTCGGCCTCTTTCGCCGCTTCATGGAGGGCAGGGCGCGGCTTAACCTGAACGGCACGGCAGCCGGCGAGTTCCGCCGCGGCGGCGACCAATTGGACAAGCCTCCTCACGAAACCTGGATCACCGAACAGATCGACTCCGGCCGGTACACGGCCGCGCTCGGGTGGAACCATGCGCTCTCGCCGAAGACGTACTACAATCTCCGCGGCAGCTACGCCTATTACGGCCGCCAGACCTACTATGGGTCAGGAATGGACCCGAACGCCTATGGCAACACAAGAAACCCGCTCTGGGTCGGTGACGCCCAACTGGCGCATCAGGCGGGGCGGCACACGGTCCTCGGCGGTTATCAGGTTTCCTGGGAGTATGTCAAGGACAGCGCGCCGGCCTACAATCGGACCTACGGCGGCACGTTCCAAAATCACGGCCTGTACGTTCAGGATGAATGGCGGGCGTCTACGCGAGCCACCCTCATTGGGGGCGCAAGATTCGATAAGTCGAACAAGGTCGACCATTGGATTGTAAGCCCCCGCGTGGGAACAAAGCTCGGCATTACGGACAAGCTCCTGTGGCGCACCACTCTGTCCACCGGTTTCCGGGCTCCGGCTGTCTTTGATGAAGATCTCCACATCGCTCAGGTAGGCGGAGAGGGCTTCCTGTTGCAGAACGATCCGCATCTGAGCGAGGAGAAAGCCGTGAGTCTCGGCACCGGCATGCAGTATCTGGGTGCGGCGCGGGGACGGCGGTACCAGCTGGGGTTCAACATTTTCTACACGGACTTGCGCAAAGCGTTTACGCTGATCGAGGAGGATGTTCCCGGTCAAGCTTTTCGCCGGCTGCTGAGAGTCAACGGGCCGGGCGCGCGCGTGGCTGGGGTCGATTTTGATGGAACAATCCAGCTCACCAGCCGTCTCGGTCTCCGGGCGGGATTCACCGTGCAGCAGGCACGGTGGAAGAAACCCGAAAAGCAGTTTGGCGCACGCGATTTCTTCCGTACGCCGAGACGATACGGATTCGTTGGCTTCGACTGGGACCTGCCCGGCCAGATCCAGGTGACGGGAACGGCGGATTACACCGGTTCCATGTTGGTGCCGCACTACGCGGGTTACATCGCCGAGGATCGGCTCGAGAGGAGCATGCGTTTTGTGGTGTTTCACGCCGTGGTGAGCAAGACCTTCGCGATCGCCGATTCGAAGATGCGACTGTTCTTCAACATGCAAAATGTCGGCGACAACTATCAGCGGGATCTCGACCGCGGGCCGCTGCGCGACTCGTCCTACGTCTATGGGCCGCCTGAGATGCGCCGCGCTATGATCGGACTTGCCTACGAGTTCTAATCCTGCTGGGTCATAAATAGAACATTTTGTGCTGCAACTGTTTTGTCCGCAGCGCTCATACGGGCCAGGCCCCTGAGGCGCGCGCTGCGCGGTCCCCGGGTGGAGAGCTTGGGCCTTGCGCCGCGGGACGAGCCGGCCGTCGCCAGCCGCTCGAGGGTTCCTGCCGCGGCTAACTTCCCGTTGAACCGCGGCGCAATCGGCGCTGGTTCCATGTCGCTTGAGTATTCCTGCCGCGGACTGCTGCTGCCGGGCGAACGGAAAAGCGTCGAGCCCGTGGCCGCCCGGCTCCGTCCGGACCGTGTGCAGGCCGCCCGGCGGTCGCTGCATCCCTTCGTGGCCCAGTCGCCGTGGAGCGATGAGGCGGTGCTGGCCTCGGTCCGCCGGCAGGTGTTGCCTGTGATCGAGCGCCGCGGCCCGATTGTGGCCTGGATCGTCGATGACACGGGGATCCCCAAG
>DYJN01000002.1:0-5500 GCA_020723085.1 Arcobacter sp.
CCGCTTCAGGCGCGGCACACTTGGCGGGCCTGCGGCCCGCTTCAGGCGCGGCACACTTGGCGGGCGTGCGGCCCGCTTCAGGCGCGGCACACTTGGCGGGCCTGCGGCCCGCTTCAGGCGCGGCACATTTGGCGGGTCTGCGGCCTGATTCAGGCGCGGCACTGAAATTCCAGTACTTGGCGCCTTTCTGCGAAGGCAGCGACGGGGCGTCTATTTCTTCGTTTTCTTTGTTGAGGCTTTCACCGGCGCCGCCTTGGCGCCGCCTGCGGGCTTTGCCGTGGCGGGCGCCGGGGCCGGTGCGGGAGGCTGGACTTCAGCCAGCCAAACCCGGGCAAACTCCACGGCCGCTGCCGTGGGCTCCTTGCCGTTGCGGTAGATCGTCTTCCACAATGCGTTCTTCTTCTCGTACTCGGGATTGACGAACACTTGCCTGCCACGCTTCTCGACCGTTTGGGCGGCGAAGTCCACCGTGGACGCGGTCTCCAGAAACTGGGCGAGCGTCTTTCGAATGACGCCCTTCATCGACTTCTCGTCGTACAGCCTCTGCGCCCGCTCCTTGCGGATGCGGTCGGCTTCCGCCTCGGACTTGTCCGCGCCGGATCCGAGCATGGCGCAGCGGTAGGCCAGAAGCCGGAAGCGGTCAGGGGCGGAATCGGCCAGAGGGGCTGCTTCGTCGTAGCATCTCCGGACGTTCCCCCGGCTGCCGGACGCCTCGCGGTCGTTCTGAAAATCCCGCTTCACTTCCTCGAGCGGCTTCGTGAACAGCGTCAACTTCGAGTCGAAGACCTCTTCCACGCCCGCCGCGCTCATCTCCTGCTGCGCCTTCATGAATTCCTTCATGAAGCCCGGGTTGCCCGCGACAGCCGGGTTTCTTTGCATCTGCCGGGACATCTCCTCGAACCGCTTCCTGGGATCCGGGCGGTGCGGCAGCTTCAGCCCGTGATCGACGGCGCCATACTGCTGCGCGATCCGTGCGTCGTGCGCCTTCTGCACGGCTTCGGACATGGCCATCTGCTTCAGCAGCGGCAGCGCCGACCGCAGCGCAACCGTCCTCGCCTGCATATCGAGCTGCCGGTACACGCGGTTCGCGGGCAAAGCGGTCAGCCGCTGGAATTCTCCCGGCAGCGAGTTGCTCCCATCGGACATCCGTTCACAGAAGTACCGGATCCTGGAAACGGCCGCCGCGTCTTCCGTCCGGTATTCCGGCGGGAATGTCTGGGCCGCTGCGCACGCAAGGACGCAAATTGTCAACAAAACCGGCTTGACTGTCGTCATCGAACGATCTCCTTCAGCCCCGAACTTGCGGCAGCGCAAGTATCTCCCTTTGGACTGGCGGGATGAATGCGCCCCCCTCTAATGAGGGAATCGGCGAATTGCGCTGCGCAGGCTCATGGAGGCAGTCATCCGGCCGCGGGGCGCTTCTCCAGGGATTTGATCGCCGCCCTCCGGAAACGGAGCGGCCGGCTGCCGCTTGGCGGGGCAGCCGGCCTGCTGGAAGAAGATGAGGCTTCTCAAGCCTCGGGCGAGGAGAGTGGAAATGTCCGTCCCGATCTCCTGACTGGTCTCATCATAGCCCGCCGGCGGCCGGAACGCAACGGAAAAGAGAAATTTTGTTTCAAACAGAAATACTACTTGCTGTCTTCTCTTGCCGGTGGCCCGGCCGGGGCCCGGGCCACCTCGCCACGCCTGGCTTCATCCAGCGAGATGCCGTACGTTTCCAGCGTCGAGCCGGCCGCCCTTTCCAGAGCGAGCCGGGCCGAATGCCATGCGGCGCGAGCCGATGCCTCCGCAGCCTGCGCCTGCGCCAGTTGCCGCTGCTGCTGCACCACTTCGAACGGAGTGGAGACGCCTGTGGAGAATTTCTTCTCCTCCGCCACCAGCAGGGCGCGCGCCAGTTCGAGGTTTTTCGCCGCCGCCTCCCAGCGCGTGCGGGCCTGTTCCGCCGCGGCCAGCGCGTTCGTCAGATCCACCTGCACCTGGAGCAGGAACTGCGCCAGCTGCAGTTGCGACTGCCGCAGTTGCAGTTCGTCCACTGCCTGGTCCGCCGTGCCCTGCCGGTTGCGCAACGGGGCCTGAAAGAAGGCGCCGCCGTTGATCGAGGGGAAGTTCCTGCGGAAGCTCTGCCCGAGGGCGCTGCCGAACCCTCCCACGAAGTAGGGATCCGGCCGTTGCACGCGCGGCGGCTGTCCGGGCGTCACCTGCGTCACCGTCCGTCCCGTGCCCGCCAGTCCCTGCTGGGTCGTGGTTCCGAACGCGATCAGCCGCGGCAGAATCGCGCTGCGGGTGCCGAGGGCGTTCACCTCGGCCGACTCCACTCCGGCTTTCCTCACAAGGACGTCGGGCCGGCGTTCGAGCGCCTTCTCCACCAGCACTGGCAGATCGGGCAGCTTCTCCGCCGCCGGTGCGGAGAGCGAGTCCAGCGGCACGATCTTTGCGGTCCGCAGGGCGGGATCCGCCACGCCGTTACGGCTGATCAGGTTCTTCAGGCGCAGTTCGTTCTGCCCGTGCGTGGTCTCGGCGACGATCAGGTCGCGCCGCGCCGCGGCTTCCTGCGACTCGGCGGGAAGGATGTCCACGCCGGCCAGCGCGCCGAGCTCATACCGGCGCCGGCTCTCTCTGACGAACCGCTCGGCTGTCTCCAGCGCGCTCCGCCGCGCCTTCACCTCTTCGCCGGACGCCAGCAGGGAATAATAGGCGTTCAGCACAGCGTCCACCGTAGTAATGACCTGGTTGCGGAACTGTTCCTCCGAGGTCCGAAGATTGATGCGCGAGGCCGTGATGGTGCGCGCGTTCACGGCGCGCCCGAAGCCTTGCAGCAGGTTGTGCTGGAGGCTGAGCGACAGCGTGGTGGCCCATGAGGGGTTCAGCAGGTTCGATGGCGAGTTTTCCTCCAGCCAGTTGCCGCGCAGGCTGAGCGTGAAGTTGCCGCCGCTCAGCAGTCCCTGCTGGAGCGAGTAGGAGGTGTTCATGACGTCCTGCACGAGCACCGGCGTCAGGCTCTGGACGGCGTTCGGCTGAGGGATGCTGCGGTGCGCGTACGTGGTCGTGGACTGGATGGTGGGATCCAGGTTCTGCGTCACCGGGCCAAGCTGCGTGATCTGGGCGTTGCCCGCGCCGCGGCTCACGCGCTCCGAGCCGCCGCCCGCCACGCCAGCGGCGCTCTGTGTGCCGAGCACGCCTTGCCCGCTGGCGACCGTGCCCGCCTGCGCGGCGGCGCTGGGCACGCCGGGCAATGCGCCGCCCGCCTCGGCTCGCGTCAGCCGCACGCGCGCGAGAACGGGCGCGTAACGGGCGATTTCCACATCGATGTTGTTCTCCAGAGCCAGGGCGACGGCGTCCTGCACAGTGAGATAAAGATGCCCGGCGCGGATCAGCGCCTTGAGCCGCTCCGAATTGCCGAGCCGCGCCGGCGGCACGGTCTGCGCCTGATAAGGCCGCAGCAGCACGCTCGTTTGCGGCTTCACCGGCTCGATGCCGGCTCTCGTCTGGCCGGGCATCGCCGGCGCCGCTATCAGCCAGGCGAGACCGGCGGCGCACGTCTTGCGGAGCGCGTTCATCGCCGCACCTCCGCAGGCGCCTTTGACTGAATGCCGGTCATCTCCCCTCGCAGCGCCTCCTCGACGCTGATGTGATGCACCTCGAGAGTCCGCCCGAGCGCCTGATCGAGCGCGATCCTGGCATGGCTGTAATTCGCCATCGCCTGCACTTCCGCGCTCTGGGCGGCGGCGAGGTCGCGCTGGTCCTGCACAATCTGGAACGCCGTCGTGGCGCCAAGCTCGTATCTCTTCTGATCGGCGCGCAGCGTGGCTTCGGCCAGTTCCCGCGCCTTCACGGCCGCCTCATACCGGGCCCGCGCCTGTTCAAGGCCGATAACCGCGTTTTGAACGTCGACGCGGATCTGGTTCACGTTCTTTTGCAGCAGCAGCTCGTTCTGCCGGATCTCGAGCAGGCTGGCCGCGTAGTCGGACTGCGCGGCTCGGTTCCGCAGCGGGATGTTCAGCGAGAACCCGGCCGAATAATTCGGGAAATTCCGCCGCAGGATCTGTTTCCACAGATTGCCGTACCCGCCGACGAAAACCTCGGGCACTCCCGCCACAGCGCCGAGCGCCGTCAGGTCGCCCGTGAGCGCGTTGTTCGTCAACTGTGCGAACGCCTGCAACGAAGGCCGGAGAGAGCTCTTGATGCCGGCGAGGTTCATCCGGTTGCTCTCCAGATTCAGGCGGCCCTGCTGGATCTCGGCGCGGCGCTCAAGAGCTTCCGCCACCAGTTTCTCCACCTCCGGCAACGCAGTATCGTCGGGCTTCACCATGGTGTCGAGCGGCACGATCCTCACCGCCGCCAGCTCCGGCGAGGCCACGCCGGTGCGGCTCAGCGCGTTCTTGAGGATCACCTCCTGCTGCATCAGGTTGGTCTGCGCGGTCACCAGATCCTGCCTCGCCGCGTAGAGTTGCGATTCAGCCCGCGTCACCTCGATCTCGGCCAGAGTTCCCAGCTCCACCATGCGCCTGTTGTCGTTGAGCAGCTTCTGCGCAGTCTCCACCGCCTGCTGCCGCGCACGGACTTCATAGTGGAAACTGACGAGGTCCCAGTAAAGGTTCAGCGCCGCCGAAACGGTCTCGATCAACTGCAGCCGGAACTGGAGGTCGCTGACCTTCAGGTTGTTCCGTTGCACGAGGATGTTGCGCATGTTCACGCTGCGCCCGAAGCCCTGCAGCAGGTTCTGTGTGATCTGGAGGTCGAGGCTCGCCTGCGTGAATGGATTCAGGCTGAAGAACTGGCTGTTCACTTTGAGCCGCTGGCTGGAATAGCCGAGCGTCGCGCTGGTGCCTGTGGCCCAATTCTGCGAGTACTGCACCTGGTACACGCGCGCGTCCTGCACGAGCGAAGTGGTGCCGGTCAGCACCGTGTTGCTCTGCGGAGTGGTCTGGTGGGAGAAGAAAGCCACCGCCGTCACCGAAGGGTCGAGCGAGGGGATGGGCGGGCCAAGCTGAGTCAGAATGCCGCCGCCGGAGCCGACGCCCGCGCCGGCCGCCGTCACCGTGCCCGTCGCCGTGCTGACGCCCTGAAGGCTGACGCTCCGCGGACCCGGCGCCACAGGCGCGCCCACGCTGCGAAGCACGCCGCCCGCCTCGGCGCGCTTCAGCACCTCGCGCGCCAGCAGGGGGCCATACCGCTGCACTTCGACGTCCAGGTTGTTCTCGATGGCCAGAGCAATGACGTCCTGAGCTGACAGATAGAGGTTCCCGGCGCGGATCAGGGATTCCAGCCGGGGGGAATTCACCAACTGCACCGGCGGCGCCTGCCGCGCCTGATAGGGGCGTGTCAGCGCCCCCCATCCTCCTTTCGGCGGTTCCAACCGCGCCGCCCTCTGGGCGAAGGCTGCAGGGGCGAGACCATTCAGGAGCGCAACAACAGTGAGGGCGGCTCCAGCCGCCCGCGACACGGAAAATCCTGGCTGCATGCTGTTCCTTAATACGAGGACAAACCGGAAGTGTTCCCT
>DYJN01000002.1:5600-184466 GCA_020723085.1 Arcobacter sp.
GGCGCGCGCAGCCTTGCCTGGAAGGGAAGCTACGAGATGGACGGCATCAGGATCACCACGCACCCGCCAGGGTTGCCCTTGCTGCTGGCAATTCCTGTCCGCCTCACAGGCGATAGCAGCCACGAATTCCTCGTCCATTTCATCCCGCTGTTCGGAATTGCGGGGCTTCTGATCTGGCTCCGGGTGCTGGCGAAAGCCGCGGGCCTTCGCCCTGCTGCGGCAGTCATCCTTGTGGTCGCGGTCTCTCCCGTCTATTACCATCTGGCCACACGATATGTCATGGCCGATCTTCCGTATCTCCTGTTTAGCGGCATGGCCCTTCATGCTTGTTATCGCATGGCTGCAGCAGGGACTCTCGCGGCAGGTTGGGCATGGTGCGCATGGGGCGTTTCGGCTGTCTCGCTTGCTGTCCTGACGCGAAGTGCCGGTGTTGCACTGGCCGCGGGCCTCCTCGCATGGTCGTTGTGGCCTGGGATGCTGCAAACGGGCGGGCGTCCCCCGCTTCGCGTCCGGTTATGGTGCGCCCTTGCAAGCCTCGCAGGCCTCGCCGTGTTTGGCGGTTGGATAGCCTGGGCGAAGGCGATGGAAAACCGCGAGGAAATGGGGGGGCATATGGCAAGTTATTCCTCGCAATTCATGCTCAAGGACCCGCAGCAACCGGATCTGGGACCTGCGTCCCCGGCCGATTTGGCGGCGCGGGTTGCGAAGTCTGCACCGCTCCGCGCTGCTCAGACAGCCGAAATCCTGACCGGCCTCCCGTGGGTGTCGTCGAAATGGTACAACCCTCTCGCCCTTGGCCTTCTCCTGTTGCCCTTGGCGGCATTCGGAAGCGCAAGGAGGGAGCCTTTCCTGATGTTGGCGTGGTGGTATTTCGCGGCTTTTTTGGGGCTTTTCTGTCTCTGGCCGTTTGCGGAGACGGCCCGCTTTATGGCGCCCATCGCACCGCCGCACTTGCTCCTTTCCTGGATTGGCGCCCGCCGGCTCCTGACGGCTGCCCGCCGCGCAAGGGCAGGGTGGATCGCCACGCTGCTTCTGTCCATTGGAGCGGGCGCGCTCTGGAGCGAGGCCCGTTCTCCGGCCCCGAGAGGAATGCAGGACTGGATTTCGCTGTTCTTCTGGCCCGCCGCTGCGGCGGCCTGGCTCCTATTCCGGAAGGCCGCTTCCTCTCCGCGAGCGGCATCGGCGATGAGCGCCGCGCGGAACATATTCGCGCCGGCCTCCCTGTCCATCCTCATCGTGGCAGGGCTTGCCGGATAGGCCCGGCATGCAAAAGCGAACCTTCAGCCCCAGCTGGAGAGATACGCGAACGCTCATCTCCGTGAACTGGCCGCGTGGTTGGGACAAGCTCCCCCCGGCGCTGTGATGTGCGGATCATTTCCGTATATTTACCGCATGACAGGGCGCAGGAGCGCCGCTTTTCCTGTCACAGAAGATGTCCGCGCCATCCGCAATTCCATTTCAAGGTATGGAATCCGATATCTGGTGGCGGCCGGAAGGGCAGGTTCAGAGGCCTATTTCCGTCCGAGCGAGCCGGAAAGAGTCGCCGCTCTGTCGGCAGCCTTTCCTCGCCTGCTGCGAATCGCTCATGCGGGAAGGGGCTGGACCGTTTATGAGATAGTCCCCGATCCGCCGTCCGTAAGGACCGGCCTTGCAGCCGATACGGCCCGTCGCTGAGCTAGGCGGAACAGGTGCGCGTCTCCGGCGCGAGCACAGGGCGCCCCGAGGACGCCCATGCTCCGGCTGTCCGCTCAGAACGTGATCCGCCCCGACAGCTGCAAACTTCGGTTGTCGCCCACGGTCGAGGTGATGCGACCAACCGTCGGCGAGCCGATCGACGCGTTCGGGAAGCTGAAATAGGGTGTGTTGAAGAGGTTGAACGCCTCGAAGCGGAAGTGGAATTTCAGCCGCTCCGTGATGGGGAACGTCTTCACCACGCTCATGTCAATGTTCACGACCCCCGGCGAATACAGCACGCCGCGGGCGACGTTGCCGTAGTTGTTCGGTTGAGGCGCCACGAAGGCAGTGGCGTCAAACCAATAGTAAGGATCCGGATCGTCGAGGCGCCCGTCCCTAATCCGGTTCGGCCAGCTCGGGGCGCCGTTGTTCACCCCGTTTTGCAGCCCGACGTTGAACGGGCGGCCAGTGGTCGCCGTGATAATGCCGCCCACCTGCCAGCCGCCGAGGATCATGTCGGTTACCGGGTTCTCAATATTCACCAGGCGCCCCTTGCCGAACGGGAGGTCATACAGCCCGTTGATCACGGCGCGGTGCTTCACATCAAACCCCGATGGGCCGCGATAGCACTTGATGCAGGTCACCGTCAGCGGACCGCCGCTCTGCCCTCCGCCGCTCGCCACCGAGCCGCCGGTATCGAGGCTTTTGCCCCAAGTGTAAGTGGCCAGGAGCTGGAAGCCCTGCGCGAAGCGCCGTTCCGCCTTGGTGACGAGCCCGTGGTAGGTGCTCGAGTTCATCGGCTCGAAGATCAGCACGCTCGGGATGTTCCGCAGCGCCTGGATGGGGCGCCGGTCCTCCACCTTCCCCGAGCCGAGCCGCGCCTCGTTGTGGTTGAAGCCGTACAGCAGGTTCACGCCGCGGCTGCCCGCGTAGCCAATCTCGGCCATCCAATCCTTCGTGATCTGCCGCTGGATGTTGAACGTCCAGGTCTGCGCATACTGAGTCTGGTTGTTGAACGAATATCCCCGCACGACGGGACGGCGTGAGTTGATCTCGGCAGTCGACTGCGGCTTCAGTGGCACGAGCGGCCCGAAAGGCTGCTCGATGCGCGGAACATTCGTGTAGTCCAGCAGGAAATCACTCAGGCTGAAGCTCTCGCTGAACAGGTGCGGCGGCCCCTGTGTCAGCATGCTCGAGGCTGAATACGGCTCCGGGAAGTAGCTCAGCCCGTAGCCTGCCCGGATGACGGTCCTCTGATCGCCGAGGACATCATAGGCAAGCCCGAAGCGCGGGACGGCGCCTGCCTCCGGCTGGCTCAGTATCATATGGCAGGAACCGTCCGAGTGGAAGGGCAGGGTGGGTCTCCTCGCACTCTCTTTATGGATTCTTGGGTCCGTGACCGATCCTTCCGGACGTCCCGTGGCCAATGCGCTCGTCCGGTTGCAGACAGCGCACGGCGACATCGCCGCGCAGCGGACGGGCGCTGATGGTTCCTTCCGGATCCCGTCCGCGGCTGCGGGTTCGTTTGTGCTGCGGATCGAGAAGGAAGGCTTCGCTCCGTGGATTCGGCCGGTTGTGGTTGATGGGCGCACGGAAACGCGCATCGCCGCGGCGCTCGAAATCGGCGCGCGCGTGGAGCAGTTGACGGTTTCGGCGGAAGCCGGGGAAATCCTCGAGCCGCACCGTACGCCCCAGCGGCTTACGTCCATCACCCGTCCGGCTGTGGAAGCACAGGCGACGCGCACGATCAGCGAAGCCGCCACGGGCGAGCCCGGCGTCGCCGAGCAGCGCACCGCGCCCGCCATGGGCGCCGTCTTCGTGCGCGGGCTGACGGGCAAGAACGTCAGCCTCTACCGTGATGGCATCCGGCTCACGACATCCGCCCAGCGAGGCGGCGTGAGCACGTTTTTCAATCTTCTGGAGCCTTCAACCATCGAAGCCGTGGAGGTCCTCCGCGGTCCCAACAGCGCTCAGTATGGGTCGGACTCCGTGGGCGGCGCTGTCCATGTATTCAGCCGGGGCGCGCCGCTGGCGCCGGTGCGGTTCTTCACTGCCGGCAGCGGCGCCTTTTACGACTCCGCCACGCATGGGTTTGGCCAGCAGCTCTCTCCTGTCCTGTCCGGTCCCCGGTTCGCGCTCGCCGCGCACGTCGCCGCGCGCCGCATCAACACCGCGCGGACCGGCGGCGGTCTGGATTCCCACAGCGCCATCACGCGCTTCCTCGGATTGCCCTCCTCGATCCTCGGCTCGCGCCTGCCCGACACCGCGTTTACGCAATACGGCGGCAGCCTTCATGCGCAGGCCGTGCTCTCGGAACGGCTGCGCCTCTCCGCCCACTATGACCGCAGCCAGCAGGACGGCGCAAAGCGCTACGACCAGCTTCTTGGAGGGGACGGCAACCTGATCGCCGGTCTGCACAATCTCATGGCCGACTTCGGCTATATCCGCATTCAGGTTCTGCGCGCGCGCCTGTTCGACCGCGCATCCGCCTCGCTCAGCTACAACGCGCAGCGCGAAGAACGCGTCAATCAGGGCGGCAATGGCAATCCCGCGGCCTCCATCACGCATCAGCACGAGCGCATGGCTGTCTGGGGCCTGCAATGGGCCGGGGAGCGCCGCACCGGCGCCCATTCGGTGCACGTGGGCGGCGAAGGATACCTGGAGCGCACTCGCGCCCCTGCGTTTACATGGAGTCCTGTCTCTGGAGCGGTTGCGTTGACGCGCCCGCGCATCCCGTCTGGAGCGCGCTATATGAATTACGGCCTTTTTGTGCAGGAGGCATGGGAACCGGAAAGAGCTCCGCGCCTTCGCCTCACGGGCGCGCTGCGATTCGGCGGGGCGTCCTATCAGTCGCGGGCTTCCGCATCCCCTCTTGCAGACGGCAGCCCGCTCTGGCCTGATGATTCGCTCTCGGCCAACGCCCTGACAGGGCGCGCCGGTGCAACTTTCCGGGCTGCCTCTGCCATCTGGCTTCACCTGAACTACGCGCGCGCCTTCCGCGCGCCTTCCATCACCGACCTCGGCACGCTGGGATTGCAGGGCAACGGAAGCTACGAAGCCTCCTATTCCGCAGTGGCTTCGCTCGGCGGCTTCATCGGCTCGGACGCCTCGCCCGGCGCGGTTTCCACGGGACGGCCAGTGGATCAGCTCCGCCCGGAGTCCAGCGACAGCATCGACTATGGCGTCACGCTCCAGTCAGACCGCATCCGCTTCAGCCTGGACGCCTTCTGGTCGCGTCTTTCGAATGCCATCATCTCCCAGACGTTGATCCTGCCGCCGGGAGCCGCCGGGATGCGGCTCGGCGACCAGGTGATCTTCGCGCAGTCGCCCAGCGGCGCTGTTTATGTGGCAGCGGCGACAAATCCCGTGCGGGTCCGCGCCAACTACGGGGGCGCGCGCCTGCGTGGTTTCGAGCAGTTGCTCGAGTGGCGCATGAATGAAACATGGCGCTTGCGCCAGACCTGGAGCTGGGTGCACGCCGCCGATTCGGCGACCGGCGCTCCTCCCGACATCGAACCCGGCATCCCGGCGCCGCAGGGACGGCTTTCGCTGCGCTATGCGCCGCCGCGGTTCCGCCTGTATGTCGAGGCGACTGCCGATGCTGCAATGCGCCAGCCGCGCCTGTCCACGCTCGCGCTGTCCGACCGCCGTATTGGCGCCACGCGCTCGCGTTCGAATATTGCCAGTTTTTTCACGCGCGGCGCGAAGGCGCGCGGTCTTACCGACGGGACTTTGCTGCTGGCTACGGGCGAGACGCTGGCTCAGGTGCAGCGGCGTGTCCTCGGCGGAGCGAGTTCCGCTCCAATGTTTACGGCCATTGCCGGCTATGCGGTCTTTGGCGTCCGCTTCGGCGCGCCGCTCGGTTCACGCACGGACGTGCTCGTGGATCTGCACAACCTCGGCGACCGCAACTACCGCGGCGTCGGGTGGGGGATGGACGGACTCGGACGCGGCGTCGTACTGAAACTTCGCCACCGCTTTTGAGGGGGCTGGGTGCGATACCGGCAGCGCCGCGCCTGAGGAATGATCCGGATCCGCCCTTCGGTTCGTTTCGCAATTCTTGGAAACTCCCCCATGAGCAGATGCCGCGGGTTCTAGGAAGGGGCATGCAAGCCACAGGGAGCGCCGCCCGGGGTGTGTCGCGTCTCAGCCTGAGCAGGTCAGGCGTTCCAGCTCACGGCTGTCAAACAGAACGACCGGAGCCGGCGCAATGCAGCAGTGTTCTGATCCCCATCGCCCGCCGGCGCCAAAAAAACGGGCAGCCGCATGGCGGCTGCCCATCAGCCAGTGAACCGGGCGGAGTCATGGCTCCGCCCGGGAAGCCGTGTGAATCCTACTTGTCCGTGAGCGCCGCCACGCCCGGCAGCACCAGCCCGGACAGATACTCCAGAGATGCGCCGCCGCCCGTGGAGATGTGGCTGATCCTGTCCGCCACGCCGGCTGACTTCACCGCCTTCTCGCTGTCGCCGCCGCCGACCACCGACAGCGCGCCGCTCTCGGCGACAGCTTTCGCCACAGCAACCGTGCCCGCGTCGAAGGGCTTCTTCTCGAACACGCCCATCGGTCCGTTCCAGATGATCGTCTTCGCGCCGCGAAGCACTGCGGCATAAGCCTCACGAGTCCTGGGTCCGATGTCCAAGCCCATCTTGCCCTCGGGGATCTCTTCCGCCACTTGGCACGGCGCGTTCTCTTCCAGCACTTCGGCCACGACATGGTCGCTGGGCAGCAGGATGCGGTTCCCGGCTTTTTCCAGCAGGCTTTTTGCGAGTTCGAGCTTATCCTCTTCCACGAGGCTCTTGCCCGTGGGCTTGCCCATCGACTTGAGGAACGTGTAAGCCATGGCCCCGCCGATCAGGAGACGGTCGGCGAATTTCAGCAGGTTTTCGATCACTTCGATCTTGTCGGAAACCTTTGCGCCGCCCAGAATACCCACGCACGGACGGTCCGGATTCGCCGTGCATTTCTCCAGGTATTGCAGTTCTTTCTCCATCAGCAGGCCGGCGGCGGCGGGCTTGAGAAATGCGATGATGCCAACGGTGGAGGCGTGCGCGCGGTGCGCCGTGCCGAACGCGTCGTTCACGTATACGTCGCCAAGCCGCGCCAGCTTCTTCGAAAACTCCGGGTCGTTCTTTTCTTCTTCGGGATGGAACCGGAGGTTTTCGAGCAGCAGCACTTGCCCCGGCTCCGGCAGCATCTTCTCGACTTCCTGCCCGATGCAGTCCGGCGCCATCGACACGGGCTTGCCGAGCAGTTCGCTCAGGCGCTGCGCCACGGGCTTCAGGCTCATCTCGGGGTTCGGTTTCCCCTTCGGGCGGCCCAGGTGGGACGCCAGGACCAGCGAGGCGCCTTTCTCCAGCGCATACTGAATGGTCGGCAGCGCCGCCCGGATCCGTTTGTCAGAGGTAATTTCCTGCCCGCCTGGCGCCAGCGGCACATTGAAATCCACGCGCATGAACACGCGCTTGCCCTTGAGATCAAGATCGCGAATGGACAGTTTCGGCATGCAATAAGGCCCTCATCCAGATGGTAACATCCGGAATCGGGCCTCTGGCGGTTACTTCTCAGGCGGCGCGCCCTTCAGTTCCACGGCCAATCCGGCGGCTCTGTAAGCCTCCAACAGCGCGCCCGCCGCGGGTCCGAACAGCGGCGGATGAACCTGCGTGTTGCCGCCGCGCTCGACGCGCTGCCGGTACTCCTCGTACAGCCGCCCGCACTTGAACACGCCGCCGATCGGCGCTGCGCGGACCTGGTCCTGAGGGGTGAACACCTGCATCCGGGCTGCCATTGTGAGCCCGGCCAGGTGCTGCGCCGCTTCCAGCAGAATGTCCGCCGCCACATCGTCGCCTTCATCAGCCGCCTGCTCCACGACGCGCGACAGCTCCGCAATGCGCGGGCGCGGATATTCAGGGGTGTAGAACCGGTGCAGCAGTTCGTTGGCGTCCCGCGCGCCCGTCGCCTCCAGCAGCCTCTGCCGGAGCGAGGTGGGCGGTCCCCATCCTTCCTCCATGCGCAGCGCCGCGCGCAGCGCCTGCCGGGTCAGATCGAATCCGCCGCCTTCATCCCCGAAGATGAAGCCCCACCCGCCGGCGCGCGCGAACTTGCCCTCCGCATTACGCGCAAAGGCAATCGATCCCGTGCCTGCGATCGTGATGATTCCGGGCTGTCCGCCATGCGCCCCGCTGAGTGCAATCCAGGCATCGTGCGTCACGACACGCTTCTTCAGGCGGAACATTTCCGCGATCAGCGTGTCCTTGTCCGCCGGTCCACCGGAGAACCCGAAACAGCCGGCTTCAAACTCCAGTGCGTCAAGAGCGAGTCCCGCCTCCTCCGCCGCCAGCTTCACGGCGCCGCCGATCGCAGTGCGGAACTTTTCCCTCGCCTGGTCTCCCGAGACATGGTTGCAAGGACCCCCGCGCCCCTGCCCGAGGACCTGGCCCGTCTCGTCTCCGATAAGCGCCGTCGTTGACGATTGCCCGCCATCCACGCCAAGAAAATACTTCGGCATCTCTCTATTCCAACTGATACAGATGATAAGCGTCCACTGACCCGATTTCGCGGATGCCCCACGCCCTGGCATGGCGCGACAGATCCGCCCAGGCGTAGTCCTGCTCCTGGACCAGCAGGTGCGTCACCCCGCCGCGGCGCACTTCGCGCATGGCCATCCGCCGCAGCGTCAGCGGCGCCGGGAAGCCCTGCTTTAGCGGTTCTCCCGCCAGTTCGCGCCAGCCGCCGCCGGGCGGCTTGCCCTCCAGCCGCATCCGCACGCCGTACTGGTCTTCGCTCATCAGCAGCCGCACTTCGTCCAGTGCGAGCTCCGCGGCGAATTCCGCCTGCAGGAACATGCCCGCCCGGATCCGCTCCCAACTGCGCCAGCGTGTCGCCGGGGAGCCGTCGAAAGCCAGCCCGGCGCCCCAGGGATTCGGGCTCGCATGGATCCGCCAGGAGGGCAGGGGGCGGAGCTCCTTCCCCGCGTCGTACAGCCTCATCTCGAAGATGCTCCACAGATCCTTGCGGCGTTCATCGCCGGACGCGGGAGAATGGGTTTCCACGACGCGTACGCCTTCCAGCTTCCGGCGCCGGAAACGGAACACCGCCTCCGTCTGTGGCCGCATGTCGGAATACATCGCCGCGTGAATCAAGTCCAGCAGCCGTTCGCCGCGCCCGCTCTGGAAGCCTACGGCGATCTGCCTCGACGTATAGCTCTCCGGAATTGACGCGAAGGCGAGCACCAGCGCATCCGGCGGCGTGAGCGCCTCCACCAGACGCGCCGCCTTGTACCCCGAGGACTGCCGCGCCAGCCACTGCTGCTCCTCTTCAATCCGCAGAGCCGCCTTCCAGGGGATCCTGGACAACCGCCATCCCGGCGCTTGCATATATTTCCGCGGCATGTCCGGGAAGCTCGCCACAGCGTGAGCCGCCGCGAGCGCGGGCAGCATTGGAGCGGGCAGCGCGAGAGCCATCGCGTAACTGGCGAAGGGCGCGGCGGGCATCAGAAAACGCGCGCCGGTATTGGTGAAGTAGGTGGACCCGAACAGCAGCACCGCCAT
Source organism: Arcobacter sp. (assembly GCA_020723085.1). GTDB lineage: Bacteria > Acidobacteriota > Terriglobia > Bryobacterales > Bryobacteraceae > JANWVO01. The sequence goes on from DYJN01000002.1 coordinate 14,822, forward strand.
CACCATGCGCCGTCCCAGCGGGCGCCTCAGAGCCAGCAGTCCTGCAGGCGCCAGCAGGAACAGCGGTCCCCAGAACCCGCCCAGCAGCCGCCCCTTCACCGTCAGTTCCAGCGGCAGTTGCGCATACGACTCAACTCCGGGATAGCGTCGCATGAATTCGACATAGTCCTGCTCGAAACTCGCATGGACGAAGGCATTGGGCCAAAGGCGGTTCATCAGGGGAGCAGCCGGATTGCCGTAATGGATCCAGTTGCGCAACGGCCACGGCGCAGCCACCAGCGCTGCCGCAAGGCAGAGCGGCGCCAACGCCTTCCACTGCCGCCGCCACGCGTATCGCGCCAGTGGATACAGCAGAGCCACTGCCGCCGTGTACTTCAACGCGTAAGCGAAACCGCACAGCATGCCCGCCAGCCACGGCGGCGCGTCCTGCTCCGCCAGGTACACCACGGCGAAGACCACGCACGCCACCGCCGCGTCCGTGTAGGCGCTTGTGCCGTCGATCAGCGCCACCGGCGCGCATAAAAAGAACAGCGCCGCCGCCGCTCCCGCGCCCGGCGCCCCGAGCCGCTGCCCGAACCGCAGCATCAACAACGGCGCCGTCAAATAAAACGCGCAATGCACCACCGCCGCCGCCGAGTGCCGCCCGAAGGCGTACGCAAACAGAAACAGCATCTCCAGTCCCTGCGACAGCGCTGCGTACATGTTGGTGTCGATCCGCGCAAATCCGTGCGCGCGGTAATACCGGGACACGATCCCGAGATGGTATCCGCTGCCGTCGGGACTGATCTCCGGCGCCATGGCAGCCAGCAGCGCCGATGCTCCGTAGACGGCGAAGATGGTCCAGAACAGCCACTGCCACAGCCGCGGCAGCGCCGGCAGCCGCTCCGCCGCCGATGGCCGGAAAGCGCCGTCTCTCCAGGCGGCAGTCAGGATCAGAACGCCGAGAAGAAGAAACGAAGCGTCATACACGGCGCGCACGGCGCACAGCCCCGTGATCAGCAGGCTCAACACCGGCGCGCCGCACACGAACGCCAGCGGATGTTCTTCCTCGCGTGCCAGCGGGAAGCGCGCCCGCTTCAGCAGCATGCGCCCCAGAGCCCAGGCGCAGCCCACGGCGAATCCTGCTCCGAACAGCACCGAAAGGGCCTTCGGCATCGCCATGCTCCTACAGCGTGAAGCCCGCGCCGATCAACATGTAGCTGGGCTTCTCGCCGCCTTGCGTCCACTCGGCGTCAGCCAGCAGCACAACCTCGATGCCAGAGCCCGGCGTCAGCCACTGCTCGGGCACAGGCTGCTTCCATGCCTGATAGCCTGCCTGGTCCGCGGCGATCGTGCCCAGCAGCTTCCCGCCGATCCACACCTCGATCCTGCGCCCTCCCGCCTGCACATATTCGTGGGGCACAATCAGCGCTGCCCCGAACTGAATCCCTTGCGATTCCTCCACGGCGCACCGCAGTTCCGCGCGCCTTCCCGCCCAGCGCCAGCCGTCATGAATCTCGCGGCTGATCCCCGCAACCATGTGGCGGGCGGCTGCGGCATCCCCAAGGAAGACGTAATGCGCGGGATGGTCCTCGATCTGTCCGCGATAGGGCGGCGGCGCCGCCGGTCCGGGCAGCCGCGCGCATCCAGCCAGCAGCGCCAGCCAGCATGCCAGGAAGAGCGCAGCCCGTCTCACGGCAGGCTCTTGTCCGGCGCACGGCAGATGGATTCCAACGGGCACCGGCCGCATTCCGGCCTCCGCGCCTTGCAGATGTCGCGGCCGAAAAGGATCACCTGATGCGAGAACAGAATCCACCGTTTCTGGGGCAGCATTTTCATCAGGTCCTGCTCGATCTTTTCGGGCGTCTTCTCCCGCGTCAATTCCAGCCGCTGCGCGATCCGCGTCACATGCGTGTCCACCACCACGCCGCTGGGAATTCCATATGCCGTGCCCAGCACCACGTTCGCCGTCTTGCGCGCCGCTCCCGGCACGGTCAGCAATTGCTCCATTTTCCGGGGCACTTCGCCGCCGAAATCCGAGACGATTTTCTTCGCAGCTCCGACGATATTCTTCGCCTTATTATTAAAAAATCCAGTGGACCGGACAATTTCCGCCACTTCGGCCACGTCCGCCTTCGCCATCGCTTCCGGGGTTGGGAAGCGCGCGAACAGCGCCGGCGCGACCATGTTGACCCGCTCGTCGGTGCACTGGGCGGAAAGAATGGTCGCCACCAGCAGCTCCCAGGCATTGCGGTGCCTGAGCGCGCAGGCGGCGCTGGGATAAAGCTGGTCCAAAGCCGCCAGGATCGCGGTGAGACGGCCCGCGTCCGGCGCTGCCTTGCGGCTGGCGGCGCGCGGGGCTTTGCGTGCGCCGGCGGTCTTCTTCGGCTGAGGCTGCTTTCCCGCCGCCTCTCGCGGCGCGCGTGATTTCGCCATCGGTTCCTCGCTGCCGAACTAACATGGTAGCATTGCGCCTCCAGATTGCCGCCGCATTGCTGGCCATCGCCGTGTTTCTGCCTCTGCTCGGCATCCCTGCGTCCCCGCTGCCGGACACTCCGCCGCATCTGCCGTGGTCGAGCCGCCCGGGTGCGGCCGCCCTGCTCTGGCTCGTCTACATGACCGACCTCCCGTCCTGGGCTTCCGCCGCTGCCGCCTTGATGCTCCACGCATTAAACAGCGCCCTGCTTGCAGCGCTGCTCCCTGTTCTTTTCACCGTCCGCGCTGCCGTGCTCGCCGCGCTGATGTACGCGGCGCATCCTTTGCTGGCGGACACTCTTGCCCTGCCGTCTCTGGCCGCCACATTGCCCGCCATGGCTCTGGCTCTGGCGGCGGCCCTTGCTTTCCTGCGCCACCGCCCTTGGGCTGGCGCGGCGCTCGCGATTCTGTCTTTGCCGTTTGAGCCCGCCGCTGCCGCGATTCCGCCGGTTCTGCTCCTGCTGGCTGGCAGGAGCGCCAGCGGCAGGGCGCTCTATTGGCTTATGGCGGCGGGCGCTGCCGCGTGGCTTGCGGCGTTCCGATCCTCGTGGCCGCAACTGGCCGGCGAATGGCCGTGGTTCGGCATCTTCGCTCTCCGCGCGGTCTTCCTGGCGCTGTTCCCGCTTGCCCTGACGCCGGCGCCAGACCTGCGCGTGGCGCCGGAGCAGGCAGCTCTTGCCGCAGCAGCGGTGGCCGCTGTCGGATGGATCGCCTGGACGGCGGGGCGCCGCCACGCGCTCGGCGCCTGGTTCCTCGCCGCAATCGGGCTGCTGGCTTCGGTGTATTGCCTGCCAGAAGGCGGAGGAGCGCGCAGCCTGGCCCTTCCCCTCGCCGCCCTGGCGGCATTTGTCGCTTTGATGCTCGAGCACGCGGACTGGCGCCTGTCCGCCATATACATCTCCGTGCTCGCCTTGCTCTCCTTCTCTTATGCGCGGCTCTGGCGCGATCCGGTGGCGATCGGAATGGAAGCGGTGCGGCTCGCTCCGCGTCTGCCCGCGCCCGCGCTCGCGCTCGCTCCGCGATTGCCCCCTGTGCAGGCGCTGGAGCTGCTGGCCGAAGCACGCCGCCACGCGCCGCCGGGGCCGGAACTGGCCGCCGCATACGGCCGCGCCCTCCTGCGCGCGCAGCGCCCGAACGAAGCCCTGGCAGAGTTCGATAGCGCCCTGGAATCCAACCCGCGATATTACGCGGCGCTCTCCGGACGGGCAGCGGCGTGGCTCGCCCTGGGCCAGCCAGAGGCCGCACGGGCCGATCTGGCGCGCTCGCTCGCCATCGAACCGTGCTCGGTGGAAGCGCGGGCCGCACTCCTGCGTTTAGGCGGGCCTCTGCCTTCCGATTCCCATTGCGCCTGGACGCGCGCCCAGAGGCGCGCTCTCGCCGGCGCTACTTCGCGTCGATGATCTCCACCCGCACGCGCACGAATTGCCAATCCGGCAGCTCGTAAACCCGCAGGTGCGTCACCAGCGGCGCCTCCATGTCTTTCACGCCGTAGGCCGGGATGGCGCCGGGCGAGGCGTCGATCACCGCGATCACGGCTTCGGAGGGCGCCGCATTCACCGCTTCCAGGGTGATCCGCAGCCGGAACCCCGCCAGCTCCGCCGGCGCGTGATTCACGACCACGAACCGGGTTCTCAATTTCTTGTCTGGGCCCTCCAGCACCCGCACGCCGGTCACTTCGACGTACTTGGCGAAGGGATGCGCCGATGCCTGTTGCTGCGGGGCTTCAAACGGCGTGGTCTTTTGCGCCGCCGGCGCGCCGGCGCGGTTCGAGGAGAGATAGCGGTACAGCAGAAACAAGCCGCCGCCGATCAACACGAGAGTCAACAGCGCCGCCAGCCAGGCAGGCGTTCCGCGGCGCCTTGCGGTTTCTCCAATCACATAGACAGGCTGCCCCTGCGGCGGTGCGGCTGCCGGAGGAGGGGGAGCAGGCCATGCCGGCGGTGGTGACGGCACGGACGCTCCAGTCTCCCATGAGGGCGGCGCCGTGGGCGCAGGCGGCGGCGCGGGCGTCTGCACAGGTCCGGGCGGCGCCGCGGGCGGTGCTGCCGCCGCTCTTTTCCGCTCCGCGCACCGCGGGCATTCCGCTTCCGACGGCGGCACCTCGGCGCCGCAGACCGGACAGATCCAGGTGAACATCTCAGCTCCTTCTCCTGACTATAGGACGCGCCCGGCCGGGCATCGGACACACTAAGCGATCCGGTAGCGGTTTACCGCTGCCCCGTCGAGCTCGATGCCGAAGCCCGGGGCGGTGCGCGGCTCGATCCATCCGCCCACGACTTTCATGGGATCCTGCAGCAGGGCGTCGAACATCTTGACGCCGGAGGAAGCCGGGAAGTACTCGATGAAAATCGCGTTCGGCTGCGCCGCGCACAACTGCGTATGGATATCCCAGTGGTAATGCGGCGCCACCGGGATGTCGAACGCCGCCGCCATGTGCGCGATCTTCAGCCATTCGCTCACGCCGCCGCACACGGTGGCGTCCGGCTGCAGAATCGACGCCGCCCTGCGCTCCAACAGCCCGGCAAAGGCCCAGCGTGTCGCCTCGAGCTCGCCTGTCGCCACCGGAGTCCGGATTGTCTCCGCGATCCGCGCCATCGCCGAGAGGTTGTCAGCCCGCACCGGCTCCTCGATCCAGTAAGGCCGGAACTCCTCCAGCCGCTCCATCGCCGCGACCGCCTCCGGCGCGCTCTTCCAGCCGCCGTTGGCGTCGAGCAGGATCTCGAACTCCTCTCCCAGCGCCCTGCGCACCGCGCCCACGCGCCGCGCGTCCTCCGCCGCCGTCAACGCGCCCACCTTCAGCTTCACCGCCGTGAAGCCCATCTCCGCCGCCGCCGAGACCTCGCGCACCAGTTCTTCAATGGACTGCCCGGCGCGGTAGTAGCCGCCGGTGGCGTAGCAGCGCAGCTTCCGCCGGTGCACGCCCAGCAGCTCCATCACGGGCATGCCGGCGGCCTTGCCGCGCAGGTCCCATAGCGCGATGTCGATGGCGCTGATGGCCCGCAGCGCCGCGCCACGCCGGCCCGCCTGAATCGACTGACGGTACATTTCCGCCCACAAATGTTCCGTGTCGAACGCGTCCGCGCCCAGCAGGATGGGACGGTAGATCTCATCGATCAGGCAGAGCATCGCGCGCGAGCCGTCATAGCCGAGCGCGAATCCCAGCCCTTCGGCGCCTTCCTCGGTGCGGATCTTGACGATCAGGTGATCGCGGTGCGTGATGCGGCGCACCGCGTCCGCCACCGGCTGCGGCAGCGGAATGGAAACGGCCAGCGCTTCGACTTCCCGGATCTTCATCTCGCTACGATGATGGCATGGAGCTGCTTGCCGGCGCGCTGAACGCTTCGGTAGCGCTGCTGGCGGGCGCCTGGAACCCGCCGACGCGCGCGCATCTCGAGCTCGCCCGCGCCGCGCTTGGATGGGCCCGGCGCGCCGTCTTCGTGCTGCCCCGCGCCTTTCCGCACAAGCCGCTCGAAGGCGCTTCCTTCGAGCAGCGGGCCGCATGGATCCGGGATCTCGCCTCCGGCCACCCGCTTTTCGCCGCCGCCGTGAGCAGCGGCGGGCTGTTCCTCGAGATGGCGCGGGAGGCGCGGGCGCTCGGGGCGCAGCGGGTCCTCCACGTCTGCGGCAGCGATGCCGCGGCGCGGGTTCTGGGCTGGGACTATGGCGGGATGGAGTCCATTGAACGGCAACTGGAGGAGTATGAGCTGCTGGTGGCCCCGCGCCCATTGCCATTCACGCCGCCACCCCGTCTCCGCGCCCGCATCCACACGCTCATCGTGCCGGCGCTGCTGGACGGCATCTCCTCGACGGAAGTCCGCCGCCGCATCCGCGAAGGCGAGCCGTGGCGCCACCTTGTTCCGGACGCCATAGCGGATCCGGTGGAACGGGCCTGCCGTTGAGCCACCCCGCGCCGCTCTGTTCTCGATAGACTGTGCCCATGCAGCGCCGTACGTTTCTCTGCTCCGCCGGCGGCTTCGTCCAGCCGCCGGACCGCATTCGCGCCGGCGTCATCGGATCGGGCGGCCGCGGCCGCCTTCTCACGGCCGAGTTCAAGGAGATCGGCGCGGAGATCGCCGCCGTCTGCGACGTCTACCAGCCGAACCTCGACGCCGGGCTCAAAGCCGCCAGCACGGGCGCGCGCGGATACAGGGATTACCGCCGCCTGCTGGAAGATCCGGACCTTCACGCCGTCATCATCGCCACCCCCGACCACTGGCACGCCCGCATGGTCATCGACGCCGTCGAAGCGGGCAAGGACGTGTACGTGGAAAAACCCATGACTCACGCTATCGGCGAGGCGTTTCAGGTAGTCGACGCCGTGCGCCGCACGCGCCGCATCGTACAGGTGGGCACGCAGCGGCGCAGCGCCCCGCTGTTTCAGGATGCCAAGGGCATCGTCTCCTCCGGCCGCCTGGGCGAGGTGCGCCTGGTCAACTCTTGGTGGCTGAATCATCAGGCCTCGCTGTCGCACGGCAAGCTCGAGGGCGAGCTCGATTGGGAGCGGTGGCTTGGCCCCGCGCCGCGCCGCCCCCTGGACCCGATGCGCTTCTTCAACTGGTATTACTACTTCGACTATTCCGGCGGCCTGCTCATCGGGCAGGCCGCCCATATGGTCGATGTCTTTCACTGGTTCATGAACTCCGCCGCGCCGCTCGCCGTCACCTGCTCCGGCGGGCGCGTGAACCTGGAAGGCGCTGAGGTCACCGACACGGCTTCGATCCTCATCGAGTATCCCGAGAATTACTTCGCGGTCTTCACCCTCGGCTACAAGGCGATGCGCTACCACCCGAGGCAGGACCAGCTGGCGCAGTTTCACGGCGCCCGCGCGCGGCTCGATGTGGGTCGCGAGCACTTCCGTCTTTACCCGGAAACCAAGGCGCCGGAACTGACGCCTGAACGGGAGGACAGCCGGCCGGGTTCGTTCGCCGCGGCGACGCGCAATCATATCCGCAACTTCCTCGATTGCGTCCGCACGCGCCGCGAGCCCAACGCGCCCGTCGAGGCCGGCCTGTCCGCCGTGATTGTGCTGTCCATGACGCTCGATTCGCTCCGCACCGGCCGGCGCCTGAAGTGGAATGCGGCCGCCCGCCGTGTGGAAATATAAGAGAGAGGTTCTGGTTTTTTCAAATGAACACTGACAACATCTCCTCCCGCCGCCTGTTTCTGGCCGCCGCCGGCTCGCTGGCCGCCGCGCGTTCCGTCCAGGCGAAGAAAATCAAGCCCACTGTCCCGGCCCGCTCCGCAGCGCGAACGATCGGCGCCAACGACCGCATCCGCGTTGGCATGATCGGCGTCGGCATCATGGGCACCGGCCACCTGCGCGCCTTCGTCCGCCAGCAGGAGCAGGACAAGGACATCGAAGTGGCCGCCGTCTGCGACGTTTACAAGCGCCACCGCGAGCGCGCCAAGGCCATCTCGAAGCTCGAAGACAAGGACATCTACATCGACTACCGCGAGCTTCTTGCCCGCCCCGACATCGACTGCGTCCTCATCGCCACGCCGGATCACTGGCACGCGCAGATGACGATCGACGCCTTCGCCGCCGGAAAGGATGTCTATCTGCAAAAGCCCAGCACGCTCACCGTCGATGCGAGCGCCGAGGTCATGGAGGCTGCCGCCCGGTACAACCGCGTGCTTCAGGTGGGCAGCCAGTTTCTTTCCGATGCGCGCTGGCACAAGGTGAAAGAGCTGATCGGAGAAGGCGCCATCGGCGAGGTTCTCTGGGGGCAGACCACGTACAGCCGGAACTCCGTCGCCGGCGAATGGAACTATTACATCGACGAAGAGGCGTCGCCGGAAACCATCGACTGGAAGCGCTGGCTGGGACCCGCACCGAAACGCCCCTTCAGCGCGGAGCGCTTCTTCCGCTGGCGGAAGTATTGGGAGTATTCCAACGGCATCGCCAGCGACCTTTACTACCACCGCGTGGGCCCGATGCTGTTCGCCATGGGGCCCGCGTATCCCACGCGCGTCTCGGGCGGCGGCGGCATCTACGTGCAGAAGGACCGTGCCGTGCCGGATACGCTGGCGATGATCGCCGAATACCCGAATTTCATGATCGTTGTGGCCGGCTCCATGGCCAACGGCGCCCCGAACCAGTACCTGCCGCAGGTGATCTACGGCCACTCGGGCACCATCGTCGTTGAAAACGACCGCGTCCTGGTCACGCCGGAGATGTTCGTGGCCAAGGCATTGAAGCGGCCCACGGAGGCGCAGACATTCGAATTCAAGAACGCCATGCGCGAGATGAGCCGGCGCCACACGGACAACTTCTTCGAGTGCATGCGCACGCGCAAGACCCCCGTGCTGGGACCTGAGCTGGCCCATCAGGTGATGCTGTCCGTGATGCTCGGCTGCGAAAGCTACCGCGAGGGCCAGATGAAGCTGTATGATCCGGCTGCCCGCAAGCGTACGCGCCGCGCCTCAGCCCGCCCGGCATACGAAGGCGACGGGAAGAACCACCCGCTGGGGCCGAAGAAGCAGCCGTCCGTCTGACGCGGATTGTCTGACCGCGGTCTGAAAATGGTGCGGGGACCATGGATTCCCGCTCTCTGAACGGTGCACGAAGGCCGGAGTTGCATCCGTCCTTCCGGCCGGAGCGGGCAGCGATCCGCGCGGCGCGGAGCGCCGTTCGCTTCGTTCGTGGCGCAGATCCCGCCCCACCCGAGTCCCGGCGCCGCGCCAATCGTTCCGCGTCCGCCCGCTTCGCGCTTGCCCTGCCGCGCCCGGAACCCGGAAGAACAAAAAGCCCGCGGCCACGCCGGAAGGCGCAGCCGCGGGCTGGAGGTGGTGATGAGCCGATGCGGGATCAGTAGTCCATGTCAGGGCTGTGACCGCCGGGAGCCGGAGCCGGCTTCTTCTCCGGGATCTCGCAAACCATCGCCTCGGTCGTGATCATGAGGCCGGCGATGGAGGAGGCGTTCTGGAGCGCCGAACGGGTGACCTTGGTGGGGTCGATCACGCCGGCTTCGACCAGGTTCTCGTACTCCCCGGTCTGGGCGTTGAAGCCGTAATTCGGATCGGAGTTGCCGAGGATCTTGCCGACGACGATGGCGCCCTCGTAGCCGGCGTTGCCGGCGATCTGGCGCACCGGCTCTTCGCAGGCGCGCTTCACGATGTTGATGCCGATCTGCTCGTCGTTGTCGCCCTTCATGCCCTCCAGCACGCGCGAAGCGCGCAGCAGGGCGACGCCGCCGCCGGGGACGATGCCCTCTTCCACCGCCGCGCGGGTGGCGTGCAGGGCGTCCTCGACGCGCGCCTTCTTCTCCTTCATTTCCGTCTCGGTGGCCGCGCCGACCTTGATCACCGCCACGCCGCCGGCGAGCTTCGCCAGCCGCTCCTGCAGCTTCTCGCGGTCGTAATCCGACGTGGTTTCTTCGATCTGGGTGCGGATCTGCTTGATCCGCCCCTCGATGGCCTTCTGCTCGCCGGCGCCGTCGACGATGGTGGTGTTGTCCTTGTCCACCACGACGCGCTTGGCGCGGCCGAGGTCATCCAGGCGGACGCCTTCCAGCTTGATGCCGGTCTCTTCCATGATGGCCTTGCCGCCGGTGAGGATGGCGATGTCCTCGAGCATGGCCTTGCGGCGGTCGCCGAAGCCCGGCGCCTTCACCGCGCAGACGCTGAGGGTGCCGCGCAGCTTATTCACCACCAGCGTGGCCAGCGCTTCGCCTTCCACTTCTTCGGCGATCACCAGCAGCGGGCGGCCCGACCGCGCGATCTGCTCGAGCAGCGGCAGCAGGTCTTTCATGTTGCTGATTTTCTTCTCATGGATCAGGATGTAGGGCTCCTCGAGCACCGCTTCCATCCGGTCCGGGTCGGTGATGAAGTAGGGCGACAGATAGCCGCGGTCGAACTGCATGCCGTCCACCGTGATCAGCTCGGTGTGCATCGTCTTGGACTCTTCCACCGTGATCACGCCGTCCTTGCCGACCTTCTCCATGGCCTCGGAGATCTTCGTGCCGATCTCGGTGTCGCCGTTGGCGGAGATGGTGCCGACCTGAGCGATCATCGCGCCGGAGATGGGCTTGGAGAACTTCTTGATCTCCTCGATCACCGCGTCTACGGAGCGCTCGATGCCGCGCTTGAGCGCCATTGGGTTCGCGCCGGCGGCCACCGACTTCACACCTTCGCGGTAAATCGCCTGGGCCAGAATCGTGGCCGTGGTCGTGCCGTCGCCGGCCACGTCGGAGGTCTTCGATGCGACCTCGCGCACCATCTGCGCGCCCATGTTCTCCAGCGGATCCTTCAGTTCGATCTCCTTGGCCACGGTGACGCCGTCCTTGGTGATCGTCGGCCCGCCGAACTTCTTCTCGATGACGACGTTGCGGCCCTTCGGGCCCAGCGTGACCTTCACTGCGTCAGCAAGCTGGTTCACGCCGCGCAGGATCGCCTGGCGCGAGCTCTCGCTATAAACAATCTGCTTGGCTGCCATATTTTCTTCTCTCCTCTATCTCGTTTGTGAACCCTTACTTCTCCAGAACGCCGAGAACTTCGTCCTCGCGCAAAATCAGGAACTCCTCGCCGTCGATCTTGATGTCGCTTCCGGAGTACTTGCCGAACAGGATCCGGTCGCCCACCTTCACGTCCAGAGGAACCACGGTGCCGTCCTCGAGCCGCTTGCCGCGGCCTGCGGCCACCACCTCTCCCTCCTGCGGCTTCTCTTTAGCCGTGTCTGGAATGATGATGCCGTTCTGCACCGTTTCCTGAGCTTCGATCCGGCGTACGACGAGCCGGTCATAGAGCGGACGAATCTGCATCGCTTTGCTTTACCTCCACGATTGTGTTGTCGATTCTCGCTTCGGCGCGTGAAATCGATGTGGAACCAGGGCGGTCCCTCGCACCGAACCTATTATTAGCACACTCGGCCAAGGAGTGACAAGATGAGCCTGTAAGTGGTTGAAAAAATGCCAATTGCTTGGCTTCTATCCGCGGCCGGGCCATACGAGTCGCTGTCGCTCCGGCTTGCCGAGGAGAAGATCTTAGCGTGTCGCGCTCAAAAGGCGGATCGCGCCGCGCCTCCGCAGCGGAGGGGGAATTCGGGCCGCGGTGCTATTCTGGCGGTATGCTGCGGCGCGTCCGCTGGATGCTGCTGTTGGCCATGGCCGTGGTGGCGGCGGGTGTGGGCTGGGTGTACTGGCGGGAACGGGAATTGCGGCGGCAGTCTCATCAGGCGCCTCCTCCCCCGCTGCCGGAGAACACCTCGGCGGTGGCGGCGCAGTGGGAATACGAGATCAAGTCCGGGGCGCAATCCCGGATTCTGATCCGCGCCTCCCGGTTCGAACAATCGAAGGCTCCGCCGGTGATCCGCCTGGAAGGGCTCGAAATGGAGATCCGGCACGTGGATGGTCCGCGCTATGACGTGGTCCGGAGTCCCCGCGGCACGTTCAGCCAAAAGGAAGGCGTGCTGTCGGCTGACGGGGCGGTGGAGATCACTCTGGGCCTGTTGCGCGATGCGGCGGCGCCGCCGGGCAGGATCATGAAGATCCGGACTTCGGCCGTTCGGCTGGATGTACAGACGAACCGCGCCTGGACAGAGAAGGAAGCGGCGTTCGAATTTGGAAGGGCCCGCGGCCGCTGCCTGGGGGCGTCTTATGACCCGGGAGCCCGCGAGATCATCATGGAAGCGCAGGCAGAACTGGAGTGGGAGGGCTCGGCCGGGAAGCCGCCTTTGCAGGTTTCCGCGAGCCGGGTGCTGTATCGCGAGCAGTCAGATGAAGTGGCGCTGACGGCTCCCTCCCGGCTGGTGCGGGGGGCATTCGAACTGCGGGGGCGGGACGCCTTTGTCAAGCTGAACGAGGACGGAGAGATTGAAAGGGTTGAGACGACCGGGGCGGCGGGGACGGACCGGATGCCGGGCAGACGGCTCGATTATGAAGCGGATCAGTTGACGGTGCACTTCGGGGAGAAAGCCGAGGTGCGCAAGATCGAGGCGACGCAGGGGGCGAGGTTGCTCTCCACGGCGGCGGCGGGGGCGACAGAGGTGAGGGCCGACCGGCTGTACCTGGACTTTGCGGCAGGCAAGTCCGGCTCTGAGCTGCGACATGCGCTGGCCATGGGGCAGGGCCGCGTGGAGAACCGGCCGGCGGCGATTCGGGGCCGGCCGCCTCAGCCCGTGCGCGTGCTGGAAGGCGAAGCCATTCACATGGCGATGCGCCCCGGCGGCGAAGAGATGGAGCGGGTCTCCACGGACGGGCCCGGCCGCGTCGAATTCCGCCCGGCGCGCGCGGAAGACCCGTTCCGCGAAGTGAAGGGCCACCCGCTGACGCTGGACTATGGCCGGGAGAACGCTCTGGAGTCGTTCCGCGCGGTTCAGGCGGAGACGCGGACCGTGAAGCGCGGCCGGGACGGCAAGCCTGTGGAAACGAGGACCCGGAGCGCCGAGCTTCTGGCGCGGTTCGATCAGAAAACCGGGGCTCTTGAGCAGCTGGAGCAGCGGGGCGCATTCCGGTACGAGGAGGGGCCCAAGAGGGCGCAGTCGGAGCGCGCGCGTTACGAGGCGAAGACGGAGAGGATGGAGTTGCGGGGCGCAGCGCGGGTGTGGGACGCATCCGGGGTGACGGCGGCGCCCGAGATCACGCTCGAGCAGAAGCAGGACGTCATGACCGCCTCCGGCGGCGTGAGCGCCGTGATGCAGTCGCAGGGCGGAGGGGGCGGTTTGATCGAGGGCGGCGAGCCGCTGCGCGCGACCGCCGAACGGATGCGGGTGGAGGACCGGAACAACCGTGTCCTGTTTGAGGGGAACGCCGTGCTGTGGCAAGGGCAGATGCGGCTGAGGGCGCAGCGGGTGCGCATCTTCCGCAAGGAGGAGCGGCTGGAAGCCGAGCAGGACGTGGTGGCCGAGATTCCCGACGCCCGCGGAGGCGCGCGCGGCGCCTCCTCGCAACGCGTCTCCGTCGTGCGCGCGCCGTCGATGGTGTATGAGGGGAAGGGGAAGCGTGCGCTTTTCACCGGCGGCGCCCGCCTGGAGCGCCCGTCGATCACGGTCGAGGCGCGCGAGCTGGCGGGCTTCTTCCGCGAGGAGAGTGCCTCGGGCAGGAAAGAGACCCGGCTGGACCGGCTGGACGCGAGGGGCGCCGTGGTGATCCGCTCGGAGGCGAAAGCCCGCAGGCGCACTGGGCGCGGCGAGCATGCCGACTATTTCCTCGACGAAGAACGGATCGTGCTCAGCGGAGGCAATCCGAGCGTGGAGGACTCGGAGAAGGGAATCACGCGCGGCGCCGTAATCACATGGTTCGGCAGGCAGGACAGGATGATCGTCGACAACGAGGGCGCCGGACCGGCAGTCAGCCGCGTGAAGCAGAAGGGCAGGTAATGCCGGGGGGAGAGCCTGCCGGAAGCTGGCGGCCGCATAATAAGAAACGGTGACAGGGATTTCGGGCAACGGCAGGAGCGTGCTGCGCACGGAGGAGGTAAGCAAGTCCTACCGCAAGAGGCGCGTGGTGGACAACATCAGCATCAGCGTGGCCACCGGAGAGGTGGTGGGTCTGCTGGGGCCGAACGGCGCGGGCAAGACGACGACCTTTTACCTGATCGTGGGCATGGTGACGCCGGACGGAGGACGCATCTTTTTCGACGACCGGGAGATCACGGATCTGGCCATGTATGAACGCGCCCACACCGGCATCAGTTACCTGCCACAGGAGCCCTCGGTGTTCCGCCGGCTGAGCGTGGAAGACAACCTGCTGGCGATCCTGGAGACCCTGCCGCTGCGCCCCGCCGACCGGCGCATGAGGCTGGAGGAACTCATCGAGCAGATGGGGCTCGAAGCCGTGCGCAAGAACAAGGGCTATGCGCTCTCGGGCGGCGAGCGGCGGCGTGTGGAGATCGCCCGGGCGCTGGCGATTGAGCCGAAGTTTCTCCTGCTGGATGAGCCGTTTTCGGGCATCGACCCGATTCAGGTTCTCGAACTTCAGAGAATCATCTCACAGCTCAAAGAGCGGGGCATCGGCATCCTGATCACCGACCACAACGTGCGCGAGACACTGGCGGTGACCGACCGCGCCTACATCATCAACCAGGGACGCATCTTCCGCGCCGGCACGCCCGAAGCCCTGGCGCTTGACCCGGACGTCCGGCGCGTGTACCTGGGCGACAACTTCGCGCTGGGGCGGTAGGGACGATCCACCGGCACACCTGTCGAGGGCCGAATGGCCGTGCTCAGCCCTGCGCTGGCGGAGGCAGGTTGAGGGAATGCCATCCGCGGACAGGCGCCCGCCAGCAACGGCGCCGCGACAGTGGAAGGAAAACAGTGCCGGTCGCCGCGAGACTCAGGGAGCCGAATTCGAGAATTTCCGGGACAGCAGCCTCCGGGCAGAGCCGATTCGTCCAACCCCCCGCGTAGAATCCTTGCCTGGAATCCGCAGTCTCGGCGGCGCCCTGCGGGGTCGCTCGAAAGGCGCCCGGATTTCAGACCACTGGGAGCCCGCATGGATGCCACCCAGTGGAATTTGCGGCGAACCAGCGCGGCTTCCCCGCCGGCAGCCGGCACGGCGTGAGCCTTCGCGGACAGCCTCCGCACACCAGGCTGGTTCCGTTTCACGCTCCCAGCCCGAAGTAGTCCTTGGCCAGTTCGGGCTTGACTTCCATGGCTCGCGCCCAGCACTGGCGGGCTTCGTCGGCGCGTCCGGTGCTCTCAAGAACGTATCCCAAGCCAACCAGGGCTTCGGCGAAGTCCGGCCTCCACTCAAGCGCCTGCCGGTAGAGAAGTTCGGCTTCGTCTTTCTGGCCGAGCTGTTCATGCAGCATGGCAGCGTTGTAGAGCACCTCTGGATCGCTGTGGCCGGAATCGATGAGCTGGCGGTGGTACTGGAGAGCCGCATCCAGGTGGTTCTGCTTGAGTGCGTTTACGGCTGCCGCCCGCAAGGCGGTCTCCCAGCCGGGTTTGACGGTGAGGGCGCGCTGCAATGCGGTTTCCGCCTCGTCGTAACGTCCGGACTCGTAACATGCCAGTGCGAGGTTGAGCAGCGCCTCCGCCCAGTCCGGCTGCACGGCCAGAGCAGCGCGGTAGGCATCGGCAGCCTCTCCGAAAGCATGCCGGTCGTACTTCATGTTTCCGAGACGGAACCAGAGGTCCGCGTTGCCGGGCTGCCGCATCGCCAGTACCTCCAGGAGAGCCTCGGCGTCTTCGTTCCTCCCCGACTTCTGATGCAGGCCCACCGCCAGGAAGTAGAGGTCGGCCATATCCGGGCAAGCCTCGATGCCCGCCCGGCAGGCGTTCAACGCCTCCTCGGAGCGCCCGAGCTCGCTCAGGATTTCCGCCACGCGAAGGTGCGCCTCGCCCAGGTCCGGCTGCAGGGCAAGCGCCTGTTGATAGGCCTGCAGCGCCATCTCGAGATTGCCCTCCTTGCGCCGGCAGAGCCCGAGGTTCATCCACGGTTCGACCGGCAGCCCTCCCTTGTCGGCCAACCACTGCAGATGTGTGGCGGCTTGTGCATAGTCTTCCTTCAGGAATGCTGCATAGGCGGCCGCTTCCCGCGCTGCCGCGGATTCCGGATCCACTGCAATCAGCCGGTTGCTGCAGGACAGAAGACCGTCTCCGTCCTTCTTCTGGCGGTAGATGGAGCAAAGATTGATCAGGCAATCCCTCCCGTACTCGGGGTCCGAAGCCAGCTGCTCGTAAATGGGGATGGCGTGCTCCACGTCGCCGGTCAATTGCAGCGCCACTGCCTGACCGAAACGCGCAGTCGCGTCATCCGGGTGGCGATCCAGGTAGCGCGTCAACAGGGAAAGAGCTTCTTCGAGGTGGTGCAGGCGCAGGTGAGCCAGGCCCAACCCCAGCAATGCATCGTCCAGATCCGGGTCGGCGTCCAGCAGGGCCTGGAACTGCTCGGTCGCCTCCTGCCAGCGCCCCGCTTTCAACGTGCATTGCGCACGCGCCAGCCTCGACTGCACATCGCCGTAGCCGAGGCTGTGATACTTCTCCAAATCCTCCAGCGCGCGGGACTCCTCGCCCAATTCCATGTACAGCATCGCGCGCACGCGGTAAGCCGGCGCGTAGTCCGGGCGGCGGTCAAGCAACCGGCTGAGTTCGTCTGCCGCCTCAGCTTTCTTGCCCAGGAGATGCAGGGCGCCTGCCCGTCCCAATTCGGCCGGGATGGCAGACGCGTCCGCCTCGACATTCCGTTCCGGTTGCATTTCCGTGTTCCACTCTGGCATGACAAATTCTCCGATGCTCAGCCGATTTTTCCCTCTCTTGAAATTCCTGAAAAACGAAATTCGGACGGCCCAGCGCCGCCCATTCTCAGGCTGCCTGTCGCATGCGCTTTAGGAAACCGGCAGACCAGGTGGCGCAGCTTCAGCCGCTCCGGATGGTGAAGCGGCCCTGCGCCGGCGCCCACGATCCGCGCCGGCTCCATTCCTGCCCCGGACTCAAAGTGCCGGCCGAGGCTGCATACCCTGAACACTGGGCCGCATACCGGCAGCATGACGGGCAAGCTTGAAATGCCATCGTTGCGCCACTCCGGGGACTCGAGTTCAGCCCTGCCCCATGCCGCTCTCCCCACCTCAAACATGCGATAGGTGCTGCAGGACTCCGGCTCCCACTGAGCCGGCTGAACTGCGGAGGCGGGAGCGGCTGTCGCCAGACTCGCATCCATAACGGTCTGGCTGGGAAGCCTCCATAACGCGGCGGGAGACGCTGCCGGCGGGGGCGCGGTGGACCGCTCGGCTGCCCCAAGTCTGAATTCCGGACGTCGCACGGCATGGCTCAGCCCGAGGGAGCGCCATGCGACCAAAAGAACCGCCGGCGCATGGACGTAGACCTGATTGTGGGTTCCAGAGGCGGGATGCCGCGCTGCCCCAGGGGGCCTGACTACAAATGCAGTTGATGGCCAGAAGTCCTCGCGCACCAGGGAAATCGGACCTGGATGAGCCTGCCCCGGCATCCTGAGTGCGCCCTTTGCCGATTGCCACACGGAGGCAGCGGGCGGCATGCCGCCTGCAACGAGGCGTGTTACGATCCGTTGCGGCTGATGCACCTGCGCCGCCGTGTGCCGCAGATGACGCGAAACCGGGAAAGGTTTGAAGAACCCTGGGGCATCGATCATTGCACCGCCGCCCGGCCACTTCTCACCAACCATGCCGCCTGAGCGGCTGGCGGCGATCACCTGTGGGACCGGACCGTGCTCGGCGGCGAAGTCGAAGCGAGCCGGCGGATGCACCGTCGCGCCCGGCACGCCTGGCAGGGACGCAGAGATCGCGCGCTGTGCAGCTTCCTCCCCCGTCCATGCCGGCGCTACGATCTGAAGCCGCCGCTCAGGGGTCAAGCCAACCGGCGAAAACGGCTCCTTCGGGAGCTTTCGTCCCGGCGGAAAGAGCCGTCCCGGGGAAAAGAACGACGCAGGTCTTCCGTGCGACACTGCGGTCAGTTCCGCATTCGCGGGATCCTCCTGGGAAGCCTGCCCTGCCCAGTGTTCAGCATCCTTGCGCGCCTCGGATGCCTGTCCTGAAAGGTCTGCCCTGAGAAGAGGTCTTGCGTTCTGCCATTCTGCCGGAGCCGTCCACGCCAACCGTGGCAGGGCTCTCACGCCGCCTGTCGCCGCAGTCTGGCAGAACCCTGGAAGACGGCACATGCGGCTGTCGTCCGCCTGCTCACGGATGACGGAGTTCCTCCAATCCGCCGGCGGCTGACTGGCAGCTACCGCGCGGCTGGATTGCGGTAGCGTGAACGACGAGGCGGCGCGTGGCAGCGACCCGCCCCACCTGGCAGCCGGAGGCACAGCGCCGGGCGCCTGGCAGGGGAGGATAGACGCCCGTTCCCGCCAGAGCAAGGCAACAGCCGCGGCATCCGGCTGGACGAGCGGCAATCCCGGAATGGCTGTTGTCCTCCACCCACGGGAGGGCGGCTCTGCCGGCGTTTTCCAGCGAGAAGCATGAGACAGCCAAGGCTCCCCACGAACATTGGAAGCATCTGACTCCACCCATTGGGCAGGGCGGCCCGGGTCCGGCATCTCACTGCCTCCGTTGGCATCATAGCCCGGCACGGGCAGAATCACCAGCCCGCCGCGGCAGAGTGGCTTAGTCTGGCGCCGCGAAGCATCCGCCGGCAGTTTGACAGCCTCTCCGCCGTGTTCCCGCCAGACGCATGCCGCCGGCAGGCGGACCACGCCACGCCCCTCGCGCCAATACGCATGACGATTCAATCTCCCCGCCCGGGGCACGCTTCCCTGCAGCGCATAGCCCGGCTCCGGGCTGCGCACCGCCGCTACGGGAAAGGTTTCCCGCCATTGCTCCTTCAGCCGGGGAGGCAGGGACTCGTCCAATGCGCCTGGCGTCTCCTGGCGCTGTCGGCTGGGGCGAATCGTGACCTTCGTGGTCTCGGAACAAAGCCGCGACCCCCCGCCTTGGCGGCGGTACCGTCTGACCCGGTCCAGGAATCCTTCGGCTTGCTGGCGGTAATACTGCTGCTCATGCCACTCCGAGCAGAAGCGCTCTCCCTTGAGCCGCGCCAGAAACGGTAACGGCTGTCCGCACCACTGGCAACAGCCCTCCCTGGCGCCTTGGGGCCCGCTCGTTCCGCCGCCAGCCTGAAATGCCTCCGCATGTTCAGGGGAGCAGAAGCCGCCATGAAGGCGCAAGACCTCCTCAGGGAATTCCCCCTGGCAATACAGGCACCGGCTTGCAGGACTCTCAGCCACGGCTACCGTCTACTTCGGCAGAAACTGCCGCCAAGATTAGCCTGAACTCAGGTAAATTGCCGAATAAGGCGCCCGGGCAGTCCCCATTTTCGGGGTAGAATGCCTCCATGAAACCGCTTTCGATTCTCCTGCTGGCTGCCTGTGCGCTCCTGGCGCAGCCGCCCCAGGCACGCATCAAGATCGATACCGACCGCCGCATCGGCGAGATCCATCCCCACATCTTTGGCAATTTCGCCGAGCACCTCGGCCGCTGCATCTATGGCGGCATTTACGAAGAAGGCAGTCCCCTCTCCGACGAGAAGGGCTACCGGAAAGACGTCATGGAAGCCGTGCGCGGCCTTGGCGTCACGATTCTCCGCTGGCCCGGCGGAAACTTCGCCTCCGGCTACAACTGGAAAGATGGCATTGGCCCCAAGGACCAGCGCCCGGCGCGACCCGACCACGCCTGGGGCGACATCGATTCCAACCGATTCGGCACCGACGAGTTCCTCCAGTACTGCGAGCGGATCGGCGTCGAGCCCTACATCTGCATCAATGCCGGCCTGGGTTCGATCAACGAAGCGCGCGAATGGGTCGAATACACGAATGAATCGCGCCAGACCTACTGGGCTGATCTGCGCCGCAAGAACGGCCGTGACAAGCCTTACAACGTCAAATACTGGAGCCTGGGCAACGAGATCGACGGTCCGTGGCAACTGGGCCACAAGAACGCTGAAGATTACACCAAGTTCGCCCTGGAAGCGGCCAAGGCGATGCGCCGCGCCGACGCGTCCATCAAGCTGGTGGCGGCGGGCTCTTCCAACTTCGGTCCCGGCGCTGACTGGATCGCCTGGAACCGTGTCGTGCTCGAGCGGCTCCGCGGCGAGATCGACTACATCAGCCTGCACACCTACATCGGCAACCGCGAGAACAATTTCGAGAACTTCCTGGCTGCCTCGGCCGACATCGATCAGCGCATTGAAATCACGGAAGGGCTGATTCGCGCCGCCTTGGCCGGGCGCCGCGTCACGCGTCCCATCTACATCGCCTTTGATGAGTGGAATGTCTGGTACCGCGCGCGCGGCGGCTCCGAGTTCGACACCGGCGCGACGCGGCTCGAGGAGAAGTACAACTTCGAAGACGCCCTGGCCATGGGCATGTTCTTCAACTCGTTCTTCCGCCACGCCCACATCGTGAAGATGGCCAACCTCGCGCAGCTGGTCAACGTCATCGCCCCCATTTTCACCAACAAGCAGGGCCTGTTCCTGCAGCCCATCTACTTCCCCATCGCCGAGTACGGCAAGCAGAAAGGGAACGTGGCGCTTGAGGCGCTGGTCGAGTCGCCGAAGTACAAAGCCGGCTACCGCGGCGAACTCGGCTATCTCGACGCCAGCGTCACCTGGAACGCGAAAGCGCGCGCACTCTACGTGAACGTGCTGAACCGCAGCGCCTCGCAGGATATCACCACGCGGATCGAAAGCGTCGAAGGCAGGCTCGCCCCGTTGGCCGAGTTCTGGCAGATGTACCACGAGGATCTCAAGGCCGCCCACACGTTCGGAGACGACAGGCGCGTGCGGCCGCGGACCTGGAAAGAACCGCTGAAACTTGACCGCAACGGTTTTGTGTACCGCTTCCCGAAACACTCGCTGACCATCGTGAAGCTCGCGCTGGAGCCCTGATCCGCTCCCGCGATGCTGGAGGGCATGGGCCAACTGACGGGGAAAGCGGCCATTGTCACGGGCGCAGCGCGCGGCATCGGCCGCGCCATCGCCGAGCGGCTTGCCGCCGGCGGGGCGCGTGTCGCCGTGAACTACGCAAACTCCGCTGCCGCCGCGGAGGAGCTGGCCTTCCGCACCGGCGGCCTCGCCATCCGGGCGGACGTCTCACAGGAACAGGAAGTGCGGGAAATGTTCGATCGCGCGGAGGCGGAGTTCGGCGGGCTGGACATCGTCGTGAACAACGCCGCAGTGGCGCTGATGAAACCGCTCGCGGAGTTCTCCGCCGAGGAGTTCGACCGGATCTTTGCCGTCAACACGCGCGGCGTGTTTTTCTGCTGCCGCGAGGCTGCGCGCCGGCTGCGCGGCGGCGGGCGGATCGTGAACATCTCCACCGGCGCCACGGTGGGCGGCACCGCCGGGGGAGCGGTGTACTGCGCCAGCAAGGCGGCCGTGGAGCAGTTCACGCGCGCGCTGGCCCGCGAACTCGCCTGGCCGGCGGATTACCGTGAACACGGTCTCGCCGGGCTTCACGGAGACGGACATGTTCGCGTCGCTGCCGCACCTGGCGGAGCTTGCGCCGAAGCTCACGCCGCTGGGACGCGCAGGCAAGCCGGAGGAGGTGGCCGCAGTTGCCGCCTGGCTCTGCACGGAAAACGCCGGCTGGATCACGGGACAAAACATTCAGGCGGGCGGCGGGCTCACGATGGTCTGAGCTGGAGACGGCGCTCAACCTCTGGCCGCGGCGGCGCGCAGGAATCCGTCGGCGATCAGCGCCGCCGGGCGGAGTCCGGCAGGATCGGCGGTCCGCAGGATGTGCGCGCCCCGGGCGATGCAAAGCGCCGTGGCGGCTGAGGCGGTGGTTGCCGAGGCATCCACCTTGACTTCCGAGTCGAACGCCTGCCCGTCGAGACTCACCATCACGGGGATCCGCAGCCGCTGAAACTCATCGAGCGCCGCCAGCAACTCCGTGTTGGTCTCCTTGCGCTTGCCCATGCCGAAGCCCGGATCCACAGCCAGGCGCGCGCGCTCGACGCCGAGCCGGTTGGCGCGGTTCAGCGCGGCGGTGAGTTCCGCCAGCACCAGCGTCACCGGGTTCTTCCAGGCGCCGAGCTTCGCCCATTTGTCCGGCGTCTCCCGCATGTGCTGCAACACAAACGCCGAGTCATGTTTCAGCACGACGCGCCCGAGATCCTGATCGAGCGTCAGCCCTGAGGGGTCGCGGATGATCAGCGCGCCATATTCAATGGCCTTTTCCGCCACCGCCGGCTTCCAGGTCTGCACTCCCGCCGGGACGGGGAGCTTCCCGCGGAGCCGCTTCAGGATCGGGACCAGGCGGCGCAGTTCGTCGGCTTCGCTGAGCAGCGGGACGTTGGCTGCATAACGCTCCACGGTGATTTCGATGAAGTCGGCGCCGGCGTCGATCAGTTCGTTGGCGCGCACGAAGGCGCGATCCGGCTCTTCGTAAGTCCGAACTCCGCGCTCCGGCGGCGCCCAGGCTTCCACCACGCCGCAGAGCAGCGTCCGTTCGCCCAAACGCCAGACATCGCCGCCGACTTTCCACTCCACACGGTTCCGAGGCATCTGATTCCATCCTACGCGGCCTGCAATCGCAATTCGCGAATCGCCCGGACAAGTGGGGTAGCGGCCTCATCCAGCGATGCTTCCATCGGAAATGTCGTCAGCCAGAGCTCGAATTGGAAGCCCTGGACCGGAACCTGAGCCTTCTGAATCAGTAGCCCGCGGCGTTCCAGCGAGTCCCAGGTCGACTTGTGGCAGGGATAGATGAGCAGTGCCAGACGCCTCCCCGGAGGTAGTGTGGCGGAATAGGCGAGGACCTGAAAAATATCGGCGCGGTGCTGTTCCAAAACTTCTGTGGCGACGGTGTAGCGCGGCGCCGAGGTGAATTCTTCCAGATGGCGTTTGTACTTTGCGTCAGCGATCAGTGTGAAGTCGGGAGCTTCCAGCACGAAGTCGGGAATCAGACTCATTTGCGTCCCTGCCGCGGGACGCTCCCAGCGCAGGGGGATCTGCGTCTGCCGTAATCTCCCGCGACGCAGGATTCCGCCGGTGTGCAAACTGATCCTTTCGAGGACGCACTCGACCCACGCTTCGAAGAACAGGTCCATGTCCATTGCCCAAGGGATCCCCTCGAGATCCGACATCCCCGCGAGTCCGCGTTCGTCCGCTGTCCACTCGATCGCTTGCAGACCCTCGTGGAACGTTTCGCTGCGCAATGGCATTCGCGCCATGCTCTGGAGATGCGTGGCTGTGGGGCGTACCGGCGCCGCGTCGCGGACCTTGTCCAGGATCCGGTTGGCGCGTTCCAGCAGCATGTGTACGAAGGACCCGTGATGAAGCTGCGTGTGAAGGCTGCGTGCCTGCCTCTCCGCGGTCCACCGGACCATCCCCTTCAAAGTCCGGTCATCGCGCAGGTCGGGGAATCGGCAAGGGACGTGATCTGGTCTGCCTTTGGCCAGATGGCGCGTGACGTATTCCTCCCAATGAACGGTTCCCTTCGGTGCGGGAATCACAGAATCCGTAAACTCGAAACGCCGGTGCAAATGGTGCACCAATGCTTCGAGGCGCTCCAAGACCATCAAGGAAATCACCCAGGGAGGAACACGGCGCTCCGATCGGCGGAGCAAAGGAAGCCGGAGAGGACGCGGAGCTACCCGCCAGCCCATCTGTCCGAGCATGGGGCCAAGCCCACGCCAGGGAAAGCGGGGCTGGATCACGAGACCTAGGTCGGGTCGCCCGCTGAGCGGGGACAAGAGGGGAACAGCGCAAATACTCGAACCAGATTCGAGTTCGAAGCAGACCTCGTTGCCGTCGTATGCCGTGATGGCTCGCAAACCAAGCGTTTCCAACAGCCGCTGATTCTGGCGAAGGAACTGCCCGGCGAGGCGTGCGTGCGTAGCGCCGTCTGTTCGCCGGTCCTGGACGGGGAACAATCGGCTGGCAGGGATCCGCCGGGCACTGTGATCTTCGAGTTCCAGGCAGATCTCGCTCGCCGGCTGCACGCGCAGGAGCGGCGAGGATAAGTCCGCATTTCGCTTCTTGCCGGCTTTGGCACGGCTCATGATAATGACTCGATCTCCTGAATCAGGGCACGCACTTCTTCTGCAAAGCCAGAAACAAACCCCTGCGCCAGATACTCCTCAAGGAGCGGAAGGAGTTCGAACTTCAGCCGCCGCACGGCCAAAGCTTCATTCTCCGCTAAAAAATAAGAGTGGCCAGGAACCAGAGACATGGCGTCTTCGGTGGCATGTTCGACAAATAGTGAGATGGTCCGTGTAAAAAATGTTTGCGACAGTTCACAGCCATGCTGCTTGACAACCTCAAAAGATGGCCAAAGGTTTACAAAGGCAAATCTTCGCCGGACGGCCACGTCCACGAGTGCGATACTTCGGTCCGCCGTGTTCATAGTCCCGAGTACGTGCAGTTGTCGCGGCAAACGGAGCCGGGAACCACCAACCTCAGGGAATGCATAGGGCAGAGTGACTTCCCGATCGGGATCCGACGCCTCGAACAGATAGATCGCTTCGCCGAGAACCTTGGCCAAGTCGGCGCGGTTGATCTCGTCGAGTACGAGCAGCCTCTTTTGCCCGTTGCTGCGCGCGATCTCTGCCATCAGATATCCGGGACGGGGCTCGAAGCGGAGCCCTGTGCCAGCGTTGTCCTGCACCGGAGCCAGACCGCCGACGAAGTTCTCATAGGTCGTATTGGCGTGAAACTGGACAACTGAGCCGCGGCGGTCATATTCCTGTTCCAGCAGGCTTTTGGCCAAGTGAGTCTTGCCCGTGCCAGGCGGTCCCTGCAGAATGACGAACCGGCGAGAGTCGAGCAGTCTGAAAATTTCGTCCCTGCTCACGGAAGGAAAAATGTGACGGAACCATTCGCCTAGGATATTCTGTGCGTCCCCCTTGCTGCCCGTGAGCGGCTCAGATCCGCGTTCACCGATCAAAAGATCCAGAAAGGCCAAGATGGCGTCCCGTGTGAGGTCCGAGGCGTCCTCCGGAGAGAATGCGGCATAGATTTCACCACCATAGCGTTTGAAGGCGTGACCAAACTTGGGCCACCGCTTGCACACGTCGTCCGGGACACGAATATCAGTTCTAGTGGGGTCCTGTTTGGCCCAGGCAGAGTCTCCGCGCCTCTGATTCAGCCAGGAGCAGATAGCCCGGATCTTGCGCGCATGTCCCGGACGGCTCAAGATGACCTCGTCGGGACTCAGCCCCTGCGTTCCCACCACCATGGCGACCAGGCAGGGTCCGTTCCACTCCTTCGGGGGAAAGAAGACGAGAGATGTTCCTCCATAAGCTCCGCTGTCAGGATTGCCTGAATGGATGTACGCCGCGTAAGGAACGTCAATGTCGCTCGGTGCACGCAGTTTCACCGAGCCTTTCGCATCCGCTGGATATCGTCCGCCATTGGAGCCAAAGAGGCCGTTTAGAGCATCTTTATGAGACTCGGCCCAGGTTTCCTTTTGTGGTGTGCAAATGAGGCGGACAAGCTGTTCTATGGCCATTTTTCATTCATACCTTAAACTCACCACCGGGTCGAGTCGCGCGGCGCGGTCCGCGGGCCAGTAGCCGAAGACGATGCCGGTGAGAGCCGACAGCGTCACGCCCAGCACCGTCCAGAGCACGCTGACATAGGCGGGGATCGAGGGAATCGCCGAACGAACCGCGAAAGCGACGCCGTATCCCGCCGCAAGCCCGATCAACCCGCCCAGCATCGTCAGCGTCACCGCCTCCAGCAGGAACTGCACGCGGATGTCCGCCGCCCGCGCGCCGATCGCCTTGCGGATGCCGATCTCGCGCGTCCGCTCGGTGACCGAAATCAGCATGATGTTCATCACCCCGACGCCGCCGATGAGCAGTCCGACTGAAGAAATCACGGTTGTCAGAATGACGATCGCTCCGGTGAGCTGGTTCCATAAGTTCGTCAGGAAATCCGAACTGAACAACTCGAAATCATTTTCAGAATTATGGGGCACTTTCCGGATCCGCCGGAGCGCTTCCGTCACCTGATCCACCGCCACTTCCGGCGCCACATCCCGGCGCGCCGTGAACGCCAGGAAGACTTCCTTCATGTCCGGGTTGTGCTTGCGGAACGTGCGCAACGGAACCAGCACAAACTGGTCCACGCCCGGTCCGCCGAGGAGCCCCTCATCGGGAGCGAACACGCCCACCACTTCGTAAGGCGCGCCGTTGACCAGGATGACCTTGCCGATCGGATCCGCGCTGCCGAACAGCGAGCCGGCGACGCCGGAGCCTATGACAGCCACCTGCGCCGAGCGGGCATCTTCCGCCGGAGTGTACATGCGCCCGTGCTCGATGGTGAACAGCGGGATGATTTCGCAATAATCCGCGCTGGCGCCGCGCACGATCACGTTTTCGACCCGCTGCCCGCCGTAACGCGCCTCGTTGGCTGCGCCGAAGAAGAACGCGCGCGTGCCCAGAGCCGTGATCTTTTCCACCGCCGGCGCCAGTTCCTTCACCTTCTCCGCGTAGTCGTACTCCAGATATTTCCGCTTCCGGATGTGCTCGGGCAGCCGTGTGGGATCCATGCCGAAGCCCAGCCGCCCCACAAAGTAAGTGCGAGAGCCGAGCTGTTCCACCTTGTCCGAGACGAACTTGTTCAGCCCGTTGATGATCGCCGCCACGCTGATCACCGACGCCACCCCGATCACGATGCCCAGCAGCGTCAGCGACGAGCGCACCTTGTGCGAGCGCAGCGTATCGAGAGCCACCATCAGGTTCTCATAAAACTCCGAGCGCGTCATGTCATTCCGACCTCAGCGCCTCCACGGGATCGAGCTGCGCAGCCCGCGCAGCCGGATAGATGCCGAAGAACAGCCCGATCGACGAAGCCAGCACAATGCCCATCGTCGCCACGCGCCCCTCGACTGACGCCGGAAACGACGTGAAGCGGTCCAGCAGTTCCGCGGAAAGAAAGCCCAGCCCGATGCCCAGCAGTCCGCCCGCCAGGCACTGCAGCACGCTCTCGGCGAGAAACTGCCGGAGAATGTCGCCGGCTGAAGCGCCCACGGCGCGCCGGACGCCGATCTCGCCGGTCCGTTGCGTCACGCTCACCAGCATGACGTTCATGATCACGATGCCGCCGACCACCGCGCTGATGGAGCTCACCAGAATGAACACGGCGAAGAACGCCCCGGAGATCTGGTTCCACAGCTGGATGTAGGAGTCCTTGGTTCCGACGAAGAAATCCTCTTCCTGATTCGGTCCGATGTGCCGGCGCGCGCGGAGGATCAGGCGGGCATGATCCATGGCGCGCTCGAACCGGGCTGGATCGCCCGGCACTTTCACGCTGATGACCAGGGAGGCGCGCCGGCTGCGAATGTCCAGAAACGTGTTCAGCGGAATCACGGCGAAATTGTCCGCGTCCTGTCCCAGCACCGCCCCGTTCTTCTCGTAGAGCCCGATCACGGTGAACTCGCGGCCTTCCAGCTTGATGATCCGTCCCAGCGGGTCCTGTCCAGGGAAGAACCGTTCCTTCAGCGTGTAGCCGATCAGGCAGACCCGCCGCCCCAGCGAGTTTTCGACCTCGGTGAAGTACCGCCCCAGCTCGATGGTGGACGAATCGATCCGCTCCATGGACGGCGTCTGGCCTGTGAGCGTCACGTCCGGCACCTCCTGATCACGGTACTGCGCCCTGGTGGTCATGCGCCCCGTCGCTCCGGTGATGGTGCAGTCGGCGCAGAGATCGCGCACCGCCAGATAGTCTTCCCACTGGATACGCTTGAACCGCAGCGCCTTGCGGACGACATCGAAGTCGGTCACCGCGAAAGGCATCCGCGACACCTGAAAGACGTCGCTGCCCAGGTTGGCGATCTTGGTCTCGACATAGACGTTGGCGCCCTGGACGATGGTGACCACCGTGATCAGCGTGCCGACGCCCATCATCAGCCCCAGGATCGTGAGGGCGCTCCTCAGGCGGTGGGCGCGCAGCGCGTCCACGGCCAGCGCCAAAGTATCCTGCGGGCGCAGCATTCTCCCTACCCGGTCAGACGCAGGAATCCCGAAGCGTGTTTTCCGGCCGGGCCGGAATTGCCGGGAGCGCGGCGGTTCACACCCGCACCCGTGCCCACTTCTTTCCGGCGCGGATCACATGTTCGCCGGGCGTCAGCCGTTCCGCGGGGGACTTGACCACGACGCCGTCCACCTCCACGGCGCCCGCCTTGGCCAGCCGGTCAGCCTCTGTTCCGGAGGAGGCGACCTTTGCCGCCAGCAGGCATTGCCGCAGGCGCGGATCGGCGCACCCCATCAAGGGCAGATCCACGGGAACCTGTCCCTGGCTGACGTCATGCATCCACTGCTCGCGCGCCGCGCGCGCCTCCGAGGCTGGATGGAAATCCGCCACGATCCGCTCAGCCAGATCCAGCTTGAGGTCGCGCGGGTTGCGGCCGCTGCGCCTCAGCGCGGCGATCTCCTCCGCGGTCAGATCCGTCAGCAGCTCGTAGTAGCGCCACATCAGGCCGTCGGAGATCGACATCAACTTCTTCACCATCACCGCCGGAGGCTCGGTGATGCCGACGTAGTTGCCCTTCGACTTCGACATCTTTTCGACGCCGTCGAGCCCTTCGAGCAGCGGTGTCGTGGCGATGATCTGCGGCCTCTGCCCGTACTCGCGCTGGATGTCGCGCCCCACAAGCAGATTGAACTTCTGGTCCGAACCGCCCAGCTCGACATCCGCCTCCAGCGCCACGGAATCGTAGGCCTGCGCCAGGGGATAGAGAAATTCGTGGATCGCGATCGGCACGCCGGACTGAAAGCGCTTCGTGAAGTCGTCGCGCTCGAGCATCCGCGCCACCGTGTAGCGCGAAGCCAGCCGGATCATGCCCTCGAAGCCCAGCTTTCCGAGCCACTCGTAGTTGAACCGGACTTCAGTCTTTTCCGGGTCGAGGATCTTGAACACCTGCTGCTTGTACGTTTCCGCGTTGCGGTCGATCTCCTCGCGCGTCATCGGCGGGCGCAGCGCATTGCGCCCGGTCGGATCGCCGATCAGCCCCGTGGCGTCGCCGATGACGAAAATCACGCGGTGGCCCATGTCCTCGAAGTGCTTCATCTTCCGGATCAGCACCGTGTGCCCCAGGTGCAGATCAGGGGCGGTCGGATCAAAGCCTACCTTCACCTTCAGCGGGCGGTTGACGCGGATCGACTCCTCCAGCCGCTCCTTCAGCTCCACCTCGCGGATGATCTCGTCGAAGCCTTTCCGCAAATAGGCCAACTGTTCTTCGACAGGTAGAAATGCCACGAAGACCATTGTATCGGGCCGCCTCGCGGACGCCCCCCGCCTTGCCTCCCGCGCCCATCTAAGATGATGAGGGGCGCCACGCATGCCTGGCCGCATCCACCGCTTTGGTCCGTTCACGTTCGATTCCGGGCAGCGGCAACTGCGCCGCAACGGAGAACCCGTTCCGCTGATGCCGAAGACCGCCGATCTGCTCGACGCGCTGCTGGAGCGCCGCGGCGAGGTTGTCAGCAAAGGGGAGCTGATGAAGATGGTCTGGCCGGATACGCAGGTGGAAGAGATCGGGCTGGCGCGCAACATTTCCCTCCTGCGCAAGGCTCTGGGCGATGAGGGGGCGGAGAGCCGCTACATCGAAACGATTCCGAAGCGGGGTTATCGTTTCCTGGCCGAAGAGCAGCCGGCGGATCCGGCTCAGGTGCGCCGCGCGGCGCGCCGCCTGCTGCTGGCTGCGGCGGTTCTGGCGGCCGCCGGCCTTTTCGTGTACTGGCAGTTCTACCGCCCCTCCCGGTACGCCATTTCCGCGCTGGACGCGCCGCGGCTTGCGGTGATCCCGTTCGATTGTTCCGGCGGTCCGCTGTGCGCCTCCGCGTTCGCCCGCCCATTCGAGGATCTTCTTGCGGCAGAACTCCTCGGATCGGGTGCTGTCCGCCTCGTTTCGCCTTCCACGGTTCACCGGTATGCCGACAACAGAATCCCTACGGCTCTCATGGCGCGCCTGTTAGGGCTGGACGCCACACTGGAAGGCTCTGTCACGGTCTTCGGCACGCAGGCGCGCGTGGTCGCCCGCCTTGGCGACGTCCATTCCGGGCGTCTCATCTGGTCGGAGAGTTTCGATGTTCCCGCCGCTGATCCAGCCGCCGCGCAACAGGAGGCGGCGCGCAGGGTCGCCGCAGGGCTGACCGCCGCGCTGCAGGCGCGCGTGGGGGATTGAACGCCGCTCCTCCCACAAGGGAGCCGGCGCCGGGTTCTGTCCGGATCGCCAACCGGCTTTTCCATCGAACGCGGTCATCGGCTCGTTCCTGCCCACCCGCGGGTTGGAGGATGAGAACCGGCCCAGCAAACCCGCAGAAGCCAAGCCGCGCGCCCCGCATCCGGATCTGGGCCCCCGGCACGGGAGGTTGCCTTCCACCGCCCCGTTTCCGCGCAAGCCGGCTCCGGCGTCCGCTCCCGCGCCGTAAGGCGCTCCTCTTTTGATCTCAACAGCTTCCGCAAACGATCGGAAGGCAATTCGAAGCCTTTCCGAAGCTCTTTTCGCGCCGCCCGGCGCGCAGAATGTGGCTGGAGGCGATCCGATGGGGAAGAACATGGCAGCGGTTCCGGCCTCGCGCAGGCGTCAGCCGCATCGTGCTCAAGCCTCCGCATGGCGCCGGAACCGGAAATGTGACGGCGCACCTTCTCGACGCCCTTCCCGCAGGCTCTTCCACCCGGAAGACCGCCGGAGGACTGCGCCCGCGGGACTAGCGCCGAGGCTTCTGAGGAAGAAAGGATTGAATCATGAAGTGGACCCGCAAGGACTGGATCGTCTGGACGCCCCGCGTCCTCTCCATCCTGTTCATCTGTTTCATCTCGCTGTTCGCGCTCGACGTGTTCGAAGAAGGCCGCTCCTGGACGGAGATCCTTGTAGCGCTGCTGATGCATCTGATTCCGTCCTATGTGCTGATCCTGATCCTCGTGTTCGCCTGGCGGCGGCCTTGGGTGGGGACGATCGCATACACGGCGCTGGCGATTGCCTACGGGGTGATCGCGAGGAGGCATCTGAGCTGGATTCTCGTCATCGCCGTCCCGCTGCTGGTGATGGCGGTCCTGTTCTGGCTCTCTTGGCGGGCGTCGCGTACACCCAAAGCCGCAAGCTGAAGCAACTGCACGGCTGGCGCGGCTTGGATCCGGAGACAGGCGCTACTCCTCTTCGCGCGGCACGAGCGCCCGGATCCGCTTCTCGATCCGCTCCAGCCGTTCCGCCTGCCTGCGGAGCACGGCATGCAGCTCGTTGATATAGCGGTCCCGCTGGGCGAGTTCCTCACGCAGCCGGCTGAGTTCGTGCTCGCGGGCGGCGATCAGGGAGCTCAGCCGCTCGATCGGATCCAGCAGGGGCTCTTCAGGCAGGCGTGCGGGTTGCGCCGCGGAATCGGACCGCACGCATTGTAGTGGCGCGCAGCGGCAGATTCTCTCGCCCGACTTACTTTTTCAGGCTCTTCAGCGACGGCGGCGTGCGCCGGGGAGCGCCGACGAGCCGGAAATTCACCTCGACGTTGGCCGTGGAAGCCACAGCCTTGCCGTCTTCCATCGCCGGGGAGAACCGCCACCCGGCCAGCGACTCGATGGCTTTGCGGTCGAGTCCGGGCTCGAGGGAGCGCAGGATTCGCGCCCGGCGGGGGATGCCCAGATCGTCGATGTCGACCGAAAGCAACACGGACCCCTCGATGCCCTTGCGCAGGGCCTCCGGCGTGTAGGCGGCCGGCGATGTCTGTACCACGCGGGGCGATGTGCGCGAGGGTTCGCGGGGAGGAGGCGCGGCTTCCGCTTGTACCGCGGGCGGAGCTGCGGGCATCGCCCTGGACTCCGGCGCGGCGGGAGGAAGCTGCGGTTGAGTCTCGGGCTTCGCCGCCGCCGGAGCCGGCTTTGGGGCCGGGGGTTGCTGCGCCCTGTCGGCGGCGGAAAGAGCCGGGTTCGCCGCTGCGGACGGCGCAGGCTTTGGAGATGGTGTCTGCGCCGCGGAAGGAGGCGGCTTGCGCACCGCAGGAGCCGTGCCCGGAACTGCAGACGGGGCTGGCTCCGCAACGGGTCTGGCCATCGCAGCCGGCGCCAGCCTGGATTCCGCGGGTGTAACGCCCGCCAGTGGACCCACGGTCTGTTTCGCCGAGGCACTCTGCGCCGCATCCGGGAGCTGCACCCTGGGGGCGGCGTCCTGCAGCGTCACGGCCATCCAGGCGATCAACGCGATTCCCGCGCAGACAGCTCCGGCCGCCGCCAGCGCGCGAACCGGGATGCGCGCCGGCGTGCGCGGCTTCGAAGGACGCTCCGCCGACAGCGCGGCGGGAGGCTTTGGAGCGGCTCTGGTCTTCGCCGCCGCCGGCGCCTGCAGCGCCGCCTCCAGCGCATCGACGAACTCCATGCAGGTCGCGTAGCGTGCGGCGGGTTCCTTCGCGAGCGCCCGCATCAGCACTGGCCCGATCCGCCCGGCCAAATGCGGCGGGACGTTTTCCAGCGGCGGAGGCGGCTGCTGCGCGATTTTGTACACCAGCGACGAAAGCGTCTCCGCATCGAACGGCTTCCGGCCCGTGAACAGCTCGTAAGCCACCACCGCCAGTGAATATTGATCCGTGCGCCCGTCGATCGGCTCCGCCTTGATCTGCTCCGGGGACATGTACGCGGGCGAGCCCAGCACAGCGCCGGTCATCGTCACCGTCTGCGAAAGGATTTTCGCCACTCCGAAATCGGCGATCTTGAGAACCCCCTCGGGCGTAACGAGGAGATTGGCGGGCTTGATGTCGCGATGGATGACGCCGCGGCTGTGCGCGTAATCCAATCCCGCGGCAGCCTGCCTCAGGAAACCGGCGATCTGTTCCGGCGGTCCGGCGCGGAGAGAGCCGAGCAGCGCCGCCAGATTCGCGCCGGGGATGAATTCCATCGCCAGAAAGGCGGTGGTCTGCCCGGGTTGCAGTTCGGCGTAGCCGATCTGATAGATCGTGACAATGTTCGGGTGGGACAGCCGCCCTGCCGACTGCGCCTCGCGCTGCAGCCGGTCCTGCATCTCCTGCCTCTCGCGCGGATCGGCGATGGCATACAGGTGGATCGTCTTCAGCGCCACTTCCCGGCCGATGAGCGGATCATAGCCGCGATACACGACGCCCATGCCGCCGCGGCCGATCTCCTCCCAGACCTGGTACTGCCCCAATTGCATCCCGGTGCAATCAGTCCAGCTGAAATCCCTCCGCTATTAAATACGAATCCGCCAACCCGCCTTGCCGGGAGAATTTACCAAGCAGGTAAACCGCGGCTTCCCGGAGCCGTCATGGAGAAGTGAAAGGCCGCATGGCTGAAACGGAAACGGAAGAAGGAGAAGCAACAATGAGATACGCATGGATGGGAATCGCCGCTCTGGCGCTGGTTTTTGTTTTGCTGACGCCGGCGTCGGCGCAGCCGTTCGGGATGGGACGCGGCGCCGGGTTCATGGGGCCGGGCGCGGGCGCCGGGCTTGGGCTGGCCGCGCAACCGCAGGCGTTCACCGCTTTGAAGGACGCCCTTGGATTGACAGACGCGCAGATCCAGCAGCTCATCGAGCTGCGGAAGAAGATGGCGGAAGAGAACCGGACGCTGGCCGAGCAGATCCGCGCGAAGCGGCTGGAACTGGCCGAGTTGCTGAAGGCTGCCAACCCGGATCCGGCCAAGATCGGTCAACTGCATCTGGGCATTCAGAACCTGCACCAGCAGAGGCTGGCCCGGCTGGAGCAGCTCCGCACGCAGACCACGGCCATGCTGACGGCCGAGCAGAAGACGAAGCTGGCGGATCTGGAAAAGGCGATGGTGTCAGCCCGTGCGGCGCGTCAGGCCGTGGGGCTGGGGTTGATTGTCCCTCCGCAGCCGGTGCCGGGGACCGGTGCGGGAGCCGGCATGAGAGGCGCCCGGCGGCCCGGGCGCGCGGGCGGCGGCTGGATCTGAGCCTGCCAGTGCTGCAGCATCAAGGACGAGGAATGGAGGCCGGCGGCAGATGCCGCCGGCCTTCCCGCTTTTCCGGCACACGCTTTGTCACCGCTGTCCCGAAGGCATAGAATGCGATTCGGATGTCCATGCCGCCACCGCGCCTCTCCCGCCTGCCGCAGGCTTGGCTTGCGCTGACATTCGCGCTGACACTCCACGTCCTGGAGGGCGCTTTGCGGAATTACCTGGACTTTTACAACCCGCTCGCCATGTCGCTGCGGGACATGCTGCTATGGACGTGGATGCCCACCTTCACTTTCGCGGCATGGATCGGCGGCTGGATCGTGATCCTTGGGGTGCTGTATGGAATGACGTGGTTCGCCTCTTACGCGGTCCGGTGGGTGGTCTGGTTCGCCTTCGCCTACGCGGAGGTGATCTTCCTGTTCGCGGCGGCGAAGCTCGGCTTCGCGATCTATCTTCAGAAGGCGATTCCCGGCGCCTACACCGCACCTCTGCTGCTGATTGCGTCCTGCTGGCTCACGGTTGAGGCGGTTCTGTCTTTGCGCCGCCCGTCAGCGTAACGAGCGTCGCGCCCCAGCCCCCCGCCTCGGCAGGCGCGTCTCCGAACCACTCCACGAATCCGCACCGCGCCAGCACCTTCCGCACCATCTCGCGCTGCACGCCGATGCCCCGCCCATGGATCACCCGCACATGCCGGTAGCCCCGCGCGCGCACCTCTTCTAGCCACGCTTCCAGCGCCGCCTTCGCATCGCGCGGCGCGAAGGCGTGCAGGTCGAGCACGTCGCCGATCTCCACCGGCGCCGGTTCGTCAAAGGGCGGCTCGTCAGCGGACGAACTCATGGATCTCAAAGACCGCCGCGCCGTGCCGGTCGGCGATCAGCGCCACGGAGCGCCGCTTGTAGCCGCGCGCCTCGGCGAACGCGATCAGTTTCCTGCGCGTGTCGGGGAACACGTCGCGGCCTTCGGTGAACGTGATGAAGAGCTGCCGCGGGTCGGCCAGAGCCTGCTCCAGTTCCTGCGCCGCCTGCGGGTTGCTGTCTGAGTTCAGGACGATCCCGTCGGCATGGCCGATCATCGGAATGCGGTTCTTCCCGTAAAAGATGACCTCGTGGAGGATGCCCCAGTCGGCCGCGAATGCCGCCCGCCCCGGCTGCGCCTCCAGAAACTGGACGAGCGAGCGCGAAGCATCGGTCCAGACGCTCTGGGGGCCGTAGGCGATCATGTGCGCCAAGTAAGTGCTCAGGACCGAAGCGTTTGACGCGGCGCAACCGGCGAACACGGCCAGCACTACCACCGCCGCCTTGCGGCCGGTCCGCTCGAGCAGCGCGGCCGCGGCCAGCGCCGCCTGCAGGTGGAACAGCGGCCAAAGCAGGATGGCATGGTGCACGCTGCCGCCGGCATCCCGCGTCCAGGCCATCTGCGCCCACGCCACGGCGATGGCAACCGTCACGAGCATCGCCGGCCTTCTCCGCCCGCTCCGCCAATTCAGCAGCGGCGCGGCCGCCAGCGCCAGCACCAGCAGCACCGCCTGCCAGCTCTGCCTCGGCATGCCCAGCCACTGCGCGGCGGCCAGAAGCTTCTTTTCGCGCTCCGTCAGATCCGCGGGCGGGCCTTCCGGCGACTCGCGCACCAGGTAGCCCAGCAGCCCGCTGCCGTCCAGCGTCCGGTCCAGCACCACCGCCTTCAGAAAGAGCGCGCTCATCTGGTCGCGTCTCGCATTTCCTTCAAACGTCCGCCAGCCGCTCTTCAGGTTGTAATGCAGGAAAGGCGCCGCGCCCAGCACGAAGCCCAGCACTGCCGCGGCAGCCAGCCGCCGGTTCCGCGCGATCCGCCAGACGTCCCGCGGGAAGACCAGAAGCGCGCCCAGCCCGAAGCCGCCGAGCACCCAGAGAAACAGCGCCTTGTCCCAGACGCCGAGTCCGGCAAAGAACGCGCCCGCCAGCAGCCACCGCGCCTTCCCCTCCTGCCCGAAGCGCACCATGGCATACAGCCCCGCGGCCAGACAAAGGTGCTGAATCGCCACCGGTCCCCAGTCGAACACCGCCGTCAGCAGATAACAGGCGTCCGTCGCCAGCAGCGCCGTGGCTGCCAGCGCCGCCTTCGCGCCGCCGAGCCTCCGACTGGTGAGAAAGAACATCCATATCGAAACGGCGCCGAGCAACAGCGCGGGCAGGCGCAGCGTCCAGTCGCTGAAGCCCCAGATCTGGAAGACCGGCTTGAACAAATGCGCTTTCAATGTGCCCAGGTAGGTCATCTGCATCGTGGGCACGCGCCCCGCCCAAGGCAGATTCACCCAGAATTCCGCCACCTCCGGACGCACCACGCCGTTCAAAAACAGCAGCTCATCGTACTGCGCGCCCGGATAGGGAAGGAACAGGAGCCCCGCCGCCGCAAACAGCCCGCACAGGAGCAGCGCCCCGGCTTCGGGCAGGCGCTTGCGCAAGGTCATCAGCCTCCAATCGCGTACATCGGCCGTGGCGGCGGCACGAAGCCCGCCTGCTGAATCTCGTGGCCCAGCCACTTGGCGGCCACCGTCCGCCGGATCCTCTCGCGGATCTCGGCGTCGCCCGCGCTTCCCCGCAGCAGGCTCTTCACCTCCGTCTCTTCGAGCGCGAAGAGGCAGTAGCGGAGGTGGCCGTCCGCAGTCAGCCGGATCCGGTTGCAGTTCAGGCAGAAAGGCCGGCTGACGCTGGCGATGAAGCCCACCGAGCCGCGCCCGTCGGGAAACCGGTACTCGAGCGCCGGCGCCCGCGGATCGGGATCGGGCGCCGGCTCGAGCGGACCGAACTCCTCGCCGAGCACGCGGAGGATATCCTCCATCAGCAGCACGCGGCTCCGGTCCCACAGCCCTTGCGCATCCAGCGGCATGAACTCGATGTAGCGGATCTGGAATCCGTGCTCGCGGCCGAAGCGCGCCAGCGGCACGATGTCGGTTTCGAACAGGCCCCTCACCGCCACGGCATTGATCTTGATGGATTCGAATCCGGCGCGCTCAGCCGCCTCGAGCCCGGCGAGCACGCGCGGGAGCTCATCCCGCCGCGTGAGCTCAACAAACTTCGCCCGGTCGAGCGTGTCAAGATGCACGTTCAGCCGCCGCAGCCCCGCCCGGCGCAGGGCCTCAGCCTGCTCAGCCAGGAGCACGCCGTTCGTGGTGAGGGCGATCTCGCGGATGCCCTCGATCGAGGCCAGCCCGCGCACCAGCCTGTCCAGATCGCGCCGCACCAGCGGCTCGCCCCCGGTGATCCGCACTTTGGTCACGCCGAGGCCGGCGGCAATCCGGACAAACCTCTCGATCTCTTCAAAGGACAGGATCTCCGCCCGCGGCACGAACTCCACGTTTTTCTCCGGCATGCAATACAAGCACCGGATATTGCAGCGGTCCGTGACGCTGACTCTCAGATTGTTGTGGAGCCTGCCGAAGCCGTCGATCAGGGGTGTCCCGTGGCTCTCCATGAAGGCGCCGCGCGAGGGGCAATTCAAAGTTTACCGCAGCGCCAGCATTCGCTCGAGAGGCTTGCGAGCCCGCGCCATCAGGTCCGGGGCGAGATCCAACCGCGGCTCCAGCGCCAGCAGGGCGGCGCGGAGCTTTTCGAGAGTGTTCCGCTTCATGTACGGGCACTCGCTGCAGTTGCACTGCTCGTTCGGCACGAAGTAAAAGCGCTTGTCCGGCGCCCGGCGCTTTAGCGTGTACTGCACGCCGCTCTCGGTCATCACGATGAACTCGCGCGCCGGGTGGGAGGTGATCCAGTCGATGATCGCCGACGTCGAGCCGATGAAGTCCGCAAGCTGCAGGACTTCGGGCGGACACTCGGGATGGGCAGCCACCACAGCCTCCGGATGCTCCATCTTCGCCGCGGTCACCCGCCGCGCGGCGAATGTCGCATGCACCACGCAGGTCCCCTGCCAGAGCGTGAGGTTCTCCCGCCCCGTCTGCTGCTTCACGTAACGTCCAAGGTTGACGTCGGGGACGAACAGCACCGGCTGATCCGCCGGAATCGACTCCACCACGCGCACCGCATTGCGCGAGGTGCAGACGATGTCGCTCTCGGCTTTCACCTCCGCCGACGTGTTGATGTAGCTCACCACCGCGTGATCGGGATGCTTCCGCTTCCAGGCGCGCAACTGCTCCGCGGGGCACGCATCCACGAGGCTGCAGCCCGCCTCGGCGTCCGGCACGATGACGGTCTTGGAGGGATTGAGAATCTTGGCGGTCTCCGCCATGAACCAGACGCCGCAAAAGGCGATTACCTCGCCGCCGAAGCTCTGCGCGCGACGGGCAAGCTCCAGGCTGTCGCCGATCGCGTCCGCCAGCTCCTGAATCTCGCTCTCCTGGTAATGATGCGCCAGGAGGATGGCGTTGCGCTGCTTCTTCAGCTCCAGAATCTCATCGGCGATGGTGGTGGCGGCAGGCATCTCCCGCAGTGGCCCTACGCTTCCATTGTAACAACCGGGTGACGGCGGCCCCGCGCCTCACTCTTTATCGATGTCGCGGTGCGCAGCCCGGATGGAATAGCCTGCCTTCTTGAGGCGCCGCGCCACCTCCCCGGCGATCATGACCGAGCGGTGGCGCCCGCCGGTGCAGCCGAAGGAGATGGTCAGGTAGCTCTTGCCCTCACTCACATAGTGAGGGATCAGGTAGAGCAGCAGCGCCGTGATCCTGTTCAGGAACTCCTTTGTCTGCGGAAAGCTGCGGACAAAGCGCGCCACTCCCGCGTGGCGCCCGGTCAATTTCCGGAACTCCGGAATATAGTTGGGGTTGGGCAGAAACCGGACGTCGAAGACGAGGTCGCTCTCTGACGGGATCCCGTGCTTGTAGCCGAAGCTCATCACGTAAACCTGAAGTCCGGCATCCTCGGGTGCGCAGAAGGTCTCGGCGACCTTTCTGCGCAGCTCGTGCACGTTCAGTTCGCTCGTGTTGAGGACGAAATCCGCCATCGCCCGAATGCCGGCGAGCTGCTTCCGCTCCAGCTGCACGCTGCGCAGCACGCTGCGCTGGCCGCCGAGCGGATGAGGCCGGCGAGTTTCGCTGTAGCGGCGCACCAGAGCCTCGTCGCCGGCGTCGAGAAACAGCAGCCGCGTCCGCAGCCTCTGGCGCAGGTTGGCGATGATCTCCGGCAGCTTCTGGAGTTGCTCGCGCTCGCGGATGTCGACCACGAGGGCGGCGCGGCGGATGTTCGGGCTGTCCCTGGTCAGCTCGGCGAATTTCTCGATCAGGTCCAGAGGCAGGTTGTCCACGGCATAGTAGCCGTGGTCTTCCAGCGTCTTGAGCACGGTGCCCTTGCCCGAGCCGCTCAGGCCAGTGATGATGACCAGCTCGGGCGAAGGGCTCGGAGCGGCCATCGTCGTCAGGCTTCCACCAGATCCACCGCCCCGTCGCTGCGCCGGATGAGGATATGGGGCCTGTCGGTATCGGCGTCGCGGTAGAGCAGGTAATCGCGTCCGTCCTCCATGGCCATCATGGCCTCCTCCAGCGTCATGGGTTTGCCGTTGGCGCCGGAGGAAGTTCTCACCACGCGCGCCGGACGCGCCGGTTCCGCTTCCTCGGCTTCCGCCGCGGCCCGCCTCTTCGCGTTCTTCTCCTTGCCAGCCGCCGGCGCCGGCTCGACCGTCTCCGCCGCCGACAGAGCCTCTTCCTTGCGCGGCGACGCCGAGCGCTTCCGTTCGCGCTTCCTCTCCAGCATGCGCTGCGCCTGTTTCTCCACCTTCTCGACCGCATCCATGATTGCCGTGAACTGATCCGGCGCCGAGCCCTTGCCGAACAGCGCATGGTCGTAGAAGTTCACGCGCACCTCCGCGTGGCGGAGGTGCCGCTCCTCGGTCAAGATGACCAGGGCTCCCTTCTCGCCGCGCCTCTCGAGCAGCTTCGACAGGCGCGCGAAGGCCAACGCGAGCTTCCGCTCCTGCGACGGAGTCAGCTTGTCCTGTTTCCCAGTGAATGTGATCTTCATGGACTTGCCTTTCCATTCCCGGCGCGAGTGGCGCCGCGCCTGAGGACTGCGGGTCAGTCCTTGACGCGGCGGTGGTGCGTCGAGGGAATCTTCATGTCCTCCCGGTACTTGGCCACGGTGCGGCGGGTCACCTGAATGCCCCGTGGTTGCAATGCGGCGGCGATCTGATCGTCGGTGAGAGGCTTGCTCTTGTCCTCTTCCTCGATCATCCTCTTGACCATCCGCTTCAGCGTCAGCAGGGGGATCGACCCGCCCGACGGCCCTTGCACCGCCTCGGAGAAGAAAAACCGCAGCTCGAACACGCCTTGGGGAGTGTGAGCATACTTGTTGGCCACCGCCCGGCTCACAGTCGAGGGATGCACCCCGATCTCCTCGGCCACCTCCTTGATCATCATCGGCCGCAGCGCGTCGATCCCGTTTTCCAGGAATTCGCGCTGCCGGCGCACAATCGACTCGCACACCCGGAGGATCGTCTGGCGCCGCTGCTCGATGTTCCGGATCAGTTGCAGCGCCGACTGATACCGCTCTTTGACATAGTTCCGCGTCTCTTTGTCAGCCCCCTGCCCCGGCTCCAGCAGCCTCCGGTAGCTGCCGTTGATCCGCAGCGGCGGCAGGTCCTCGTCAGAGAGCTGAATGACGTACTCATCCCCGTTGCGGGTGATGTAGACGTCCGGCTCCACCTGCCGGGCGCCGGAGCCCGAATACTTCAGGCCGGGCTTGGGATCCAGATGGCGGATCACTTCGAGCGCGATCTCGATGTGCTCCTGCGGACGCCCCAGCAGCCTCGCCAGTTCCTTGACGCTTCGCGATTCGACGAGTTTCAGATGGCGCTCGACGATCTGCCACGCCACGCCGCCCCGCGCCCCCCGGCTTTCCAGTTGAAGCAGGAGACACTCCTGCAACGACCGCGCCCCGACTCCCGCCGGGTCCAGCCTCTGCACCGCCTGGAGCGCCTCCTCAAGCGCCGGCGCCGAAAAGCCCTCCGCCTGCGCGATTTCTTCGAGCGGCACCGACAGATAGCCGGTTTCCTCAAGATTCCCGATGATGCCGTCCGCCGCCGCCCGCACCTCCTCGTCCAACACCACGAGCGCGAGCTGCTGCCGGAGGTGTTCGCTCAGCGTGACCGGAGCGGACAGGAACAGTTCGAAAGAAGGCTTCTCCGAATCGTCGGCAGCCTGCGTCCGGAAGCCCGGATCCATCCATTCTTCGAAGTAGTCTCCGAAGTCCACCTGCTCGAACGCATCGGCCGCCTTCTCGGCCGCTGCCGCCACGGCTTCTTCCTCGGCCGGCGCCTCCGCTGTGCTGCTTTCAGCGGCGGCTTCCTCGGGCGGAGTGCTTTCCCCGGCTTCTGTCGCCGCCTCCTCGGCTGCCGCCATGGTCACTTGCAACACCTCGGCATCGGACGGCTGCGGCGTCCGTTCCGCTTCCAGCAGCGCCTGGACCTCGGCCGGAGTGAGCTCCTCGCCTTCCTCGCTCGCCTCCAGAACAGGATTCGAAGCGATTTCCTGCGCGATCTTCTCCCGCAGCTCCAGCTTGTTGAGCTGGAGCACGGTCACCATCTGCACCAGTCCGGGCGTCAGGATCTGCTGCTGCTTGACTCCCAGATGCAGACGCTGCGAGATCAGGCTCATCTGCCCCCATGATACTCCAGCCCTCCATGGTTCCGACCCGGAATTCACCTGAGCCGCATGGGCCAAACCACGCTAGCCCCCCGCGCACGGACCAGACGGCGGAAGCCGCGCCTGTAACTGCATCTCTCCCGGTCGCTTCCACCTGCCGTTCTGCCGGCGCGCCGTAGCTGAATGCCGCGTAACCCGCAGCCGCCGCTCCCGGCTTGACCGCTGCGATGAGTCCGGCAAAAGTCCCTCCGGTTCGACCGCCGCAGCTTCAGCCACGCGCCGCAGAGACGGGTCAGGCACCCGTAAGCCAAGGCATCACCCCCCGATGCGCACCGTTTCTACTGCTGGATTTCTCAACACATAGCCGTGCGAAGCGAGAGAGCAGGGCCGCCAGAAACGGCGATTGAGAGCATTTAATGGGAAAATCTGAAGGTTTCGCGACGGAACTATTGCATTTTTCGGCAATGTACGGTTTAGTAGAAGTAGACCTGATTTGCCGATTTGGCCGGCGGCGCAGAGTTCCGGTGCTAACTCCTCCGGCAAACGACGCTGCGGGCCAGTCGGCTGATCGGACACTGCCGTGAAGGGATCGAAGCCCCCTCCTTCGATTCGCTTCGTGAAACCCCGGCCCGCTGGCCTCCTCCTCCAGCGGGCCGTTTCCTTTTGCCCGGACGCTTGCACTGCGGGCAGAACAACGGTGACGCCCGGGAGAAAGGCGAGCCTGACGCGCTGGAACCGCAGGCGTGAGGGACTGGATCCGGTCGGGCTGCCGGAGGACCAGCCGCAAAACCCGAAGGCGCTCCCGGGCAGGCTGGCAGCTTACCGCCGGGAAGGCGTGAGGCCGATGCGGCGGACGAGGGCGTCGTGGCGCGGGTGGCCGCGGAGAGAAGCGAGGCGCGGGTCGGCCTTGATCCACACAGCCTCCGGCTCGCGCCGCTCCACCGAGACTTCCAGCCAGTGGAGAGCCTTCTCCTTCTCACCCAGTGCGGCAAAGAGGCGCGCGGCGTCGACGGCTTCTTCGCGCCCCGCAGCGGCCCCTTCGGCCAGTGCCGCCGCATCCCGGCGCGCCGTCCCCACGTCTCCGCACAGGAAGGCGTCCAGGCCATGCGGGTCGAGGTCATCCACGCCGCGGCGCTCACGGGACAGCCGGAAGGCCCTGCGCGCATCCTCGCGCCGCCCGGCGTACGCCAGAGCCATGCCGTAATCCCAGTAGACATCCGGATGGAGCCCTTCCAGTTCCAGCACGCGCTCGTACTGCCGGACGGCGTCTTCCGGGCGGCCATCCGCCAGCAGGAAGAAGCCGTAGGCGTAATTCAGAAACAGCGGCAGCGGGTCGGCATCCAGAGCGGTCCGGAATTCGGAGTGCGCCTCTTTCAGGCGAAGCTCCGGCAGCAGGACAGCCACCGCATACAGCCCCCGGGCGGTGGCCGAGCGGGGATCCGCGTCGATCGCCTTGCGGAAAGCGGACTCCGCGGCGGCCCAGTTCCAGTCCTGCCAGGCAAGGCTCAAGGCGAGCGAAGCGTGCGCCTCGGCCAGCAGGGGGTCGATCTCGACGGCACGCTGCGCCGCCTGGCGGGCGCGCGTCCAGGCTTGGGCGGGCTGGATGAGCCCATAGTAGCCGGCGATGGTCACGGCGGTGGACAGCGAAGCCAGCGCCGGCGCGTAGTTCGGATCCAGCTTCAGAGAGTCGTCGAAGTACCGGACTGCCCGGACCATGCTTTCTGCCGAGTTCATGTTGGCCTGCTGGCGTCCGCGCAGGTAGAGGTGGTAGGCGTCCGGGCTGGATCGGCGCCCTGCTGAACGGCCGCCGGATGCCCCGAGGGCTGCCCGTCGAAGCAGCCTGCGGGACAGCGCCGGCTGCGCCGCCGGAGTCGTGCGGAGCTCAGTAGCGCAGCCGGTAGTAGACGAGCTTGAGGTACTCGTTGTACACGCCGAGAAAGCCGTGCTCGTTGTCCCACCAGCGCTCGAGGCGATAGCGGCGGTCGGGCACGGCGAAAAACAGGATGCGGATTCCGGCGCCGCGGAGTTCGCGGGAGATGATCCACCGGGCGCGGCGCGTGTGGATCGCGTTGGTCACGACGAGGAGCGAGCGGGCGGGATGCTGCCGCAGCCACGCCCGCAGCGCCACCGCTTCATCGCGCGTGCTGGTGACGCCGCCGGGGAAAGGCATCTCGTCGATCTCCTCCCGCGGCACTCCTTCGCGCCGGAGCATCTCCAGCGCCAGATCCGTCACGTTGGGAACCAGGCCCATCTGGACTGCGCGGGAGGATTCGCTCCGCGCGATGGCGATGCGCGGCGCCAGGCCCCGCTTCCACAGCGCGGCAGCGGCGGCGGGGCGGGTATCGAGATCGCCGTTCAACAGCAGGATCAGATCCACGCGTTGCGGGGCGTCGGCATCGACCAGCAACGCGCCGGCGGCGGCGAGGATGCGGCCCCGGCCCAGCCATAGGGCCCCTCCCGCGGCGAGCAGAGCCGCCAGCGCCAGAAGCCAACGCCGCCGATTTTGCATCCTTTCCAGCGTAGCCTGACGGCGCGCCCTGTTACACTCGGGAAGGCCACATGGCGATGCTGCTGGATTTCCGCGTGCGTCCCGGCGAGTGGGCGGTCTGCCGGCTGGAACCGTCCGAGCCGCTCCCTTCCTGGGCGGCGGGCGAGTTCATCAGCTTGACCCGCACGCCGGAGGAGCTTTCGGTTGTGTGCGCCGCGGATGCTGTGCCGGAGGACGTGCGCGTGGAGCGCGGCTGGGCGGCGCTGGAACTTGCAGGGCCGTTTGAATTCCAGGCCACGGGAGTTCTGGCTTCGTTTCTGGCCCCCCTGGCGGCGGAAGGCGTGCCTGTGTTCGCGATCTCCACCTACGACACCGACTGGGTGATGGTTCCGGCGGCGCGCCTTGGAGATGCGCTGCGTGCCCTGAAAGCCGCGGGGCATAATGAGATTTGACGCCC
This sequence comes from Arcobacter sp., assembly GCA_020723085.1. Lineage (GTDB taxonomy): Bacteria > Acidobacteriota > Terriglobia > Bryobacterales > Bryobacteraceae > JANWVO01. Next base: position 59,058 of record DYJN01000002.1, read on the forward strand.
GAAAATCCCATCGAGCAGGCGCGGCAGTGGATTGCCGCCGCGAAACGGGTGGCCGCGCTCACCGGCGCGGGCATCTCTGCCGAAAGCGGGATTCCTACGTTCAGGAGCGCGGGCGGGCTGTGGCGCAACTTCCGCGCCGAGGACCTGGCGACGCCGCGGGCGTTCGCGCGCGACCCGAAGACGGTGTGGGAGTGGTACGACTGGCGGCGCGGACTGATTGCGAAGGCGAAGCCGAACCTTGGCCACTTTGCCCTGGCGCAGCTCGAGCAGCGCCTGGGGGACCGCTTCACGCTGATCACGCAGAACGTCGATGGGCTGCACAACCGCGCCGGCTCGCAACGGGTGCTGAAGCTGCACGGCGATATCTGGTGGACGATGTGCATCGCCTGCCGCGAAGTGCGGAGCGATTTCCGCGTGCCGCTGCCGGAGCTGCCGCCCCGCTGCGGCGCCTGCGGCGGGATGCTTCGTCCCGGAGTCGTGTGGTTTGGCGAGCCCCTGCCCGGCGCGACGTGGGAGCAGGCGGAAGAGGCCGTGCGGCAGTGCGAGCTGCTGATCGTGGCGGGCACGAGCTCAATCGTCTATCCGGCGGCGTCGCTGGCGCCGCTGGCGCGGAGCCACGGGGCCCGCGTGATGGAAATCAACACGGAGGAAACGCCGCTGAGCGGCACGGCTGATCTCTGCCTGCGGGGACCGTCGGGCGAGATCCTGCCGCAGATTATCGAATCATGAGAATCGCCTATTTCGACGCTTTTTCCGGCATCGCCGGAGACATGACGGTGGCCGCGCTCATCGACGCCGGCGCGGACGCGCAGGCGCTGTTCGAGGCGCTCGACAGCCTGGGCACGGGAGCGCGGTTCCGCGCGGAGAAGGTGAAGCGCAAGGGCATCGCCGCGACGCAATTCACCGTGGAGCACGAGGACCAGAAAAAGCACCGCCATCTGCCGCACATCGTGAAGATGATCGAGGACTCGCGGCTGGCCGGGAGGGCGAAACAGAACGCTGTGAAAGTGTTTGAAGCGCTCGGCGCGGCCGAGGCCAGAGTGCATGGAGTGCCCGTCGAGAAGGTGCATTTCCACGAAGTGGGCGCGGTGGACTCCATCTGCGACATCGCGGGCGCATGCCAGGCGCTGGAGATGCTCGGGGTGGAGGCCGTGCACGCATCGAAGGTGAACACGGGCAGCGGAACGGTGGAAGCCGACCACGGCGTGATGCCCGTGCCGGCGCCTGCCGCGGCGCTGCTGCTCGAGGGCGTGCCGGCGTATGCGCGCGGGCCGGAGACGGAGCTGACGACGCCGACGGGCGCGGCCATTCTGGCGGCGCTCTCGAAAGGATACGGCGCCATGCCGCCGATGACGGTCGAGCGGTCCGGCTTCGGGGCGGGCTCGAAGGATTTCCCGATGATGGCCAACGTGCTGCGCGTCCTGATCGGGCAGGCCGGCGGCGCTCTGGAAACGACGCTGGTTTCCGTGATCGAGGCCAACATCGACGACGCGCAGCCGGAGTGGCTGGGCCACGCGATGGACCGCCTGCTGGAAGCCGGCGCGCTGGACGTGACGCTGGAGCCGGTGTACATGAAAAAGCAGAGGCCGGGCGTCCGGATGGCCGTGATCGCGGCGCCGGAGGCGCGGGAGCGGCTGGCCGCGCTGCTGTTCGAGGAGACCACTACGTTGGGCGTGCGCTTCTGGGAGGCGGAGCGGCGCGTGCTGCCGCGGCGCCACGTGGAAGTCGAGACGGCTTACGGCAAGGTCCGCGTGAAGGTGACGCCCGCGGGCAGCGCGCCCGAATTCGAGGATTGCCGGCGGCTGGCGTCGGAGACGGGCAAGCCACTGAAAGAGATCTACGCCGCGGCGATCGCAGCCTACAGGAATTCGCGATGAGCGGCAGGTTCTACATCACGACGCCGATCTATTACGTGAATTCGGCGCCGCATCTGGGCACGGCCTACTGCACGCTGGCGGCGGACGCCATCCGCCGCTACCAGGGAATGCAGGGCAAGAGGACGCTGCTCGTGACCGGCAGCGACGAGCACAGCCAGAACGTCGAGCGGGCGGCGAAGAAGAAGGGGCTGTCCCCGCTGGATTTTTCCACCGAGCTGGCGGCGGAATTCCAGCGGGAGTGGAACCTCTTTGGCGTCCCGTACCGCTTCATCCGCACCTCCGACCCGCGCCATCACGCCACCGTGCAGTGGCTGTTCGAGCGCTGCCGGGCCAATGGCTATATCGAGAAGGGCGCCTACACAGGCCAGTACTGCTTCAACTGCGAGCTCTACGTCAACGACGCGCAGCCCGGCGATCCGTGCCCGGACTGCCAGCGCCCGACGGAGACGGTGACCGAGGAGAACTACTTCTTCAGGCTCTCGGCTTTTGAAAAGCCGCTGCTCGATCTCTACGAAAAACAACCCGATTTCGTCGTTCCGGATTACCGGATGAACGAGATCCGCTCGTTCGTGAAGGGCGGGCTGCGGGACCTGTCCATCACGCGGTCGAACCTGCAATGGGGCATCCCGGTGCCGGTGGAAGGGCGCCATGTGTTCTATGTGTGGTTCGATGCGCTGATCAGCTATCTGACGGCGGTGCGCGACGAAGACTGGTGGCCCGCCGACGTTCACCTGATCGGGAAGGACATTCTGCGGTTCCATGCCATCTACTGGCCGGCATTCCTGATGGCGGCGGACCTGCCGCTGCCGCGCCGGATCGTGGCGCACGGCTGGATTCTGAAGGACTCGGTGAAGATGTCGAAGTCGCGCGGCAACGTCGTGCGTCCGGAGCCGCTGCGTCAGGTGATCGGCGCCGGCGCGCTGCGCTACTTCCTGCTGCGCGAGATCCCGTTCGGGCAGGACGGCAACTTCAGTTATGAAGCGCTGATCACCCGGCTGAACGCGGATCTGGCCAACGGGCTGGGCAACCTCGTGTCGCGTACGCTGACGATGATCCGGCAGTACCGTGGCGGGCGGATTCCCGCATGCGCGCCGGACGGAACGATCCGCGCGCAGGCGGAGGAGACAATCCGTGCCTGGCGGGAAGCGTTCGACGCGTTCGAATTCCACCGCGGGCTGGAGCAGTTGTGGACGCTGCTGGGCGCGGTGGACAAGGCGATCGTCGCGTACCAGCCCTGGCTGCTGGCGAAGAAAGACGATGCGGAGAGCCAGGCGAAGCTCGACACGATTCTGGGAACAGCGGCGGAAGTGATCCGGATCGCCGCCGTGCTGCTCGCGCCGGTGATGCCGGAGGCGATGCAGAAAATCTGGTCGCAGCTCGGGCTGGCAGGCATCGTGGAAAGTGAGAGGGTCGATCGCCTCGGCTGGGGCGGCTTGCCGGAAGGCCAGGCGATCGGAGAGGTCGAGGCGGTGTTTCCGCGTCTCGACATGGCGAAGACGGTTCAGAAGATCGAGGAGCTTGACGAGGTGGAAGCCGACCGCATTCAGGCGCTGCTGGGCAAGGCTGAGGCGCCCGCGGCGGCTGCGTGGCAGCGTCCGGAAGGCGTGCCGCCGCTGGAGCCGGAGATCACGATCGAGGACTTCGCCAAAGTCGACCTGAGGGTGGCGAAAGTTCTTGCAGCGGAGCGCGTAAAGGGCGCCGACAAGCTGTTGCACCTGACGGTGGACGTAGCCGAGGAGAAGCCGCGCACGATCGTGGCGGGCATCGCGCAGCAATATGCGCCGGAAGACCTCGTGGGGCGGAAGGTGGTGATCGTGGCCAACCTCGCGCCGCGCAAGCTGCGCGGGCTGGTGTCGCAAGGCATGATTGTCGCCGCATCGCTGGAAAACGGGCCGGCGGTGCTGGTGGCGCCTGTCAGCGACGCGCCCGCCGGAGCCAGGCTGAAATGAATGCTCCGCTGATCGACACCCACTGCCACCTGGACGCGCGCGCCTTTGACGAGGATCGCGAAGCCTGCATCGAGCGCGCCCGCGCGGCGGGTGTCGAGCGCTTGGTGGCCATCGGCACGGGCGACGGTCCGCCGGATCTGGAGGCGGGCATCCGCCTCGCCGAGCGCCACCCATTCATCTCCGCCACGGTGGGCGTGCATCCGCATGACGCAGCCAAAGCCACGGAAGAGTCTTGGGCGGAGCTGGCGGCGATGATGGCGCACGCGAAGGTCGTGGCGGTGGGCGAGATCGGGCTGGACTATCACTACGATTTCTCGCCGCGGGAGACGCAGCGGGCGGCGTTCGCGCGCCAACTGGAACTGGCGCGCGAGGCGGGGCTGCCCGTCGTGATCCATACCCGCGAGGCGTGGGCGGACACGGTGGATCTGATCCGCCGCCACGGAGCGGCGGGCGGCGTGTTTCACTGTTTTTCCGGCGGCCCTAGGGAGGCGGAAGAGGCGCTGGAGCTGGGCTTTTATCTGAGTTTTTCGGGGATTGTGACGTTTCCCAAGGCGGAGGAGATCCGGGAGGCGGCGCAGCTTGTGCCGGATGACCGGCTGCTGATCGAGACCGACGCGCCCTATCTGGCGCCCGTGCCGTACCGCGGCAAGCGGAACGAACCGGCGTATCTGGTTGAAACCGCCCGCCGCGTGGCCGAACTTCGCGGCGTCGAGCCGGAGCAGATCGCCCGCCTGACATGGGACAACTGGAGCCGCCTGTGTTTGCAGGGAACCGCAACGAATCGCTAAACTTGAGGCATCCAATGCCTGCCGGAAAACTGGGCCTGGCGCTCACGGCGCGCGAACTGACTGCTTTGGTGGCCGACGACCTGAAGCAGGTGGAAAGCGTGCTCCGGCTGGAATCCATCGGCAGCGTCGAAGCGGTTTCCAGCATCGCCCGCTACCTGCAGGGCAACGGCGGCAAGCGGCTGCGGCCCATCCTGCTGCTGGTCAGCTGCCGGCTGTTCCGCGATCCGACGCCCGAGGCGATTCAGCTGGCTGCCGTGGCGGAGCTGATCCACACCGCCACGCTCGTCCATGACGACGTCATCGACGAGGCCAAGACGCGGCGCGGAAAGAGCTCCGCCAACGTGGTCTGGGGCAATCAGACTTCTGTCCTTGCCGGCGACTGGCTCTACATGCAGGCGTTCCAGATCGCGCTGCGGCTGCGGCGGTTCGACATCCTCGACCTGCTGATTACCTTGACGCAGCGCATGGTGGACGGCGAGTTGCTGCAACTGGAGCGGCTGGGGCGGATCGGCATCAGCGAAGCCGACGCGCTGGAGCTGATCGACCACAAGACGGCCAGCCTGTTTGCGGCATGCACCAGGCTCGGCGGCATCGCGGGAGGCGCGGGCGAAGTGGAGTTGGCGGTGCTGAGCGACTTCGGCTGGAACCTCGGCATGGCGTTTCAGATCGCCGACGACATCCTCGACTTCACCGCGCGCGAGTCCGTGCTGGGCAAGCCCGTGGGCAACGATCTCCGCGAAGGCAAAGTGACGCTGCCGCTCTGCTATGCGCTGGACAGCGCGACAGAAGAGGAGCGGGGGCTTGTGGACGCCGTGCTTGCCGACCGCGCCTATCAGCGGGTCACGTTCGATCAGATCAAGTCCGTGCTGGTCCGGCGCGGCGGCATCGAGCGCGCGCGCCTGCGGGCGCGCGAATTCACAGCCAAGGCGCGCGGACTGCTGGAGCAGTTCCCCGACACGCCGGCGCGCGCGGCTCTGATGGCGGCTACCGACTTGGTGGCGGACCGCGACCGCTGATACGCTCAAGGCGGGAGATCCGCTTTGAACCGGCGCGCATTCACTGTTTCTCCGCTCATGGGCCTGGGGCTGTCCTGCCGCAGGCAGGAATCGGACGACGGCTGGCCGGCGTCCTGGGACCGGCTGCTGCTGGAGAAGGCGCTGGGGGCGCGGGATCAGCGGTTCGATGCCTCGCAGTCGATGCTGCGCGTGCTGCTGGGTCCCGAATACCGCTATCACACGCGGCTGCGGGAGTGCCAGGCGCATCCTACGCGGGAATCGCTCGAATACGCTCTGCTGCTGCTCGAGGATGGATCGAAGGAGCGGATGGCGCGGGCGCTGCGGATTCTGGACCGCGTGCTCGGGCTTCAGGTGACCGATGCCGAATCGAAGTGGTACGGCATCTGGGGCTGGTATCTGGAGGAGCCGCCGGAGAGGATGGCGCCGGCGGACTGGAACTGGGCGGACTTCAACGGCTCGCTGCTGGCGCAGATCGAGTTCCGCCACGGCGGACGGCTGCCGCGCCCGTTGCGGCAGCGCGTGCGGGAAGCGCTGCTGCATGCGGCGCGTTCGATTGTCCGGCGCGACGTGAATCCTTCCTACACGAACATCGCGGTTCTTGGCGGCTTCGTAACGCTGGCGGCGGGGGAGCTGCTGAATGACCGAAGCCTGCTGGAATACGGGCGCGACCGGATGCGGCGGGTGTGCGCCGAAGTGGACCGCACGGGGAGCTTCGCCGAATACAACTCGCCCACCTACGCGCGGGTGACGCTGGCGGCGCTCGTGCGGATCCGCATGTATGTGAAGCACGAGGAAGCGCGGCGGCGCGCGGCGGCGGTGGAGCGCCGGCTCTGGGAGCATCTGGCGGCGCATTGGGACGCCGCGCGGCGGCAATTCAGCGGTCCCATGAGCCGTTGCTATTCGAACGACTTCGGGCGTCCGGTCTGGTTCGAGAAAGCCCTCGGCGGGCGGCTGAAGCTGGCCACTCCGGAGAACCGCACGGGCAATGATGACGGCGAAACGGCGCTGCACGACTTCCGCTGCCCGGCGAACCTGGCGCCGCGCTTTCTGGCGCCTGCGCCGGGCAGGATGCACCGGGAGCTCTACATTGCGGACCCGCCTGTCTCGGGGGCTTCGTATTTCTCGCGGGACTTTTCGCTTGGCAGCGCTTCGCGCGGCGACTTCTGGGTGCAGCGCAGGCCCCTGTTCGGATACTTCGGCGACGCGTCGCGTCCGGCCAGAGTACTGCAACTGCGCGTCGTCAAGGACGGCTACGATTTCTCGTCGGCGGTGTTTCACAGTGTTCAGGATCAGGGCCGCGTGCTGGCGGTGATCGGCTTCCGCAACCCGGGCGGCGACCGCCACATCTCGCTGGATCCGATCCGGGACGGGCGTTTCGAGTGCGGGCGGCTGTTCGCCGAATTTCATGTGGACGGCTTGCCGGGCGATGCGCGGGTGGAGGGCGATGAGAAGCAGGCGGAGATCGTGAGTTCTCTCCTGCGCGTCCGCTTCCACCTGCTCGGCGGGCGGTTCGGCGCGCGGCGGCTGGCGCTGCGCCTGCACCCGCGGGAGGGAACGCTGACGGCGACCATCGACTTCAAGCCGCCGGAGGCGCCGCGCCTGGTGGAGTGGGCGCGCGTGCGGACGGGCTTTGCGGCGCTGGCACTGGAAGCGGCCGATGCCGGGGCGCCATTTTCGGGTGCGCAGCCCCGGATGCGCCTCGCCGGAGACGCGGTGGATCTGGAGTGGGGCGGCCTGTCGCTGCGTGCGCTCGCACGCGTGGCGGCGGTGGAGGACCACGAGCGCGTGTTCGACGCGCGGATCGGAGGCAAGCCCGCGCCGCAGCCCCGCCTGAGCGAGGAGAGGCTGGCCTGACGACCCGCCGGCCGTTCCGCTACCAGCCGCAGTTGAGGCAGGGCAGCCAGACAGTGTAGTCCGCGGGGCCGCGGTCGTGAAAGGCGTAATACGGGATGAAGGTCAGCGTCACGGGTTTCAGGGGCGTGACCGGCTGGAACCCGTAAAGAGGCCGCTGTCCGAGCGGAGGGCTGTAAGCAAGCCCTCCCGCTTGAAGCCGCACGGCGCCGGCAGGCGCCGCCGCCGGGGGCAGGGAACGGATGGCGCTGCCGCCGGCGAGGGCGGCTTCGAATACGGAGATGCCGGGGTTGTCGGTCGACTCGAGGCAGTAGATGAAAGGCCCCCGCTGGAGGGCGGCCTTCCCGTAATCCTCCGCGACGCGCGGATTGGCGAAGACGCGGCGCGGCGTCAGATCGAAGACCAGCCGCACGCGGTCGCCGGGGCGCCAGAGGCGCTTCCAGGCCAAGTATTCATTGGGACGGACCGGCCCGCCGACCCGCCGCCCATTGATCTCGACAGATGTGGACAGAGACCACGAGGGGATGCGGAGATGCAGCGTGAACTCCTCTTCTTTCTGTGGCGCGACGGTGATCTCCGTCTCCCCCTGCCAGGGCATGGAGGTCTTGATCGACAGCCGCAGAGGCGTGCCGGATTCGAGTTTCCAGTCCAGCGTGGCGTTGTCGTAGAAGTGCACCCAGACGCCGTCCTGCGACGTGCTGAAGAAATAGGCGCCGAGCGCGGCGAACGTGCGCTGGAGATTGGGCGGGCAGCAGGTGGTCGTGTACCAGGGATTGCGGATGCGGTCCGATGCCGGCGCCGCGAGCGGATTGCGGTAGCAATAAAGATCGCCGCTCGACGACATGCCGGAGCAGATGCCGTTGTATAAGGCGCGTTCCATCAGGTCGGCGTACTTCGCCTCGCCGGTGAGATGGAGCAGGCGCTGGTTGAAGAGCATGCCGGCGATGGCGGCGCAGCTTTCCGTGTACGCCTGGAGATTGGGCAGCTCGTAAGGATCTCCGAAGGTCTCTCCCGCGGCGCGGGAGCCTACGCCGCCGGTCACATACAGCTTGCGGAGGGCGAGGTCCTCCCACAGGCGCAGGATCGTGTCACGGAAAGCCCCGTCACCGGTTTCGAGGACATAATCCGCGGCGCCGGTGGCGGCGTACAGCGCACGGACGGCATGTCCCTCGAACCGCGTGCGCTCGGGGAAAGGCTTGCCGGAGAAAAGGTAAACCAGGTCGCGCTCGCGCAGCTTCAGGCGCTCGCGCTCGATGCCGCTGAACAGGTAGGCGGCCAGATCGAGATAGCGCCGGTCGCCGGTGGTGCGGTGGAGTTCGGCCAAGGCGAGCTCCAGTTCGGGATGGCCGGTGAGCAGCGGCCGTTTGGGAGCGGGGCCGAAGTCGCGGAGAAGGTATTCGACGAACCGGATGCCCCCGTCGAGCAGCTTCCGCTTCCCTGTGGAGCGGTAGTACGCGATGCCCGCCTGAAGCAGGTGCCCGAGGCAATAGAGTTCATGGCCGCTCACCTGCTGCTGCCAGCGCAGCGGCGCGCGCTCCTCCACGAACCACGTGTTGAGATACCCCGAGGGCTCCTGCGCGGCGAGGATCGTATCGGTGAGCTGATCGAGAGTGGCTTCGAGCTTCGGATCGGGCTTGACCTGGAGGCTCCAGGCGGCGGCTTCCATCCACTTGTAAAGGTCGGAATCGGTATAGAGCGGGCCGCGGCGCGGCGGCTGGCGGTCCGGGCGGGCGAGGCGCCGGAAGTTGTCGACGATGCCGTTCTGTTCCAGCAATTCGAGCAGCGTCGGCATGGACCGCTCGATGGTGACGTCCTGCCGGGTCTTCCAAAAACCCGTCTGGAACTGCACGGCGCGCACCGGAACCGGATGGAGCCGCGCCTGCGGGCTCTTCTGGAGGTGAAGCAGCCCTTCTTCACGCCAGGATGGCTGTGCGAAGCAGAGCATTCCAGACGCAAACAGAGCCAGGATCGGCATGCGCATGGAATGGTTGTATCAAACCGGGCGGCGCTGAAGTCAGCCGAGCGGCGAGCGCAGTTTCCGCAGGATGAACTCGCGGTCTTCCGAGGTGGAGACCATAACAAAGGCGGCGGCGCCCGCGGCGGCGCTGAGCGAAGCGGCGAGAAAGAAGACGGTCCAATTCGACAGCGGAATCCAGTGCCGGAAAAGTGCGGCGGCTGCCGCCGTGGCGGCGCCAGCCAGCAGGCCAGGCGCAATGCTTTGCGCCAGGTAGTCCGAGGCGCGCACTCCGGCTTCCCGAACCGAGTAGGCGACGAACGCGCCGGAGATCATCACACTGGACGCCAACTTGAGCATCGCGATGCCGGCGATTCCCTGCCAGCGGACAACGAAGATGCCCGCCCCCACCAATGCGAGCGATTCCAGAAGCAGGACGGTGGTGGCGAAGCGCAGACGGCGCGTTCCCAGCAGGAACTGATAGGGGACCGCGGAGAGGGCGCGGAAGGCCATGGCGAGAGCGAAGAAGAGGAGCACGATGTCGCTGCGCGCCCACCAGTCGCCGAGGACAAAGCGTTGCCCCACCCAGAGCACGAGGAATGGCCGGCCCAGCCCGATCACGCCCGCAGCCAGCAGGGCTGCGAGCGCACAGATCCATCGGTTGAGCCGGAGGAAGATTTGCCGGATCTCATCCTGTTCGCCGGTCACCGAGAGAGTGGTGAAGTATGGCGCCAGCACCATGCTCAGGACTGCGATCAGACTGCGCGAGTGAAGCGCAAGGAAGCGGCCGACATGAAACTGGGCGACAGCGGCAGGGCCCAACGCCTGGACGATGATGATCTGGTCGGACTGGAAGGTCAGCAGCTCGCAGATCCGCATCAGGAAGTTTGCGCCGCCGTAGGACAGCAGCCTGGAGACAAGCCTGCGCTCCACGCGCGGCGGCCAAAGATGGGCCGTGAGGCCCCAGCGCTGGATGATGAACTGTTGCGTCATCCACGGCAGTATCGTGCCCAGCCCCTGGGCGAGGGCCACCGAAAACAGTCCGAGGCCCGATTCGATAGCGGCGACCATCAGAACGGCTGTGGCCACCGAACCGGCGAGATTCGTGAGAGCGAGCCAGTTGAAGCGGCGCAGCCCCGCCAGGACGGACACGGCCAGAGAGCCCGTCAGGTTCAGGGAAAAGACAACCAGCCCCAGCCAGAGGATCCGGCGGACCACGCCGAGATCGAGCGGCCCCCGGTCGATGAACGCCGCGGAGAAATAGGCCAGCGGGTAGCTGGCCAGCAGACCTATGGCGGTCACGCACGCCAGGAGCCAGAACGCCGTCCGGATGACATGGCGCAGTTCATCCAGATCGCCAGACGCCGAGGAGCGGGCGACGTAGTAGTTGATCGCGCTGCGGATGCCGAAGTCGAAGAGCCCGAAATAGCCGCCGATTTCCCACGTCACGCTCAGCAGCCCGTAAGGTGCGTCGCCCAGGCGGCGGAGCACGTACGGGGACAGGAAGAACGTGACAACGGCGGTAACCGCGAAATAGGTGGCGTTCAGAATCGCTCCGCTTCCGATGCCGACGGCCTTCCCCGGCAAGGAGACGGACCCCGCCGGCTGAGAGGCGCCGGAACCGGTGGCTGAAGAGTCCGCAGGGTTGCTCATGAATCCGTTCGCAGAGTCCGCTGACCTTGGTGCCAATGGGCGATGGCAGCCGGAAGGATCTCAGACCAGCGGCGCCATCGTGTTGCCGCCCCGCGCTCTTTCCGGGGCGGGGCTGTTTCCCGGCCGGGGGAGCATCCGTGTCCCGCCGAGTCTCCACGATAACAAATGGCGGCGAGGGGCCATGGACACAGGCCGGCTCCAGTACGTCAGGCGCCGCTCCGGACCCGAATAACCCACGGGAAGGAAACCGGGGGAAACCGGGGAAATCCACCCTCTGATGCCGCGGTCCGGATGTAACCTTCCGCAAGGCGGTCTCCGTCTGATAGGCAATCCCCGTTACGAGTGCGGGCGCCCTCACCCCAACATCCAACCCAAGGCGCCCGCAACCCTCCTGTCTTTCCGGTCTTCTGGATCCGGTCTTTATGAGGGAATTTTCGCGTCTGCTGCCCCTTACAGGAACATGGCAGCCAAGCCCCATGAAGCGGCTGCGGCAATCGCGTGCGATGTCACGAAAACATATCCGCAAGTAATTGACCAGTCTTCGACTTTTGATCGAATGGGGAAAAGGGGCGCACTGCAACGGGCTGTCAGAGCGGCCGCTCGGTCGTGATCTCGTACCACGGGGACTCCGCGCTGAACTGGAAGCGGTAGCCTTGCGGCGACTTCGTCACGGGGATGGCGCCGAGGCGCTTGCCCGTGGCGTCCAGCGGATAAACGGAGATCGCCCGGAGTTTCGATTTCAGCGTCACTATCGCTTCGACGTGTTCCATGACAACGGCGCCGGACGCGGAATAAGGCGAGGACGGACGATCCGGCTTCTCCGGAGCCAGCGTGAACCAGGAAGGGTCCTTCCCGTACCGGATCAGCTTCTGTCTCTCGCCCAACGTAAAGCCCGGATTGGTGAGCAGCAGGCGGGCGGAGGTTTCCAGCGGTTTGCCGTCGAGCGCCGTCAGCAGGATGGAAGCGAAGCCGCGTGAGCCGGGTGGGAGGACGGCGGTCATCGGTCCGGCGGTGACAGGTTCCTCCATCAGGAACCCGAACACGCCCGCAGCCTGCTCGGCGTGGATCAGAAAGAGCTGGCGGAGCGGGTCATAACTGATGCCGCCGGTTTCGCTCCGGTAGGGCGCCGCCGCTTTCCGCGCCTGCGGGGCCAATTCCACGGTGGGATCGACCGCGACGCGGTGGATGAAGGCGAGGTTCGGATCGACGCCGAGAGACTCAAAGAACGAAGCCAGCCGGAACTGCATTCGTCCGGCGGTAGCTTTCTCGCGCAGGGACCGCGGCAGGGGGACGACGAACTCGCGCTCCGCGGGGCGCACCAGCCCCTTGCGGAACAGGTATCCGGCCTGGCCGAAGGCGGCGAGCTTTGTGAAGTCGCCATTGAGGTTGAAGCCTGAGGGCGCATTCCGGTCCCAGGAGCGGCCGTGTTCATAGGCGAAGTGCATCACACCGTCCCAGTCCTGGAAAGCAGCGAATGCCGCGAATGTCGGATCGAGCTCCGCTGCCTGCCGGTTTGGATAGGGCTGGTTGAACTCGCTCACCGTAAAGGGCTTCCCAGCCTGGCGCGCGAAAGCCTTGTGGAGATACTGCAGGTAGCCGGAGCCGGCGCCCGAGGTGTCGCGGATGCGCCAGTCGGTGGAGTCCCACGGACGGCGGGGAAAGTTGTAGTGATCGATGTAAAAGTGGTCGTCGAGATAGTCCAGCGCGGCGTGGGTGTCAAAGGTGAACGGACCGCCGAACTCCACCTGAGTGCCTGTGATGGGAACCGACGGACCCAGCCGCTCGCGCACCGTGGCGGCGATCCGGTCCAGATACGCCTTGTCGCGGGCGATCACCTCGTTCAGCGTCGCTTCGGGCCAGTACTTTTTCAGCGCGCCCGTCTGGAAAGAGAACAGCAGCGAACTCTCGTTGTTGATCTCGACCATGGCCAGCACGGGATCGTCCTTGAGCCGCAAGGCGTCGATGACCTTGCGTGCGAACTCGCACTGCAGCGCAACCATGCGCTCGTTGAGGATGTGCACGGGCTTGGACTGGTTCGGAACGGGGAACTCCAGAGCGCCGACGGGATCGACGCCGGGGCGGAAAACGTAGCCGACGTGCAGGTTGAGGTTGACATAGATGCCCTCTTCGCGCAGCGCGTCGAGCAGCGCGCGGAGGCGCTCCACGGCGGCGGGATTCAGCGTGGGATACGGGCCGGTGGTGAGAATGGAGCGGGCGTTCGCGGGATCCGCGTCAGGGCTCGTGTCCATGTGATGCAGCCGGACCAGATTCACGCCGAGACGGCGCAGGCGCTTTGCGATCCGCGCGGCATCGGCGGGCTCCGGGAAGTTGGCGCCGAAGGCGAGGTTGACGCCCCAGAAGCGGACGCGGCGTCCGAGCGAATCCACGAAATGGCCGTCCCGGACCGTGATGCGGTGATCCTGCGTCAGGGGCTGATTGAGGAAGGAGAAGTCGACGGGACCGGCGAGGCGGTCCTGGTCGATGGAGACGCGGAACATCCGCGGCTCGGGCTCCGGGAACAGGACACGGTGCAGAAAGGCCAGCACATCAGCCGACTCGTCGACGATTTTGGAAGTCGGTTTGCCGGCGCCATGGCCGGCCGAAGTCTCGATGCGGATCAGGACCGGGGCGCTGCCTGCCTGCGCCTCCTGGAGCGTCGCGGCGTATTTGAAGGAATGGGCGGGAACCACGCGGTCGTCATGATCCGCCGTGAGGATGAGCGTGGCGGGATACGCCGTGCCCGGGCGGATGTTGTGCAGCGGCGAATAACAGCGGATCGCCTGAAACTCTTCCGGGTCTTTCGGCGACCCGTATTCGGTGGTCCATGCGTGGCCGATGGTGAAACGGTCGAAGCGGAGCATGTCCATGACGCCCACTGCGGGCACGGCGGCGGCGAACAGGTCCGGCCGCTGATTCAGGACCGCACCCACCAGCAGGCCTCCATTGGAGCCGCCGCGGATGGCGAGCTTCTTCGCGCTCGTGTACCGGCGGGCGATCAGGTGTTCGGCGGCGGCGATGAAGTCATCGAACACGTTTTGCTTGTTCTGTTTCATTCCGGCGCGGTGCCAGTCCTCGCCGTATTCGCCGCCGCCGCGCAGGTTGGCTGAAGCGTACACGCCGCCGCGCTCGAGCCAGGCCAGAGTGAAGACGCTGAAGGAAGGCGTGACCGGGATGTTGAAGCCGCCATAACCATACAGGATGGCCGGGTGGGAGCCGTCCAGCGCGACCCCTTTCCGCGCGGTGATGTAGATGGGGATGCGGGTCCCGTCTTTGCCGGCGGCGAACTCCTGCCGCGTTTCGTACTTCGCCGGATCGAAGGGAAGCTTCAGGGGGAACAGCGGGCGGCAGCCGCTGGAGCACTGATAGAGCGTCTCAGGCACCATGAAGTTCGAAACCGAAAAGACCGTGGCGGAGTCCTCGGCGAGTGTGACGGAGGAGTTCGGCGGCAACGGCACCGTGCGCGGCGCGCCGCCGGCCAGAGGCGCGATCTTCACGAGCGCCGAGACGTCATGCATGTAGTTCAGCACGAGCCGGCCGCCTGCGAGTTGCGCCTGACGCAGCGTATCGGCAGATTCAGGGACGACGGTGCGCCAGTTGGCCCGCGCCGGGTTCAGCAGGTCGACTTCAATGACGCGGTAACGCGGTGCGCCGTCGTTGGTGAGCAGCAGCACGCGCGAACTGCGGCTGCCGATGTAGCGGTAGGAGAAACGGAACTCGTCCACAATGGGCTTGGGCGCGCGCTCGGGCGAGTCAAGATCGATGTAGTGGATGAGGCGTTCAATCGCCGTGCTGCCGGCGGTTTCCAGGATCAGATAGCGGCCATCAGCGGCCAGGTGCGGCGTGAACGACCATCGGGGCTGATCGGGTCTGCGGTAGGCGACGGTGTCCGCCGACTGCGGCGTTCCGATGCGGTGGTAGTACAGCGTGAAGTTCTCGTTGACAGCCTGAAGAGCGGCGCCGGGCTGCGGCTCGGGGTAGCGCCCATACCAGAAGCCCTCGCCTTTGGCGTCCCATTCCGCGGAAGAGAACTTCGACCACTCGAGCGTGTCGGCGAGATCCTTTGCTGTAGCCACGTCGCGGACGCGCCAGGTGGCCCAATCCGAGCCGGCGCGGGAAACCGCATAAGCCAGCAGGCGGCCATCGCGCGAGAGGGAGAACGTGCTGATGGAAGCAGTGCCATCGGACGAGAGAGTGTTGGCGTCCAGCAGCACGCGGTCTTTGCCCGCCTCGCGCACATAGAGCACGGGTTGATTCTGCAGTCCGGACTGTCGGAGGAAGAACGTGCGCGGACCCCGGATGAAGTAACCCGCCACGGCGCCGTTGCGGGCCACCGTGGGATAGCGGTCGTATTGATAGAGCCGTTCGAGCAGCGCACGGATGGCGGGGCGCTGGGGAATGCGGGCCAGAAACGCCTGCGTACGCGAGTTCTGGGCCTGAATCCAGGCGCGCGTTTCGGGTGAATCCGGGTCTTCCAGCCAGCGGAAGTTCTCCGTAACGGGAACGCCGTGAAACACCTCCGTCGTGGGCTTGGGCGCGTTTTGCGCCGCCAGGGGCAGCCAGCAGAGGAAGCAGGCGAGTCTGCGCATGGCACGATGATATCGCCGCTTCTGGCGGGCAGTCGCGGGGTTGCCTACCATTGGAAGTTCAGGAGTTCCCATGTTGGATCTGCGTTCGCACCCGCACCGTCGGTACAACCCGCTTGCCGGCGAGTGGCTTCTGGTGAGCCCGCACCGCACGCAGCGCCCCTGGCAGGGGCAGGTGGAGAAGGTTCCCGCCGAAACCCGCCCCGCCTACGACCCGAAGTGTTACCTGTGCCCGGGCAACGAGCGCGCGGGCGGCCGCCGCAACCCGCAGTACGAAAAAACATTCGTATTCACAAATGATTTTTCCGCGCTGCTTGCGGACACGCCGGACAGCGGGGCGTCGCCGCACGAGCTGCTGCGCGCTGAAGGCGTGCGCGGCATCTGCCGCGTCATCTGCTTTTCGCCGCGGCACGACCTGACGATGGCGGAGATGGATGTGGGGGATCTGGAGGCGGTCGTCCGCACATGGGTGGAAGAATTCGAATCGCTGATGGGCCGGCCGTTCCTGCGCTACGTGCAGATCTTCGAGAACCGCGGCGAAATGATGGGCTGCTCGAATCCTCACCCGCACTGCCAGATCTGGGCGAGCAGCGCCGTACCGGACGAGGTGGCGCGCGAAGAGAGAATGCAGACGGAGTACTGGCGCGGGCATGGGCGCACGCTGCTCGGCGACTATCTGGAGCTGGAGCTGCGGCTCGGCGAGCGGATCGTCTGCGCCAACGAGCATTTCGCGGCGCTGGTTCCGTGGTGGGCCGTGTGGCCTTTCGAGACGATGGTCGTGAGCCGCCGCGCTGTCACGGGCATCGACGAACTGACGGGAGAGGAGCGCGCGGGGCTGGCAGACATTCTGAAGAGGATCACGACGCGCTACGACAACTTGTTCGAGATCTCTTTCCCGTATTCGTTCGGGTTCCATCAGCGCACGGCGGGCGAACGCAACCCGGCATGGCATCTGCACGCGCACTTCTATCCTCCGCTGCTGCGCTCGGCGACGGTGAGGAAATTCCTGGTGGGATACGAGATGCTGGCGATGCCGCAGCGGGACATCACGGCGGAGACGGCGGCTGCGCGGCTGCGCGAACAGAGCGAAGTGCATTACCGGAAGCGCTGAGGCCGTGTGAAGCCGGCCCGCTGCTGGAATAGGCTGGGAGCATGCAGGGCGCGCAGGTGATCCGCGTCGACGAGCGGGACAACGTGGCGGTTGTCGCCGTGGAGGAAGGGCTCCCGGCGGGCGCGCGGATTGGCGGCTTGTGCCAATTGCGCGAAGCCGTGCCCGCCGGACACAAAGTGGCGCTCACGCGCATCCCGCGCGGCGCGGCGGTGGTGCGGTATGGCGCGGTGATCGGGCGCGCGTTGCGGGACATCGAAGCGGGCGAGCGGGTGCTCGAGGAGATGCTGGAGCTGCCCGAGCCGCCGCCGCTGGATGCGCTTCAGGCGCCCGCAGCCGCGCCCGCGCGCGGCGAGCCGCTGGAGGGGTTCGGCTTCGAGGGATACCGCAACCCGGACGGAACGGCAGGCACGCGGAACGTGCTCGGAATCACGACCACCGTGCAGTGCGTGGCGGGCGTGGTGGAGCACGCGGTTGAGCGCATCCGGCGCGAGCTGTTGCCGCGCTATCCAAACGTGGACGGGGTGGCGGCGCTGACGCACGCTTACGGATGCGGCGTGGCCATCGATGCGCCGGGAGCGGAGATCCCGATCCGGACTGTCCGGAACCTGGCGTTGAATCCCAACCTGGGCGGCGAAGTGATGGTGGTGAGCCTGGGCTGCGAGAAGCTGCAGCCGGAGCGGCTTGGCTTGCGGGGGGAAGAGCCGTTTCTGGTGCGGCTGCAGGATGGCGGGCTTGGCTCGTTTGATGCGATGGTGGCGCGGATCCTCGAGCTGGCGGAAAAGAGGCTGGAGCGGTTGAACGCGCGGCGGCGCGTGTGGTGTCCGGCATCCGATCTCGTCGCCGGCGTGCAGTGCGGGGGGAGCGACGCGTTCAGCGGCGTGACCGCGAATCCGGCGGCGGGCGTGGCGGCGGACCTGCTGGTGCGCGCCGGCGCAACGGTGATCTTCAGCGAGATCACTGAAGTGAGAGACGCAGTGCACCTGCTGGCGGCGCGGGCGGCGTCGCCGGATGTGGTGGCGGACCTGAAGCGGGCATTCGCCTGGTATGACGCCTACCTGGCTCGCGGCGGCGCGGACCGCAGGGCGAATCCGACGCCGGGAAACAAGCGCGGCGGGCTGGCGAACGTGGTGGAGAAGGCGCTGGGGTCGGTGGCGAAGTCCGGCTCGATGCCGCTGGACGGCGTCGTGCCGCCGGGCGAGCGGGCGGGGCGGAAAGGACTGCTGTTTCTGGCGGGACCGGCGAGCGACTTCATCTGCGGCACGCTGGAGCTGGCCGCCGGCATGAACGTGCATGTGTTCACGACGGGCGAGGGGACGCCCTACGGGCTGGCGATGTGCCCGGTGATCAAAGTCAGCACGCGCACGGCGCTGGCGAGGCGGTGGCCGGATCTGGTGGACTTCGATGCGGGGCGGATTGCGGGCGGGGCCCTCACGCTGGAACAGGCTGGATGGGGAATGTTCCGGCTGATCCTGGAGGCGGCCTCGGGCCGGAAGACGTGGACGGAGCGGCACGGGCTGGCCAATCCCCTGGCGTTGTTCAATCCCGCGCCGGTGACCTGAGGTGCTATAGCGAGTGCGCTAGGCTAGGCGACATGGCTCCCTGGGGAAGGTGGTTGCTGGGGCCGGCGAGGCTGACGCTGTCGTGGTTCGTCCTGTGGGCGGGCTTCTGGGGGGCGTTTTTCGTGATGATCGGCCTTGCGGATCCGGGCAGCATCGATCCCGGCGAGCCGGAGGCGATTGCCCGGCTGTTCACGTGGCTGGGGCTGGCGTCGGGCGCGATCTTCGGGTGCCTGGCGCAACTGGCTGGGGGGCGCGGGGGCAGGGTTCTCTCTTGCATCCTGTGGGGCGCGGTGGCGGCGGCATTGCCCCCGTCGATGCTGGGCAAATTCAATCAGATCTTCGTGCTCGCGCCCGTGGGAGCGGCCATCGGCGCGGCTCTGGCGTATGTGGGACGGAAGGCATCCGGCATCGCGGACGAGGCTGGCGGAGCGTGGCTGGCGGCAGCCCGGTTCGTCCGGCGCGGATTCAACGGCGGCGCGGCAGCGTAAGGGCAGGACGAGGTTCCGGTTGAGATAGAATGACGGGGCCATGGTCGAGGGCCCTGCGCTGCTCGTGCTCACGCTCGGCGCGGTGGTCCTGCTGCTGTTGTTGATCCTCGTCTTCAAGCTCCACGCGTTCTTCTCGCTCCTGCTCGCCAGCATGGCCCTCGGCCTTGGCTCGGGGATGGCGCCGCTGCGCGTGCTGAAGTCGATGCAGACGGGCTTCGGCGACGCGCTGGGCTTCATCGCGGTGGTGGTCTCGCTGGGAGCGGTGATCGGGCGGCTGCTGGAACACTCCGGCGGCGGGCGTGCGCTGGCGGACTGGCTGCTGGAGAAGACCGGGCCGCGGCACGCCGTGTGGGCGGTATTTTTCGCGGCGTTCCTGATCGGGTTGCCGATCTTTTTCGAGGTCGGCTTCATCATTCTGGTGCCGCTTCTGTACAGCCTGACGCGCGAGTCGGGCAAGAGCCTGCTGTATTTCGGCCTGCCCGTGGCGGCGGCGCTGACGGTGACGCACGCGATGGTGCCCCCTCACCCGGCGCCGGCGGCGGCGGCGCAACTGCTGGGCGCGGACATGGGCAAGGCGATTCTGTATGGGGCGGCGCTTGCCATTCCCATGGCGCTCATCGGCGGCATGGGTTACGGGCTATGGATCGCGCGGCGGATCCATGTGCCGGCGCCCGAGTCCGCGCCGCTGGCTGCCGCGCCGCCGGAGGAATCGAAGGACGCGCCGCATCCGATCCTGGTGGCGCTGGTGCTGCTGCTGCCCGTGATCCTGATTTTCTCGGCGAGCTTTGCCGAGATGAGGAAAACCACGGGGCTGGCCGCGTATCAGTTTCTCGGACATCCGTTCACGGCGCTGATGATCGCCGCAATGGCGGCGATGGCGCTGTTCGGTCTGCGGCGGGGCTTGAACCGCGATGGCGTGTTAAAGCTGGCGGAAGAGGCGTTGAAGCCTCTGGGCAGCCTGCTGGCGATCATCGGCGGCGGAGGCGCCTTCAAGCAGATCATCGTGGACAGCGGCGCGGGCGCTTACGGCGGAAGGCTTCTGGCGGAAAGCGCGGTCTCGCCGCTGGTGGTGGCGTACCTGGTGGCGCTGGGACTGCGGGTGGCGCAGGGATCGGCGACGGTGGCGATCATCACGGCGGGCGGCATCGTGGCGCCGCTGTTCCGGGGGCTGCCGGGCTACTCGCCGGAGATCCTGCTGCTGGCGCTGTGCGCGGGCGGCACGGCGCTGTCGCATGTGAATGACGCGGGCTTCTGGCTGGTGAACCAGTGCTTCGGGCTGAGCATACCGGACACGCTGCGCACCTGGACGGTGATGAAAGTGGTCACGTCGGCAGCCGGCATCCTGTGCGTGCTTCTGGTTCACCGCCTGCTTGGATAGACTGGGCGGGTTGGAGCCATCCCATGAAACGTACTCTCGTGCTCGCCGTCGCCCTGGCGGCATCCGGATGCCGCACCGCGCCCCCTGCCGAAGAAGCGCGCCGGTTTCTGGAGAGGGCGGAGAGCGAGCTTTTGCAGCTCTCGAACGAAGCTTCCCAGGCTGCCTGGGTGCAATCCACCTACATCACGATGGACACGGAGGCGCTGGCGGCGAAGGCGAACGAGCGTCTCATCACAGCCGGCGTCCGCCTGGCGAAAGAGGCGTCGAAATATGAGAAGGCGGCTCTGCCGCCCGACTTGCAGCGCAAGATCAGGCTGCTGAAACTGGCGATCACGTTGCCGGCGCCTTCGGATCCAGCCGAGGCGGCGGAGATGACGAAGCTCGCCGCGGGGCTGGAATCCGCCTATGGCAAAGGCAGGTACTGTCCCGGCGGCGACGAGAAAAGGTGCCTGAACGTCGACGAAATCACCCGGATCATGGCGTCCAGCCGCGATCCGAAGCAGCTCCTTGACGTCTGGCAGGGCTGGCGCTCGATCGCGCCGCCGATGAAGAAGGACTTTGCGCGCGTGGTGGAGATCGCCAACAAGGGCGCGCGGGAGCTGGGCTTCGCGGACACGGGCGCGCTCTGGCGCAGCGGCTACGACATGCCGCCCGAAGACTTCGCGCGCGAACTGGACCGGCTCTGGGAGCAGGTGAAGCCGCTGTACGAACAGCTCCACGCCTATGTGCGGTGGAAGCTGCGCGAGAAATACGGGCCGGAAGCCGTGCCCGAAAACGGTCCGATCCCGGCGCATCTGCTGGGCAACATCTGGGCGCAGCAGTGGGACAACCTCTATCCGCTGCTCGCGCCGGAGGGCGCCGATCCGGGCTACGATCTGACGGCGATCCTGAAGCGGCGGAACACCACGCCCGTGGACATGGTGAAGTACGGCGAACGGTTCTTCACATCACTCACTTTCGAGCCGCTGCCGCCGACCTTCTGGGAGCGGTCGATGTTCACCCGCCCGCGGGATCGCGACGTCGTGTGCCACGCTTCAGCCTGGGACGTGGACAACGTCGACGACCTGCGGATCAAGATGTGCATCGAGATCACGGCGGATGACTTCAACGTGATCCATCATGAGCTAGGGCACAATTTTTACCAGCGCGCGTACAACCGCCAGCCGTTCCTGTTCCGCGCGGGCGCTAACGACGGCTTCCATGAAGCCGTGGGCGACACGATCGCCCTGTCGATCACGCCGGAGTACCTGGTAAGAATCGGGCTGCTCGACCGGGCGCCGGACGCAAGCAAGGATCTCGGACTGCTGATGGCGCGCGCGCTGGATAAAGTGGCCTTCCTGCCGTTCGGGCTGCTGATCGATCAATGGCGCTGGAAAGTGTTCTCGGGCGAGGTGAAGCCGGAGCAGTACAACCGCGCCTGGTGGGAGCTGCGGCGGAAGTATCAGGGCGTGGCCCCCGCAGGCGAGCGCGGCGAGGAGTTCTTCGACCCGGGCGCGAAGTATCACGTGCCCGCCAACGTCCCTTACACGCGCTACTTCCTGGCGCATATCCTCCAGTTCCAGTTCCACAAGGCGCTGAGCGATGCGGCAGGCTGCACGGGACCGGTGCACCGTTGCTCGATCTATGACAACAAGGAAGCCGGACGGCGTCTGAAGGAGATGCTGGAAATGGGCGCAAGCCGCCCGTGGCAGGAGGCGCTCGAGAAAGTGACAGGCACGCGGCAGATGGACGCAACGGCCATCCGCGCCTACTTCAAGCCGCTGGAAGACTGGCTCGCCGTGCAGAACAAAGGCAGGCCGGTGGGCTGGTAACAGCGGCGCGCGGCGTGCGATAGAATCGCACGCGTCATGAGAAGACGAACTCTTCTGGCCGGCGGCGCCGGTCTTCCTGCGGCAGCCATGGCGCAATCCTCCAATGCTTCCACGAACCCGGCTATCCTGGAACTGCGCTATTTCCAGCTTCGCAACATGTTGGACAATCAGCGCGGCAGGCTCGGCACGCACCTGGGCAAGACGCTCATACCCGCCATCCGCAAGGCGGGCGCGGGTCCGGCGGGACTGTTCGCGAGTGCGATCGCGCCCGGCTCGCCGTTCCTGCTGCTGGTGGTTCAGCATGCTTCGCTGGCGGCGTTCGAGCAGTGCTGGCAGCGGCTCGGCGCCGACGGCGAACTGCAATCCGCTACGGAAGCTCTTTACAGGCAGGTGCAATTGCCCTATCAGCGGATGGAGGTGCAGCTCCTGCGGGGCTTCCGGAAGTTTCCGGCGATCGAGACGCCTCCCGCCGGCGAGGGGCGCGCGGCGCGCGTGTTCGAATTGCGCACCTATGAATCGAACACCCCGGAGTCGCTCGCAAAAAAGATCGGGATGTTTGAAGACGGCGAAATCGATCTGTTTCGCAAGTTCGGCCTGCTTCCGGTGTTTTTCGGCGAGACGATTGCCGGCGCGAGGATGCCGAACCTGACCTACATGGTGGCGTTTGACGGCCTGGCGGCGCGCGAGGCCAACTGGCGCGCTTTTGCCACGAGTCCCGAGTGGAAGAAGATGGCTGCGACACCGGGGCTGAGCGACGGCGAGATCGTGTCGAACATCAGCAGCATGATGCTCTCGCCAGTGGGAGGCTCGATGATCCGATGAGCTACAGGGGAGCGCTCGTTTTCCTGCTCTTGGCGGTTCCTGGACTCTGCCAGCCGCCGCGCGGCTATTCCATCCCGCTGATTGATCTGGCGCAGGAGACCCACCGGCAGACGGTGGTGGACCGCGAGCCGGGGCAGTATCTTGGCCATCCGACGACAGCGGTTCTCGAAGACGGGCGCACCGTGCTGGCGGTCTATCCCAAAGGCCACGGGCGCGGGGCGATCGTATTGAAGCGCAGCCGCGACGGCGGCAGGACGTGGTCGGCGCGGCTCCCGGTGCCGGACAACTGGGCCACGTCGCAGGAAACGCCGACGATTCACCGCGTGATCGACGCGATGGGGAAGAAGCGGCTGATCCTGTTTTCAGGCCTGTATCCCATCCGCATGTCCGTCTCGGAAGACGACGGCGTGACATGGACTCCGCTGAAGCCGATCGGCGACTTCGGAGGCGTGGTGACGATGGCGAGCGTGGAGCGTCTGCGCGATGGCCGCTACATGGCTCTGTTCCACGACGACGGACGCTTCCTGCGCAAAGACGGCAGGCGGGACCGGTTCATCGTGTACAAGACCGTCTCGCGCGATGGCGGAATGACGTGGAGCCCGCCGCAGGCGATCCTGTCGCACCCCGAGGCGCATCTGTGCGAGCCGGGCCTGGTGCGCTCTCCGGACGGCGAGCGCTTTGCCCTCCTGCTCCGCGAGAACAGCCGGAAGTTCAACTCGTTCGTCTCGTTCTCCGACGACGAGGGCGAGACATGGAGTGCGCCGCGCGAGCTGCCGGGGGCGCTCACCGGCGACCGTCACACGGCGGCATACGCGCGCGATGGAAGGCTGTTCATCTCGTTCCGCGACACGACGCTCGAAAGCCCCACGCGCGGCGACTGGGTGGCATGGGTGGGACGGTATGAGGACATCGAGCAGGGGCGCGAAGGGCAGTACCGCGTGCGTCTGATGAAGAACCACAAGGACCTCGACTGCTGCTATCCCGGCGTGCTGCGGCTGCCAGACGACACGATCCTCACCACGACTTACGGGCACTGGACGCCTGGAGAGCCGCCTTACATCGTCAGCATCCGGCTGAAACTCGCCGAACTGGACCGCAAGGCGCGCGCGTTGAAACGCTGAAACACCCGCCTTGCCGCGGCGATAGAATCGCTACATCCCTGCTGCGCGCCCGTGCCGAGCGGGGGGAAGGGTTCACAGATGTCATTCATTCGGAATCGTGTGTGGCTGGTCTTTGCGCTGGCGGGCGTGTCCGGGGCGGTCGGTTCCGGGCAGCAGAGCTACCTGCTGCGTTCGCCTGACGGGCGGATTGAAGTCAGGATCCGGGCGGGCGAGCGGCTCGCCTATGACATCGCAGTGCGCGGCAGGACGGTGATGGAGAACTCGACCGCTTCCATCCGCATCGACGGCGCGCGGCTGGGCGTGGGCATCAAGGTGCGCGGGGCCAAGGAACGCTCGCACGACGCCGTGCTCGAGCCGCAGGTGAAGCTGAAGGCGGCACGGATCCGCGAGCATTACAACGAACTGCGGATCGAAGCGGAAGGCGGGCTGGCGGTGACGTTCCGCGCATACAACGAAGGCGCCGCCTACCGGCTGGAGACAGCGCTGCCTTCGCAGCGCGTAAAGGTCTTCGACGAAGAGGCGTCGTTCCGCTTCGCGGAAGACTTCGATGTGTATTATCCGGCGGAGGAGAGCTTCTTCTCGCACAACGAGCGCACCTATGCGCGGCGGCGGCTGAGCTCGATCGCGCCGGGCACTCTCGCCACGCTGCCCGTGGTGGTTGACGCTGGAGGCGTGAAGCTGGCGCTGGCGGAGGCCTGGATTGAGGACTATCCGGGGCTGTGGTTCCGGGGCACGGGCGGCAAGGGGCTGGACGCCGCGTTTCCTCCCTATCCGCGGAAAGAGTCGCTGCGCGGAGACCGGGATTTCCGCGTGGTGGAAGCGGAGGACTTCATCGCCGGCACGCGCGGAACGCGCACGTATCCCTGGCGGCTGGTGGCGGTGGCTGAGAAGGACGGCGACCTGCTCACGAACCCGCTCGTCTGGCTGCTGCAGAAGCCCACCGAGATCCCGGACGCAGGCTGGATCCGCCCGGGCAAAGTCGCCTGGGACTGGTGGAACGCGCTGAACCTCTACGGAGTCGATTTCCGTTCCGGCGTGAACACGGCGAGCTACAAGTACTTCATCGACTTCGCGGCGAAATACGGCCTCGAGTACATCGTGCTCGACGAAGGCTGGTACAAGCTGGGCAACGTGCTGGAGGTTGTGCCGGATGTGAACATCGGGGAGATCACGTCATATGCGGCGCAGAAGAAGGTGGGTGTGATCCTGTGGGTGGTGTGGAAGACGCTGGCGGACCAGATGCAGGCGGCGCTCGACCAGTACGCCAAATGGGGCGTGAAGGGGATCAAGGTGGACTTCATGCAGCGCGACGACCAGAAGGTGGTCAACTTCCTCCAGGATCTGGCGCGCGAAGCGGCGAAGCGGAAGATGCTGGTGGATTTCCACGGCGTGCAGCGCACCGCGCTGATGACGCGCACCTGGCCGAACATCATCAGCAACGAGGGCGTGAAGGGGCTCGAATGGAGCAAATGGAGCGCGGAAATCCAGCCATCGCACACGGCGATGCTGCCGTTCACGCGGATGTTCATCGGGCCGATGGACTTCACGCCCGGCGCGATGAGGAACGCCGCCCGGGGCAGCTTCGCGGCGCTGTTCCAGACGCCGATGTCGATGGGAACGCGCTGCCATCAACTGGCCATGTACGCGGTCTACGAAAGCCCGCTGCAGATGCTTTCCGACAGCCCGTCGAACTATCTGCGGGAGCCGGAGGCGATGGAGTTTCTCGCGCCCGTGCCGACGGTCTGGGACGAGACCGTCGTGCTGGACTCGAGCCTCGGCGAGTACGTTGCCGTGGCGCGAAGGCACGGCAGGCAGTGGTATGTGGGCGTGATGACGAACTGGACGCCGCGGGAGCTCGAGCTGCGGTTCGACTTCCTGCCGCAGGGCCAGTTCGCGATGACGTCGTATGAAGACGGCGTGAATGCGCACCGCGTGGGCAGCGACTACCGCATGAAGAAGGGCAAAGTGAACCGGCAGAGCGTGGTGAAGGTGCGGCTGGCGCCCGGCGGCGGCTGGGCGGCGCGGATCACGCCTTGACCGGCGCCGGACGGCTTTGGAGAAGTCATGATCGGCGTGACGATGGGGGACGCCAACGGCGTCGGCCCGGAGATCGTGCTCAAGGCGTGGCGCGACGGACTCGTCAGCGGGCCGTTCGTCCTGTATGGCGAGTTGGCGGCTCTTGAGTACTACAACCGCGTCCTCGGCTATGGAGTGCCGCTGCGGCGCGTGGAAGCGCCGCGGGTGTCCGTGCCCGAGGCGCTGAACGTGATCGATCTGGGCCTGCTCGAGAGCGCCGGAGTCCGCCCCGGCGAGCTGAGCGCGGCGGCGGGTCGCGCGGCGCGGAAAGCCGTGGTGCGGGCCGCGCGGGCGGCGCTGGCGGGCGAAATTGAAGCACTCGTCACGCTGCCTGTGAACAAGCAGGCGATCCAGATGAGCGATCCGCATTTCACCGGGCACACGGAGTTGCTCGGCGAGGTGTGCGGAGCCGGCGACGTGACCATTCTGCTCGCGAGCGAGCGGCTGATGGTGACGCACGTGAGCACGCACTGCTCGCTGCGCGAGGCGATCGAGCGCGTGACGCCGGAGCGTGTGCGGCGGATTCTCGAGCTGACGTGCGAGGCGGTGCTGCGGCTGAAGCCGGCGGCGCGGATCGCGGTGGCGGGGCTGAACCCGCATGCGGGCGAGGGCGGCGCATTCGGCGATGAGGAGATCCGCGTGATCGCGCCGGCGGTGGAATGGGCGCGAGCGCAGGGATGGCCTGTGGAGGGGCCGTTGCCGCCGGACACGCTGTTCTATCTGGCGGTACAGCGGGGGCGCTTCGACGCGGTGGTGTGCATGTATCACGATCAGGGCCACATTCCGCTGAAGCTGCTCGATTTCGAAGGCGGCGTGAATGTGACCCTCGGCCTTCCGATCGTGCGCACAAGCGTGGATCACGGCACGGCGTTCGACATCGCCGGGAAGGGCGTGGCGTCGCCGAAGAGCTTCGTGGCGGCGTTTCGTCTGGCGGAGAAGCTCGCCGGGGGGCGGCGCGGCGGCTGACGGCGGCGGGCTTCAGGAAGTCAGAATTTCAGAAACCATTTCCTGCGCCACAGCCCGAACGCGACCAGCCAGAGGGCCAGGACGTTGGTGAGGGCGTACAGCAGGCTGGCGTTCTTCTGAGCGGAGGCGATGGCCAGGCAGACGCGGCCGTACCACCACTCGTCGAAACCCGTGGCGCCGGCTATGCGGGCGAAGATGCCGGAGAGAAGGAACATCAGGATCGCATTGGAGCCATAGATCTCGAAGAAGCGGAACCAGCGCCCCGCGCCGCGCACCTCGGCCAGCCAGTACCAGAAGGCGAAGGCGAGCATGGCGAGGCCCGCCATCAGGAACGCGAACGACGTCGTCCACAGGTTCTTGTTGACGGGGATCCAGATCGACATCACCTGAGCCGCGGCGAACAGCGCCGAGCCGCCGAAGAGGAACGCCTGCAGGCGCGCCCGGTGCCAGGAAAAGTGGCGCAGGACATGGCCGGCGAGCGCGCCGAACAATACGGTGGAAACCGCGGGCAGCGTGCTGACGATGCCCTCTGGGTCCCAGTCCCGCGTGTGCCGCCACATGTGGCCGCTGAGCAGGAGCGAATCGATGTGCCGGGCGAAGTTGCAGTCCATCGACCACGAACCCGCGCCGCAGCCGGGCGTTGGACCGAACCACATCAGCCCGAGATACACGGTGTTGAAGGCCAGCAGCCAGAGGATCTGCCCGCGCACGCTCGTGTAGAGGAAGATGAGGAACGCGATCAGATAGCAGACGGCGATGCGCTGCAGCACGCCGGGAATGCGGATGGTGGCGGGATCGATATGCGGAAACGGCCCCACGAAGACGCCGAGCAGAAACAGGATGACGGCGCGCTGGAAGGCGTGGCGGAGGAGTTCCGAGCGGGTCTGTCCGCGTTCGATGCGGCGCGCCGTGGACAGCGTCATGGACACGCCGACGATCCAGAGGAAGAACGGGAACACCGTGTCGGTGAAGGTCCATCCGTGCCATACGGCGTGTTCGAGCTGAGCGTAAGCCGGCGATGAGCCGGGATTGTTCACCAGGATCATCGAGGCGATGGTGAAGCCCCGGAAGATGTCGAGCGACTGGAGCCTGCCCGTGGAAGCCTGCTGCATACGAAGAACTGAAGCTATCACAGCGCCGCCGCGTGCCGCTGCCGCGATCCCGCTACGATAACGGTTGTGAGCGCAGCGGACATCCATTCCTACGCGAACCCGCGCGAATCGCGGGTCCGGCATATCGAACTCGACCTGGCGGTGTCGTTCGAAGAACGCAGGCTGCGCGGCGCGGCGGCGCTCACGCTCGATCCGGCGGGGCGCAGGCTCATCCTCGACACACGCGACTTGATAATCCGGCGCGTGAACGGGCGCACGGACAATTTCCGTCTTGGCGCGAAGGATCCGATTCTCGGCGCGCCCCTCGAGATCGATCTCGAACCCGGAGAGCGCAGCGTGCTGATCGAGTACGAGACGTCGCCGGCTGCCAGCGGGCTGCAATGGCTCGAGCCGCCGCAGACGGCGGGCAAGCGCCACCCGTTTCTGTACTCGCAGTCGCAGGCGATCCATGCGCGGAGCTGGATTCCTTTGCAGGATTCGCCCGGCGTACGCGTGACGTTTTCCGCGCGCATTCACGCGCCGGTGCCCCTGAAAGCGCTGATGGCGGCGCGCCGCGTGCGGGACGGGCATTTCCACATGCCTTTGCCCGTTCCTTCCTATCTGATGGCGCTGGCGGTGGGCGACGTGGAATTCCGCCCGCTGGGCGCGCGCTGCGGCGTGTGGGCGGAGCCGGCGGTGCTCGATGGCGCAGCGCGGGAATTCGCCGACGTCGAAAAGATGGTGACGGCGGCCGAGCGGCTCTATGGGCGCTACCGGTGGGGGCGGTACGACCTGCTGGTGCTGCCGCCGTCGTTCCCGTTCGGAGGCATGGAAAATCCCTGCCTCACGTTCGCAACTCCGACGGTGATCGCCGGAGACAGGAGCCTCGTGGCGTTGATCTCGCACGAGCTGGCGCACTCCTGGTCGGGAAACCTGGTGACGAATGCCACATGGAACGACTTCTGGCTGAATGAGGGATTCACGACCTACATCGAACGGCGGATTCAGGAAGCGCTGTACGGGCGCGCCCGCAGCGAGATGGAGATGGCGGTGGAAGTGGGCGAGCTCGAAGAGGAGCTGCGCCATTTGCCCGAGGCGGACCAGAAGCTGGTGCTCGATCTCAAGGGCAGGGATCCGGATGACGGGATGACGCAGGTTCCCTACGTGAAGGGGGCGCTGTTGCTGCGCCACCTGGAACAGAAACACGGGCGGGAGCAGTGGGATCAATGGCTGCGGGGCTACTTTGAGCGGTTCGCGTTTCAGTCCATCACGACGGCGGACTTCGTCGCCGAGCTGAGACGCGCGTTCCCCGATGAAGACGTCAGCGAGTGGCTCTATCAGCCGGGATTGCCGAAAAGCGCGCCGCGCCCGCGGTACGAGTTCGGAAGCGAGCCCCGCAGGGAATGGACCACGCAGGAGTGGCTGCACTGGCTGCGGGGGATGCCGGAGAGGCTGCCTGCGGAGCGGATGGCGGAACTCGACCGGCGATGGGGTTTCACGAAGAGCGGGAACAGCGAAATCACGGCGCAGTGGCTGCTGATGGCGGTCCGCAGCGGATATGAGGCGGCGTACGAAAGGCTGGAGCGCTTCCTGATGGAAGTGGGACGGAGGAAGTTCGTCAAGCCCCTGTATGCGGAGCTGGCGAAGACGCCGGAGGGGCTCGGGCGGGCGCGGCGGATCTATGAAAGAGCGCGTCCCGGCTACCACCCGATTACGCGGGCGACCGTGGACGCGCTCCTGAAGTAGCCGCAGCCGGGCTCAGAAACTCATCGGTCCCTGCTGGGGACGCGGCGCGGGGCGCGGTTTGCGCGGCAGTTTTTCTTCGCGGTTGGCGGTGTGGACGACTAGCGTCGCCACGACGGCGGACATCTGCATCATGTCTTCGCGGGGGATGCGGTCGTAGACGTCCATGTTCGTGTGGTGGGTGCGCGTGTCGTATTCGAGTGGATCCTGAATGAACTGGAAGCCGGGCAAGCCGACGGCATCGAAGCTCTGGTGGTCCGTGCCTCCGGTGTTGCGGCTGGTGACGGTGGCGGCTCCGAGATCGCGCAGGGGCGCAAGCCAGGCTTCGAAGATGGGGCGGCACATATCATTGCCCTGGAGATAAATGCCGCGGATGCGCCCGCCGCCGTTGTCGACGTTGTAATAGGCGGAGAGCTTGTCGTACTCGGGCAGAGTTTTCATGGTGGCGCGGTCGGCAAAGTGCTTTGTGACGTAGCCGCGCGAGCCGAGCAGGCCCTGCTCTTCCGCGTCCCAAAGCGCCATCCGCACGGTGCGGTCGAGCTTGAGATCGAGCTTTTTCAGGATCCGCATGACCTCGAGCATGACGGCTGAGCCGGCGCTGTTGTCGGTGGCGCCCGTGCCGGCGTGCCATGTGTCGAAGTGGCCGCCGATCATCACGATCTCGTCCTTGTGCTTGCCGGCGCCGGGGAGATCGGCCACGATGTTGAAGTTGTGCTGGTCGGCGTCGTACCACTCGTTGCGGATTTCGGCTTCAATGCGCACGGGGACCTTGCGGTCCAGCAGGCGCCAGATGCGGTTATAGTGCTCGGCGGTCAGCACGATGGCGGGCGGAGACTGCTGGTCCTTGGGATTGCGGGAGCCGCCGCTGGAAGTGAAGAACGTGCCGAAATCGCCGCGGCCGTTCTGGATGATCAGCGCGGCCTTCTCTTCGCGGAGGAAGTCATTCAGCTTCCGGCGGAAGGCCATCATCTGCAAGAAGTTCGGCCGCGGCTGGCCCGGGGCGGCCATGCGGCGGCCGAAAGGCAGGATCTGGGCAGTGGCGATCCCCGCCAGATCCTGGTCCGTGTAGCGGCGGGCGTCGGCCTTCTCGTGCAGGGCGATGTCGCGCGGCGGATCCACAAGAACGATCTTGCCGGCGAGCTTGCCACGCCATTTTGCCAAGTCCGCCTCTTCGCGGAGCGCGGCGAAGATCGGCTCTCCGGTGATCATGCCGTTCGTGGATGCGGTCCACGCCTGCGGCGCGCCGATCAGGGGCATATAAGCGGGCTCGGTCATGGCGGCGTAATACTTCTTGTTCTCCCAGCCGCGGCCGAACTGGCCCCACGGCTCGAAGCGGACATCTTCGATGCCCCACTCCTTCAGGGTCTTCTGAACCCATTCGGCGCCGGCGCGGTAACGGGGCGAACCGGCCAGCCGGGGGCCGTGAACATCGGTGAGTTGCATCAGGATGTCCATGACCCGGGAATTCTGGAAGGCCTCCTGCTTGACCCGGTAGATGGCTTCGAGATCGGCCTTCTCCTGCGCGGGCAGGACCAAAGCGAAGACGAGCAGAAAGAGAAAGATGGATGCGCGGTGTTTCATTGGGGCGTAATCTGAGCATATCGGAGCGGCGGTGGAGGCGACAACTTGCCGGTTCTGGAGCCTGCCGGCGGGCGGGGTACTGGAACCAATGTCATCTTTCGGCCATGTGGCGGCATCAGATGGCTATCGGTAACCCAACTGCAACCGGGTCCATTGCCACGTTTGAGGCTTTCGGTGGATAATGAGGGCACGGGAACCGCGGGGTATGGGGTGAGGCATGTGCCCCGGACCGCAGGGAGATGACTTGTGAAGCGATCCCCGAGCGACGAAATTCTCAGATGCTCGTTTTGCCATAAGAGCCAGGACGCGGTCGGGAAGCTGATCGCCTCCCCGAGCGATTACCCGAGAGCCTACATTTGCGACGAGTGCATAGCCGTCTGCAATTCGATCCTCGCCGACGACCGTGTGGAGCGCCCGTACGGCGCGCCGCAGAAGCTGCCGAAGCCCCTGGAGCTGAAAGAGTATCTCGACCAGTACGTCATCGGGCAGGAACCGGCGAAAAAGAAGCTGGCGGTGGCGGTCTACAACCACTACAAGCGGATTCAGATGAACCGCCACAAGGTGGGTGAGATCGAGGTATCCAAGTCCAACATCCTCCTGATCGGACCCACCGGCACGGGAAAGACGCTGCTGGCGCAGACGCTGGCGCGCATCCTGGACGTGCCGTTCGCCATCGTCGATGCCACGACTCTGACCGAAGCAGGCTACGTCGGCGAGGATGTGGAGAACATCATCCTGCGGCTGCTGCAGAACGCCGACTGGGACGTGCAGCGGTGCCAGACGGGGATCATTTACATCGACGAAATCGACAAGATCTCGCGCAAGGACGAGAACCCGTCGATCACGCGCGACGTCTCAGGCGAAGGCGTGCAGCAGGCGCTGCTGAAGATCCTGGAAGGAACCATCGCCAACGTGCCGCCGCAGGGCGGGCGGAAGCACCCGCACCAGGAGTTCACCCCGGTCGATACGACCAACATCCTGTTCATCTGCGGGGGCGCTTTCGTCGGGCTGGAGAAGATCATCGCCCGGCGCGCGGGCAAGAAGACGCTGGGCTTCAAGAGCGTGGAGGAAAACCGCGAAGGGGCTCGCGGGGCGCAGCAGCGGGACATGTCGCTGCTCGAGCAGCTCCAGCCGGAAGACCTGATCAAGTTCGGTTTCATCCCCGAATTCATTGGCAGGCTCCCGGTGGCGGCGGTGCTGGAGGATCTGGACCGGGACGCGCTGGTGCAGATCCTCGTAAAGCCGCGCAACGCGATCATCAAGCAATACCAGAAGCTGTTCGAGTACGAAAATGTTAAACTGAAATTCAGCGATGACGCCCTGGAGGCGATCGCTGATCTGGCTCTGCAGAGGAAGGTGGGGGCGCGGGGCCTGCGCATGATCCTCGAAGAACTGATGCTGGACGTCATGTACTACCTGCCGTCGTACAAGAAGGTGCGGGAGTTCCTGGTGACGCGCGAGATGGTCATGACGCAGAAGATCAACTGGGCGTTGCTCGAGAAGGCCGGTTGAGGAGCTTCGAGCCACGCGGCATGGCAGGCCGGGCGCCGGGCGGCCCGGATTTCCCCAGAGTGGAACTGTCCGGTAAAACGACAATCAATCCATGAGCAGCTCGAAAGAGAAGTTGGAAGCGCGGCGGCTCCCCATGATGCCCATCCGGGACGTGGTGATCTTCCCGCACATGATGACCCCGTTCGTTGTGGGGAGGGAATCCAGCGTCCGCGCGCTGGAAGAGGCGCTCGCCACCGACAAGAAGATTTTCCTGGCCACGCAGCACGACGCGACGGTGGACGACCCGCATCCTGAGGACATTTACCAGGTCGGCACGGTGGCCAGCATCGTGCAGTCCGTGCGCATGCCCGACGGCAACATCAAGGTTCTGGTGGAGGGAGTGGAGCGCGGCAAGATCGTCTCAATCTCCGAGGAAGACGGCTTCTTCCGCGCTCTGGTGCGCACGGTTCCGCAGAAAGTGGAGCCGGGCCTCCAACTGGAAAGCCTGACGGCGCGTGTGACATCGCTGTTCGAGCAGTACGTCAAGCTGAGCCAGAACGTCAACTACGAGACGATGATCGCCGCCGTCCGGGTGGATGATCCGGGCAAGCTTGCCGACACGATCGGCGCGAACCTCCAGTTGACGATCGAAGAGAAGCAGGAGCTGCTGGAGATCTTCGATCCCGTCGACCGCCTGACGCGCATCGCCGACATGCTCGACATCGAGATCGAGAAGCTCAATGTCGACCGCACCATCCAGGGGCGCGTGAAGCGCCAGATGGAGAAGGCGCAGAAAGAGTATTACCTCAACGAAAAGATCAAGGCGATCCAGAAGGAGCTGGGGCGCGGCGAGAAGAGCGAGTTCGACGAACTGCGCACGCGGATCGACGACTCCGGGATGACGGGCGACGCCCGCGAGAAGGCGCTTGCCGAGCTGCGCCGGCTGGAGCAGATGCCGCCGATGTCGGCCGAGTCCACGGTGTCGCGCAACTACCTGGAGTGGATGCTCTCGGTGCCGTGGCAGAAAAAGACGAAGGAGATCCGCGACCTCCGCTACGCCGAGGAGGTTCTCAACGCCGACCACTACGGGCTGGAGAAGATCAAGGAGCGCATCCTTGAGTTTCTGGCGGTGCGGCGCCTGGTGAAGAATCCCAAGGGCTCCATCCTCTGCTTCGTCGGGCCGCCGGGCGTGGGCAAGACCTCGCTCGGCATGAGCATCGCCAAGGCGACGGGGCGCAACTTCGTGCGCATGTCCCTCGGCGGCGTGCGCGACGAGGCCGAGATCCGCGGCCACCGGCGCACCTACATCGGCGCGCTGCCGGGCCAGATCATCCAGATGATGAAGAAGGCGGGCACGCGGAACCCTGTTTTCATGCTCGACGAGGTGGACAAGATGTCCACCGATTTCCGCGGCGATCCGTCGGCGGCGCTGCTCGAAGTCCTGGATCCCGAGCAGAACCACATGTTCGTCGACCACTACCTCGACGTCGAATACGACCTGAGCGAGGTGTTCTTCATCGCCACGGCGAACGTGCTGCACACCATTCCGCCCGCGTTGCAGGACCGCATGGAGGTGATCCGGCTGTCCGGCTACACCGAGTTCGAGAAGATGGAAATTGCGCGGCGGTTCCTGGTGCCGAAACAGATGAAGGCCACGGGGCTCGCGCCCGAGCATCTGGAGTTCCAGGACACGGGGCTGCTGGCGCTGGTCCAGAACTACACACGCGAAGCCGGCGTCCGCAATCTCGAGCGCGAGATCGGCAACGTGTGCCGCAAGGTGGCGCGTCAGATCGTGATGGCGGAATCGGCTGCCGAGCAGGAAAGCGGGAACAAAGGCAGGAAGAAATCCGCCGTGGTGCATGCGAAGGTCGTGGTCGACGGTGCAAAGGTGCAGCAACTGCTGGGCCCGCCGCGGTTCCGCGA
The DNA here is from genome assembly GCA_020723085.1 of Arcobacter sp. GTDB lineage: Bacteria > Acidobacteriota > Terriglobia > Bryobacterales > Bryobacteraceae > JANWVO01. The sequence continues at coordinate 93,890 of DYJN01000002.1, forward strand.
TCTCGGCACGGAGAAGAAGCCCGAGGTGGGCATGGCCACGGGGCTGGCGTGGACCGAAGTGGGCGGGCAGGTGCTCACCACGGAAGCAACCATCATGGAAGGCCGGGGCCGGCTGACGATCACGGGCAAGCTCGGCGACGTGATGCAGGAGTCGGCGCAGGCGGCGATGAGTTTCATCCGCTCGCGCGCGGCGATGCTCGGGCTGCCGCGCGACTTCTACCGGCATCTCGATATTCACGTGCACGTGCCCGAGGGCGCGATCCCGAAGGATGGTCCGTCGGCGGGCATCACGATCGCCACGACGCTGGCTTCGGCGCTGACGCGGATTCCGGTGCGCGGCGATCTCGCGATGACCGGCGAGATCACGCTGCGGGGACGCGTGCTGCCCATCGGAGGCGTGAAGGAGAAACTGCTGGCGGCGCACCGTCACGGCATCTTCCAGGTAGTGCTGCCGCGGGATAATGAGAATGATCTGGCCGACGTTCCGGAGAACATCCGGAGCGAGATGAAAATCCACTTCGTCGAATGGATGGACGAGGTGCTGAAAATCGCCCTTGCGGGCGACGTGGAGGCGCTGGCCGCGCGGCCTCCGGCTCATCCCCTGGAGATTGTGCCGGAACTGCGCGCGGACGAGAACCGGGCCCACTAAGGGCGGCATCGGAACGGCGGAGACGTGCGTCCGCAAGCCAGATTCCTGCTGAGCGCCACGGACGAGCGGCATTTCCCGCCGCCGGGTCTGCCCGAGGTCGCGTTCCTGGGGCGCAGCAACGTGGGGAAATCGACCCTGCTAAACTGCCTCCTGGGACGGAAGCTGGCCCGCACCTCCAATACGCCCGGCAGGACGCAGGCCGTCAATTTCTTTGAAGTGGACGGCCGGGTGATCTTCGCCGATCTGCCCGGCTACGGATATGCTGAGGCCCCGAAGGCGGTGAAGAGGGGCTGGCAGGGGCTCGCCGAGAGCTACCTGCTCCACCGCGAGAGTTTGGCGCTCTGCTTCGTGCTGCTCGATGCGCGGCGCGGCTGGATGGAGTCCGATCTTCAGCTCAAAGCCTGGCTGGAGGCGCACTCCCGGCCGTACGCCGTCGTGGCGGCGAAGTCGGACAAGCTGAACCGGAAGGAACGAAACGAAAGCCAGAAAGCCATCCGCGGGGCATACCCGGACGGGGACCTGTTCTGGTTTTCGGGCCTGACAGGCCAAGGAGTGAAAGAGATTTGGCAAACGATCTGGAAAACAACAACCCGGTGAACCAGGACCCCGTCACCGAGGAAAAGACGCAGGCGGCCGAGAGCCGCCCCGCGGAGGGCGCTGCACGCGAAGGTGCGCCCACGCGAAGGAAGACATCCGACGGCAGGACGAAGTCGAACGGTCCGGCGGCGAAGACGAACGACGCCGAACCGAAAGCGGCGGAACCCGCCGTACGGGCCGAAGAGGCGCATGAAGCGCAGCCGGAAGAGGCTCCGAGGCAGGGCGCGCTGAACAAGCGCGGCAACCTCGACCTCGGCGAGCTCAAGGAGATGTCGATCTCGCGCCTGAATCAGATCGCGCGCGAGCTCGAGATCCCCGGCGTCGCCGGCATGCGCAAGCAGGAGCTGATCTTCAAGATCCTTCAGGCGCAGGCCGAGAAGGCCGGCCTGATCTTCTCCGAGGGCGTCATCGAGTGCCTGCCCGACGGCTTCGGCTTTCTGCGCGCGCCCGAGTACAACTACCTGCCCGGGCCCGACGACGTCTATGTTTCACCTTCGCAGATCCGCCGCTTCGACCTGCGCACCGGCGACACGGTGAGCGGGCAGATCCGCCCGCCCAAGGAAGGCGAGCGCTATTTCGCCCTGATCAAGGTGGACGCGATCAACTTCGAGCCGCCGGAACAGGCGCGCAACAAGATCTTCTTCGACAACCTGACGCCGCTCTACCCGCTGGAGCGGATCCGCCTGGAGACGACGCGCGACAACTTCACCGGCCGGATCATGGACATGCTGACGCCCATCGGCAAGGGCCAGCGCGGCCTCATCGTCAGCCCGCCGCGCACGGGCAAGACGATGATGTTGCAGTCGATCGCGCACTCGATCGCCGCCAACCATCCCGAGATCATCCTCATCGTGCTGCTCATCGACGAGCGCCCGGAGGAAGTCACTGACATGCAGCGCTCGGTGAAGGGCGAGGTGATCAGTTCCACCTTCGACGAGCCGGCGCAGCGCCATGTGCAGGTGGCGGAGATGGTCATCGAGAAGGCCAAGCGGCTGGTCGAGCACAAGCGCGACGTCGTGATCCTGCTCGACTCGATCACGCGCCTGGCGCGCGCCTACAACACGGTCGTGCCCCCGTCGGGCAAGGTGCTGTCCGGCGGCGTCGACTCGAACGCGCTGCAGCGGCCGAAGCGCTTCTTCGGCGCGGCGCGCAACATCGAAGAGGGCGGCTCGCTGACCATCATCGCCACGGCGCTGATCGACACGGGATCGCGCATGGACGACGTGATCTTCGAGGAGTTCAAGGGCACCGGCAACATGGAAGTGCACCTGGACCGCCGTCTGGTGGACAAGCGCATCTTCCCGGCGATCGACATCAACAAGAGCGGCACGCGCAAGGACGAGCTGCTGATCTCGCGCGAGGAGCTGAACCGGATCTGGATCCTGCGCAAGGTGCTGGCGCCGCTTTCGCCGGTCGAGTCGATCGAACTGCTGCTCGACAAGCTCGCCAAGACGCGCAACAACAGCGAGTTCCTGGCGTCGATGTCGACCTGAGGCGCGCCCCGGCAGGACTCCCGCCCCGGCTGCCCGCTCCGGAGACCCGGGAATCCGGCGCAGGCGCCGGGGCTTTTCTTTCACACCAGGGCGCGAGCCGGTCTGCGGCGCGGCCCCAGGGCCGGAGACAATGGGCTCATGCCTTCCCGCCAGTTCTCGCGCCGGATGCTGCTTGCCTCGGCCGTTGCGCCCTCCGCGCCTGGCGATGCGCCGCCGGACCGGGCCGCGCCTGAAGCCCCGCGCGCCGACTCCGGATCCCTGTTCCCAATCATCGAAGCGCTGGCGCCGGCGGCGGAGTATCCGCTTTCTTTCCTCCAGTCCCGTTTCCGAAGCGTGGCCGGCTGGCGTGCCGAGGCCCGAGCCGCCGTGCTCGCGGCGCTCGGCCCGGCGCCACGCGCGGCGGCGCTCGAGCCGGCTGTCGAACGGCTCTTCGAGCAGGACGGCATCGTCTTTGAAAAGCTGTCGTTCGCCACCGCGCCCGGCGTGCGCGTGCCCGCCTATCTGTTGCGGCACAAGGGTCTCAGGACGCCTGCGCCGGCGGTTGTCGATCTCCACTCGCACGGCGGCATGTTCCTTTTCGGCAAGGAAAAGGTGATCGATTTCGGCAACAACCATCCGGCCATGCGGGAGTATCACGCGGTGAACTACGGCGGGCGTCCAACGGCCACCGAGCTCGCGCGCCGCGGCTTTGTCGTCATCGCCATCGATGCCTTCCCCTTCGGCGAGCGCCGCTACGTTGCCCCGGGCGGGCCGCCTGCCGGATGGGAGCGTGCGAAACTCAGCCTGGCGGAGGTGCGCAGGCTGAACTCGCAGTGCCGTGCGAAGGAATCGACGATCGTCAAAACGCTCGCCTATGCGGGGCTGACCTGGCCGGGCGTCACCCTCTGGGACGACATCCGCACGGTGGATTATCTGTGCACGCGTCCGGAAGTGGATCCTGCGCGGATCGGCTGCGTGGGCGTTTCCTTCGGCGGCTGGCGCTCGCTGTTCCTTGGTGCGCTTGACGGGCGCATCCGCGCCTGCTGCATCGCCGGATTCCTCTCCACCGTGCGCCCGATGATGCGCGCGCACATGGACACGCACTCTTTCGTGCATTTCGTGCCGGGGCTGCACCGGCTGATGGATCTGCCGGATGTGGCCGGACTCCGCGCGGCAAAGCCGCTGATGGTGCTGCAGTGCCGCGGCGACTCGCTGTTCCCGCCGGAAGGGATGCAGGCGGCGGCGGACAGGCTGGCTGCGGTCTACGCCAAGGCCGGCGCGCCGGAGCGCTTCCTGGCGCGCTTCTATGACGGGCCGCACCGCTTTGATGCGGCGATGCAGGAGGACGCCTTCGCCTGGCTCGATCGCTGGCTGAAAGCCTGACTACGGCGCGGGAAAGCGGCGCTGGAGCGCAAGAGCGGCGCGCAGACGGCGGCCGTATTCGCTTTCCGGAATTTCCACGGCGCCGAACTGCGCCAGATGCGGCGTCCAGTATTGGACGTCGAACAGCGCAAAGCCGGCGGCTCGGAGGCGTTCGAGCAGCGTGACGAGCGCGACTTTCGACATGTTGGTCACGCGGTGGAACTTCGATTCCGCAAAGAACGCGCCGCCCAGATGCACGCCGAAGATGCCCCCGGCGAGTTCATCTCCTATCCACACTTCCAGCGAGTGGGCCTTGCCGCAGCGATGCAGCTCCTCATAAACGGCGCGCAGCCTGGGCGTGATCCAGACGCCGGGCCGGTCCGCGCACGCCCGCAAGACTTCCGAAAACGCGCTGTCCGTGGTGATCGTGAAGCCGCCGCGGCGCAAGGTGCGGCGGAGCGAGGCGGGCACGTGGAAGGATTCCAGCGGGATGACGCCGCGCGGGTTGGGACGGTGCCAGGTAAAGGCGCGCTCGCCTTCATGGCCCATCGGGAAGATGCCTGTGCGATATCCCTCTTCCAGAGAATCGCAGGTGACCGAGAAAGTGACTTTGACGATGTCGAGCACTGGCCCTCGTACACTCGGCGGCGCATTCCCGATACAATGCGCCCATGAAGCTCTCTGCTCTGTTGCTCCTGGCGGCGTCGTGCGCCGGCGGCGCCGACCTGCGGCTCGGCATCGTCGGCACGGACACGTCGCACGCCATCGCGTTCACCTCCATTCTGAACGACCCGAATCACAAGGATCACGTGCCTGGGGCCCGCGTGGTGGCGGCGTACAAAGGCGGGAGCCCCGATCTGGCCTCGAGCCGGGACCGCGTGGAGAAGTACGCCGCGGAACTGCAGTCGAAGTTCCATGTCGAGATTGTGCCGGATATCGCCACGCTGTTGGGCAAAGTGGACGCCGTGCTGCTCGAAAGCGTCGACGGGCGCACGCACCTCGCGCAGTTCCGCGAGATTGCGCGCGCGGGCAAGCCCGTGTTCATTGACAAGCCGCTGGCGTCCACGCTTGACGACGCGCGGGAGATCGCGCGCATCGCGCAGAAGTATGGCGTGCGGTGGTTCAGTTCCTCGGCGCTGCGGTATTCGTCGCTGCTGCCGGAGCTGAAGAAGGATGGCGTCAGCGGAGCGCTCGTGTGGGGGCCGGGGCCGCTGGAGCCGACGCATCAGCTTGACCTGTCGTGGTATGGCATTCACGCCGTGGAGATCCTCTATGTGCTGATGGGAACCGGATGCGAAGAGGTGACCCGGACATACGCGCCGGACGCGGAAATCGTTACGGGCCGGTGGAAGGACGGGCGCGTGGCGGCCATCCGGCTGACGAGGCCGTATGGAGGGTATGGCGCCGTCGCGTTTGCGGGCAAGGAGATCCGGCAGGCGCCGAAAGACCTCTACACCGGCTACCGCGGGCTGGTTGAGCAGATCGTGAAGTTCTTCCAGTCGAGGGTGCCGCCGGTGCCGGAACAGGAAACTCTGGAAATGTTCGCATTCATGGACGCAGCCCAGCGCAGCCGCGAAGCGGGCGGCGCGCCGGTCAAGCTGCGCTGAAGCCGTGGAAGCCGATTTCGTCCTGTTCGGCGCGCGCCATTGGGGCGTGATCCTGGCAATCCCCGCCGCGGCGGCTCTGCTGCGGCTTGCCGCGGGTCCCGGAGCGCGCCGCGGGCGGGCCGTGCGGCTGGCGGCGGGGATCTTTCTGGCGGTGAACGAGCTTGTCTGGTACGCGTACCGTCTCCATACGGAGGGCGTGCGGTTTCCGGAGGCGTTGCCGCTGAACCTGTGCGACCTGTCGCTGTGGATGACTGTGTTCACGCTGCTGGCGCTCCATCCCTGGCTGTTCGACGCCGCCTGGTTTGTGGGCATCGGCGGCGCGTCGATGGCCGTGCTCACGCCGGAGTTGTGGGCGCCGTTCTGGTCCTACCCGACGATGTACTTTTTCACGGCGCATGGAGGCGTCATCGCCGCGCTGATCTTCCTGGCGTGGTCGGGCATGGCGCGGCCGCGGCGGCGGGCCTTCTGGCGGGCGATGCTGGTGCTGCACGGCTGGGCGGCGCTGGTCGGCGCGTTCAACCTGGTGTTTGGCACGAACTACATGTACCTGTGCGGGAAGCCGCAGACGCCGTCGCTGCTCGACTTCATGGGGCCGTGGCCCTGGTACATAGCCGCGGGCGATGCGGTGGCGTTTGCCGTATTCGGGTTGCTGGCGCTGCCCTTCCTGCGGCGCCGTGTGGAAGAATAACCTTTGCGATGCGACTGGATCCTGCTGTACTGCTGTTTTCCTTCCTGCTCCCCGCCGTGGCGGCGGACAAGCCGTTCCTGGTCAAGGAAGACATCTTCCCGCTGGACGCGAAGCACAACCACGCCTCGGCCATCGTGCGTCTTCCGGACGGCGGGCTGATGGTGTGCTGGTACCGCGGCTCGGGCGAGCGGACGGCCGATGATGTGCAAATCATGGGCGCGGTGAAGCCGCGCGGGGCGAGAACATGGTCGGCGCCTTTTGTTCTGGCCGGCGAGCCGGGCTATCCGGACACCAACCCCGTGCTCTTTGTCGACCGGCAGGGGCGGCTGTGGCTGTTCTGGCAGACGATCCTCGCCAACCTGTGGGAAAGCGCCGTGACGAACTTCCGCATGGCGGAGAAATACTCCGGCAATGGCGCGCCCCGCTGGAGCCGCGCCGGGCTGGTGCTGCCGAAGCCCGCGAGGATCGAGCAGACCGCGGCGGAACTCGAGCGGCGCGCCCGGGGCACGCCGTGGGAGAAACGGGCTGCGCGCATTGCGGAGATGGCGAAGGACAAGCTTACGACGCGGCTCGGATGGATGACGCGCCCGCATCCGGTGCAACTCGCCTCGGGGCGCATTCTGCTGCCGATGTACTCCGATGGCTTCGATTTCTCGCTCGTCGCGATCAGCGACGACGGCGGACTGACCTGGCGAGGCTCCCAGCCGATCGGCAGCGTCGCCGGCATTCAGCCGACCTTCGCTCTCAGGAAGGACGGAACCATCGCCGCCTACATGCGGGACAACGGACCGCCGCCGAAGCGCGTGCAGGCGAGCTATTCGAAGGATCAGGGCGAGTCGTGGACTTTCGCCGAGGACACCGATATTCCAAATTCCGGCACAGGTCTTGAGGTCATCAATCTGCGCGACGGGCGCTGGCTGATGATCAACAACGACACGGAGAAGGGGCGGCACTCGCTGGCGCTGACGATCTCGGACGACGAAGGCGCCACGTGGAAGTGGAAGCGGCACATCGAACTCGATACGCGAACGGACCGTCCGGGGTCGTTTCACTATCCTTCGATCCTCCAGGCGCCCGACGGCACGATCCATGCAAGCTACAGCGTCTTTCTGAACCATCTGCCGGAGGGACAGCCGCGCAAGACCATCCGCCATGCCCACTTCAATCTGGCGTGGGTGGAAGAGGGCGATCCAAGGTAAAGCGGCGCGCCCGGCGGCGGAGGCCCGCGCAGCGCCCGTGCATCATCGCTGTTTCATGGAGATCCAGATGCGGCATACCGTTGTGGCTGCCATTCTCTTTGCGGGGTGTGCGATGGGGCAGATGCAAACGCGCGGGGTGGGCGTGTATCCCGGCGATCCGCGCGAGGATGTTTCGCCCGTCTCCCGGATCGACAATGCCACCTACCGCAACCTGGCGCTGCACCGTGCGGCGTGGCACTCGTCGAGCTACGACTACAACCTGACGGCTCAGCTCGTGACGGACGGGATTCGCGAGCAGCGGCTGCCACGGTGGCTCGTCACCGGCAGCAGCGAGAAACCTGTGCTCGAAAAGAACGAGCGCGAGTGGCTGCTGGATGGCAACTGGGTGACAACCGTAGATGTCCAGGGGCCGCGCGGATGGGTGCAAGCGGGGTTTCTGGGAGGCGAGGGGACCGTGCAGGTGGACCGGATCGACGTCGAAGCGCGGCTGAATCTCCGCAATCAGGGTGATGCCGGCTGGACGGTGACCGTGAAGGTCTCCGATGACGGACTGACGTGGAGGGAAGCGGGCAGCGCCGCAAGCCGCGACCGCCCGAAGCAGGAATTCGCGGCCAGCATTCCGCTGTCCCCGGCGGCTGCGGCCAGATGGATCCGGGTAGAGCTGGACGCCCCATCCGTGGCGATGTGGCGCGTGGGAGAGATCACGCCTTACCTGGCGGGCCGGAGGCTGTTGCTGAGCGGGCCGCATTCGTTTGCAAGCGCGTGGAAGAGCGCGGGCGCGGGGGAGGAGTGGGTGATGGTGGATCTGGGGGCGGAGTGCGCGATTGACCGCGTGTCGCTCGAGTGGATCTGGCGTGCGGCCGAAGGGCGGGTGCAGGTGTCGCAAGACGCTAAGCAGTGGCGCGATGCCGCGGCGCTGCCGGCAGGCAGCGGGCTTTCCGGCGACATCCGGCTGCCTGCGCCCGTAAAGGCCCGCTACGTGCGCGTGCTGATGACGCGGGCAGCGGAGAAGGAAGGCTACATCCTGTCGGAGCTTGAAGTGTATGGCCGCGGCGGACCGGTGTGGGCGCCACGGCCGCAGCCTCAAGCCGCCGGCGGCCGGATGCTGCTGTCCGGCGGCGGATGGCGGCTGCAACGGGCGAACCTCGTGGCGGCAACAGGCGAGGCGCTCAGCCGCCCGGGCTTTGCCGATGCGTCCTGGATTCCTGCGACAGTTCCCGGCACTGTGCTTGTGTCCTATCTGAACATCGGCGCGATCCCGGATCCAAATTATTCTGACAACCAATTGATGATCTCGGATTCGTTTTTCCACTCGGATTTCTGGTACCGCAATGAATTTGTCGTCCCGCCGGTTCTGAAAAACGAGAAGCTGTGGCTGAATTTCGAGGGAATCAACTGGAAGGCGCAGGTATGGCTCAACGGGGAGTTCGTGGGCCGGATTGAGGGCGCGTTCCAGCGGGGCAGGTTCGATGTGACGGGGAAAGCCCGGTTCGGGGAGAAGAACGCACTGGCTGTGCTCGTGGAGAAGAACGCCACGCCGGGCAGCGTCAAGGAGAAGACATTCCTGAACCCGGACAAGAATGGCGGCGCGCTGGGCGCGGACAACCCGGCTTTCCATGCCTCCATCGGCTGGGACTGGATTCCGACGATCCGGGGCCGCAACACGGGAATCTGGAATCGTGTGTCACTGTCGGCGACGGGCGCGGTGACGCTGGCGGATCCCCTGGTAACGAGCCGCGTCAGCGCGGATCGAGCTTCGGCGGAAGTCCGGCTGGAATTCCTCGCGCAAAACCACGGCAGCCGTACTGCGGCAGGCGTGTTGCGAGGCGTGTTTGGCGAACGGGAATTTTCCCAGCCGGTGGAACTCCAGCCGGGAGAAACACGGGCGGTTCCGGTCGTGCTGCGTCTGGACAAGCCGCGCCTGTGGTGGCCCAACGGCTATGGAGAGCCGTATCTGTATCCTGTCAGGGCGAGATACGAAACCGGCGGGCGAGTCTCTGACGAGACCGCATTTCACGCAGGCGTCCGGGAGTTCACATTCAGCGAAGAGGGCGGGGCGCTGCGGATGTGGATCAACGGGCGCCGCTTCATCCCGCGCGGCGGCAACTGGGGATTCAGCGAGTCGATGCTGCGTTACCGCGCGCGTGAATACGACGCGGCGGTGCGCTACCACCGGGACCAGAACTTCACGATGATCCGCAACTGGGTGGGCATGATCGGCGAGGACGAATTTTACGAATCGTGCGACCGTCACGGCATTGTAGTGTGGCAGGACTTCTGGCTGGCGAACCCCTGGGATGGGCCAGACCCGGATGATCACCGGATGTTTCTGGACAACGCGCGGGACCTGATTGCGCGCATCCGCCGCCATGCCTCCATCGGGCTGTATTGCGGGCGAAACGAAGGATTCCCGCCCGCGCCGCTGGACCGTGAATTGCGGCGGCTGGTGGCGGAGCTGCATCCCCGCATGCATTACATCCGCAGCTCCGCGGATGAGGTGGTGAGCGGACACGGGCCGTATCGGGCGATGCCGCTGGAATATTACTTCAGGGACCGCGCCACGCCGAAGTTCCACAGCGAAATGGGCATGCCGAACATCGTGACGTGGGAGAGCCTGCGCGAATTCCTGCCGGAAGAGCAGATGTGGCCGCAGGAGCGGCTGTGGGGCATCCATGATTTCTGCCTGACCGGCGCGCAGGGCGGAGCGTCGTTCCGCGAGCTGATCGAGAAACGGTTCGGCGGCGCCCGCGGCGCGCGCGAGTGGGTCGAGCTGGCGCAGTTCCTCAATTACGAGGGCTACCGGGCGATGTTCGAGGCGCAGAGCCGCAACCGGATGGGACTGCTGATCTGGATGAGCCATCCCGCCTGGCCGTCGTTCGTCTGGCAGACTTACGACTACTACTTGGAGCCCACAGCCGCATATTTCGGCGCGAAGAAGGCGAACGAGCCCCTCCATGTGCAATGGAATCCGGTGACCAACGCGGTGGAAGTGGTCAACTATCACGCTGGAGATGTGTCCGGGCTGACGGTGACAGCGCGGATCCTCGGGCTGAACGGCGCAGTGATGCGGGAAAATCAGGCTGGGCTGGACAGCAAAGAAGACTCCGTGATGGCGCCGCTCCGGCTGGAGATTCCGGACAACCTGCCGCCCGTATATTTCATCCGCCTGGAGCTGCGCCGCGGCGGCGAACTGCTCTCGTCGAATCTGTACTGGCGCAGCGCGGCGGGCGAAGATTACTCAGCGCTCAAGGATCTGCCGAAGGTGAAGCTGGAAGCCAGAACGCGCGCGCGGCGCGAGGGGGACGCGTGGATCCTGGAGACCACGCTGCGCAATCCGGAGCGCACCCCCGCGGTGATGGTCCGGCTGATGGCGGTGCGGGAGAAGAGCGGAGACCGCGTCCTGCCGGCGCTGTACTCGGACAATTACGTGACGCTGATGTCTGGAGAGTCGGCGAGCGTCCGCACGGAAGTGAGCGTCGCGGACTGCCGCGGCGAGGCGCCCGCGATCCGCGTGAGAGGCTTCAATGCGGCGGACGCTCCGTAGTCTCAACCCGGCGTCCGCACAGGCGCGTCCGGCAGCGCGTCCCAGAGGTGGCGGTTCTCGCCATTGATGAAGGCTGTGAAGGCGGCGGCGACTTCCTGATACGGGCCGCTCTGGACGAGCCGGCCGTGGTGCAGCCAGATGCCCCGGCTGCAAAGCGATTCCAGCATGGCGGAGACGTGGGAGACGCAGACCAGGGTGGCGCCCTGCTCGCGCAACGCCCGCAGGCGGCGGTGGCACTTTCTCTGGAAAGCGGCGTCGCCCACGGCGAGGATCTCGTCGACCAGGATCACGTCGCCTTGTGCGTGCACGGCGACGGAGAAAGCGAGCCGCAGGACCATGCCGGAGGAGAATGTGCGCAAGGGCTGGTCCATATAGCCCTGCAGCTCGGCGAACTCCACGATCTGCTCCGCGCGCTCCCGCAGCTCGCTGCGGGACATGCCGAGAATGGCGCCGTAGAGGCGGAGATTTTCCCAGCCCGTGAGGTCTGGATGGAAACCGGAGCCCAGTTCCATCAGCGTGCTCAGGCGTCCATCGACGGCGACGCAGCCCGAATCCGGGGCCAGAAGGCCGGCCAGGACCGCTAGCAGAGTGCTCTTGCCGGCGCCATTGGCGCCAACGACCGCCAGCCCCTCGCCCCGGGGCACGGTGAAACTCACGTCATGAAGCGCATAGAAGCCCGCCGCCTGCCTGCCCGTCAGGCGGTCCTGCAGGTATTGCCTCAGCAATCTGCGGCTGCCGCGCGGGCGGTAGATGACGGAGAGGTTTTCGGCGCGAATCGAATCGCTCATTTACAGATACCTGTAGAAGCGGCGCTTCAGGCGGGAGAAAACAAACGCTCCAAGGAGCAGGAAAACGGCGGAAACGAGGGTCATTTTCCACATCAAGGCAGCCGGCGGAGAACGGTGCCCGAGAATCACGTGCTGCGTGGCCAGCACGAGCGCCGCCACCGGATTGAACTCGTACAGGCTCCTGTACGCCGCCGGCACCATGGCGAAGCTGTAGAAGATCGGCACAAGCCAGAACAGGATAAGGTTGGCGGATTCCACTACATACCTCACATCCCGGACCACGACATGGAGGCTGCTGGAGGCCAACGCCAGCCCGTAGATAAACAGCAGTTCGAGAAACCAAATTGCCGGAAGCCACAGGTAATGCCATGTGACCGGCAGTCCGTACCAGAGCACCATCGCGAAGACCAGCAGCAGCTGAATGGCGAGGTGCAGGGTGTTGGAGAGCACCGAGACCAGCGGCAGCAGGGCGGTCTGCATGGGGATCCGTTTCACCAGCGAGGGGTTTTCGGAAATCGATGCGGTTCCCGTGACCCAGGAAAGCGTGAAGAAGTTGTAGGGGATGAGCCCGCAAAGGACGTACAGCGGATAATGAGGGATGCGGTTCTCAAAAACCTGCGTGAAGACGAATGTCAGAATCGCCATCATGGTGAGCGGGTTCAGGAGGGACCAGAACACGCCCAGCGACATGTTCCTGTAGCGGACCCGGAAGTCTTTCAGGACGAGTTCGGCGACAACGAAGCCGAGATTGGAGCGGCGCATCAGATTCAGGCCGGCTTGCGAAGATGCCGGGGCCCTGCCCGGGGGCGTTCTTCGCGAACCCTTCAATGATAGAAGACCGCTGCGGTTGCCTGCAATCGGCGGCGTCCCGGTTGACAGCCGCCGACAGGCTCCTCTATCCTATGTAGCATCAAGCACTTGAGCGAGGGCAGCGACAGAGCTGCCGCTGGCGGGACAGCCCGTGTCCCGGATTCCCGCATCGAGGATGATCCGATGATCAGCGTCCAGAATTTGACGAAGAGATACGACCGCAATGTCGCCGTCAACGACATCAGCTTCGATGTCGCCAAGGGGCAGATCGTCGGCTTCCTGGGGCCGAACGGCGCCGGCAAGACGACGACCATGCGCATTCTCACCTGCTTCATGCCGCCCACCGCCGGGCGGGCTTCCGTGGCAGGCTTCGACGTGATGGAGCAGCCCCTCGACGTGAAGCGCCGGATTGGTTACCTGCCTGAAGCGCCGCCGCTGTACCCGGAGATGGAGGTGCACGAATACCTGTCCTTCGTGGCGCGTCTGAAGGGCATCCCGCACGCCGAAGTGAGGCGCCGGGTGGCTGAAGTGAGCGAGCGGTGCGCCGTGACGGACGTTTCCCGCAAGCTGATTTCGAAGCTTTCGAAAGGCTACCGGCAGCGGGTGGGGCTGGCGCAGGCGATCCTGCACAATCCGGACGTGCTGATCCTGGACGAGCCGACGGCAGGACTCGACCCGAAGCAGATCCATGAGACGAGGCAGTTGATCCGGTCGCTCGCCGGCGAGCACACGATCATTCTTTCCACGCACATCCTGCCGGAAGTGGAACAGACATGCGACCACGTGATCATCATCAGCAAGGGCAGGATCGTGGCGCAGGACACAGTGGAGAACCTGACGTCGCGGCTGCGCGGGCAGGAAGCGGTGCTGGTGGAAGTGGCGGGCGCGGGGACGGACGAGATCCGCGGGGCGCTGTCCGGAGTGCCGGGGGTAGCGCGCGTGGCGCACCGGGGGTCGCGCAACGGCCTGCATTCCTTCGAGGTCGAATCCGATCCGGGGCAGAACGTGCGGGCGCTGCTTGCCCGGCGCGTTGTCGAGAACGGCTGGTCGCTGCATGAGCTGCGTCCGGTGGCGATGAGCCTCGAGGAGGTCTTCCTGGAGCTCACGGCGTCGGAAAAAGCGGCCGAAGCGGGCGGAAAAGGAGGACGGCAATGAAGAACATCTGGACAATCTGCAAAAAAGAGCTGAAGTCGTACTTTGCTTCTCCCATTGCCTACCTTCTCCTGGCGATGTACGCCACGATTTTCGGATTTTTCTTCTGGAATGCCGTTGGCTATTTCGTGAACATCAGCCTGCAGTCGACGATGATGGGCCGCAGCTTTCCGATGGACGTCAACGAGATGATCATCCGTCCGCTGCTGATGAACACCTCCGTCGTCGGCCTTTTCCTGATCCCTCTGATCTCGATGCGCCTGTTCGCCGAGGAAAAGCGGCAGGGGACGATCGAACTCCTGATGACCTCGCCGGTGCGCGACATGGAGGTGATTCTCGGCAAGTGGCTGGCGGCGCTGATCCTCTACGCTTGCCTTCTGGGCATCAGCCTGCTGAACATGGGCTTCCTGTTCGCTTACGGCAAGCCCGACTGGCGCCCGATGCTGGTGGGGTATTTGGGGCTGCTCCTTCAGGCTGGCGGGCTGCTGGCGATCGGCGCGTTCATTTCCACGACCACGCGCAACCAGATCATCGCCGGAGCGGTGACATTCGGCGCATGCCTGCTGTTGTGGGTGTTCGAGTGGGTGGCGGGCTACGAGACGGCCACTTGGGCGGCGGTGATGGGGTACATGTCCGTCGTCCGCCATTACGAGCCGTTTTCGAAAGGCGTGATCGACTCCAAGGACGCCGTCTATTTCCTGTCGCTGATTTTTCTGGGAATTTTCCTGACGTCGCGGAGCCTCGAGTCGCTCCGGTGGAGGGCGTAAACGATGAAAATCGAGTTTCTGAAATCCCGTCAAGCCCGTTACGGGGCGTACGCTTCCACGTACATTCTCGTGGTGCTCGCCATTCTGGTTGTGGTGAATTTTCTGGCGAACCGTTACAACAAGTCCTACGATTCCACCTCGAACAAGCGGTACTCGCTGGCGGACCAGACCATCAAGGTGGCGAAGGGGCTGAAGGCGGACGTCGAGATCGCCTATTTCGACGAGACGGCGGACTTCTCCCGCGCCAAGGATCTCCTGGACCGGTATAACAACCTGTCGCCCCGGATCAAGATCGCCTACATCGATCCGTTCAAGAAGCCGACGGTGGCAAAGCAGTACGGAGTGACGCGCACGGGAACGCTGATCCTCTCCACCGCGGGCAAGCGCGAAGAGGCGCGGAGCGTCTCCGAGGAAGAGATCACGTCGGCGCTGATCCGGTTGTTGAAGTCCGGCGTCAAGACGGTCTGCTTCAGCACGGGCGCGGGCGAGCACTCGCTGGAGGAGAGCGACGCGCCGGCCTACTCGTCGTTGAAAGAGCTGATCGAGAAGAACAACTACAAGACGGACACGGTCAACCTGCTCGAGAAGCCCCAGATCCCGGAGGCGTGCACGATCGTCGTGGTGGCGGGACCGCGCACGGAGTATCCGCAGCCGGTGGTGGACGCCTTGAAGAAATATGTGGAGGACGGCGGACGCGCGCTGTTTCTTGCAGACCCGCCGCTGAAAACTCCCAAAGACAGCGTCGCCGACAACGCAGCGCTGGCCAAGGTGCTGGAAGACTGGGGCGTGAAGCTGAACAAGGATCTGATCCTCGACACCTCCGGCATCGGCGGGCTGTACGGCCTGGGGCCCGAGACGGCGCTGGGCACGCGGTATGAAACGCATCCGATCGTGCGCGAGATGAAGCGCACGGCCACCGCTTTCCCCATCGTCCGTTCGATGGAGCCGAAGCCGACGGACAAGACCTCGGTGGAGAAACTCGTCTCCACCTCGAGAAACTCCATTGCTGCGACGAACCTCAATCTGGCCTCCGGCGCGCTGGCCATGCCGAAAGGCGAGCCGCAGTCTTACTGCGTGGCCGCCGCAGGCACGTACCGCACGGGCAAGGAGAAGGACGGCAACGCCGTGGAGGGCCGTTTCGTGGTGGTGGGCTCTTCGGATTTTGCCGCAAACTACGCTCTGGGTTTCGGAGGCAACCGGGACCTCGCCATGAACATTTTGAACTGGCTCAGCTCGGACGAGGACCTGATCTCGATCCGGCCGAAAGACCCGGAGGACCGGCGCATTCAGCTCACCAGAGGCCAGATGCAGATGGTCCGCGCGGTCTCGCAGTTTGTCATTCCTCTTGTCGTGATCGTTCTGGGCATTGCGGTCTGGTGGCGCAGGAGGTAGCGTGATGCGGCCCAAGGGT
This sequence comes from Arcobacter sp., assembly GCA_020723085.1. Classification (GTDB taxonomy): domain Bacteria; phylum Acidobacteriota; class Terriglobia; order Bryobacterales; family Bryobacteraceae; genus JANWVO01. The sequence goes on from DYJN01000002.1 coordinate 109,936, forward strand.
CTGCTGATTGCGACGGCAGTGCTCGCCGCGCTGGCGGGCGCCGTCTGGTGGTCCAACCGTCACAGGAAGGAAGAGCCGGAGAGCAAGCCCGAACTGAAGCTGTTGTCGCTGAAAGAGGATGAGATCACGAAGATCGAGATCCTGCGGCGCGAAGGCGAGTCGACGCGCATTGAGAAGGACAGCAGCGGCACGTGGCGGATCACGGCGCCGGAGCCGATGGCGGCGGACAGATCCGCCATCGACAGCCTCGTGTCTTCCGCCGCTACGCTGAATGCGGACAAGGCCGTTGAAGAGAAGCCTGCCGACCTGGCGCAGTTCGGACTGAAGGAGCCGTACGCGCGGGTGGTGATCACGCTCAGGGATGGCAAATCGCGCACCGTGCTTCTCGGCGATGACGCCCCCGTGGGCGGCGGCGGCTTCGCGCAGGTGGACGGCGATCCCAAGGTTTACCTGCTGACTTCCTGGGTGAAGGGCGGGCTCGACAAGCTGGCTGTCGACCTGCGCGACAAGCGCATCCTGACCTTCGACCGGGACAAGATCGTGCGCGTCGAGCTCGAGCGGAAGAAAGAGGCGCTGGAATTCTCGAAGAACGCCCAGGGTTCGTGGGTCATCAGCCGTCCGCAGATGTTCCGCGCCGACTCCTGGAGCGTGGACGACTACATCCGCCGGCTGCAGGACCTGAAGCTGGATCCTCTGCTGACTTCGGACCAGAAGGCGGATCTCGAAAAGCAGTTCAAAGCGGGAGAAGCCGTGGCTGCGGTGACGGTCACGGACGCGGCGGGCGCGCAGAAGCTCGAACTGCGGAAGAACAAGGACAAGTACTACGCGCGCAGCTCCGCGGTGGAGGGCTTCCATCTGGTGCAGGAGTTCGACGCCAAGGCTCTCGACAAGGGGCTCGACGACTTCCGCAACAAGAAGCTGTTCGACTTCGGCTTCGATGACCCGTCCAGGATCGAATACCGCGGTCAGAAGAGGCAGCTCGTCCTCAGCAAGTCAGGCGAAAAGTGGACCGGCGGCGGCAAGCCGATGGACGCCGTGGGCGTGCAAACGCTCATCGACCGCCTGCGGGAGCTGTCGGCTGCTTCGTTCCCGGCTTCCGGATTTACGCAGCCCGTCATCGAAGTGACCGTGACGGCGAAGGGCACGGAGAAGGTGCTCATCTCGAAGAGCGGCGACAAATACATCGCGCGCCGCGAAGGGGAGCCGGCGCTTTATGAGATTGCGGCATCCAGCGTGGACGATCTGGAAAAAGCGGCTGCGGATGTGAAGGAAGCGCCGCCGGAGAAGAAGAAATAGGCGCGCCGCGCCGAAGGAACCGCATCTGTGAACGCCCTGCTGACCGACCTGTACCAGCTCACGATGGCGGCGGGCTACTGGTCGGCCGGGAAGGCGGAGGAGACAGCGGCGTTCGAACTGTTCGTGCGGCGGCTTCCGGCGAACCGCAACTACATGATCGCCGCCGGACTCGAGCAGGCAGTGGAGTACCTGCTCCATCTGCGGTTCGAAGAGGACGAAATCCGCTACCTCCAGGGGCTGCCGCAATTCCGGCGGGCGGAGCCGGGCTTTTTCGAGGCGTTGCGGCGCTTCCGCTTCACGGGCGATGTGTTCGCGGTTCCGGAGGGGACGCCCGTGTTCGCCGGCGAACCGCTGCTCACCGTGCGCGCGCCTCTGATGGAGGCGCAGATCCCGGAAACCTTCCTTCTCTCAATGGTCGGTTTCCAGACGATGATCGCGACCAAGGCGGCGCGGATGGTGGACGCAAGCGGCGGCCGGGCGGTGGTCGAGTTCGGCACGCGCCGCGCGCACTCGCCGCAGGCGGGCCTGTACGCTGCGCGGGCGGCGTTTGTCGGCGGCTGCGCCGGCACTTCGAATGTGCTGGCCGGGATGCGGTTCGGCATTCCGGTGTTCGGCACCGCGGCGCATTCCTGGGTGCAGAGCTTCCCCACGGAGAGAGAAGCGTTCGAGCGGCTGCAGGGGCTGCTCGGCGATGGCACGACGTACCTGATCGACACCTACGACACGCTGGAGGGGGCGCGGCAGGCGGTCTCGCTTGGCAAGCCTTTCTGGGGCGTGCGCCTGGACAGCGGCAATCTCATTGAACTGTCCCGCGCCGTGCGGCGGATCCTGGATGAGGGCGGCTGCCGCGGAGCGAAGATCATGGCCACCGGCGACCTGAACGAGTACAAGATCCTGGAACTCGTGGCCGCGGGCGCGCCGATCGACGCCTTTGGAGTGGGCACGGAGCTGGCCACGTCGATGGACGCGCCGAGCCACGGAGCGGTCTACAAAATGGTGGAGCACGTCTCGCCGCTCGGGCGCCGCTACACGGCCAAGTTCAGCGCGGACAAGGCGACGCTTCCGGGCATCAAGCAGGTGTTTCGCTTCCGGGATCACGACATGATCGGACGTTCCCACGAGTGCCCGTCGCCCGACGCCGAGGCTCTGCTGCGGCCGGTGATCCTCCGGGGTGAACTCGCCCAGCCGCTGCCGGGCGCCGCGGAAGCGCGGCAGCGCGCCCGCCGGGGGATCGAAGCCCTGCCGAAACAGCTGCGGACCCTGTTCGAAGTCGATCCGCCTTACCGGATCGATCTGAGCGAAGAACTCATCCAATTGGCCCGGGAGGTGAGGGCGCGGCGATGAACACAGCCTTTTTCGACATCGACACGCAGAACGACTTCATGCTGCCCGCCGGCGCGCTGTACGTGCCCGGCGCGGAGACGATCCTGCCTCAGATCGCGCGGCTGAACCGGTGGGCGAAGGAGCGCGGCATCCCGCTGATCTCCACCGCGGACTCCCATCTCGAGGACGATCCGGAGTTTGCCCTCTGGCCGCCGCATTGCGTGACCGGGACCTTCGGGCAGCGGAAGCCGGATTGCACGCAAGCGGGCCAGATTGTTCTGAACAAAAGGAGCGTGGATTGTTTTACCATTCCCGAACTGCCCGGACTGCTCGGGCAACTGCGGCTTGAGCATGCCGTGGTTTATGGAGTGGTGACTGAGATCTGCGTGCGGTATGCCGTGCGCGGGCTGCTCGAGCGCGGCATCCGCGTCACGCTCGTGGCGGACGCCGTCCGGTCCCTCGACGAGACTGAGGCGGCGGCGATGATGCGGGATCTGGAGGCACGGGCAGGAACCGTCGCCCGCGCAGCGGACGTTTGCACGGCGTGATCCGGGGCGCCCGCGAGGCGCTCAGGCAGCCGCTTCCGGCGGAACCGGCACGTCCTTGGCGTCCCGCCAGAGGCGCTCAAGCTGGTAGTAATCGCGCTTCTCCGGAGAGAAAACGTGGACGACCACGTCTCCGAAGTCGCCGAGGATCCACTCGCCATGTTCATATCCCTCGACGCTGAGCGCTGTTTCACCAGCCTGTAACTTCATCTGCTTGGCCACTTCGTCCCAGATGGCCTGGTTCTGCCTCTGGTTGGCGCCCGTGCAGATGAGGAAAAAGTCGCAGAACGACGCGATTTCGCGCAGGTCGAGCACGCGGATTCCGGAAGCTTTCTTGGACTCGGCGGCTCGGAGGGCGATGAGCCACGTGGGGCTTTCCGTGGCGGTGGAAGGAGATGCCCCGTTGAGTTTTCGTTTCCGCAAGAGTTTCGGTTAGAACCTCTCCCTACCGGGTATCGTACTACAATAAAAAGGGTGCGCAAGCTTTTTGTTTGCGCCGCCTTCGCCTGCCTGCCGGCGCTGTTCGGGCAGAGGCTCGAATGGCGGCAGACAGTGGTTGAAAAGATCCGCGACAGCGCCGCCGACCTTGGCGACGCCGACGTGCTCAACCGCACTCTGTACTCTTCCATGCGTCCGGACGAACTCGGGCTGGAAATGTGCGGCCAGATGGTGGAGGCTGCCGGGCGCCGCGTGGCAAGGGTGGAAGAGAAGACCGAGGAAGTCCGCCGGCTGGTGCAGGAAGGCGTGCTGGCCCGCAACGAGCTCAAGCTGCTGGAAGAAGAGCTCGCCGAGCGCCGCCGCACGCTGGAGCTCGCCCGATCGCGCGCCGAGTTCATCCGCCAGCTTTCCGAAATGGCGCAACTGGAAGCTGCTCTGGAGGCGGTGCACGAGGAGGAAGGGGCGCGCCCCATCCAGGAAAAATTCGAAGGCAGGGGATATTTCAGCGCGGCGCAGTTTGGCAGAATCCTGGAGGCGTTTCAGCGGCAGTTCGGGCGGGCGCTTCCGGTGAGCGCGCAGGGGGAGACGGCTTTTCACCGCCGTCTGGGGCTGGACCATCGGGGTCGTGTGGACGTGGCGCTGCTGCCGGATTCGGCTGAGGGGCTGTGGCTGCGGCAGTTTCTGGAAGCCGAGCAGATCCCGTATTACGCGTTCCGGGCGGCTGTCCCGGGCCGCGCCTCGGCCGCGCATATCCATATCGGACCTCCCAGCACGCGCCTGCGCGTGGCAGACTAGTGGCGATGAGCGGTCCCCGCTTCGAAGTCCTCATCCCGCACGACCGGATCCAGCAGCGGGTGGCCGAATTGGGACGCCAGATCAGCATAGAGTATGCGGGGCGCTCGCTCGTCATGGTGGGTGTCCTCAAGGGCTCGTTCATGTTTCTGGCTGACCTGATCCGCCATATCGATGTGCCTCTGCGAATCGAATTCATCGGCACCAAAAGCTATGAAGGAACGACGACCTCGGGCCAGGTGCAGCTCACCAAGGATCTCGACCGCCCGATCCAGGACGAGGACGTGCTGCTGGTGGAAGACATCATCGACACCGGGCTCACGCTGAACTACCTGATCCATTTGCTCGAGCAGCGGCAGCCTCGTTCCCTGAAGACCATCGCATTTCTGGACAAGCCCTCCCGCCGCCGCATCGAAGTGCATGGCGATTATGTCGGCTTCACCATCGAAGACCGCTTCGTGGTGGGCTACGGGTTGGACTTTGAACAGCGGTTCCGCAATCTCCGCGACGTGTGCGTGCTGGCGCCATGAACCGGCGGGATCTCTTCTCCACTCTGCCCGCTGCCGGTTACTCTGTCTTCATTGACGCGAGGCCTTTGCTTGCGCAGCAGCCCGGGCGGTTTGCCGCGGTTGCGCCTTCGCGCAGCGTGAAGGCGGCGGAATGGCACGAGCCGAACATGGCTCTGGTGGATCTGGAGACGGACGTGCTCGTCGCCGGCGGAGGGCTGGCGGGCGTGTGCGCCGCCATCGCGGCGGCAAGGCACGGGGCGAGGGTCGTACTCGTGCAGGACCGTTCGCGGCTGGGCGGCAACTCTTCCAGCGAAGTGAAGATGCACGTCGTCGGCGCCAGTTGCCACAAGGGGCGCGCGGGGTGGCGGGAAGGCGGACTGATAGAGGAGCTGAGGCTCGAGGATGCGGTGCGCAATCCGCAGCGCTCCTGGGAGATGTGGGACCTGCTGCTGTACGACAAAGTCGTAAGCGAGCCCAACATCACGCTGCTGCTGGAAACCACGGTGTTCCGGGCGGAGATGGAAGGGGCGCGCATCCGGCGGGTTCATGCGCGCTGCGACAAGAGCGAGCACCTCTACCGCATCCGCGCGCCCCTGTATATCGACGCCACCGGCGATTCGAGGCTCGCGCTGGAAGCCGGCGCCGAGTTCCGCGCCGGGCGCGAAGCGCGCTCGGAGTTCGGCGAGAGCCTTGCACCGGAAAAAGCGGACGGGGAGACGCTGGGATCGAGCATCCTGTTCACCAGCCGCGATTACGGGCGTCCTATGCCCTTCAAGCCGCCCGCGTGGGCGCGCAAAGTGACGCGCGAGCACCTCCGCTTCCGCAAGATCACAAGCTGGGAATACGGCTACTGGTGGGTGGAGTGGGGCGGCCATCTGGACACGATCCGGGACAACGAGCGAATCCGGTTCGAACTGCTCTCCATCGCGCTCGGCGTGTGGGACTACATCAAGAACAGCGGCGATCACCCGTCATCGGCCAACTGGGCGCTGGACTGGATCGGGATGATGGCCGGCAAGCGGGGCAGCCGGCGAATTCTCGGCGATCACATCCTCACGCAGCACGATCTGATGCGCGGCACGTTCGAAGACGCCGTGGCCATCGGAGGCTGGCCGATGGACGATCATCCGCCCGGCGGCTTCGACCGGCCCGATCTGCCGCCGAATACGGTTCTGCGCCCGCCCGAAGTCTACAACATTCCGCTCCGTTCGCTTTACAGCAGGAACGTGGAGAACCTGATGATGGCCGGCCGCAACATCAGCGCTACTCACGCGGCCTTCACCTCCACCCGCGTCATGGCCACCTGCGCCTGCATCGGCCAGGCTGTGGGAACTGCGGCGGCCATGTGCGTTCAGGAACGCCTGGCGCCGCGCGAGCTCGCGCGGGACCCCACGCGTGTGAAGCGGCTGCAACAGGCGCTGCTGCGCGACGATCAGACCCTGCGGGGCGTACGCAACGAAGACGATCTCGACCTTGCCCGCCGCGCGCAAACCGCCGCCTCCTCGGAAGAGCCGCACGCCCCGGCGTCAAACATCATCGACGGCTGGGTGCGGGACATCCCCGGGAAAGAGATCCACGGGTGGCAGGGCCGCATGGGACAAGGCGGCGCCTGGATCGAGCTCCGCTGGCCGCAGCCCGTGAAGATCTCTGAAGTGCAGCTCACGTTTGACACCGGCTTCCAGCGGGAACTCACGCTCACCTCCAGCGAGGCGGCCCACAGAGGCATCATCCGCGCGGCCCAGCCGGAGACCGTTCGCGACTACGTTCTGCTGGCCGGCGACAAGGAACTCGCGCGCGTCAGCGGCAACTACCAGCGCCTGCGCCGCCACCGCTTCGAGGCGGCCCTGACGGACCGGTTGCGCCTGCTCATCACGGCCGCCAACGGCAGCGATCTGGCGCGCGTTTTCGAAATCCGTTGTTACGCCTGAGCCGGGATCAGCGGAAGCCGTCGGCGCGCATCACGTCGGCGTTGGACGGATCCAGGCGGACCACGAGCATCGAGCGCCGGTCCGGCGAAAGCGAGAACGGGCCGATCCCGATGGGCAGGATCGGCTCGGGATAGTCAGCCACCAGGCGCGGAGAGCGGCCTTTCCAGTCCAGGTGGAAGACCGACTGCAACACAGGGGCCTTGGGCCGGACGCCGAGATAGTAAATCCCGTGCTCGTCCAGCGCCCAGCAGGAGGTGCAGTAGGGCACGAGCCCGGACAGCACCCGCTCCACTTCGCCTGTACTCACATCGACCCGCGAAAGCGTGGTGTCGGCGGGCTCGCGCACGAAGTAGACGTAGCGCCCGTCCGGCGAAACATCCAGGGAAAGCGCCCGCACCGGCGTCACGATGCCGGCCGCGCCGCCTGCGGCGGCATATCTCAGGATGGCTCCCGCCGCCGCGGCGTAAATCACCCGGCCATCTGGCGAAAAGACGGGATGGACGCCGCGCGCGCCGAATGGCCGGACGGTCCAGCTTCCTCCGTCCTCCTCTGCGATGAACATCTCCGTTGTGGCGGCGTCATTGAAGACCAGCCGCCGCCCGTCCGGCGACCAGCGCGGCACGGAAGGCCGCCCTTTGCCCGAGGTCGCCTGCACGGGATTGCCACCCTCCGCGTCGCACACCCAGATCTGTTCGTCCCCTGTCCGGTCCGAGCGGAAGGCGATCCGCTTTCCGTCCGGGGAGTATTGCGGTGACGCATCCTGTCCGGAGGAAGCGGCGATCCGTTTCCACGCCACAGGAGGACCGAAAGAGAGCCGCCAGACATTCGGGTCGTTCTGGATGAGCGAGTAGACAAGCCGCGCCTGGCGGCGGGAGTAAGTGAACTGTATAGGAAACTCGCCATAGATTCCGGTGGGCGAAGGCTCCTTGCCTGGCGCCATCCGCCAGATGCGGTAGGAACCGCCGCGGGACGAGCCGGCCAGCAATCCCTCCGCCGACCAGTCCACGCCCGTCACCATGCGCGAGTCCGAGGTCCACTGCCGGGGCGCGCCGCCGGACACGGGCACGGTGAAGACCTCCTGATAGCTGCGGTGGAACGCCCGGATGAACGCGACCGTCTTGCCGTCCGGCGAAAACCGCGGGGCCACATCGCCGATGATCATCTCTTCCGGCTGCGTCAGACGCCGCTTCTCGCCGGTGTCGAGGCGAATCAGGAAAATGGACAGCGGCTGGCTCAGCGAGGGCGAGTCATCCACCGCCAGCGTCGTGCCGTCGGGCGACCAATCCAGGTGGTAATAGCCGAGCCCGAAGCGGGTTGGAAGGACCGGCGCCACAACGCGGGGTTCGCCGCCCGCGGCAGGCAGAATCACAATGTCGCCGGATGAGGCGCCGAAGCGCAGGCAGGCGATCTGCCGTCCGTCGGGCGACCAGACGGGGCTCGACCACGAATAGCCAGGCGTGGAGAGTTGCCGGGGGGCGCCTTCGCTGAAGCGTTGGAGCCAGATGCTCGGCAGCGCCTGCTCGCTTTCCTGCCAGACAAAGGCAACAGCGGATCCGTCTGGAGAGATCGCCGGCTGAAACTCCTTGCCCGCCAGCCGCGTTACCGGCGTCACTGTCACGGCGGGCTTTGGATCTTCCCGCCGGATGATCACGAGCAGCAGAACAACCACGCCCAACAGCAGGATCATTCCGGCAGCCCCCGTCCAACGCCTCCTTGGCGCCTGCGCCGGAACATCCGCCGCTTCAGGCAATGGCTCGGCCACGGCAGACGCGGTGGCAGCTGCCCCTTCTGAACGCTCCGCTGTTACCGGGCCAAGCAGCCGGTAGCCGCGCCCGGGGAAGGTTTCAATATACGCGGGCTCGCCCGGCGACGCTCCAAGCGCCTTGCGGATGACGGCGATGTTCTGCGCCAGATTCGCCTCGTCCACCACGCGGTCCGGCCAGACCGCCGCCATGATCTCTTCTTTTGTGGCGACCTCCGGGGACCGGGCGGCAAGGACGACAAGGGTTTCCACCGCCTTCCGGGTCAGATGCAGAGGCTGCTCGTTCCGGAATATGACCTTGGCGGCGGCATCCAGCCGGAAGGACCCGAACCTGTAAACCGGATGCGTTTCCAAGACGCTACACCGCCAATTTTAGGAATTTCTTAGAAATTTCTCACTGCCCCATCATTGCACGAAATTGCAGTTCGGCTGATGTTGGGCTAGAAACAGTTTACCGTGATGGCTGTGTGGCTGGCCAGCCACTGATATGTCTGTCGGCGGGAGCCGGTCTTCTCCTGCGGCGTGTTGGAATGAAACAATGCATTCCTCGTGGAGAGCTTGGATACTTGCTGCGATGCCTGCGCTGTGCGCAGGCGGGACTCCTGCCGAAGATTTGGCGAAGGCGCTTGCCTCGCCTCCCGCCGAGGCGCGAATCATGATGCGGTGGTGGTGGTTCGGTCCAGCTGTCACGCATGAGGAGTTGGAGCGGGAACTCCGGGCGATGAAAGCGGCGGGGATCGGAGGCGTGGAAATCCAGCCTGTCTATCCGCTGGCGCTGGACGATCCCTCAAATGGGATCCGGAACCTCCGGTTCCTTTCATCCGAGTTTTTCGAGGCGCTGCGTTTCGCCGCGACAAGGGCGCAGCAACTGGGGCTGCGGGTGGATCTGACGCTGGGCAGCGGCTGGCCGTTCGGCGGCCCCAGGATTCCGAGAGAGCTGGCTGCGTCAAGGCTGCGTGTGGAGCCGGTGAGCCGCCCGCCGCGGTTGCGTTGGGGGGAACGTATCATCCGCGAGTTTCCCGCCGAAGGGCTGCGGTTCATCGAAAGCCCGACAGGACAGATGGTGAAGCGCGCGTCGGTGGGCGCCGAGGGCTTTGTTCTGGACCATTACAGCCGCGCCGCGCTGGACCGGTATCTGGAGACAGTGGGCGGACCGTTGCTGCGGGGGCTCGCTCCCGCGCGGCCCTATGCAGTGTTCTGTGACAGCCTGGAAGTCTTTGGCTCGGACTGGACCGCGGATCTCCCTGACGAGTTCCGGAAACGGCGCGGCTACGATGTGTTGCCGCTGCTGCCGGCGCTCGTGGGGGAATGGAATGAAGAAAAGGCGCGGATCCGGCACGACTGGGGGCAGACGCTGTCGGAACTGACGGAAGAGCGGTTCCTCCAGCCGCTGGCTGAATGGTCTCGCCGCCACGGCGTGAAGCTGCGCGCACAGGTCTACGGCACGCCTCCGGCGACCCTTGCCAGCCAGCGCCTTGTGGACTTGGCCGACGGGGAGCAGACGCAGTGGCGGCGGCTGAGCGCCTCGCGGTGGGCCTCCAGCGCCAACCACATCCTGCGGCGCCCCATCACCTCTTCGGAGACCTGGACGTGGCTGCATTCGCCCACCTTTGCCGCCACGCCGCTGGATATCAAGGCGGAGGCCGACATCCACTTCATCCAGGGCATCAACCAGCTCATCGGCCACGGATGGCCGTATTCGCCGCCTCAGGCTGGCAAGCCGGGATGGGGATTCTATGCGGCAGCGGCGCTGAACGATCAAAACCCCTGGTGGCCCGTCATGCCTGACCTCGCCCTGTACCTGCAGCGCGCGAGCTGGCTGTTGCGTCAGGGCGAGCCTTCGGCGGACCTGCTCCTCTATGTACCAGTCGCGGAGATCTGGTCGCGCTTTTCCGCCGCCAGCGGGCATGTGTCGATCGACCGGGCGGCCCACTCCGTCATCGGCGACACCGTCATTCCGCAAATGCTCGACGCGGGCTACAACTTTGACGCCGTGGATGACGGGTTGCTGGACGAAGCGCTGAACGGCCGGCGGTACCGGGGCGTCGTGCTCGTCAACGCGGAGCGCATCTCCGCGGGCGTGCTGGAGAAACTCACCGCCTTCGCACGGTCCGGCGGGCACGTGTTTGTGGCCGGACGGCAGCCGCGGCTCTCGGCGGGATACCGGAACGCGGGCGACAATGACGCTCAGGTGCGGGCAGCCGCGGAGAAGCTTCTGGCGCAGCCGCGCGTGACCGTAGTTTCCGTGGATAGCCGGCTCGGCGAAGCTCTGAGGAGCGCGTTCGAGCCCGCGCTGAGCTGGGAGCCGGCATCCCCGGCTCTGGGATATGCGCACCGCCGCCTTGACGGCGGCGATGTCTTTTTCGTAGCGAACACCGCCAACAGGCCCTGGCGCGGGCGCCTGCGGTTCCGCGCTCCGGCTCAGCCCTCCATGGCGTGGGATCTGCTGAGCGGGGAAAAACAGGAATTCCGGGGCGAGGCCGAGATCCCGCCCTATGGCTCTCTGGTGTTCCTGCCAGGCCCCGTTCCTGCGGATCCGCGCAAGCTGCCGCTGCGGGAGGTGGACCTCAGCTCCGGTTGGGAAGTGACGTTCCTTGATACGGGGAAGAAGGTCCGGTTCGACCGGCTGCGCTCATGGACCGAGGATGAAGAGACCCGGTTCTATTCGGGCGTTGCGGCGTATGAAAAGACGGTCAGGTTGAACCGTGGAGAGCTGCAGGCGTGGCTGGAATTCGGCCCCGCAGCGCCGGTGGATTCCAGGCTGCAACGGCAGCCCGGCATGCGCGCGTGGCTCGATGCGCCGGTGCGCGATGCCGCCGTCGTGTTCGTGAACGGAAAGCGTGCGGGCAGCGTGTTTGCTCCGCCTTACCGGCTGGATCTCAGCCGGTGGCTTCAGGAAGGCGACAACCGCCTCCGGATTGAAGTTTCCAATACGAACCTGAACCTGCTGGCGAAACTCGGCGAGCCCGACTATCGCGTGCTGGCCGCAGCCTACGGGGAACGGTTCCAGATGCAGGATATGAGAAATCTCCAGCCCGCTTCCAGCGGGCTGCTTGGCTTGGTGAAGCTCGTCGTCTGGCAGCAGGCCGGCGGCGAAACTTCAGACCGTGGGAGTTCGTCAACTGCGCCGCAAGGCGGGACTCGCGCCCGCACGGGCGGCGCCGGCAAAGCCCAGTGAGAGGAAAACCATGAAGTCTCGCATTGTGTCGATCATTTCACTGTGCTTCCTGCTCGCCCTGGCGGGCATGGCGCAGGATCCGCGCGGCGCAATCACGGGCGTCGTCACCGACCCGTCAGGGGCGGTGGTGCCCAACGCCAGCGTGGAAGTCATAAACAAAGCGATGGGGACACGGCAGACCCTGAAAACCAACGATGCCGGGGTCTATAACGCCCTGTATCTGATCCCGGGCCGCTATCGGATCGCCGTTGAGATCGCGGGATTCAAGAAGGCGATCCGGGACGATGTGGAAGTCCGCGTGGACGACCGCATCGCCGTCAACATTCAGCTCGAAGTCGGGGGCACGGAACAGAGCATCACCGTAACAGGAGAGACTCCGCTCCTGTCGACGGAGACCGCCTCGACGGGCACCGTAGTCGATTCCAAGCGAGTGACCGAGCTGCCCATCCCGCACGGCAACCCCTACTTCCTCATCGGCCTTGCCGGCGGTGTGTCGTTCACCCGTAACGCGCGGCTCGACCGTCCGTTCGAGCCGACCCACATCGTCGGCTACACGATGGACGGCACGCGCGCCAACCGGAGCGACGTCACCATCGACGGCGCGGTGAGCACCGCAACGGCGAACGCGGGCGAGGTCATCGCCTCCTACGTGCCTCCTGCCGACATCGTCCAGGAGTTCAAGGTGCAGACGGCGACCTTTGACGCGCAATTCGGCCAGACCGAGGGCGGCGTCACCAACATCAGCATCAAGTCCGGGGGCAACGAGTTCCACGGAACGGGCTACTACACGAACATGACGCCGTCGCTGTTCGCCAACGACTTCTTCGCCAACCGCAACAGGATTCCCCTTGCCGACTTCTACTACCACCGCTACGGCAGCTCGCTTGGCGGACCCATCACGATCCCGAAGCTCTATGACGGACGCAACCGCACGTTCTTCCAGTGGGGCATGGAGGGGATCAAGGAAGGGCGTCCGCGCAACAACGGCACGCCCACCGTGCCGACCGAGGCGATGAAGAGCGGCGATTTCTCCGCGCTGCTGGCCGTTTCGAGCAGCTTCCAGATCTACAATCCATGGACGCGGCGTCCCGCCTCCGGCGGCCGCTTCCAGTCCGATCCCTTCCCGGGCAACATCATCCCGCCCGCGCTCTTCAATCCCATCTCGAAGAAGGTGCTCGACACCTACTATCCCAAGCCATTGCAGGCCGGCAACCCGGATGGCACCAACAACTACCTGCGGCCGGAGCTGATGGAAGAGGCCGAGTACCTGTCGAATACCATCCGGGTCGACCACAACCTCACGCAGGCCAACCGCCTTTACGCGCGCTACAGCTGGTACGACCGCACCAGCACTTACAACAACTACTTCAACAACCTCTCCACGGGCCAGTCCTTCTGGTTCATCTCGAAGGCGGGCGTCATCGACGACGTCTGGACGCTCAGCCCCACGATGGTGCTCAACGCCCGTTACGGATACAACCGCTTCATCCGGCGTTCGGACGGCAACCCGGAGGCGAAGGGGTTCGACCTGACCACGCTCGGATTCCCTGCCTCCTACAACAATGCCCTTTCACCGGACCTGCGCCGTTTCCCGCGGTTCGATATCAGCGGCTACCAAGGTACGGGGCACGCCGGCGAGAACCGCCCGAACGACACGCACAACGTTACCGCCGTGCTGACGAAGATGTTCTCGCGGCACTCCGTGAAGAGCGGCATGGAATTCCGTTCCTACCGGGAAACCGCCACCTTCTTCGGCAACGAGCAGACAGGACGGTTCATCTTCGACGCGACTTACACCCGCGGTCCCTATAACAATTCGCCGACCGCGCCGGGATCCCGTGGCCAATCGGTCGCCGCGTTCCTGCTGGGCATCCCCACCTCCTCCAGCTATGTGGCTGTCCGCGACAGTTACGCAGAGCAGTCGGTTTCGTGGTCCTGGTTTGTCCAGGACGACTGGAAAGTCAACTCCCGTCTCACGCTGAACGTCGGGTTGCGATGGGAGTATGACGGACCCCTCACCGAGCGCTTCAACCGCAGCGTCCGGCGCTTCGATCCCAGCTACACGCAGCCGTTTGAAGCCGCCGCGCGGGACGCCTATGCTCTGAATCCCACCCCCGAAGTCCCCGCCTCACAGTTCACCACCCGCGGCGGGCTGACCTTCGCCGGCTTCAATGGGGAGCCGCGCACACTGTACGAGTCGCCAAAGAACAACTTCATGCCACGCTTCGGCTTCGCCTATCAGATCGACCCGAAGACCGTCATGCGCGGCGGCTACGGCATGTTCTTCGGTTTCCTGGGACAGCGGCGCGGCGACGTCATTCAGACGGGATTCAGCCGCAACACGCCGTTCATCCCGACGCTCGACGGCTACACCTTCATCAACACCCTGTCCAATCCCTTCCCCGAAGGCATCCTCACGCCGGTCGGCACCGGCCAGGGCTACCAGACCTACGTCGGCAATTCGATCTCCTTCTTCAACGAGAAGCCGCTGCGGCCTTCCATGCAGCGCTGGCAGTTTGGCTTCCAGCGCACGATCGGCGCCGGTTACGTGGCCGAACTGAATTACGTCGGCAACCGCGGCACGCACATCGAGATCGGCCGGAACTACAACGCCACGCCGATCGAATATCTCAGCCACAGCCTGCTGCGCGACAACGGCCGCATCAACTACCTGTCCCAGAACCTGCCCAACCCGTTCCGCGGCCTCATGCCCGCGGGAGCGACCAGCTCGTTCACCGGCGCAAACATGGCCCGCGAGCGGCTGCTGCGGCCTTATCCGCACTTCGACTCGGTCAACGCATCCCGCTTCGACGGCTACTCCTGGTATCACGCGCTCCAGGCGAGCATCGAGAAGCGCTTCTCGAAGGGCTACATGATCGGCGCCAGCTACACCTTCTCGAAGTTCATGCAGGCGACCGAGACGCTGGTCACCAACGCGCCCCGTCCGGTCGAAGTCATCAGCGACCTCGACCGTCCGCACCGCCTGGTGGTCAACGCCATCTGGGAGACCCCCTTCGGCAGGGGACGCCGCTGGGGTTCCTCGCTGCCGTTTGCCGCCGACCTCTTCCTGGGCGGCTGGCAGCTCTCCGGCGTCTACACGTTCCAGAGCGGCGCCCCGATCAACTTCGGCAACATCATCTTCCTTGGCGACCTGAAGGACATCGAACTGCCGCGCGACCAGCGCGCCGTGGAGCGCTGGTTCAACACCGACGCCGGATTCGAGAAGCGCGCCGCCTACCAGCTCGACCGGAACGTCCGCTGGTTCCCGCCCCGCTTCAGCTTCCTCCGGGCGCATGAGACAAACAATTTCGATCTCGCGCTCACCAAGAACACGCGGCTGTTCAACGAAAAGCTGAACGTGCAATTCAAGGCGGAGTTCCTCAACGCCATGAACCACCCGATGTTCCCGGCGCCCAGCACGACGGTGACGTCCTCACAGTTCGGCCAGGCGATCGCCTCCACGCAGGCGAACTACCCCCGCCGGACGCAATTGACGGCGAAGTTCCTCTTCTGACCGCAAGCGAACCTGTGGTTTGCCCCGCCCCGGCAGGAGCCGTCCGGGGCGGGGCCTTTTTTTGAATTCCGCCGTTCCGGCTTGCGCCGGGGATGAAGCCGCGCCGCAGGCATTGCTATCCTGAGGGCTTGTGTGCGGCATTGCGGGCTACACCAGACTCGATCATCCTGTCGAGGCAGGGCGGATTCGCGGCATTCTCCGCCTGATCCGGCACCGCGGCCCGGATTCGCTCGGATTCCATGAGTCCGGGCTTGCCGCGCTCGGCAACACGCGGCTTTCCATCATCGACCTCGAACACGGCGATCAGCCCATGTTCAGCGATGACGGCAACACGGTCATCGTCCAGAACGGCGAAATCTACAACCACGCCGAACTCCGCGCGGAACTGGAGAGGCGCGGGCATCGCTTCCGCACGCGCTCCGACACGGAAGTGATCCTGCACGCCTTCCTCGAGTGGGACACGGATTGTTTTCCGCGCCTGCGCGGCATGTTTGCCGTAGCTCTGTGGGACGAGCGCCGGCGCCGCCTGGTGCTGGCGCGCGACCGCATGGGCATCAAGCCGCTCTACATCTTCCACCGCGGCAGGGACCTGTACTTCGGCTCGGAGGTCAAGACGGTCCTCCATCATCCGGAGATCGACAGGAGGCTCGATCTCAACGGGCTCGGCTACTACCTCTCGCTGAACTACGTGCCCGCGCCTTACACCCTGGTGGAAGGCGTCGAGAAGCTGATGCCCGGCGAGCTGATGGAGTGGGAGAACGGCTCCATCCGCCGCGAGATGTACTGGCATCTCCGTTTCCAGCCGGATGCGAAGATCGCGCTGGAAGACGCCAAGGCGGAACTGGACAGGCTGCTGCGGCTGTCGCTGCGCGAACACCTGATCGCCGATGTCCCCTTGGGCGTCTGGGCCAGCGGCGGGCTGGACTCCTCCACCGTGTTGCACTACGCCGCGCAGGAAGCCGCCAACCTCAACACGTTTTCGATCTCTTTCCGCGGCCACTCCCACGATGAAAGCCAATACTTCCGTGCCGTCGCCGCGCACTACGGCACGCATCATAACGAGTTCGACCTGAACCCGGAGCAGAATCTGGCCGAGACGATCGAACAGCTCAGCTATTACTCCGATGAGCCCTCGGCCGACGCGGGCGCGCTGCCGGTCTGGTATTTGTCTCAGATGACGCGCAGCCACGTGAAGGTGGCCCTTTCGGGCGAGGGCGCCGACGAACTGTTTGGCGGCTACCTCACGTACCGCGCCGATGCGCTGGCTGTCGAGGCGCGCCGCTGGCCGCGGTGGATGCGGCGCCTGGGCGCCGCCTGCACACGCCTCCTGCCTGTGTCGGACCAGAAAATCGGCTTTGACTACAAGGCTCGCCGCTTTCTGGAAGGCACGCTGCTCGGCCCGCACGACGCGCACTTCTATTGGAACGGCTCGTTCGACGAGACAACGAAGCGCGCTCTCTATGCGGCGTCCCGCTATCCGCGCCCCGGCGAGCTGATGAACACTCTCCCCACGGAGGCGTTCCGCTGCGGCGAGATCAACCGGTATCTTTGGGTGGATCAGAAGTACTATCTGCCGGATGACATCCTCTACAAGTGCGACCGGATGTCGATGGCCCACTCGCTGGAAGTGCGCCCGCCGTTTCTCGATCACCGCATCGTCGAGTTCGCCGCGCGCCTGCCTGAGGATTTCAAAGTGCGCGGTCCGGCGCTGAAATTCCTCCTGCGGGAGCTGATGCGGGACAAGCTGCCGCCCGCGGTTCTCACTCGCCCGAAGGAGGGCTTTGACATCCCCGCGCACCGCTGGTTCCGCGGTCCTTTGCGGCCGATGGCCGAAGAGATCCTTTCTCGGGAAAACGTCCGTCAGACAGGGCTGTTCCGCGCGGAGGCCGTCGAGCGCATCAAGTCCGATCATTTCCGCCGGCGGGCCAATCATGGCTATCAGCTCTGGGGCCTGCTGATGCTCTTTCTCTGGATGAAGCGATGGAACGTCCACGCATGAACCGGCTGGCGCTCGCGCTTGCCTTCACGGCGCTGATCTATGTGCCGGCCATGTTCGCGCCTCCGCATCTGATGGACGACGTCGACGCCGTGCAGGCGCAGATCGCGCGCAACATGCTCGAATCGGGCGACTGGGTGACGGCGCGGCTCGACGGCGTCCCCTACCTGGAAAAGGCGCCGTTCAAGTACTGGATGATCGCCTGCTCCTACGCGCTGCTCGGCGTCCACGACTGGGCGGCGCGCCTGCCTATCGTGCTCTCCGTGCTGGCCCTCGTCGCGCTGGTGTACTGGATGGGTTGCTGGGCATTCAGCGAAGCGGCGGGGTTTAACGCGGCGCTCGTCACCGGCACTTCCATCGGGACGTTCCTTTTCACGCGCATTTTGATTCCCGACGTCACGCTGACCTTCGCCATCGCGCTGGCGGTCTTTGGCATGCTGCGCGCTCTGGACGAACAGGAGCCGCGCCCGAGGCTGTGGGCTGCGGTCATGGCGCTCTCGATGGGGGCCGGGCTGTTGCTGAAGGGCCTCATTGCCATCGTGTTTCCGTGCGCGGCGGGTCTTGTGTGGCTGTTGTGGACCCGCCGGCTGCTGGACCTCTCTGCGTGGAAGCGGCTGCGGCCGCTCTCCGGGACGCTGCTGATTCTGCTGGTGGCTGCGCCGTGGCACGTACTGGCGACGCTGCGCAATCCTCCCTATTTCGACTTCTCGATGACCTCCGGCCCGGGCCAGTACCGCGGGTTTTTCTGGTTCTATTTCTTCAACGAGCACATCCTGCGCTTCCTCGACCGCCGGTGGCCGCGCGACTACAACACCGTGCCGCGCCACCTGTTCTGGCTGTTCCATCTCATCTGGTTCTTCCCCTGGTCGGCGTGGCTGCCGGGCGTGGTGAAGCTTCCCTTCCGCGAAGATTCGCGCCGGGGCCGCACCTTGAGGATGCTCGTCTGCTGGGCAGGCTTCGTGATGGTGTTCTTCACGTTCTCGACGACGCAGGAGTATTACTCGATGCCCGCCTATCCAGCCTTCGCGCTGGCGCTGGGTCTCGTGCTGGCGGAAGCGCAGGGCTGGGCGCCGCGGCTCTCCCGCATCGTTTCATTCATCGCGGGCGCAGCGGCTCTTGCCTGTGCGGGCATTCTCGCGTCTGTCTGGAGCATGCCCGCGCCCGGCGACATCTCGCGCTCCCTCACCCAGAACCCCGAGCTCTACACGCTCTCGCTCGGTCACATGGGCGATCTGACGCTGGCCTCGTTCGCCTACCTGAAGCTGCCGCTGGCGCTGGCGGCGCTGGCATTTGCACTGGGCGCAACCGCCTGCCGGCGGTTCCGTCCGCGGGCCACGCTGCTGGGAGCAGCCCTCATGATGACGCTGTTCCTCAACGCTGCGCGGCTCGCCATGCAGGTCTTCGATCCGTACCTGAGCAGCTATCCGATCGCCGAAAAGCTCCGGCACAGCCCCGGAGGCACGGTGATTTTCGGAGATCAGTATTACGTGTTCAGCTCGGTCTTCTTCTACGCGGACCTGGACAGCGCCCTCCTCTGGCGCGGCCGCTATCACAACCTGGAATACGGATCGTACGCGCCGGGCGCGCCGGACGTGTTCCTGGAAGATGAGGAACTGAAGGAGGAGTGGAACAAACCGCAACTGGCATGGCTGGCCGTGGAAGGGCCGAAGCTGGAAACGGTGGAGACGCTGCTCGGAAGAGACCGCGTCCACCGGGTGCTGGAAGCCGGTGGCAAATGGCTGCTCGCCAACCGCAAAATGGAATGAGCTTCCGGTGAAAATCCTGATCGATGCGACACCGCTGCTGCTGCGCAGTGCGGGCGTCAAGACCGCCCTGTATCACTGGATCCGCGCGCTCGGGCGGGAAGCGCGCGGCGATGAGATTCTGCTGTACCCCCCGCTGACGAAACCAGGCGAATTGGTTCACGACTCCAGCGTTGCAGGCCGCCTCGCCACCTGGACGGGGCTGCTGATGGCTGTAGCCAACCAGCGCGCCGGCGTCCCGTTCCCGGACTGGTGCGCGCGGGGAGCGGACCTGTTCCACTGCACGAATCAAGTGCGCACGCCGCCGCGCCGGATTCCCTTCACGGCCACGGTTCACGACTTCACATGCTGGAAGATGCCCGAGATGCACTCGGAGGCCAACGTGCGCGCCGACCGCGAATTTGCTGAGCGCGTGCTGAAACGCGCCGCCGGCATCATGGCCGTGAGCGAAGCCACACGGCACGATGCCATCGAGGTTCTGGGCATCGCCCCTGAGCGCGTCCGCACCATTTACAACGGCGTCTCGAGCGCGTACTTCGACGCCCCCATGCCGCCGCCTCCGCCCAAGCCGTATGCGCTTTTTCTCGGCACCATCGAGCCGCGCAAGAACGTGGACCGGCTGCTGGATGCCTGGGAGTCGCTGCCCGCGGGCGTACGGGATGCTTTTGACCTGTTGCTGGCGGGCGGGGCCGGCTGGCGCTGCGAGGCCACTGTGCGGCGTCTCCGCGCTGCGCGCGCGGGTGTCCGCTGGCTGGGCTACTTCCCGGAAGCTCTGCTGCCGGAACTTGTCCGGGGCGCCGAGGTGCTCGTGTATCCGTCGCTCTACGAGGGGTTCGGACTGCCTGTGGCCGAAGCCATGGCATGCGGTACGGCGTGCATCACATCCAACGCAAGCTCCCTGCCCGAGATTGCCGGAGACGCCGCCCTGCTCGTGAATCCGCAATCGGTCGAGGAGATCCGGGAAGCTCTGCTGCGCCTGCTCGAGCATCCGGAAGAACGGGCGCGGCTCGGCGCCGCAGGACACGCGCGCGCCGAACGGATGTTCCGCTGGGAGCGCGCCGCGCGCCAGTCCCTGGAGTTTTTCCACGAAGTCACCGGGCGCTAGCCGCCGGCACGATGCGGAAATCCCACACCAGAATCTCGCCGGCGTCCACGGCTTCGCCCTCCGAGTACTGCACCAGCGCGTATTCCCCAGGCGGCAGAGGCTTTGTGGGCCAGATCTTGAACAGGTTGTCCTGGAGCTGTTGCCGGAAGATGTCCACGGTGTCGAACTCGAAAAACGACATCTTCGTCACCGGCTCCGCCTGCAGGATGCCCACCACGCGCCCCTCGCCCTTCTGCTTCGGCTTGACGCGCGCGAGCACGAACCTTTGAGTCCAGTCGGCCCGGAAGTAGAGTTCGGGACGATCTCCGGCGAGCGCCGCCGCCGCATGCTGACCTGGAAGTTCCAGGGACGCCTTGCCGGGCACAACCGGCACGGGCACCAAAATTTTCAGCGCCGTGCGCTTCCTGCTCGCCACAGACTTCAGCGTGGCGCGCCTGATCTCTTTCACTTCGCCGCCTTCGAAGTAATACAGGCCGGGATCCACGGGGATGCGCGCGATCTGCCGCGCGATCCCCCGTTCGAACGCCTCCTCGGCGTCGGCGATTTCCGCCTGCTTCTTCTCCTCTTCCTCCCGCGCCTTCCGCTCAGCCTCGGTGCGCTTCAGATCCACGAGATCCAGCGGGATCTCCTCCCAATCGCTGCGCTCCGTGGAGTAATAGCGCACGCGGTCCTCCACTACCTGATACTCGCGCACCATGTGCCAGCCGCCCTCCTTCAGGTACAGGCGGAACTGCTGCGCCCAGAGACAGGCGGCGGACAGCATCAGTGCGGCCAGGATGCGCATGACGTCCCTCCACTATTATGGTTTCGTGATCCACAGACGTACGCTCGGCAGGACAGGTTTTCAAGTTTCCGAGATCGGCTTCGGCGCCTGGGGCATCGGAGGCAATCAATGGCGCGGGCATTCGGAAGACGAGGCGCGGGCAGCGCTGCGCCGTGCCCTGGAGCTGGGCCTGAATTTCATTGACACGGCGCTTGCCTACAACGAAGGCCATAGCGAGCGGATCATCGGCGAGACGCTGCGCGAGACCGGCGCTCAAGCCCGTGTCGCCACCAAGGTGCCTCCGAAGAACCGCACCTGGCCGGCGCAGCCGGGGATCGGCATAGAAGAGGTGTTTCCTTATGACTATGTGATCCGCTGCACCGAGACCTCCCTGCGCAACCTCGGCGTGGAGACGCTGGACTTGCAGCAGTTCCACGTCTGGAACCCCGAATGGCTCGATCGCGGCGACTGGCGCCGCGCCATCGAAGACACAAAGAGGGCGGGCAAGGTCCGTTTCTGGGGTATCTCGATCAACGACCATCAGCCGGACTCCGCACTCGGCGCCATCCGCACGGGCCTCATCGACACGGTGCAGGTCATTTACAACATCTTCGATCAGAGCCCCGAACGGAACCTGTTCCCGCTCTGCCGGGAACGCAACATCGGCGTGCTGGCCCGCTGTCCGCTGGATGAAGGCGCGCTCACCGGCGCCATCACGCCGGAAACCGAGTTCGATCCCGGCGAGTTCCGCGCCTTCTATTTCCGCGGTGACCGGAAGCAACAGGTCTTCGATCGCGTGCAGGCGCTGATCGCGGATCTGAAGTCCGCCGGGCTCGACCGTCCGCTCGCGGAGACCGCGCTGCGGTTCTGCCTGTCCCACCCCGCGGTGTCCACCGTCATTCCCGGAATGCGCCGGGTGCGAAACGTGGAGAGCAATGCCGCCGTCTCAGATCTGGGGCCGTTGCCCGCCCCCATCCTGGAGGTGTTGCGGCGCCATGTCTGGGAGAAGAACTTTTACTCTTAGCTTGCTCGCCGCTGCGCTTTCGGCGCAGACGCTGTACCTGCCATTGGATTCAGGCAACCTGTGGCTTTATCACGGCGCAGGGGGCGGACTCGTCATCGAAGCGGGCCGCTCAGAGGAATTCGGCGGCAACCGCTACCACTTGGTGCGGGGACTGTCGGAAAGCGGCGCCGTCTGGGTTCGTAACGGCACTGAAGGGCGGATCCTCGTCTGGGACGAGCGCGCCGGCCGGGAGCGCGTGCTCCTCGATCCCGCCGCGCCGGAAGGCTCTCCCTACGACACCGTGATGGATCCCTGCAGCCGCCAAGCGGTGATCAAGTCCCGCACGGCGAAGTACTCCGGCCCGGTGGGCGAATTCGAAAATGTTCTCCACGCGGACTACCTGCCCGGACCGTGCATGGACGCGGGATTGGTCAGCGAAGACTGGCTCGCCTGGGTCGGCATGCTCCGCCGCGTGCGGATGACAATTGCCGGCCCGCGCCAGTACGATCTCGTCTACGCGCGGCTCGGCGGCGTCACGTATGTGCGCGCGCCTCAGACCGGGTTCTCCATCTCTCTGACGCCTTCCGGCGATGTGCTGCTGGTGCGCATGACCCTGCGTCACACTCTGGCGTGGCCGCTGCGGCTGAGCTTTTCCAGCAGCCAGCGCTTCGACGTGGCGGCATATGATGCGGAAGGGAAAGAGTTCTACCGGTGGTCTCGCGGGCGGGCCTTTCTCACTGTGATGGGCAGCGAGGAGATCCGCGGCGAAAAGACATGGGTGGCTGAGATCCCCATATCGGAATGGCCTGCCGGCGAGTTCGCCATCGTCGCCTGGCTGACGCCGCTCGAAGGCCACGCCTGGTCAGCGAGCACGCTTTACAGACATTAAGGCCGACGCTGTTGCTTGGCCGGCATATTTCGACTATACTCGAAATATGAAACAAGCCAGACCGGCCCCGGCCGACATCGAGCGGCTGGCCGGAATGATGGCCGCCATGGGCGCCCCGCAGCGGCTGCGGATCATGCGGCTGCTGCTGTCGGCGCACCCCGAGGGGTTGCCGGCGGGAGAGATCCAGGCGGAACTGGCGATTCCGGCGTCGACGCTGTCCCATCATCTGGACAAGCTGCGCCAGGCGGGTGTCGTGCGCGTGAGGCGCGAGGGCACCTACCTGTGGTACTCGGCTGAAACGGAGGCGCTGGAAGCTCTGCTGTCGTTCCTTTACGCGGAGTGCTGCGCGCGCACCGGAGCCGTGGAAGCCGGAGCCGTGACGAAAGAGCCCGGTATGAAGTGCAAGAGGTGAACCGATGAATAAGAACAAACAGATTCAGGAAGCCGTGCGCGAGCGTTATGCGAAGGCGGCGCTCCAGGTTGTGGATGGGGGCGCCGGGTCCTGCTGCTCGTCCAGCGCCAGTTGCGGCGCGGGAGGAACCGACCCCATTACCAGCGCGCTCTATGGGGAGAACGACACGGCGGTTTTGCCTGAGGCCGCGGTGGCGGCTTCCCTGGGATGCGGGAACCCCACGTTGATGGCGGAGCTGAAGCCCGGCGAGACCGTGCTCGATCTGGGCAGCGGCGGTGGCATCGACGTGCTGCTCTCTGCGCGCCGCGTGGGGCCTCAGGGCAAGGCCTACGGGCTCGACATGACCGATGAGATGCTCGCCCTGGCGCGCGAAAACCAGCGCAAGGCCGGCGTGGATAATGCCGAGTTCCTGAAGGGCGAGATCGAGAACATCCCGTTGCCGGATGCGTCGGTGGATGTCGTGATCTCGAACTGCGTGATCAACCTGTCGGCGGACAAGGACCGCGTGCTGCGGGAAGTGTTCCGCGTGCTGAAGCCCGGCGGCCGCCTGGCCGTGGCTGACGTGGTCGTCCGCGGAGAAGTGCCGCGCGAGATCCGCCGCAGCATCGAACTCTGGGCCGGGTGCATTGCCGGCGCTCTCGAAGAGACGGAATACGCCCGGAAGCTGGCCGCAGCAGGCTTTGCAGGAATCGCCATCGAGCCCTACCGCGTCTACAACGTCGAAGACGCGCGGCAGTTCCTTGCCGAGGCGGGGATCGACGTCGAGGCCGCCGCGGCCGCCGCGGGCGGAAGGTTCATGAGCGCCTACATTAAAGCGAGGAAGCCGTAGTGGAGAAGATCCTTGTGCTGTGCACTGGCAACTCCGCCCGCAGCCAGATGGCTGAAGGGCTGCTCCGGGCCATGGTTGGAGGCCGGTTCGAGATCCACAGCGCCGGTTCGAAGCCGAGCAGCGTTCGCCCGGAAGCCATCGCCGTGATGCGCGAGATCGGCATCGATATCAGCGGCCACCGCTCGAAGCACCTCGATGAGTTCCTCGGGGCCGAGTTCCGCTATGTGATCACCGTCTGCGACAAGGCCGCGGAGACGTGCCCCGTCTTCCCGGGGATCGCCGAACGCATTCACTGGAGCTTTGAAGATCCAGCGGCGGTGCAAGGGGGCGAGGAGACGCGCCTCGCCGCCTTCCGCCTCATTCGCGACCAGATCGCGGAACGGTTCGGGCCTTTCGCCGCCGCTCTGCGGTCCGGACAGCCGTAGCGCCGGCGATGTGCATTCGCTAGGATGGAAACGGTTCGATCCACGGAGTGCACACGAATGAAGCAGGAAGGACCAACACGGAGACAAGTTTTCTTCGGCGCGCTGCTGGCGGGCGCCGTTCCCGGCGCGGGCTATGGCAGCGCGCCTTCCCTGACGCTGGCGGGCTACAAGAGCCCCAACGAGAAGCTGAACATCGCCGCCATCGGCGCCGGCGGCAAGGGCTATTCCGACATCATGAACTGCGCCGCCACGGAAAACATCGTGGCCATGGCGGATCCCGACGACAAGCGCGCCGAGCGCACATACAAGCAGTTTCCGGACGTTCCCAAGTACAAAGACTTCCGGCGCATGTTTGACAAGGAGTCGAAAAATATCGACGCTGTCCTTGTCTCCTGCCCCGACCATATGCACGGCACGGCCGCCATGTGGGCCATCGTCCGCGGCAAACATGTGTATTGCCAGAAACCGCTGGTGCGCACGGTTTGGGAGGCGCAGGAGTTGATGAAGGCGGCGCAGAAATACCGCGTCGCCACGCAGATGGGCAACCAGGGCTACTCGAATGAAGGCGCGCGGCAGGCGTGCGAGATCGTCTGGGCGGGAGACATCGGCCAGGTGCGGGAAGTGCATGCCTGGACCGACCGTCCCGGACGCTACTGGCCGCAGGATCCCAGTGTAGAGCCGAAGGAAGCGCCCGTGCCGGAGTGGCTCGATTGGGACGCCTGGCTCGGCGGTTCGCTCCCGCGCCCTTACAGCCCCGCCTATTGCCCGCACCACTGGCGCGGCTTTCCCGATTTCGGCTGCGGCGCCATCGGCGACATGGCCTGCCATATCCTCGGCACCCCGAACATGGCGCTGCGCCTCAGCGAAGCCTGGCCCACAAGCGTCGAATGCCTGAAAAAAGAGGGCGTCGGCAAGTACACGTTCCCGCACCGCACCGTGATCCGTTTCGAGTTCCCCGCACGCGGCAACATGCCGCCGCTGACGCTTACCTGGCACGACAGCCTCAAGGAGACGCCGAAGTTCGAGGGTGTCCCGGAGGACGAGCAACTGGGCGACCCGGACATCAACGGCAGCCTGTTCATCGGCGACAAGGGCATGCTCACTACCGGCTGCTACGGCGAAAACACCCGGCTGGTGCCCGCGGCGCGGATGAAAGATTACCGCTTCCCCCCGCCGCTGCTCACCCGCTCGCCCGGCCATTACCGCGACTGGATCCGCGCCTGCAAGGGCGGCGAGCCGGCTTGCTCCAATTTCAGCGTTGCCGCGCCTTTCGTCTCCTGGATGCTGCTGGGCGTCATCGCCATGCGCTTTGAAGGCAAGCTTCTCTGGGACGGGCGCAGGATGGAGTTCACGAACAACAAGGAAGCCAACCGGTATTTGAAGCCTGTGTTCCGCAAGGGCTGGCAGTTCGCGGGCTGATCGCCGTCAGGCGCTGCGGCGCGGAAAAAGGCCCCCGCGCCGCCTGCGGCGGCAGCGGGGGCGGCTCAGGCGGAAACACGCTCACACGAATTTGTACTTGCCGGGTTCGGGCAGCGGCGGAGGCTGGAGCTGCAGCTTGTAGTCGAAAGCCTTCGGCATCAGGTCAAGCTGCGAGTTCATGATCATGTCCCAGGTGACGGCGATGCCGGAGTAGGCCGATTCCCGGCCCATGATCGCCGTCATCGTGGATTCGGCCACCCTCATGCCCTCGTTGCAATACGGACCCGTGCCGCGGATCGAGTTGATCAGGTGGATGTGCTCTTGCACATAGGGGTTGATGCCCTTGCCGGACGCGAGATCCATCCCGTTGCTCACGCCTTTCGTGCCCACGATCAGGTCGCTGACGTCGCGCGTGCAGCCCTGCGGATACTGCCGGCAGTGGGACGAGTACCGGATGCCGCCCGGATATTCGAAGTCCGACGCCATGTGGTCGTAGATGTTGCCGTAGAGTTCGTCGCCCTTGCGCCAGGAGATGCCGCCGCTGGCGACCACCCTGACGGGATGCGCGCCCATCACCCAGTTGATGAAGTCGATGTTGTGGAAGTGCTGTTCGACGATCTGATCGCCGCAGATCCAGACGAAGCTGTACCAGTTGCGGTGCTGCCACTCGAAGTCCGCCCAGTTGGGATCGCGCGCCTTCACATGGAACACCGGGCCGGAGAGGTAGTGAGAATACAGCGCCCGGATGTCGCCGATCGCGCCGTTCTTGATCTTTTCCACCGTTTCGATGTACTCGCGGTGAGCGTGGCGCTGGGCGCCGCTGACGACGGTGAGCTTCTTCTGCTCGCTGAGCTTCGCCGCCTCCATGAACCGCCGGCAGCCCACCGGGTCCGTCGCCACGGGCTTCTCTGTGAAGACGTGCTTGCCTGCTGCGATGGCCGCTTCAAAATGCATCGGGCGATATCCGGGCGGCGTACACAGCATCACGATGTCGACGCCGGAATCGATCACTTTCCTGTAAGCGTCGAAACCGACGAAATGGTTCTCCGGCGGCACCTGGATGCGCGGCGGGATGTCCTTCATCAGGTCGTCCATGGTCATCGTCTTCATCCGCCCGCCGCGCGATACGGTGATGCCGTCATACCGCTTGAGCCCGCGGCCTTCCCGGAGATTCCTCAGCGAGCCCTCGAGCTTGTCCTCGAAGACGTCGGCCATCGCTGCCAGTTCCACGTTTTCGTTGCCGGCCAGCAGGTCCGTCACGGCCTGCGTGCCGCGCCCTCCGCATCCGACAAGTCCTGCGCGGAGCTTGCCGTCGGAGGCGGCGCGCGCGCCGGGGATGGTCACGGCGGCCGTGGCCGCCAGCAGATTTCTTCGTGTCAGTTCGGCCATTGCAGTTCTGCTCCTCGTCCGGCACGATATCGAAGTTGCACAGAAAAAAACAAGCGCCGGCTCCCGTGCGGGCGGGGCCGGCGCCTGATGCGGAGCGTGTCCGCAATGCTTACGGTTTGATGGCTTGGTCGGTGACGAAGTTCGTCCACTCCTCCCACCACTTCGTCTCGCCCGCCGCGCCGATGAACCGCGCCGACTGGTCGAAGAAGCAGTTGTCGGGCGGCTGGATCCAGTTGGCGCGGAACGCGGGAGACTCCGGCAGCGGCCGGAAGTCCGGGTCATTCGCCTCGAACGGCCGCCGCAGCATCGGGTCAGTGACATCGAACTGCCTGCCTTTGCCGCGGTCGCCCTTCGCGAATTCCGCGCTGGCGCCGGAGCGCACCTGGCCGTCGATGGTGGCGTCGCCGCTGGAGCCGATGCTGTTGTTCCACAGCAGGATGCCGTTCATCTGGAGTTTCTCGTTGTCGATTTGCGCCTCGGTGGCCGAGCCATCAATATGAAGGCCGGAGCTGTAGAACCGGGTCACAACCGCGTTGTTCACGGAGCCGCCGGCGCCGCGCCGCAGGTACAGACCCGGGGAGTTGGATTCATCGAATCCCTGAACGCCGGAGCCGATGAATGTTGCGTTGAAGATCGAAGGCTGCGACAGGGGTTCCGCGCCCTGATTGTACTCGCTGTTGTCACCCTCGATGCCGCGGTTGCCAGGGTTGTCCGCATCCTGGTAGAAGAAGCCGAACTGGATGTTGCCCCTGAAGCCGAGCTGGAAGTCCAGGAAGTCGTCAGCGGCCAGCCCGCCAATCAGGTATCTGGCGTTCATTGTTCCGCCGAACCACTCAAAGGCATCGTCGAGACCATAGCTGGCCTGCAGGAACTCTGCTTTCGTCTTCGTCCCGCAACCGCCCCATGTAAAGGCGTTGGCCTCATTGTTCGGAGCGAAAATCGAGCCGGCATATTCGACGCGCACATAGCGCAGCGTGCCGCAGTCGTGCTCGGGGTCGTTGCCGCCGAACTTGGTATCCTCCGTTGCGGGAAGCCCCTCGATGTTGAACTCGCCGCCATCGACATTGACCGGCGCCTTGCCGAGCAGGATCAGTCCGCCCCAGTCGCCCCGTTGCCGTTCGCCGAAAGGCAGCGCCGACGTCATGATGATCGGACGGCTCCTCGTGCCCTCCGCGACGATTTTCCCGTTCCGCGTGACCACCAGCACAGATGGCGGCTCCGAACCCGGCTGACCGATGATGACGGTGCCGGGGTCGATGGTCAGCGTCGCTCCATTGCGCACGAACACGGCGCCATTGAGCCGGTAAAGCTTGTCGTTGGCGAGCCTCCGGTCGGATTCGATGTTGCCCGAGATGTCGACGATGTCCGTGATCACGGCGAACTTGGCGTAAAGCGTCTTCAGCACGCGCAAGCCGTGGACATCGCGGAACTCCAGCGCCAGGGTGTGCATGCCGGGCTCGTCGGGAGCGTTCAACGCCCCGCCCAGCATGCCGTCCTGGCCGAGAAGCGTCTTCCGTTCCGCGTCTTCGACCAGAACGGGGCGGAAGCTGCCCGGCGCGTTGCCATAAATATCGTGCGCCTCCAGGGAAAGGTCCGGAAGATATTTCTTCTCGCCCGTCTGATTATTCTGCAAATAAGCGACCAGCGTGAATGGATACCACTCTCCGTATCCCTTCATGGTCATTGTTAGAGTGATTGTTTCGTTCACGCCGTACCAGACCTTGTCGGTCCACATCCAGGCGGCGATGCCGGTTTCGTAGTTTTCCAGGGCCGCTGCCCGCTGAACCAGATCCGAGCCTGCGTGGCGCACGGGCTGACCGGCGTATGTGATAGATGACAAAACGGTTGCGAGAACCGCTGTCAGGTGCGCAAATTGCCTCATGCTATTCCTTCCTCAACTTGAATTGTTCCGGCGAAGCCGGGGTTGAATTCAGAAGATACTGACAGAAAGACCCACCGTGAAGGTGCGCCCAAGACGAAAACTGCGCTGCGTGAACTCCCCCTGCGTCCAGTGATAATGGTTGTCCGCAAGGTTTTCTCCGGTGAAACGGAGTGAATATTTACCCGATTCATCCAGGTAAAAGCGGTAGCTGAAATCCAGCATCGTCAGCGGTTCCTGGTAAATATCCGGAACTCCGAAGGTGCCGACGTCCGAAACCCGCCTTCCGACGTAGTTGAAGTCGAGCCGGCTTTCCGAGCGCCATTTCGGCTTCCTCCATTCGGCCAGCACATTGAAGACGTGGCGGGACGTGCCGATCAGCGGCCGGTTCGGATTGGTCAGCAGAACCGAGTCCTGCGGGCGGATGCGGATGCTGGAATCGACGAAAGTGTAGTTGCCGCCGGCGAACAGCTCGCGGAGGCGCGGTGAGAGCACGGCGAGCGTCGTTCTAGCCTCGATCTCGAAGCCCACGTTGCGCGCCCCCGCGGCATTCACGTAGGTCTGGCGCAGGTCGTTGGACGGAAGGATGGTGACTTCTATCGGATTGTCGAAGTCCTTGTGGAAGAAGCTCGCCGCCAGCAGGCGGTTGCCCCCGGGGAACCACTCCCACCGGAAGTCGGTGTTCTGCACGGTGGCGCGGAGCAGGTTGGGGTTGCCCTGCGTGACGAAGCCGCCGTACACGTTGTTGAAGTCGAACGGCGACAGCTCCCGGAAGTCGGGGCGCGAGACGGTCTTCGAGAATCCGGCGCGGAGATTCTGCCGCGCGGTCAACGCGTAGGTGACGTTGATCGCCGGCATCGGATCGCGGTTGACGAGGGAGGCGACCTGCGGCTTCGCGCTAGGCACGAGCGGATCCAGGGTCGTCACCGTGATGTCGGCGTCCTCCACGCGGACGCCCCCGGTGACGCGCCACCGCGCACCGAGATTCAGGTCCGCCATCACGTATCCGGCGTAAACGTCCATGGCGGCGTCGTAGCGGTCTGTGGCGCGCGTGAATTCGAGGATCTGGAAACCGTCGGGGCGGATGTTGGAGGGGGCGAACAGATCATTGGAAGGCGCGAACAGGTTCAGCGTCGTCGAGCGGATGGGGATGAAGCGGAACCGCCGCGCCTGGAAGTCGCGGTCCCGGAAGGTGCCGCGAAAGCCCACGGAGACGGCGCCGGTCAGCCAGCCGCGGTAGAACGGCCTGGAGATCTCTCCCTGGGGTTCATACAGCCGCTCCCGGAGTCCATTGGAAAATCGCAGCCCGGAACTGGACAGCGCCGCGAAACTCCAGCGCCCGTCGTCGAGCTGGCCGCGGATCACCTCGCGCATATCGGGTTCGTCACGCCGGGACTCGGCTGTCGTGAACTGCCAGCGGAAGTTCCAGTTGCCGTGATCGACCAGCGCATGAGAGCCCTCGATGCTGTTCGACAGCAGAGAGCGCTCCACCCAGCGGAGCCGCTGCGACCAGAGGGTGCTGTCGTTGGATCCGTCATAGCCGCGGAACTCCCGGGCTTCCTTGTCCGCGTCGCGGGTCAGCGTGTTCCGCACCACGATCTTGTTGTTGGTGGAGAGCTTGAAAGCGACGTTCAGCACGCCCCCGAGGCGCGCGGCTTCGTTGCCGCTCTGGAAATCTTCATAGTTGGTGAAAACGAGCGGCTTGTTGCCACCCATCCGGATGAACCGCTGCTGCTCCACCAGGTTCTGCGGACGGTTGGAAAACGTGATCGCGCCGACCAGGCCCACCCGTTTGAAAGTGTTTCCGCCGACGACGGAATAGTTCTGCTGCGGGCGCATCTGGTCGATGAACGCCGGCTCCCAGTTGTTGGCGAACGCCCGCCCCATCTGCTGCAGCTCGGCCGCCTTGAAACGGCCGGGGAACAGGCGGTTGTCCGCGGGAATCGCCGCCGGAAGGGCTCGCGTGCCGTCGTCGAAGCCGAAAGCGTCGTAACTGCCGCCCGGATAAGTCATGAACCGCTTGCGCGTCGTCGCCGTGTTGTAGCCGGTGGTCATGGAAACCTTCAGCACGGGCTGCGATGGGAAGTCCACCGTCGTCAACTGCACCACGCCCGCCGAGAATTCGCCGGGCAGATCCGGCGTGTAGCTCTTGACCACGCGGATGCTGTCGATCAGCGCCGCCGGGAACAAGTCCAGCGGCACCACGCGCTTCTCCGGCTCCGTGGTCGGAATCAGCGAATTGTTCAGCATCGTCGAGCTGTAGCGCTCGCCGAGCCCGCGCACATAAACGTAGCCGGATTCGACCACCGAGACGCCCGTCACCTTCTGCAGCGCTCCCGCCGCGTCGGAAGCCACCGTCTGGCGGATCTCCTCGGCCGACAGGCCGTCGGTCACCGTGGCTGCCAGCTTTCTTTCCACAAGCATGGATTCCGCCGTCGCAGCGACGGGCGTGACGGTCTCCTCGACATCGACCTTGGTAACTTGGGACTTGGCGGCGAGCACTACGGTGCCGTCCGCCGTCTCGCCGGGCTTGACGTCGAGGGTTTCGATGGTCGCGTCGAGGTATTTCTCCGCCGAGACGAAAACCTTGTAGCGTCCGGGCGGCAGTTCCACGCGGTATTTGCCGTACTCGTCCGACTGGAGCCGCACGGGCGGCTCAGTGCCGATCACGATGGCGGCTTTTGGAATCGGCTGGCCGGTCGCGCCGTCGATCACGTCCCCCGCGAGGATTCCTCTGGGCGCCTCCTGTGCCGTGGCGACACACAGGCAGGCGAATGAACAACAAAAGACAAGGAGCGATTTCATTGCAGACTGCTTCCCAGCCACCCCAACTATGAAAGCAGCGCCAAGTGAAATTTCGATGACGACGGTGCAAACGTTCCGTAAAAGTCCCCGGCTGAGGCCGCCGTCCTGCCTTGAGACTGCCCGGCGCCCGCGCCTCGGCGGCAAAAAAGAGCGCCGGCCCGCCGCCGGCGCCCGAATCAACAAAAGCCGGCCTGAATCAGTGCACCATCACCGGAACCGAGGCTTCCAGATCCGACCAGGCAATCTTGAGCACGCCGCGGTTGCCGCCGGAGGACTCGACCGAGATGGTCAACTGCTCGACCGGCGAAGACAGCTTCTTTGCGGTCATCTTGACGCGCCCGAGATCCTTGTTCTGATCGTACTTGAAGGCGCCCCATTGATTGGCCTCCCTGTTCAGGATCAGCGTCCACTCCTTCCCGCCCGGGATCGTGAACAGGGAATACGTACCCTTGGGCACATGGAGCGAGCCGATCATAAGATCGGCTTCGGTGGTCAGCTTGGTGGCTTCGTCGGCGCCGGTGCGCCAGACCTTGCCGAACGGCGCCAGCGGCTCGGCCCAGACATTGCGGCCCTTCACATAGGGGCGGCCGTACTCAATCGTGATCTTCTTGCCGGCGATCGCGCCGGAGGCGGTTTCATGCGGGCTCGCCCGCTTCTTGGGCTGCGCGCCTGCGGTCATCGCCGCGGCGAGGACAAAAGACGTTCCGAACAGAATCCAGTTTCTCATGTCGTGGAAGCCCCTCTCGCCACGAGTATAGCAGAACATCTCCGTTTTTCCCTGCACCGGCGGGCCGAAGATGGGTACAATCAAAACACGCGCGGCCGCCAAGCGGGCGCGCGGCCAGTTTGATGTTCGGCGCGGGATCGTGCCGGATTTGGACGAGCAGAGAGGAATTGCCCATGGGTGAAGCGTTGGGAATGGTTGAAACGCACGGGCTGGTGGCGATGATCGAAGCCGCCGACGCGATGGTGAAAGCGGCCAAGGTGACCCTTGTCGGCTGGGAAAAGATCGGTTCGGGCTATGTGACGGCGCTCGTTCGCGGCGACGTCGCGGCCGTGCGCGCCGCCACGGACGCCGGCGCCGCCGCCGCGCGCCGCGTGGGCGAGCTTGTCGCCGTTCACGTGATCCCGCGCCCGCATCCGAGCCTGGAAGACGTTCTGCCGATCGGCAAGTCTTCCAAGTAAGCGGGCGGGCGGACCCCATACCATGACGCTAGGGCGTGTCGTCGGCACGGTCGTCGCCACGCGGAAAGATCCGCGCCTGGAGGGGCACAAGCTTCTCCTCGTGAAGCCGGTCGCTCCCGACGGCAGGGAGGAATCCGGCTACCTGGTCGCAGTCGACACGGTCAGCGCGGGGTTCCGGGAACTGGTCATCACCGTCTCAGGCAGCAGCGCGCGCATGGCGGAAGGCTGCAAGGACAAGCCCGTGGACTGCGTCATCGTCGGCATCGTCGACGGCGTATCAGTCGATGAGGGCGGCTAGAAAGGCGGGCGGCTGTGCAGTTGGGCAAAGTGGTCGGCCGCGTCTGGGCGAGCGTCAAGAATCCCGGGCTCGAAGGGCAGCGCCTGCTCATCGTTCAGCCGGTGCTTCCGGATCTCACCCCGCACGGCAAGCCGCTCATCTGCACGGATTCCACCGGCGCCGGCGCCGGCGAGGTCATCTACTGGGTCCGGGGCAGGGAAGCATCGTTCCCGTTCCTGCCCGGCGAAGTCGCCAGCGACGCCACCATCGTCGGCATCGTCGATGAACTGCATCTCGGCAAGAAGCGGGAGCCGCCATGCTGATTGCGCGCGTCATCGGCGACCTCACCGCCACGCAGAAGCACCCCACCCATGAAGGGCGCAAGATCCTTCTCGTGCAGCCGCTGAACCTCGACGGCACGGACCGCGGCGCGCCGATGGTGGCTCTGGACAGCGTCGACGCGGGCGTTCAGGACAAGGTGCTCGTCACCACCGACGGCTGGGCCGCATTCACCGCTGTCGGCGTCAAGCTGGCGCCCATCGACGCCGCGGTCGTCGGGGTGATCGACCACGTGGAGCTGGAAGGTTCCGCGTCAGCCGCGGGCGCGAAGCCGGCTGCCGCTCCGGGTGCGAAGAAGCAGCACAAGAAGCGCCAGCCCCAGCAGGGCTGAGGCGATCTCAAACGCGGCGAACGAGCTGTGCAGGAACTGGAACCTGCGCCCCGCCTCCACCCAGCCCCCGGCCCGGTAGCGGCGCGACGTGTCCACGATGGCCGGAATCAGATACGCCTTCTGGAACAGCGCCAGCGCCAGCATCGACGCCGCCAGAGTCAGCCGCCACTTGCCCACGTTGGTGAAAAACAGCAGCAGCAGAACCACCGCCGCGCCATAGACAATCTGCATGGAGCCCCACAGCGTGAAGATCTGATTGTTGGCCTCTCCGGCGTGATACCGCAGCAGATCTCCCATCGCGTCCGGCCCGATCCGCTTCAACACGTCCATGTGCGCGGGGAGCGGGTGCCGCAGCACGGCCTCTCCGGCGCCAAAAACCGCCGGAGCGGCGAGGGAAACCAGCAGGATTCCGCCCAGCCACGCGGCCAGAATCACGGCGCAAATGCGCCGCGCCGCCCATGAGCCCTCCGGCGTGATGCGGCTGTACTGCACAGCGGGCCGCCCGGAATTGTCCTCGATCATGGCCATTCAGTCGAGCCGATTCCCAAGTGTAGCGAGCCGCCGCCGCCGCTGTCCAACCTCGGCTCAGGAGGATTTCAGCTCCGTCCAGAGCCGGTCCCGCAGGCGCTGCGATTCCGGCGGGAGCGGCTCGAACCACTCGCCGCGCTCAAGCGTTTCCCCGGGCGGAAACAGGGTCTCCATCGCCAGCACTTCTTCCGGCAGCCGTGCGCGAGCCGTGCGGACCGCCGTCGCCGTGCAGGTGGCCGAGGCGACCTCGGCGGCTACGTCCGCCCGCAGCAGGTAATCCAGGAAGACGTGCGCCAGTTCCTTCCGTTTCGACTCGCGCAGCACCACGCCGCAATCGGCGTACAAGGCAAAGCCCTCTTCCGGATGCACAAACCGCAGATGCGGCGCTGCGCTGATGGCCTGCTGGGCCGTTGTGGCCCAGGTCTGGCACGCCGCCAGCTCCCCGGCTGCCATCAGGTCGCGGGCTTCCGCGTTCAGATACGCGCGCAGCAGCGGCTTCTGCCGCAGAGCCTCGCGATGGGCTTCGCGCAGCTCAGCCGGCGCGTGAGCGTTGAGCGGCAGCCGCAGCTTCTTCAGCGCCGCTCCGTAGACTTCCGCCGGATCGTCCAGCATCGTGATGCGCCGGGCGTAGCGCAGCTCCCAGAGATCCGCATAGCGTTGCGGCACAGGCGCCAGGCGCGGATTGGCCAGAATGCCGCTCGAGCCCCAATGGAGCGGCACGCAGAATTCGAGACGCGGGTCCCAGGAGGGCTGCTGGAACCGCGGCTCCAGATCGCCCAGCCGCGCGAGGCGCGCGCGGTCGAGCCGCTCGAGCAGCCCGAGTTCGCGCATGGGCCTGATGAAATAGTTCGAGGGGAAGACGACGTCCCAGCCTGAATTGCCGCTGAGGACGCGCGCCAGCATCTCCTCGTTCGATTCATACGTGGCCAGCCGCACCTGAATCCCGGTCTCGCTCTCGAAGCGCGGCAGCGTTTCCGGTGCGATGTAGTTGGACCAGTGGAACACGTTCAGCCGGCGCCGCCCGCCGCGCAGGCAGCCCGCCAGTCCGCTCAGCGCCGGAAAGAAGAGCAGCGCGCGCCGCTTCATGACTTCTTCCTGAGCCCTTCCGCCAGCAGGATGCCGGCGCCCAGCAGCACGACGATGACGGTGGAGATGGCGTTCACCACCGGCGAGCCGCCGCGCCGCGCCATGGCGTACAGTACCATCGGCAGGGTTTCCGTATCGACGCCCGCCACCAGCGACGTGATCACGTAATCGTCAAATGAGATCGTGAACGCCAGCAGCGCCGCCGACAGCACCGCCGGCAGCAGGTTCGGCAGCGTCACGCGGACAAACGCCTCCCACTCGCGTGCGCCCAGATCCATCGCCGCCTCCTCCAGCGCCGCGTCCATGGTCCTCAACCTCGCCAGCACCACCAGAACCACGAACGCCAGGCAGAAGCTGACATGCGCCAGGATCACCGTGTGCAGGCCAAGCTGCAGTCCGGCGTAACGGAACAGCCACTGAAACAGCGCCAGCAGCGAGATGCCGGTCACGATCTCCGGCGTCACCAGCGAAGCCGTGAGCGCCGCCATCAGCAGCCGGGATTCCCGCTTCCACAGTCCGTAAGCGCACAGTGTTCCAGCCGCCGTGGCCAGCAGCGTGGCAGCCGCGGCGATCCACAGGCTGTTGGCCGCCGCCTCCACCAGCCGCGCATCGCGCCATGCTTCGGCATACCAGTGCAGGGAAAAGCCCTCCCACACGGTCAGGCGGCCTTCGTTGAAGCTGAACAGCGCCAGCACCAGCAGCGGCGCGTGCAGGAACGCATACAGAGCCACGGCGCTGAGGGAGAGGGCGCGGCTCACAGCAGCGGCTCCTCCCTCCGGCGGGTCTCCAGCCACAGCAGCGCCAGCACCGCCGCCATCAGCGCCAGCGAGACCGCGGCGCCGAAGGGCCAGTCCCGGGACGCCGTGAACTGGTTCTGGATCAGCGTGCCCGCCAGGATCGTTTTCCCGCCTCCAAGCAGGTCCGGAATCAGGTAGGCGCCCAGGCAGGGGATGAAGACCAGCAGAATGCCCGCGCGGATTCCCGGCGCAGCCAGCGGCAGCGTGATGCGCCAGAAGGCCTGCCAGTGGCGCGCCCCGAGGTCCGCCGCCGCCTCCAGCAGATGCGGCTCCTGCCGCTCGAGCGCGGCGTACAGCGGCAGCACCATGAACGGCAGGTGCGCATACACCAGGCCCAGCACCACCGCGCCCCAGTTGTACAGCAGCGGCAGCGGCTCGCGGATCAGCCCCGCCCGGAGCAGCAGCGCGTTGATCAGCCCCGTATCGCGCAGGAGGAACATCCAGGCGTACGTGCGGATCAGAAGGCTGGTCCAGAAGGGCAGCATGACCAGCGCCAGCAGCAGGTTCTTCCACCGTCCCGCGCGCGTGATGGCCAGGGCCAGCGGGAACGCCATCACCAGGCAGAGCGCCGTGGACAGGGCCGCGGCCAGCAATGACCGCAGCAGGATGCCCAGATACAGCGGATCCGCCAGGCGCTGCCAGTTCTCCAGCGTCCACGGCGGCATCACGCCGCCGTAAGCCCCGCGGCTCTGGAACGCATACGCCGCCAACACCACGAACGGAACGCCGACAGTGGCGATCATCAGCGCCGCCGCCGGCATCAGCGCGGCCAGGCGGAGCCGCGTGGTCATGGCTCGGCGGCCCGGATCTCGTCTTCCGGCCGCCAGCAGACGAACACGCGCTCGTCCGGCCGGAAGGCGCCTTCAGACGGGGATATCTCCGCCACGATGCGCGCGCCGCCGTCGAGCTCAGCTTCCACATGGACGCAGTTGCCGAGGAACAGCGAAGCCCGCACCGCGGCCGGGGCCGACCTGTAGCCGGACGCCGGCGGCGTGCGCGTGATGCGCGCCGCTTCGGGGCGCAGGCCGAAACCGGAAATCCAGTTCACGGGCCCGAGGAACGAGGCCGCAAACCGCGTGCGCGGCCGCTGATAAAGCTCCTGCGGCGCGCCGAGCTGTTCGCACCGGCCATCCTTCAGCAGCAGGATGCGGTCCGACAGCGAGAGGGCCTCCTCCCTGTCATGCGTCACAAAGACGAACGTGATGCCCACGCGGCGCTGCAGCGCGCGCAGCTCGGCGCGCACCTGCTTGCGCAGATTCGGATCGAGCGCCGACAGAGGTTCGTCGAGCAGGAGCACAGCCGGGCGCAGCACAAGCGAGCGCGCCAGCGCCACCCGCTGCTTCTCGCCGCCGGACAGTTCGCGGGGGTAGCGGTCCA
Source organism: Arcobacter sp. (assembly GCA_020723085.1). GTDB lineage: Bacteria > Acidobacteriota > Terriglobia > Bryobacterales > Bryobacteraceae > JANWVO01. The sequence continues at coordinate 147,818 of DYJN01000002.1, forward strand.
GTTTGCCGCCCAAACCGAGCATTTCCACGCAATCGGTCATCGCTTGGCGCCCGGCGCCGTTGCGGTAGCGCAGGCCGAACTCGATGTTCCCGCGCACCGTCAGGTGCGGGAACAGCGCGTAGCTCTGAAAAACGGTGGAAACGTTGCGCGCGTATGGGGGCAGCCCGTCAAGCCGCTGCCCATCGAGCAGGATGTGTCCGCGTGTGGGCTGTTCGAAGCCGGCGATCAGCCGCAGCGTTGTGGTCTTGCCGCAGCCGGACGGCCCCAGCAGGCTGAAAAACTCGCCCTGTTCGATCTCGACCGACAGTCCGGCCAGGGCCGTGTGGCCCGGATACTCCTTCGCCAAGTTCTGAAGTTCGAGGTGCGCGCCCATCAGCGCTTTTCACCGATAGTGCCGCGGCCTGCCGTCAGTCCTGCATGATGGTGACGGCGGTGCCGGCGGCGGTCACCATCAGCATGCCGCCCCCGTGAGAACCCTGAATGGTTTCGTAGTCGAGGTCGACGCCGATCACCGCATTGGCGCCCATCGCGCGAGCCTCTTCGCACATCTCGTCGATCGCGAGCTGCTTGGCCTTGCGCAGCTCGTTCTCGTAAGCAGCGCTGCGCCCGCCCACGATATCGCGGATGCCTGCAAAGAAGTCTTTGAAGATGTTGGCGCCGAGGATCGCCTCGCCGCTCACCAGCCCGTGATACTGCCGGATCCTCCAGCCTTCCAACGTGTGCGCCGTCACAACCAGCATGGCAACTCCGTTTCAGTAAGGAATGCGATGCGCGCTGGCGAGCCAGGCGTCGAACGGCAGTCCCGCCTCCTCCAGCGGCATTCTCCGCGAGGGCAGAGCGCGCCGGCTCTCCGGCAGCGCGAATTGCTCGTACAGGAAGCTGTCGTCGAACCCCGCGCGCGCCGCGTCTTCGCGCCCCGCCGCGTAGTACAGCGCATCCAGGCGCGCCCAGTAGATGGCGCCCAGGCACATCGGGCAGGGTTCGCAGGATGAATAGATCGACGCGCCGCGCAGGTCGAAACGCCCGAGCCTCCGGCAGGCGGCGCGGATGGCCACCACTTCGGCGTGCGCCGTCGGGTCGAGCTCGCTCGTGACGTGGTTGGCGCCTTCGGCGATCACCTCGCCGTCCATCACGATCACGGCGCCAAAAGGACCGCCGCGCCCCTGCCCGGCGTTTTCGACGGCGAGCCGGATGGCGCGGCGGAGAAATTCCTCGTGCATCTCAGGCAGAGCCAGCCTCTACCCAATTATGCATGGAACGGAGCGGCCTTAGACCGCCCCGCCGCCGAACTGCTTCGAATACTCCTGCAGCCGGAAGCGCTCTTCGGCCTTCTTCCAGTTGACGACGTTCCACCAGTTGGCGATGTATTCGGCGCGGCGGTTCTGATACTTCAGGTAGTAGGCGTGCTCCCAGACGTCGAGACCGATGATGGAGAACTTGCCTTCCATCACCGGATTGTCCTGGTTCGGCGTGGAGACGATCTCCAGTCCGTTCTGGCCGATGATGAGCCACGCCCAGCCGGACCCGAAGCGGCCCATGGCGGCGGCGGCGAACTTCTCCTTGAACTGGTTGAAGTCGCCGAAGACGCGCTTGATGGCGGCTGCCAGCAGCCCGGAGGGCTCGCCGCCCTGCTTCGGCCCCATGATCTCCCAGAACAGGGAGTGATTCCAGTGGCCGCCGCCGTTGTTGCGGACAGCCGTGCGGATGGACTCGGGCACGATCGCGAGATTGTTGGCGAGCAGCTCTTCCAGGCTCTTGTTGGCGAGCTCCGGCGCAGTGGCGAGCGCCTTGTTGGCGTTGTCGACGTAGCCGCCGTGATGCTTGGTGTGGTGGATTTCCATGGTGCGCGCGTCGATGTAAGGCTCGAGCGCGTCGTAAGCGTACGGAAGCGGTGGAAGGGTGAACGGCATTGTGTTGTGAAACTCCTCTGTCTATCCCAGATGAACGAAGCAGTCGTTCGGATGCGGCTTCCTTGCGGCGCGGGCCGCGCGAAGTCCTTCTCCAATTTTAGGCAATAAGGGAAGGAGCTTCAGAGGCTGCCGCCGCCTGCCCGCTCGAACGCCTCGCCGAGCCGGAACAGCAGCGGTTCCCCGAAATGCGGGCCGATCAGTTGCAGCCCCACCGGCAGCCCCTCCGGCGTCCGTCCGCACGGGACGCTCAGCGCGGGCAGCCCGGCCAGCGACGCCGTGATCGTGAAAATGTCCGACAAATACATCTGCAGCGGATCGTCGAGCTTTTCCCCCAGCCGGAATGCGGGAAACGGGCTCACCGGCGTGGCGATCGCGTCCACCTGTTCGAAAGCGGCCAGAAAATCCCGCGTAATCAGCGTGCGCACCTTCTGCGCCTTCAGATAATACGCGTCGTAATAGCCGGCGCTGAGCACGTAAGTGCCCAGCATGATGCGCCGCTTGCATTCGGCGCCGAAGCCCTGCCCGCGGGTCATCGAATACATCTCGGCCAGCGTCCCGGCCTGCGGCGAACGCCAGGTATAGCGCACGCCGTCGTAACGGGCGAGGTTCGAGCTCGCCTCCGCCGTGCAGACGATGTAGTAGCAGGGGATCGCGTACGCAGTGTGAGGCAGGCTGATGCCGCGCAGCTCGCAGCCAAGCGAGACGAGCAGCGCCCGCGCCTTTTCCATCTGCGCCGCCGTGTCAGGCGTCAATCCCTGGAAATACTCGCGCGGCACGCCCACGCGCAGCCCGCGTACTTCGCCGGTCATCGAAGCCTGATAGTCCGGCACAGGCGCGAACGCGCTGGTGGAGTCGCGTTCGTCGCGTCCCGCCACCGCCTGGAGCAGCATCGCGGCGTCGCGCACATTGCGCGCGAGCGGCCCGATCCGGTCGAGCGAAGAGGCGAACGCCACCAGCCCGTAGCGCGACACGCGCCCGTAGGTCGGGCTCAGCCCCGCCACGCCGCAGAAGCTCGCCGGCTGCCGGATGCTGCCGCCGGTGTCCGAGCCGAGCGCCGCGACCGCCGTGCCCTGCGCCACCGCCGCCGCCGAGCCGCCCGAGCTGCCGCCCGGCACGCGATCCGGCGCCACGGGATTGCGCACCGGGCCGAAGGCGGAATTCTCATTGGAGGACCCCATGGCGAACTCGTCGCAGTTGGTCTTGCCGAGCACGATGGCGCCCGCGCGCTCCAGCCGCTCCACGGCGGTGGCGTCGTAAGGAGGGACGAACTTCTCCAGCAGCCGCGAGCCGCAGGTGGTGCGCACGCCGCGCGTGACAATGTTGTCCTTCACCGCCACCGGCACGCCCGCCAGCGGACCGGGATCCTCGCCGCGCGCCAGCGCCGCATCCACGGCTTCAGCCGCGCGCAGGGCGCGGTCCTCGGCCAGCAGCAGGTACGCGTTCGTCTTCGGGTTCTCCTCGCGCGCCGTGCGCAGCGCTTCCTGCGCCAGTTCGCGGGCGCTCACGCGCCGGGCGCGCAGAGCCTCCTGAATGCTTGCGATGGTCAGCTTGGCAATCTCCATCCTGGGCGCCTCACCGCTCGATCACGCGCGGCACCTTGAAGTGCCCTGCCCCCGCGGCCGGCGCGTTGGCCATGGCGTCTTCGTGCGACAGCGGTTCGCGCGGCTCGTCAGCGCGCAGCGTGCTGTTTTCCGCGCCCGGAAACAGCACCTGCGCCATGGGCGGCACCGCCTCCGTGTCCAGCTCCCGCAGCTTGTCCATGTGCGCGAGGATCTCGTCCAGATCATGGGTCATGCGCTGCAGTTCATCGCCCGAAAGCTCGAGGTGCGCGAGCGCCGCCACATGGCGGATTTCCTGTTCCGTGATCTTCACGATGCCAAGGCCTTTCGTTTCGAGCGCAGGTAGATGCGCCGGAGCACGGGATCCTCGATCCGGGCCGCCTCGTCCTCCTGCGCGTTCAGCCGGAACTCAGGCGCGCCGCCCTCGCTGCGCACCGGCCGCCGTGGCGGCGCAAGCCGGTACTCGATCCGGCGCGGCGCGGCCGCTCCGAGCATGGCGGCAAGGTTGCGCAGAATCTGCCCGCTGAGCAGTTCGAGGTTGCGCTGCCAGATCTCGTCGCCGGCTTCCACCACCAGCGTTTCTTCCCGCAGCGCCACCGGCCGGGTGTGCCGCGCCGCATTCTTGCCTACCGCCGCCGGCCATGCGGCCAGAGCCAGATCCTCGGCGCTCAGGCAGCGCCGGGCGGATCGTGATCCCGTCAAGAGCCTTCCTGCGCGCTCCATCGCCCGGTCCCATGCGATTGTAGCATGCGAATCCTGCGGCGCGGCCGCGCCGTGAATCATAGCGCCGGAGCGGCGCCTCCCGGCCGCGGAGGGCCGCAACAGCCGGCAAGACTGCGGCAGTGCGCCTGTGCCGGCTGCGGTCCACCCTCCTCACGCCGGGGGATGCAGAGCGACCGATGCCCGGACGAGATGCACCTTCTCGCCGCCCTCCCGCGTCAGGTGGAGAAACACCACCCGCCCGTCCGCGTCGCATTGCAGCGGGTACGAAGGGCGCGCCGGGGCCGTGTGCGCGGCTTGGCTCACCGGCTGCCCCTGCGAATCGTGGAGCGCCAGGAAGGTGACGCGGTGCTGCCCCGCCTTCCCGACTGCTTCGATGTGAAGCCATTCCACCACGTACTTGCCATCCGGCAGCGGCACCACGCGGCGGATGCGATCGCCCGCAGGATCGGCGCGCATGCCCCGTTGAGCCAGCAGGCGGCTGCTTTCGGGAGGCAGGAAAGTGACTTCCCGGATCAGCGCGCCCACCCCGTCAAAGATCCGGAGCAACCGCGCACCGGGCAGAACATGATAAATCCTGCCCTGCCCGCTCCAGAGCAGCCCCTCCCAGATCTCCCCCCACAACCTGAGGAAGGCGGAACGCCTCTCGTTCAAGTCGGGCGAGGCTGGCGAAAGACCGTGTGGACAGGGCGAAAACGATCCCAAGTGCGTCCCGTCCGGAGCAAAACGATGCAAGAACATGCACTCGCCCTCCCGGCTTGCGAACCCAAGCACGATCAGGTTGCCCGCTTCGTCCAAAGCCACTTGACGCGGATGCATCCGCGGTGAAAGAGCGATCGTCTGCAACGGACGCCCGCTCTCGTCGAAGACGAAGACCGCCGCCCTCGGGGTGGCGCCGCGCTTCCATTCGGACAAGACGCCGGGGATATACACCCGGAGCTTTTTGTCCACGGCGAGGCTCGGGCTCAACTGGACGTCGGCGCTCGAAAGCTCGGGAAGACCGTGCAAGCTGAAAGATTTCGCAGGGCTGCCCGGCTGGATTCGGTGCAAGGCCCAGCGGTCTGATGCCAGAAAAAGCAGCGTCCCATCGGATGTCATCCGGACGGCGGAGAAATTGATGCTCGGCAAGGCGAGTTCCTCGGAAGATTCGATCCGGAAGTCCAGTTCCGCGGGGGCGGAATTATGGGAATCCACCTGTTGGGATTGTGCCCTCGATGGAGTTCCATTCAGGATCAGGATGAAAATCGGGAAAAGCTGCCAGGTAAGCCTCATGTTCCCACCCCTCCCCAGGCTGAATGTACTTCCCTTCCTGCACCCGGTCAAGGACGTTTTTTCGGCTTCAGGGGGCTTCTGTTCCAGCCGGTGCGCCGCCTCCAGCGGGCGGCGTCAGGGTCTTGCCAGACCATGCCGCCTGCGGCATGGCCCCTGCGGCTCATGCTAGGCTGTGTGTCCGATGATCGTTCTGGCTTCGCAGTCGCCGCGCCGGCGGGAACTGCTCGCAAACGCAGGCATCGCCTGCGTCGTCCGTCCGGCGGACATCGAAGAAAAGCCGCTGGAGGGCGAGCCGCCGCAGGACTACGTTCAGCGTCTCGCCCGGCACAAGGCGCAGGCGGTCCAGGCTGCCGCAGAGGAATTCATCCTCGCAGCCGACACCACCGTGGCCGTGGACGGGCTCATTCTCGAAAAGCCCCACACTCCCGCAGAGGCGGAGCGCATGCTGCGCCTGCTCCATGGGCGCGACCATCTTGTGCTGACCGGCGTCTGCCTGCGCCGCCAGGACAATTACTGGACCGCCGTGGAGGAGACCCGCGTGTGGTTCATCCCCCTGCGGGAGGACGAAATCACCGCATACGCCCGTTCCGGCGAGCCCCTCGACAAGGCGGGCGGCTACGCCATCCAGGGGCTGGCCTCGCGCTTCGTGGAGAAGATCGAAGGCTGCTATTTCAATGTCGTTGGTTTGCCGGTTTCGCGCGTTTACCGCATGCTGCGCGCCGCCGGTTACAGCTTCACCGAGGGATAGCGCTCCCGCATCCAGGCCAGGAAATCCTCCGGCACGTCCATCGTCGACAACCGCCCCTGCCGGACCAGCGCCCAGCCGGGAAACCGGTTTGCGGCTTTGATTTCCTTCAGCGTCGCCGGCGGCTCGATACGGCGCAGAAATTCGATGTCCACCACCCATGACTTCGGGTTGGCAGGATCAGGGCGCGGCGCCGACACGATCCTCGCCAGCCCCACAATGGCCGATTCGCCGCCGCTGTGGTACAGGAAAGCCCGGTCGCCGCTCTTCATCTGACGGATGAACCCGACCGCCTGCGCGTTTGTGACGCCGTCCCAGACTGTTCTGCGCTCGCGCTCGAGATCGTCCACCGAATATTCCGAAGGATCTGTTTTCAACAGGAAATGCCGCATGCGCCCAGATTGGATGCACGAGCAGGACGATCGTTCCAGAACCCCGGTTCCGGCCGGGCGCCGCCGGGGTGGAACGAAAGACATGGGACGATTCCGCGTCAAATCGCTCACGGAAGTGTGGATGGGCTCCTGTAGAATAAAGATGCTGGTTTCTGGGAACCCGGCTGCCGATGTGGCGATGGAAGAGCCTCAGCTTTCGAGCCGAGACGGCGGCAGATTCCCATGCCGGAGTTCGCGGAGGAAGGACGACTATGATTCCGATCATCTCCTGCCATAAGCGCCGGGCCGTTCTGGCTGCACTCTTGTGCTCTTGCGCCGCGGCCGCCTGGCAGCCCCCTGCTGCGCCCGCGCCCCCTGCCGGACCTGAAGCGCCTCGGCAGCAGGGGCAGGCTCCTGCGCCCGTGCAGGCTCCTGCGCCCGTCGACCCGAAGACGTACAAGATCGGCGTGGAGGACGTGCTCAACATCCGGGTCTGGCGCGAGGCCGAGCTCAGCGGCAACGTCGTGGTGCGCCCCGACGGGCGGATCACGCTCCCGCTGGCCGGAGAAGTGGAGGCCGTGGGGCTGACGCCGGAGGCTCTGGGCGTGAAAATCGCGGAAGCCTTGAGCAAGTTCCTCACGAAGCCGGAAGTGATCGTCTCGGTGGCCGAAGTGCGCAGCAAGCGCTACTACGTCTCCGGCAACGTGCTGCGGTCCGGCCCCGTGCCGCTGGTCACCCCGACTACGGTGCTTCAGGCTCTCAGCAGCGCCGGCCTCGGCCAGTGGGCCAAGCGCAACAAGATCATCATCATGCGCGGCGCGCAACGGATCAAGTTCAACTACAACGAAGTGATGAAGGGCAAGAAGCTCGAGCAGAACATCTTCTTGCAGGACGGGGATCATATCTTCGTCCCCTGAGCCCGGGGAGGCCTTGCCATGCCCGCCATGCCCGCACAGACAGCTCCGCCTGCCGCCGAGCAGCCCTTGTCGGTGACGCGCCGGCCTCTCGACCTGGAGGACTACGTTGAAGTAGCCCGCCGCCACCGGGCGTGGATCCTCGGCCCCGCCTTCCTGGGACTCGTCCTGGGTGTCGTCACGGCATTCCTTTGGGAGGACTCCTACATCGCCCGAGGCAAGATCCGCATCACGCCGCCGCAGGTGCCCGCGCGGCTGGTGCCGGGCAACGTCGGAGAAGAGCTGACGGCCCGCATCAATGCCATCGCCCAGGAGATCATCACGCGGTCCAGCCTGCAGAATCTCATCCAGACCTACAATCTGTATCCCGATGACCGCAAGCGGCTCCCGATGGAAGATGTCATCGACCAGATGCGCCGCGCCATCGGCATCGACAACATCGAGTCCTACACGCGCTCCGGCGCTCCCCGCTATCACGTCTTCACGGTCAGCTTCATCTATTCCGACCGCCGGCTGGCCCAGAAGATCTGCTCGGAGCTGATCGACAGGTTCACCAAGCAGAGCATCGAGAGCCGCCTGAACAGCTCCCGCCAGACCACGCTGTTCCTCTCTGACCAATACGAATCGGCCAAGCGCGAACTGGACGACATCGACGCCCGCATCGCCGTCTTCCGGACGAAATACTTCGGCGAACTCCCCGAGCAGGAACAGATGGTCGTCTCCCGGCTGTCCACGATGGAGGCGTCCCTGCAAGCCACTTCCGGGCAGTTGAGCCGCGCGCAACAGGACCGCATCCAGCTGGAGACGCAGCTTCGTGAACTCCGCGAGGAAGCCGCCGCACTGGCCCATCAGCCGCCAGCCGGGGAAACGGCCGCCGCCGCCGCGCAAAGCAACCCCAGGATCGGCGAGCTGCGACGGGAAATCGAGCGTTCCCGGAACTCCCTCCGCGTCCTCCGCGAGTCATACACGGACTCCCACCCCGATGTGCGCCGTCTCGCGCTCTTCATTGAAGGCCGCGAGGCCCAACTGAAGGAGCTGATCGAGGAGGAGAAAAAGCGTCTGGCTGAAATGCCGGCGGGACAGGGCCGGCAGGCGTTGGGAATCCCCGCCGCCAATTTGCAGAAACTCCGCGAGGTCTCCTCGGCCATCGCCCGCGTCCAGGCGGCGCTGCAGGCCAAAGACATGGAGATTGAGGATTACAACCGGCAGATCAACGACCTGAAGAGCCGCATCAAGTCCACCCAGAGCAAGCTGGAGTCCGGCGCCTCCATCAGCCAGGAATACCTCCAGCTTGTGCGCGATCGCGAGTTGGCCGCCCGCCGTTATGAAGACTTGGGGCGCAAGCTGCAGGATTCCAACATGGCCACCGATCTGGTGAGCCGCGGGCAGAGCGAAACGATGGAAGTGCTCGAGTCGCCTGTCATCCCCGAAGAGCCGATCGCCCCCAACCGGCCGCTGATCATTGCCGTGGGGGTTGCGTTCGGTCTGGCGGTGGGCATCGGCCTGGCCAGCGTGCGGGAAATCAAGGATTCCTCGCTCAAGAACCTGAAGGATGTGCGCGCCTATACGCGTCTTACCGTGCTTGGCAGCATCCCTCTGCTGGAGAATGACTTCGTAGTCAGGCGCAGGCGGCGCATCGCGTGGCTGGCATGGGCCTGCGCCATTCTCGTGGGGCTCCTGCTGATGGCCGGGGCGGTGTTCTATTACTACACGCAGAGAGGCTGACCGCGGGGCCGGAGACGTGTCCGCAGAGAATCAGACCAGGAGGAGCGAATGAGCCGAGTTCACGACGCACTGAGGAAAGTGCAACCCGCGGCGGCCACCCCGCCGCCGATGCGCGACGGCGAACTCCCTGCCGCGCAGGCAGAACCGGCGGCCCGGATCGCCGAGGCTGTGCCGCCTGAGCGGAGCGAGGCGGTTGCGCGCTTCCCGGCCGTGCCGTTCAACCCTGCGCCGGATGCCTCCCTGCTCGATCCCGCGCGGCCCGGCGAGGCGCCCGCCGAAGAGTTCCGCAGCCTTCGCACGCGGCTCAACCACATTCAGACCTTGCAGCCGATTCACTCCCTGGTCGTCACGTCGCCTTCGCCGGCCGAGGGCAAGTCGTTCACCGCCGCCAACCTGGCTCTCGCCCAGGCGCAGCTCGAGAACAACTTCACGCTGCTGGCCGACTTTGATTTCCGCCGTCCGGTGATCCACACGCTCTTCCAGTTGCAGCGCTCGCCCGGCATTACGGATTATCTGCAAGGCAAGGTGGGGCTCGAGCAGATCGTCCGGCGCCTGGAAGGCACGAACCTCTTCGTCATGACCGCCGGCGAAGCGGTGCTCAACCCGCTCGAACTGCTCAATCTCCCGGCCGCCAAGCAGATGATTGAAGAACTGCCGGAAATGTTCAACTGGGTCATCATCGATACGCCGCCGCTGCTGTTTGCCGCCGATGCCAGTCTTCTCTCCACGATGGCTCACGCCTTGCTGCTGGTGGTCCGCATCGGTTCCACCACGATAGATTCGGTGACGCGGGCCATGGGCAGCCTGTGCCAGAACAACATTCTCGGTATTGTGGTGAATGCGGCCCAGAAGAGTGAACTCTACAGCAAGTACACCTACTACCACTCCTACTACTCGGCTCCCGAGTCCTGAGGAGCAGTCCGGCACAGTGGCCCGTCATGCGTGAAACCGGCGAGCATCCTGGTGCGCCGGAGCCGCCTCCGGCGTGGTTTCTGCGCCTCGCCGCCGGGGTGGAGGCAGCGGCGCCTGCGGCGCTTGCCGTATTGCTTTGGTTCGGCTTTCATTCCTGGCTGGCGAGGGAGCCCTGGTGGTCCAAGTTCAACCTGGCGGCGGCCCCGTTTTTCGGCGACCGGGTGTATTACCTGGGGCTCGGGCGCGCCACGCTGTCAGGGGCGGCGCTGCTGCTGCTGCTTTACTGCGCGTTGGGGTCTCTGTATGCTCTGGTGGCGGGCGCACGGACGACGCTCCGGGCGTTTCTGCGGGCGGCGCTGTGGCTCACGTGCTGGCATTTCTTCTCGCAGCAGTACTTCTGGCCCCGGCTTGACCCCGCCGCGGCTCCGTACTTCCCGCCATCGGCGACGGCGCCGGCGCACGCAGCCGCCGCCATCCTGCTGGCACGCTTTCCTGCGGTCTTTCAGCGCCTGAGCGCGATGGTTCATGACGGCGATGCCCGGGGCACCGCGGCGCGCGGGGCGGAGCCGGCTGGCGCGCCCGGTTCCGCCGGCGGAGCGGAGACCCGGCAGGCTGGCGAAGAGCCGTCTTCACCCTCCGCCCCGGATTGTTGAGGCTCCTGCGTTTTGGCTAGAATGAAGACTTTGAGCCCGCGAGCTGGGTTCATGGGTGAAACGCCTGTGACCTCCGCTACGTCACTGTCGCAGGCGCGCACAGAAAGGATCTCTTCTGCTTAAGATGATCTTCAGGCTAGGGAGCCTGTCCGTCTTATTTCTCTCCCAGCTCTGCTTCGGCTTCGCCACCGCCCGCGCCGAAGCTGTGCCTGCAGGGCAGACGGGTCCTGCCGCTTCCGCTCAAGCCGCGCAGCCGCCGGCGGCGAAACCGAAGAGTCCTTTCGAATCCGTGCCGCAGGCCGAGGGCCAGCAGCCCCCGGCTCCGCCCAAGCCGCCCGGGGCGAAGAAGCCCGCCCCGTTCGAAACCGTGCCGCAAGCCAAGGAGCCGGAGGCCCCCAAGCCTGTCGCCCCGGAGCCCCAGGCTGCCAAGCCGGGAGCTCCCATCGTCGTCCCGGACGTCATCGAATACATCGAGTTCCGCGGCGCCCGCCGCGTTCCGCAGGACACCCTGCGCGCCATGATCTTCTCCCGCCGCGGCGACAAGTTCGATCCCGACGCCATCCACCGCGACTTCATGGCGCTGTGGAACACCGGGCGCTTCGATGACATCACCGTCGAGCGCGAACCCGGCAAGACGGGCTGGATCATCCGCTTCCTTCTCACCGAGCGCCGCGTGATCCGCACCATCAAATACGAGGGCGTCAAATCGCTGACGATCTCCGAGATTCTCGACCGCTTCAAGGAGCGCCGCGTCGGTCTCGCCGTCGAGCAGCAGTTCGACCAGGGCAAGATCCAGCGCGCCACCAACGTGCTCAAGGAGTATCTGGCCGAGCGCGGGCGCCAGTTCGCCACCGTCACGCCGGTGGTCCGCCAGATCCCGCCCGCCTCCGTGGAACTCACGTTCCGCGTCGAGGAGGGGCCGAAGGTCAAGGTCGGCAAGATCGAGATCCTGAACAACAAGGTGTTCGGCGACCGCGCCGTCCGCCGTGCAATGAAGAACCTGCGGCCGGTGGGAATCCCTTACAGCATCTTCCTCGAGAGCCTCTTCGCCAAGAGCTTCGATCAGGCCAAGCTCGATGAGGACAAGGAGCGGATCCGCTTCTTTTACTCCAATCACGGCTACTTCCTCGCCCGCGTCACCGACAGCAGCGTGCAACTGCGCGATTACCGCGGACGGCTGTGGGTTCCGCCGTTCACCGCCATCAAGCCGGGCAAGAAAGCCGACATCCGGCTCGAAATCGAAGAAGGGCTCCAGTACCGGATCCGCAACATCAACTTCGTCGGCGTCAAGGCGCTCAAGACTCCTGAGATCTTCTTCAAGCCCCTGTTCGGCATGGGGACGGGAGACATCTTCTCCGTTGAGAAATTGCAGAAGGGCATCAAGAATTTCCAGAAGTTTTACGGCGAGTACGGCTACATCGACGCAGTTCCGGAGCCGGACTTCAACCCCCTGCCCAACGGACAGATCGACCTGACCATCAACGTCGATGAGGGCAAGCAGTTCTTCGTCCGCCGGATCGACTTCCAGGGCAACACCACCACGCGCGACAAGGTCATCCGCCGCGAGCTGCTGCTCGACGAAGGCGACATGTACAACACCCGCCTCTGGGAACTCAGCATCCTGCGCCTCAACCAGCTCGGCTACTTTGAAGTCCTCAAGGAAGAGGAAGCCGCCACCATCACGCGCGACACCAAAAACAGCACCGTCGACATCACGCTGAAAGTGAAGGAGCGCGGCAAGAACAGCGTCACGCTGAACGGCGGCGTCTCCGGCATCGCCGGCAGCTTCATCGGCTTCGGCTACGCCACCAACAACTTCCTCGGTCTTGGCGAGACGCTCTCCATCAGCACGGAACTCGGCGACCGCCTCCGCAACGTCACCTTCGGCTTCACCGAGCCGTACCTGTTCGACCGCCCCATTTCAGCGGGCTTCACCGTCTACACACAGCGTTTCAATTACGACCAGGCACGCGAGGTTTCGCTCTTTTCCGGGCGCAACCTCATTCCTCTGTATGAGGCCATCGGCCGCGACAACCTGCTGAACTACGTCTCCAACGGCTGGGGCGGCACCGTCTTCGTCAGCTACCCCCTGCGGCGCCTCTTCGCCCGCCTGAGCCTGACCTATGGCTACGACCGGTCCAACATCACGGCCCTCAACACGTCCTCGAACAGCTATTTCCAGTACTCGCAGTTCCTCAATTTCGAAGGGCCGAACTCGCTGTCCGGCATCGTCACCAGCCGCATCATCCCGGCGTACACATACAACACCGTGGACCATCCGGTCACGCCATCGCGCGGCAAGAGCTTCTTCGCCAGCGTCTCCTTTGCCGGCGGCCCCTTCGGCGGCAACGTGAACATGATCGAGCCGACCATCTCGGCCACCTACTTCCGCCGCGGCTTCTCGCCGCGCCATGTGATCGGCGCGCGCGTCCTCGGCCGCATCATCACGGGTTACGGCGGGAAGGTCGCTCCGCCCTACAACCGCGTCTTCATGGGCGGCGAGAACGACGTCCGCGGCTTCGAAATCTGGAGCATCCTGCCTTTCGTCTACATCCCCAGCGAAGGCGCCGTCACGGTGCGCAATCCCGACGGCAGCGCCCGCCAGCAGAAGATCCTCGTCGACGGCAAAGTGCAGACGGTGGACGTGCTCCAGCAGATACCCGTCTACCAGCTCGTGCCCACGGGCGGAGACACGCAGGGCGTGGCCAACTTCGAATACCGCATCCCCATCGTGGGTCCGCTGACGCTGGCCCTCTTCTTCGACGCCGGCGTCAACCGCATCAGCCTTCAGAACCAGCTCCGCCTCAACCCAGGACGCATCGCCACGCTGAACGGAACCTTCCCCCAGGCGGGCTTCGAGAACCGCTCCATCGTCATCGATGCCACGCAGAAGATCCGCACTTCCACGGGCGCCGAGCTTCAGATCATGATGCCCGTCGTGAACGCCCCGTTCCGGCTCTATTGGGCCTACAATCCGACGGTCGTCCAGCAGTGGTTCATTCCGCCCGTCGCTGTTACGCCGTCGATGTTCCCGAACATGGCCACCTTCCAGGCGGCCACCTTGAGTTTCGCCAACCCCGCGCCATACTTCGAGCGGCGCACCATGTTCCGCTTCACCATCAGCCGCACGTTCTAAACGCGCAATGCTACCATACATCTTTTGAGGAGCCAGAAAATCGTGACATTCGTTTGGAAAACTGTTCGCGTGGCAACGCTTGTTGCTTTCGTCCCCGCCCTCCTTCCGGCGCAGTCGCCGACGAAGGTGGCTATCATCAACATTCAGGGCGCCATCGTTGCCACCAAGGACGGAGCCAGGGCGCGCGAGTCCATCCAGAAGAAGTTCGAACCCCGCTTCAAGCAGGTGGAAGCCCAGAATAACGAGGTTCAGAAGCTGCGCAACCAGCTCTCGACGCTCGCCAATACCGCCTCGCAGGAGGTCCGTGACAAGATCAGCCGCGAGATCGACGACAAACAGAAGAAGGTCCAGTGGGACACGGAAGACCTCCAGAACGAGCTTCAGCAGGAGGAAGGCAAACTCGTCAACGAGATCGGCCAGCGCATGATGCAGGTCATCGACGAGTACGCCAAGCAGCAGGGCTTCGCGGTGGTGCTCGATGTCAGTTCGCAGCAGAGCCCCGTGCTGTGGGCCGCCAACGGCATTGACATCACGCAGCAGATCGTCGAACTGTATGACAAGCGCTTCGGCGCCGGCGAAGCCGCGGCCGCGCCGTCCGCCGCCAAGCCCGCCGCCGGACCTCCCGCCGCCAAGCCCGCCGCCGGACCTCCCGCGGCTGCGCCCAAAAAGCCCGCGGGCGTGAAGTGAGATCCGGCGCGATCCAGTTGGAAGAGGGCCCGCCTTGCGGCGGGCCTTTTTCTAATACCCCTCCGGCACGATCCGGAACACGGCTCTCCAGCGCGCGCGGGGCTCGATCCACGGCATCGCGCCGTACCAGCCGGCGTGCGTGGCATTGAAGGCGTTGGTAATGGCCGTCATCGGCTCGAAGCAGATGAAACCCCTGCCCGCCGGCGCGTAGGCCACCGCTACGCCATAGCCCTCGCCGTACTCCACCGTGATGCGCTGCCGCCTGCCCTGCACGCGGAAGCGCGCCCAGCCGTCCGCGTCACGCTCCAGGTCGTCCATCACGTCGTCCAGCACCACTCCCTTCAGACTCAGCGTCTTCGGATAGGGGAGCGGAACGGTCTCTCCCGTGGGGATCAGCTTTTCGTTCAGCACGCGCTTGCGCCGTGCCGCCAACGTCACCGTCCACTCGTCCCGCGGCGCGTCCGTGATCTGGAAATACGGGTGGAAACCCAGCGAGACCGGCATCGGTTCGCCGCTGAGGTTTTCGACCACGGTCTCCACCTCCAGCCGCCCTTCAGCCAGCCGGTAGGTCATCTCCACCGTATGCGCGAACGGAAACTGCGCCATCAGCTCCGGGCGCCGCCAGAATTCGAGACGCGACGTGACAAACGGGCCGCTTGCGTCCGCGCCGTGGCGCGCCACCTGCCAGAGATTCGAGTACACGAGCAGACCGTGGATCGGCGTCCGGTTCGGTCCCGGACGCACATTGCCGAGTTCCTCGTTCAGCAGGTATTTTTTCCCGCGCACCCAGTACGCCATGCCGTCGATCCGGTTGGCCCAGGGCCACAAGAACGGATTGCCGAGATGCGCGGGCTTCGCCTTCAGCTCCGCCAGCGAGCGGTAGGGCGACCAGAACACGGGCTGGCCGCGCACCGTCATTTCATAGGAGTTGTTGCCGATCGCCGGCACGATGCGGACCACGATGTCCGCGCTCGCGTCCCGCAGCACGGCCACCGTCAGGCCGTCCGCCGTCTCCATCCGGGCTTCATACCGCTGCGCCGCGCCGGTCATCGTCATAAGGGTGAAAAGCAGTGCCGCTCGCATCACACGAGCAGTCTACCTGAGTTCCATCTCCCCCAGCGACGGGTCGCGCAGATCCACCCGCATCTCTTCCTGGCAGCACTGGCACTTGCCCGGCGACCAGGCGCGGATGGAGCAGACATCGCACCAGTACGTCACAACCAGCCGTTTTCCCCCGCGCCACACGAACAGCGCGCGCTCATGGATCGGATCCACCACGAACAGCGACGGCGAGCGGTACCGCCCCACGGCCTCGAAGTCTTCGTCCTTCAGCCTCGGGTCGCGCAGCACGGCTGTAGAGGGCGCGTCAGCCTGCAGTTCCACCGCGCGTCCATCCCGGACCAGAATCGCCGGCGGCAGGGCCGGAGCCTGCCGCAGGCGCCCGCGGACGCTCTGTTTCCCTTCGGCCCGCAGCGCCAGCACCGCCGCGGGCGACAGGAGCCACTGCCTTCGCGAGATCATTCCTCTTGAATTGGATGAGCCGTGGACCTCAGGAGTCGCAGGCCATTGAGGGTGACGATCAGCGTGGCGCCCGTGTCCGCCGCCACGGCCATCCACAGCGCCGCCCTGCCCGTGGCCGCCGCCGCCAGAAAAGCGGCCTTCAGCAGCAGCGCCAACGCGATGTTCTGCCGGATCACGCGCAACGCCCGACGCGCATGGGCCGCCAGGAACGCCACCTTCTCCAGCGCAGGACCCGTGACGATGACGTCGGCGCTTTCCTGCGCCGCTTCAGAAGCAGGCGAAGCCACGCTGATGCCCACGGCCGCGCGCTTCATGGCTTCGGCGTCCGCCACGCAATCGCCCAGCATCGCCGCCGCGCCAGTCTCCTGCTGCAACCTCCGGATCTCTTCCGCCTTCTCCCCGGCCGAAAGCTCCGCGTGGTACTCCGTGATGCCTACCGCCTGCGCCGCCGCCTGCGCCGCCGGCGCCGGGTCGGAGGCCAGCAGCACGATGCGCTCCACGCCCAGTCCTTTCAGGGCCTTTACAAGGCGGCGCGCCGACTCCGGCGGCTCATCGCACCAGGCTTCCAGCACGCCGCTCTGCCGGGCTGCCACGGTGCAGCCGTCCTGCGCCAGACCGCTGATCTTCTCCTTCAGCTCCAGTGTCAGGCCGGCGGCTTCCGCCCACTTCGGCGTCAGCGGAATCCCGCCGCCCTGTCCTGCGCGCCACCGCTGCCACTGCCGCAGTTCCTCTTGGTGCGCCTCGCTCAGCTCCTCGCTGCAGGCCAGCCGCGGCTCGCCCTGCGTGAGGATCCCCGCCCGGTCCATGGCCAGCGCCTTCAGCCGCCCCGCGGCTTCCAGGAAAGCGCCTCCCTTGACGAGCACTCCCTGCCGCGCCGCGCTCGCCAGCGCCGCCATCACCGTCACCGGCGTCGAGATCACAAACGCGCAAGGGCAGGCGATCAGAAGCACCGCCATGCCGTGATACAGCCACTCGCTCCAGCCGCCTGCTCCTGCCAGCGGCGGAACCGCCGCGACAGCCGCCGCCAGCAGCAGAACCGCCGGAGTGTAGCGCCGCGCGAAGCGCTCCACCAGCCGCTCGCTTTCCGACTTCCGGCTCCCGGACTCCTC
This sequence comes from Arcobacter sp., assembly GCA_020723085.1. GTDB lineage: Bacteria > Acidobacteriota > Terriglobia > Bryobacterales > Bryobacteraceae > JANWVO01. Next base: position 165,052 of record DYJN01000002.1, read on the forward strand.
CAGCATCCGCAGCATTTGTTGCAGCCGCGCGTCCTGCGCCGCGCGCCTGACTTCCACCAGCAGCGCGCCGCTCTGGTTCAGCGTGCCGGCGAACACTTCGTCTCCTTCCCGCTTCTCCACCGCCACCGGCTCGCCGGTGAGCGGCGATTGATCCACCAGCGCCTCGCCTTCCAGGATGCGCCCATCGCAGGGAATCCTCTCGCCCGGCTTCACGCGCACCCGCGCCCCCGCCGCCAGCGTCTCCGCCTCCACGCGGTGTTCGTGATCCCCGTGAACCAGCCACGCCTGCGCGGGAATCAGTTCCAGCAGACGCGCCACGCTTCGCCGCGCCCTCTCGAGGCTCAGTGACTCCAACCGCCCGGCGAGACCATACAGGAACGCCAGCGTCGCCCCCTCCGCCCACTCGCCGAGCACTGCCGCGCCCAGAAGCGAAACCCCCACCAGAAGGTTCATGTCCGTCCGCAGGCTCCGCAGCGCAGCCCACGCTTTCCGCCAGAACAGGCTCGCTCCAGCCGCGATCGACGCCGCGTAACAGACCAGCGCCGACACGGGCATTTCGTGGTGATGAGCGGCGCCGGCGTGACCGTGCGCCAGCAGCGTCTCCACCACTCCCTCGCCATGCCACACCTGTAGCGCCATGCCGCCCGCCAGCAACGCTCCGCTCGCCCACAGCGCGCGCCGTCCCCAGTTCTCCGAGCGCTTCTTCTCCGGACGCGCCGCCCACTTCTCGCAGCACATCCCGATGCTCGCCACCGCCGCGCCTATGGCTTCTTCCGTGGTCAACTCCGGCGCGTACTCCACCTCCATCAGACCCCTGGCGACGTCAAAGTGGAGCTCCCGCACCCCTTTCACGCGGCTGAGCCGCGCGCGCAGCAGCGAGACCTCTTCGCCGCAGTCCATCCCGTGCACGCGAAGCTGGATCCGCCTGTTAATGAGAATGGCCCCTCAAATGCATTCTAGCCTTTCACCCGCGATTCAGATATGACTGAAGGTTGGCTATGCCGCAACACAGGATCCATCCGCAGCACGCGCACGTGCATGGCGAGGGATGCGGGCACACTGCCATCCGCCATGGCGATCATGTCGATTACCTCCATGACGGCTGCCTGCGCACCATGCACGGCGGCCACGTCGATGAATGCCGCCTGGAAATCACGTTGAGGAACCCCGATGCCTCCACGCCTGCGCACCAGTGCTCAGGCCATGAGCCAGGCCACGTGCATGGCCCCGGCTGCGGCCACGAAGCCGTGCCGCATGGCGGCCGCATGGACTACCTCGCCGGCGGCCATTGCGACGACCACGGCCCCGTCGAACTCATCCGGGATCCGCACGCCAGTTGACCAGGCCCCTCATGTCCAGCGATTGGCAGCCTCACCGCACTCCGCTGTTCGCCGTCGCTCTGATCCCGCCCCGCCCGCTCGCCGTCCGGGAGGCAGCGCCTGTGACGCCCGGCGGAACCGCCCCGGATCGCGCGCATGCTGGACCCTTGGCCCCGGCCGTGGCGTGTCCGGTCCCTGCCCCCGGGAAGCCCGCGCCCGGGCCGTCCGCTTCGCGAGAGGCGGAGGACGGCAGGAATCCGTCCGGTTCTTCCCCAGCGCGGGATCGGCCCGCCTCGCGGACGGACGAAGCAGCGCCGTGCCCGCCGCCGTTCGCGTCGGGCGTCACTGTCTCCGGGCTGCCCGGAGCGCGCTCGTCCTCCATCTCCATTTCGCGCTCGGCGGGTTGGACCGCGGCCGCCGTCTCGGCGGGAGCGCCGGTCTGCATTGCCGTCGCCGCGCCGGACGACCATGACCTGTGGGCCGCAAGATGGCTCCATCCGGCAGAGCGGCGCCGGATCGCTGCATCTCCGCCGGCTGCCCGCCGCCACTTCCTGCGATTGCTCACCGCCGCGCGCCGCGCGCTGGTCCAGGCTCTGTCTCTCCCCGCGCCCGCCGCCGCCTCCATCGATCTCTCGCCGCTGCTCGAAGGCGCGCAGTCGGTCCGCGTGGGCGACTGGACTGTGCAGCGTGTGCCTGCCCCGCCTGGCTGCTTCGTCGCCGTGGCGGCGCCCGGCTCGGGCTGGGGCTACTCGCTGCTGCCGCCGGGCGCGTGCCCGGCCCCCGCGGACGCATGACGCCGCACTCTGCACCGCACATTGACGCCCCTGGGCCCGCATGCTACCCTAGGCCGGCTGATCTCTGCGGCTTGCCTGGCGCCGCGCCGGGCGCCGTCTCGACAGGCGCTGGCATTCCGTTCATCGCAACGATCGAACCGGGCGCAGGAGGATTTCCATGCCGGCCTATGTCACCTTGGCCCGTTTCACCCGGCAGGGCGCCCAGACCATCGACTCGCTTCTGGACCGCCTTCAGAACGTCAAGGCAGGAATGGCGGAAGCAGGGGGAGAGTGGGTCAGCTTTTGCCTCACCCAGGGACAGTACGATCTCGTGGCCGTCAGCCGGTGGACTGACGAATACAAGGCCATGGCGTTCAATCTATGGCTCGCCAGGCAGGGCAATGTCCGGACCGAGACGCTGCGCGCCTTCGGCGAGGATGAAATAGCCCGGATCATGGGCAAGTAGCCGGTCCGCTCAGCGCCGCTCGCGGAGCCGTCTGGCGAACTCCGCGCCGCGCCGGAATGTCTCTTCCGGCAGCCCGCGCTCCAGTTGTGCGCGCATGGCGTCAAGATCCCCGCCGAAGCTCTCCAGGGCCCGAACAATTTCGTCCCGGTTTGTTTCCAGGATGTCCTGCCAGATGTCCCACCCGCTCAGCGCCAGTCTCGTCATGTCCACGAGTCCCGGACCCGCCGCCCAGCGCGCCCCTTCCTCGCCGCCGAGCGCCGCTGCCAGCGCCGTCGAAAGCATCTGCGGCAGATGCGACGAAAGAGCCACCGCGCGGTCGTGCTCCTCCGGCGTCATGACCCGCACTTCCGCGCCGATCCGCCTGAGCCAGCCGGTGAACTCCAGCGCCGCGCCGCTTTCCAGGTCTTCCGGCCGCGCCGGAGCCAGCAGGTAAGGGCGTCCGCGGAACAGTTCCGCCTCGGCCTCTTCCACGCCCCGCCTCTCCTTGCCCGCCATAGGATGCCCGCCGACGAAGAGCGCTCTCCGCAGTCCGCGCCCCGCGTCGCAGATCCGCCGCTTTGTGCTGCCTGCGTCCGTCACCAGCGCCCCTTCGCGCACCAGGCCGTCGAGCTTCGGAATCGTCTCCAGAATGGCGCGGATCGGCCCCGCCAGGTAGATCAGATCCGCGCGCGGCGCGGCGTCTTCGAGGCTTGCACCCTCATCAATCGCGCCCCGCCGCAGCGCCTTCTCGATCGTCTGCGGCGAACTGACGCCGAGGATGCGGCCGCCGAATCCGGCGCCCTTCAGCGCGAGGCCGAACGAGCCGCCGATTAGCCCCACCCCGGCGATGACAACAGTTTCCATGCGCCGCTCAGAGGCTCCTTCCCAGCGCCGCCGCCAGCGCCTTCAGCTGCCGCACCAGATCGAGGAACTGCGCCGGCTCAAGCGACTGCGCGCCTTCGGCCAGCACCTTCGACGGATCCGGATGCACGTCGAGCAGCAGCCCGTCCGCCCCGGCGGCTACCGCAGCCGCAGCCAGCGCCGGCGCCATATCGCGGCGCCCCGCGGCGCGGCATGGATCGGCCAGCACCGGCAGGTGCGACAGCTTGTGGAGCACGGGGATCGCCGTCACGTCGAGCGTGTTCTTCGTATAGGAGCCGTATGTCCGCACGCCGCGCTCGCACAGCATCACGGCTTCATTGCCGCCGTCCAGGATCACATCGGCCGACACGAGCAATTCCTGCACCGTCGCCGCGGGGCCGCGTTTCAGCAACACCGGCTTCCCAGCCTTCCCCAGCGCGCGCAGCAGCGGGTAGTTCTGCATGTTGCGCGAGCCGGTCAGCAGCACGTCGGCATGCTCGTCCGCCTTCGGCACGTCCGCTGCCTCAGTCACCTCGGCAACCAGGAACAGTCCGAAGGTCGCCGCCGCCCGCCGCATCAGCCGCAGCTCTTCTTCCTCGGGCGCCGTGTGGCTCAGCGGCGAGAGGTGCGCCCGGAGCCCCCCAGCGCGGAACAGCTTCGCTCCGCCGCGCGCCGCCAGCTCCGCGCAGCGGAACAGTTGTTCTTCGCCCTCGACACTGCCCGGTCCCGCCATCAGCACGACGCGCGCGCCGCCGATCTCGGCTTCGCCCGCCCGAGCGTTCTTCAGCCGGATGACCGTCCGCTCCGCCTTTGCCGCGCGCCCGGCGCGCTGATAGGGCGTCATGACGCGGTAGCACTCCATCACGCCCGGCATCACCTTGAACTCGTCCGGGTCCACCAGTTCCGCCGGCCCCACCGCGCCGAGCACCGTGTGCACCTCGCCCGTCGACCGGTGCACGTTGAAATCCAGCCCGATGAGCTTTTCGATCACCGCCTCGATCTGCTCTTCCGAGGCGCCCTTCTCCATGATGATGATCATCGTTCGTGCTCCTTGCGCAGCCGCTCCCTCTGCAGCAGGCGCATCTCGTCGATGATGCGCTCGAACAGCCGCCGCACCGCGCTCTCCGACAGCGGTCCGCCATTGTGCGACGTGACGTTGTGGAAGACCTCCTCCTCCCGCTTCGGCTCATACACGGGCAGCGCCGCCGCCTTCTTGACGTCGCCGATCTGCGCCGCCGCCAGCGCGCGCCGGTTCAACAGATCGAGAATCTGCAGATCCAGCACGTCGATCTGCCTGCGCAGCTCGTCGAGCGCCGCCTGCGCCTCCTCCGGTGTCATGCGATTCCGCTCAGCTCCCTGCACAGCCTCTCCAGCTTCGCTTCCAGCTCCTCATCCGCGCTCTCGTTCACCACGCGCATCACCGCGCTGCCCACGACGGCGCCGTCCGCGTAACGCCCGACCTCTTCGACATGCGCCCGCTTCGAGATGCCGAAGCCTACCGCCAGCGGCAGCGCCGTGCGCGCCCGCAGCCGCCGCGCCAGCGCTTCCACGCTCTGGCTCACCGTGTCGCGCGCGCCTGTCACCCCGGTGCGCGAGACCACATAGACGAACCCGCTCGAGTACTGCGCCACCAGGTCCAGCCGCCGGTCCGTGCTCGTCGGCGCTGCCAGGAAGATCCGGTCCAGCCCGTGGCGCTGCATGGCCTGCACGGGCTCTTCCGCTTCTTCGACGCTGAGATCCGTGATCAGTACGCCGTCGATGCCCGCGGCGCGCGCGTCGCGGCACAGCCGGTCGAACCCGTAGTGCATCAGCGGGTTGATGTAGCTGAACAGCACGATCGCCATCCCGCTGCGGCGGCGGATCCCGGCGGCGATCTCGAGCACGCGCTCCACCGTCGTGCCGGCCTTCAGCGCGCGGTCCGACGCTGCCTGAATCACCGGCCCGTCGGCGATCGGATCCGAGAACGGCACGCCGAGCTCGAGAATGTCCGCTCCACCGCGCTCCAGCGCCAGCGCCAGCGCGGGCGTCCGGTCCGGATGCGGGTCGCCCGCCGTCAGATAAGTGATGAGCGCCGGCCGGCGCGCCGCGCGCGCCGCCGCGAACCGTTGCGCGATCCGTTCACTCGACTCCATCGGCTGCATCCAGTTCAGGAAAGTTCTCGCGGTAAATATCCGTGTCCTTGTCTCCGCGGCCGGACACGTTCACGATGAAGATCCGATCCTTCGCTGCCGGAGCGCGGCGGATCGCCTCCGCCGCCGCGTGGGCGCTCTCAAGCGCAGGAATGATCCCTTCGGCCCGCGCCAGCCGCCGCGCCGCTTCCAGCGCTTCCGTGTCGGAGGCCGATACGTATTCGGCGCGCCCCTGATCGTGCAGCCACGCATGCTCCGGTCCGACCAGCGCGTAGTCCAGCCCGGCGGAGACCGAGTGCGTCAACAGCACCTGCCCGTCGCCGTCCTGCAGCAGATAGCTGTAGGCGCCCTGCAGCACGCCCGGCGAGCCGCCGGCGAACCGCGCCGCATGCTCGCCCGGCGCAAGCTTCCTTCCGCCAGCCTCCACGCCGATCAGCCGCACGCGTTCATCGGGAATGAACGCCGTGAAGATTCCGATGGCATTGGAGCCGCCGCCGACGCAGGCGATCACCGCATCGGGCAACCGCCCGGCGCGTTCGAGAATCTGCCGCCGCGCCTCTTCTCCCGTCACCCTGTGGAACTCGCGCACCATCAGCGGGTACGGATGGGCTCCCAGCGCGGAGCCCAGCAGGTAATGGGTGGTTTCCACGTTCGTCACCCAGTCCCGCATCGCCTCGCTCACCGCGTCTTTCAGCGTCCGGCTTCCGGTCTTCACGCCCACCACCTTCGCGCCCAGCAGCCGCATGCGGAAGACGTTGAGCCGCTGCCGCCGCATGTCCTCCTCGCCCATGTAAACGACGCACTCCATGCCGAACAGCGCGCAGACGCTCGCCGTCGCCACGCCATGCTGCCCCGCGCCCGTCTCGGCGATGATGCGCCGCTTGCCCATGCGGCGCGCCAGCAGGATCTGCCCCAGGCAGTTGTTGATCTTGTGCGCTCCCGTGTGCAGCAGGTCCTCGCGCTTGAGGAAGATCCGCGCGCCGCCCAGCTCCGCGCTCAGCCGCCGCGCTTCGTACAGCGGCGTGGGGCGCCCCGCATAGGTGGCAAGCAGCTCCTGCAGCTCGCGCTGAAACGCGGCGTCGCGCTGCGCCTCGCGAAACGCCTGCTCGAGTTCTTCGAGCGGCGCCATCAGCGTCTCGGGCACGTAGCGCCCGCCGTAGGGCCCGAAGTGGCCCCGCTCGTCCGGCACCTGCATGGTCTTTTCCGTCATTCCAGCTCCCGCACCGCGCGCACGAACGCCCGCACTTTGTCAGCGTCCTTGCGGCCCGGCGCGCTCTCGAGCCGCGAACACGCATCCACGCCCCACGGCTTTGCCGTGCGGATCGCTTCCCTTACATTGTCCGGCCCCAGGCCGCCGGCCAGCACGATCCGCCCGGGAAGCCCCGCCGCCAGCCGCCAATCGAATGTCCGCCCCGTGCCGCCCCGCTGCGCGCCCGAAGGCGCATCCAGCAAAAACGCTTCCGCCTCGAATTGTTCCATCTCGCGCCGCGCCTCCGGCCCCGCCTCCAGAGCCTTCCACCAGCGCAGGCGCGGCACGCCGCATGCGCCATGCACCTGCGCGATCTCGATCCCCGCCCCGGCGGCGATCTCCTCGATCCGCTCCGCCGTCTCGTCCACGAATACCCCCACCGCGAGCACGCCGCCCGGAATCCGCTCGATGATCCGCGCCGCGCGGTCCGGTTCCACATAGCGGGGGCTCCGCGGCCAGAAGTTGAACCCCAGCGCATCGGCGCCTGCGTCGCAGGCCGCCAGCGCGTCCTCCAGCGCCGTGATGCCGCAGATCTTGATCAGCGTCACGAGCCTCTCAGCTCCTCGATGGCCCGCTTTGGATCGCCGCTCTTCATCAGGTGCTCGCCCACCAGGAACGCCTGATACCCCGCGGCCATCAGTCTCTCGATGTCCGCGCGGCCGTGAATCCCGCTCTCAGCCACGCGCACCCCGTCCGCAGGCAGCCTCCCGGCCAGCCGCTCCGAGGTCTCCAGGGACGCCTCGAAAGTCCGCAGGTTGCGGTTGTTGACGCCGATCAGCGCCGCCCCCGCTTCCAGCGCCTTGTCCAGATCCGCGTCATCGTGCACTTCGACGAGGGCTGCCATGCCGTAATGCTCCGCCGCGCGCCGGAACTGTTCCATCTGCTTCGCCGTCAGGATGGCGGCGATCAGCAGCACCGCGTCCGCGCCCGCCGCCGCCGCTTCCACGACGTCGATCTCATCGATGGTGAAGTCCTTGCGGAGCACGGGCAGCGGCGCCGTCGCCCTGGCCATCTTCAGGTCGCCCAACGAACCTTGGAAGAAATCGCGGTCCGTCAGCACCGACAGAGCCGCCGCCCCGCCCGCGAAATAGGCGCGCGCCTGGGCTCCGGGATTGAGGTCCGCGCACAGCACGCCGCGGCTCGGACTTGCTTTCTTGATCTCCGCGATGATGGCCGGCGGCCGGCGCAACAGGGCCGCCCGGAAGTCGCGCCTCTGGCTCCGTTGCAGCGCCGCCGTCATCTCCAGGCTGCGCCGCTGTTCCAGCTTCTCCGCGACTTCCGTCTTCTTGGTTTCAACAATGCGGGCGAGGATGTCGGGCAGCGTCGATTCCATCGGGGGAATCTTTCACATTAGCAGATCCGTTCTGCCGCCCGCCCCTTTCCTTACAGCCGCCGCACGTCCAGCCCGGCGTCCCACTTCTCGCCGCTGCGGACCACCTCGTCGTAGGTGACCGTCCTGCCCGTATAGGCTGCGGTGCGGCCGAGAATCGCGCTCAGCGTGCTTTCGGCGCCCTGCGCGGCTTCGTTGATGTAGCGCCCGCTTGTGATGCTTTCGATCCAGTGCCGCTCTTTCTCGGCGTCGGCGTCCTCGATGGCGCCCTTGAACGCGCCCGCCACCGCCGCCGCCGTCTCCGTCTTCTCGGGTTTGCCCACGCCCGGCGCGTCCCATGGGCGCCGTCCCGTGATCCGCACCGGCGCATCGTAGCGCAGCTCCGCGTTGCCCTCTTCGCCGAACAGCCGCACGGCAACGTCCCATTCGCCCTCGATGAACTGCGTCGAGGCCACCGTCACATGCAGGTCGTTGGGGTAGGTGAAAGTGACGTTGAAGTGGCTGGAACAGTCGCCCTGATCGCGCCTCCCGCGCCGCCCGCAGACGCCCTGCGCCGAGAGCGGGCGCGCCTCCAGCAGCCAGTTGTTCAGATCCACCAGATGGATGTTCTGTTCGACGAAGATGTCGCCGCTGATCACCTTGTCATGGATCCAGTTGCGGAGCCGGCGCTCCTGCGGCGACGCGTTGGGCCACTCCGGGCGCCGGATGGCGCCCGCGTAGTAGTGCGAGAGGCCGCACACCAGCGCGCCGAGATCGCCGCGGCGGATCCGCTCGCGGATCTGCACGTAAGGCGGCGCGTGCCGCAACTGGAACCCGATGGCCAGGCTCAGCCTTCCCTGCGCCTTGCGTCCAGCCTCGATCACCTGCCGGCAGCCGGCCACGTCCACAGCCACGGGCTTCTCGCAATAGACGTGCTTGCCGGAGGCCACGGCCTTGGCCAGATGCTCCGGATGAAAATACGGCGGCGTGGCGATCAGCACCGCGTCCACCTCCTTCGAGGAAAGCACGCGGTCGAGCGAATCCGGCCCCGCATACAATTGCGAGCGGTCGATCGCCGGCTTGGAAGCCTTGGCCGCAGCCGTGTCCAGCCGGTCCTTGGCTTTCGCCAGTTGTCCCTCGAACAGGTCTCCCAGGGCCGTCACGGCGGCGCCCGTGTTCGTGATGAACGATGCGGCGACGCCCGTGCCGCGCCCGCCGCAGCCGAACAGCGCCAGCCGCACGGCCGAGTTGCGCTGCGTGCCGCGCACCAGCTCCGGTTTCACGATCGTCAACGCGGCCGCGCCCGCCGCTCCGAAAAATGTTCTTCTTTCCATCTGCCACTCCTTGTTCTGTGAAGGCTGCTATTTTGTACGGACCACTTTGTCTTCGCGCACGGTCAGGGTGCTGAAGTCCAGCACGCGCCGCACGCCGCCATGCGTCATCTCGAGCCGCGGTTCGCCCGCCTTGCTGTGCAGGAACGGCCCGCCGAAAGCAGGCCAGCCGGCATAGTCAAGCGGCCTGCCGTTGATGCGCGGCGTCCGCCCGTAAGTGAAGTCCATGGACTTGCCGCGCAGCGTGCGGAACTCCACATGCGGCGTGGGTTCGAGCCTGAATTTCAACGGCAGAGCTCGCACCGCTTTCCGGAACGCCTCCAGATCGGGATACTCGTCGAGGCTCGCCGCCTGCACTACGGTCCCGTTCTTCAGATACGGGCTGAACAGGCGCCGCCCTCCGCCGTCGATGGGCTTCCACACATACGGCGCCAGCGGGCGGTACGCGATCCACGTCCTGCCGCCGCGGCAGAGGATCCAGCCCGAGGCGTCCTCGGCAAGCTCCGACAGATCTTTCGAGAAAAAGCCGTTGATGTGCGGGAAACGCGTGCCCGGCGGGATGTCGTAGAGCGCGATCAGGGCGTCCTCGCTCTGCGCGATCCGCTCATACGGCGAGCCGCCCAGCAGCTTGTCGGGCGAATCATAGGTTTTCTTGGAGCGCCACACCGCCTCCGTGCCAAAATCCGGCGAGAAGGTGAAATACGCCTCCAGCTCCACCACGCCCGAATACGGGTGCAGCGAGAACAGCGTGTTGTGCACGCCCTCGGGGTCGTCCACGCGCCAAGTCACGTCCCAGGAGTGCTGCTGCACGGGCTGCAGGACGCCGCCCTGATCCGAGCTGACGGCGTAATCCTTCGTCATGTAGGTGGTCTTGTACACCTGCCCGTGCAGCTCATCGTGGAAGCGCCAGCGGTTGCGCGTGCGCTTCTTCTCGAGGTGCGTATAGGGGCGGGCGCGGTCCGTGGCGATGCGCCGCAGGATCGCGGGCGGCTCCGGTCCGTCCGCCAGGGCGTAGTACAGCGAGTAACCGCCGAATGGCGGCGTCTCCTTGCCCTGCCCGAACAGCAGCCAGGCGAAGTCCGCCGAGACGCCGCGCCACTTCTCCACCACCTGCCGGTCGTCGGTGCGCGCGTGCGCTCCCACGTAGATGCCGTGCAGGTCCTCGGCGGCGAAGTCCGCCGTGATCCACTCGATCATCATGGACGCCTGCTTCTTCATCCTCGGGTCTTCCGCCCAGGAGGCGAGATAGGACAGCGGCAGCAGGTAGACGCCGATATAGTGCGTGCAATCGTACTCGCCCTGCCCCTTCGTCGTTGTCAGCTTCACCCAGCTGTCGATCCAGCGGCGGGCTTCCTCCATGTTCTCTTTCGAGCTCTTCCCGTTGAACCAGCCGCCGCCGTCCATCTCCGGCCACATCTGGGTCATGAGGTACATCGACGTGTAGTAGAGCAGCCAGTGATTTTCCGTGTCGCCGCGGAAGGGATAGTACGTCTTCCAGGACTTGCGGATCAGCGCGCGCGTGGAATCGCTCAACTGCCCGCGGTCGAGGTAGGCGATGGCGGTCATGGGAAACATCCAGAACATGTCCCCGCTGATGCCGCCTTCGAGCAGCTCCCGCAGCCGGCGCTCCGCCGCCGGCACGCCTTCCCGCAGCCACAGCCGCGCCGCGATGCCGGCGTAGTGGAGCCTGGCATCCTCCACGCGCGCCATCTTCTCGATCAGCCGCCGGCGGCGCTGCCCGAAATCCTGGGCGGAAGCGCTCTGCGATGCCAGCGCCGCGGCCAAAGCCAGTGCAGCCAGCCTCTTCATCGCGCACCTCCCGCCGGCACGAAGGCCATCTTCAGGATGATGCTGCCGGGCAGACCCTCCACGCGCCACGTCCTGCCCGCGTCCTCCGATACGTACAGCGCCTCCTCGTGCACGCCGGCGTACAGACGCCCGGGCTTGTCCGGGTCGAAGGCAACGCTCCAGACGTCCGGGCGCGGCAGCCCCTGGTTCCGCGCCTGCCACGTCACGCCGCCATCTTCACTGATCAGAACGCCCACGCCCCAGCCGCACACGGCGATCCGCCGCGCATCGGCAGGGTCGAAGGCGATGTCGTACAGGTTCCGCCCCGCCGACGGATCGCGGGGCGTCGCTTCGAACGTCAGGCCGCCGTCCGTGCTGCGGAAGATGCCGCCCTTCTGGGTGACGGCCAGCCAGAGCGCCGCCTCATGCGGCGACTGCTCCACGCGCATCGCCTGGAAGCCCGCCGCACCTGCCAGGCGCCAGGTCTCGCCGAGATTGGTGGAAACATAAAAGCCGTCTTCCGTTCCCACAACAATCCGGCCCTTTCTTGTTCGATCCAGGCGGACCGCCTTGCCGTAGCGGCGCTGCAGCCCCGCGGAGATCTCCCGCCAGGTCCGGCCTTCATCCTCCGAGACGCGGAAGCCCGCCGTGTGCGCGAACGCCAGCATGCCGCCCGCCCCCGCGCTGATGTCCTGAAGCTCGGTGACCGTCTCGCCGGTCAGCACGCGCCAGCGCCCCTCCGCGTCGACGCGGATCACGCCGTCGCCGGCGGCCAGGAACAGGGTCTCCGGATGGCCGGGCAGCCACGAAAGTCCGGTCAGCAGCGGGTGGCGGTAGCCTGCATTCGCCCATGCCCCGCCCGCATCTTTGACAAACAGCCCGCTCGGCAGCAGCGCCACGCCCACCACCCAGCCTCTCGTCGTCGCGCCGACGGCATGCAGGCGGTGCTCGGCGTGCGCGCACAGAGCCGCCGCCGCGAACCACACGAGAACCCTCATGCGGTTCAACCTATCAGATTTGCAGTCCTCGCTGCTCCTCAGAAGCCGGTGATCGTGAACACGTATTCCGCATCGCCCGCCCGGATGCGGAAGCGGTTTGCGCCGGACAGGAAGCTGAGCCGCACGGTGACGCCATACAGTCCCGGCGCATAGGAATCGTAGTCCGAGATGCCGAGAACTCTGCCGCTGTCCAGTTCCTCAACGCTCACTTCCTTGCCGCGCACCGGCACGCCGCTCGCGTCCACCAGCCGGAACAGCACCGCGTCGCGCACCGTTGAGCCCCGCCTCGCCATCGAGACCGAATCGAAAATGGTGAAGCCCGCCGGCTCTCCCAGCGTCACAGCGCGCCAGTACGGTATGCGCAGCACCGCGCCGCTCGCCGCGCCCTCGAACACCACGAACCCTTCCAGCGTCCCCGTCTCCCACACCGCCTCCGGCCAGGATAGGCGGATTTCCGCCTCCTGTCCCGGCTCGAGCTCCACCTGCTCGACAGATGCCGCCGGCGCCGCCGGCCCACGCCGCGCCTCCACCCGCACGAGATACATCTCCGGCAGCTCCCCTGTGTGTCTCACGGCAAACGCCCGCCCGTCCACCGTCTCGCCGGGCGCCCCCGCGCCGAAGCTGAGCGCCGCCTCGGAGGACACGAGGGGCGTCCGCACCGCTGCTTCCAGGTCGAGGAGCCCTGCTCCGCTCTTCTGAATCCACGCGGAAGCCTCATCGGGAACCGCGGAAGCCGTGTTCACGAGCGCCGACCGCACCGCAGGCGCATCCAGTGCGGGGCGCGCCGCCTTCACCACGGCCGCCGCTCCCGCCACCAGCGGCGCGGAGAAGCTGGTTCCGTCCGCCAGAGTGTAGCCGTCTTCCGACCACATCGCGCCGTCCCAGTCCAGCGTCTGCGTGGCGATCCACATATCCGTGCCCGTTGCCGTCAATTCCGGCTTGATGGCCAGATCCACGTTCGGTCCGCGCGCCGAGAAGCCTGCCACCCGCCCCGCCTTCTGGGGCACGCGGCCATAGCTGAAGTTCATCGATGCCGCCAGCGCCCCGCCTTCCGACAGCCACTGCCGCACGGACTGCCCACTGTCATGGGAGATCATCATAGCGGGCAGATCCGCCGCGCCAACCGCCATCGTGATCGGGTCGGGAGATTCCTCGCGGGCCTGTACCAGCGCGCCCACGGCGCCCGCATTTTTGGCGTTGGTGAGCTTGGCTTCGAACGTGCACTCGCCGCGCAGGATCAGCGCGATCCTGCCCGAGAGGCTGGCTTCGGGCAAGGCATTGCACGCCAGGCCGTTTTCATCCAGGGCGGCGACGTCAGACACGGGCCCGCTCACCGTGCCTTCCGGGACCGGCCCGCTGCCTGGCAGCGCCAGCACGGCGTCGTGGCCCTCGAACGCCACACTCGAGCCGAATGTCCGGCTGTTGGCGGCCGCGCCCACGCTCAGCGCCGAGGGCGCCGTCGCCGGCGAAGCCACCGTGCTCCAGCCGGGACCGCTGTTGCCCGCCGACACCACCATGATCAGGCCGGCTTCCGCGGCATTCTGCACCGCCTGCGCCAGCACATCGTCTTCCACCCGCGACGGAATGTCGGAGCCGAGGCTCAGGTTCACGATGTCCATCCCGTCGGCGATCGCATCCTCCAGCGCCGCCAGCAGCGCCGCGTCGGTCGTCGTCTCGTTCCAGCCCGGCGTGCCGAACACCTTGTAAACGCCGACCCACGCCTTTGGAGCCACGCCGCTCACCCAGCCCATGGGTCCTTCGTGCGGCACGCCGGCTGCGATCATCGCCGCGGCGGTGCCGTGTCCGACGTGGTCGCGGATGGAGGGGTCCGGATCGTAGTAGCGCAGGTAATCCACATAGCTGCGCGCCACGATGATCTTGCCCGAAACGCCGGCGTCATCAAAAGCGGAATCTGTCCGCGGGAATCCCTCGGGCGGATTCATCCCTTCCGCCTGAAACGCCGGGTGCGAAGCCTCGATGCCGCTATCGATGATGGCGATCTTCACGCCTTCGCCCACGCGGTCTTCGCCGCCCGCCAGCGTCCACGCTTCCCGCACTTTGTGCAGCGGCAGCGCCTCGTTCATGGTCATCCGGTACTCGCGCGCCGGCGATACCCGCCGCACGCCGGGCGACTGCGCGAAAGCCTGCGCCTGCGCCTCGTCCATCTCCACGATCAGCGCGTTCGCGGCAAGACCCACGCTGCGAAGAACCAGCGCGCCCTGCTGCCGCGCCCTTTGCCGGAGCGGTTCCTGCTCGCTCCGCACCGCGGGCGCATGCTTCGCCCAGCCACGCTGCGCCCTCGCCGCACGCCCGCCGCGCGCCAGGCGCGCCTCCTCCGCTGCCCGCTCGATCGCCGGCTTGCCTTCCATCTGCACGATATACAGTCCGGGCGCTGCCAGCGCCGCCTGCGCCAGCCAGAGCCAGATCCCGGCGGCCGCCGCTCCTGACAACCTTCGCATTTTCAACCCATCTCCCGCATGGCTTTCACGGACATTAACCCTGATTCCTCCGCCCCGCGCCGGGTTTCAACCGATTCTCCCGCTCCCCGCGTTTTAACACTTCTTCACAGCCTGCCGATGCCCCGCCTGCCCCCGGCTGCGTCTACTCTATGGGATGAGCAGATGACCTCCGGACGCGCTCTGCCGGCTCGCTCGTGGGCCTTTCCCGCCCTGCTGATCCTGCTCTGCCTTGCCCTCGGAGCGCTGCAATACCGCTGGATCGACGAAGCCTCCCGCGCCGAACGCGACCGCCTGCGCGCCGGATTGCAGGATTCGATCACGCGGCTGGCCATCGCCATCAATGCGGACATTACGGCGGCGGTTTCGGCGTTTTTCCCGTCGGGCCGGCCTCCGGAGGATGCCCTCCAGCCCGAGCAGTTCCGCGAGATGTTCGCGCAGTGGCGCGAGTCCACGCATCACGACGATCTGTTCGCTGCCGTCGGGCTCGTTACGGTGAACGGGAGGCGGCTGGAACTGACGCTGGTGGATCCCGTGAGCGGGGAGGCGCGCGTCTCTGAGTGGCCGCCACGCTGGAGTGGGATTCGCGCGCGGATGGAAGCCCGCCTGGCGCAGATGATGGGCCTTCGTCCGGACAGCTACGGGAAGGATTTCCGGCCGGGTCCGCCACCGCCTGAAGAGGCGATGATTTTCGAGCTGGCGCGCTTCGGCCGCGGTTCCGGCGGACCGCCCCGCAACGCCTCGTGGCTCATCTTCGAGCTCGACGAGAGATACCTCCGCGAGTCACTCATTCCGGAACATCTGCGCCGCTACCTCGGCCAGTCGCTGGCGGACTACAGCGTCCAGATCTCATACCGCGCCGATCCTTCCCGTGTCTTTTACCGGAGTGATCCGCAGGCGCCCGGAGGCAGACCGGACGCTGAGACGGCGTTGCTGGAGATCCAGTACGACCGCCTGCTGCGCCGCATGAGTCCTCCGGGGATGCGCGAACCGCCGCGGGCGCGCAACGCCGGCGCCGAATTCGGGCGGCTCCAGCTTCGCGTCCGTCACCGAGCCGGCTCGCTCGATGCCGTCGTCGAACGCACGCGTCTGCGGAACCTGGCGGTCACGTTCTCCATCTTGCTGCTGATGGGCGTGGCGCTGGCGGCGATTCTGATCTCCACGCGCCGCGCGCAGCGCCTGGCGAGCCTTCAGATGGACTTCGTCACCGGGGTCTCGCACGAACTGCGCACGCCGCTGGCCGTGATCCGAACTGCGGCTTACAACCTGCGCGGCAAGCTCGCCGCCAGTCCGGCGATGGTGGAGAAATACGGCGCGCTGATCCAGAAGGAAAGCGAGCGCCTGACCGAGATTGTCGAACAGGTTCTCGAGTTCGCCCGCTCACGCTCCGCCTCGCACAGGCTTCCGGCGGAGCCCGTCGCTGTCCATGAGGCCGCCGCACAGGCTCTCGCCGCCTGCCAGCCGCTGATCGAGGCGTCCGGCGTGAAGGTGGAGATGAACATCGCGCAGGATCTGCCTCCGGTGCTGGCCGAGCCTCGCGCGCTGGCTCACTGCTTGCAGAATCTGATCTCGAACGCCATCAAGTACGGCGGAGAGGGAGGATGGGTCGGGCTCTCCGCCGCTGCCGAGGGGGAATTTGTCAAAGTCTCCGTGGCCGATCGGGGTCCCGGAATCCCCCCGGACGAGCTGCCTCACGTCTTCGATCCGTTCTTCCGCGGGCGCCGCGCAATTGATGATCAGGTGCACGGGACAGGGCTCGGGCTCTCGCTCGTCAAGAGCGCTGTCGAGTCGTTCGGCGGCGTAGTGGAGGCGCGCAGCCGGCCCGGCCGCGGGACGGAATTTCTCCTCCGGCTGCGTCCCGCCGCTGCTGGTCGAAATGAGGCGGCACAGCCTGCTCCGGCGGGAGGGTGGCCTGCATGAGCGCGCGCATCCTGATTGTGGAGGACGAGCCGGGACTCGTCCTCACGCTGACGGACCTGCTGAGCGCCGAGGGCTATGAGGTCGAGTCCGCGCAGGACGGGCTGAGCGGGCTGCGGAAAGCGCTGGAGGGGCAATTCGACCTGATCGTGCTCGACGTCATGCTGCCCGGCAAGAACGGTTTCGATGTGTGCCGCGAACTCCGCCAGCAGGGGCGCGACACCGCCGTGCTGATGCTGACGGCGCGCGGGCAGGTGGTGGACCGCGTGGTCGGGCTGAAGCTCGGCGCCGATGACTACCTCGCCAAGCCCTTCGATCCGGCGGAGCTGACCGCGCGCATCGAGGCGCTGCTGCGGCGCGCCGGACGGAACACATACGGCCCCCCCTCGCAATTCGAGTTCGGCGACGTCTGGGCCGATTTCGACCACGGAACCGTGACCAAAGCGGGAAAGCCCGTACAGCTGGCGGGAAAGGAGCTCCAGTTGCTCCGTTATCTGGTCGAGCACCGAGGCCAGACCGTTTCCCGCGAGCGGCTGCTGGAAGCCGTCTGGGAGTATTCCGCGGGCGTCACTTCGCGCACGGTGGACGTCCACATCGCGTGGCTGCGCCAGAAGCTGGAAGACACGCCGCAATCGCCTCGCTGGATCCACACGGTGCGCGGTGTTGGCTACCGGTTTGTGCCGTAGCCGGAAGTGCCTCCGCGGGGAAGAGAGAAAATTCCTTGCGCGGGTTGTGAACCCTGTCCCGTCTGGCGCGTATTCACAGTGCGGATACGAGGTTCCAACCGCACATGAGACTGGTGAACGTTCTTGCTGCATCCCTGTTGCTGGCGGCGGCGCCGGCCTGGCCCTCCGCCGCGCAAACCCGGCCGGAGGACGCGCCACCGGGTCAGGCGGCGCAAGGCAGAGCAGCGCAGTCGCCGCCGCCTGTGTCCCTGGGCGAGCCGGTGGACGCGGAGCAGATCCGCGCGCGGCTGTACCAGGTGCTCGAACGCCACCCGCCGGCGGTGCGGCGGATTCTCGCGCTGGATCCCACGCTGTTGACGAGCCAGTCCTACCTGGCTGCGTATCCGGAACTGGCCGCATTTCTGGCCGCGCACCCCGTGATCGCCAGAAACCCTTCCTACTATCTGGGCGGCGGCGATGACCGGCCACAGGACGCGGAAGAGCGCGCCATGGAGCTCTGGAGCAACGTGCTCGAAGCGACAGCCGTGCTGATCGGACTCGGGCTGGCGGCCAGTCTCATCGCCTGGCTGATCCGCACCCTCGTCGATTACCGCCGCTGGAGCCGGGTGGCCAGAGTCCAGGCGGAAGTGCATGCGAAGATCCTTGACCGCCTTGCCTCCAATGAAGACCTGCTGGCCTACGTCCGCTCGCCCGCCGGGGAGAAGTTCCTGGAGTCGGCGCCCATCCATCTGGAATCCGGCGGCCGGCCAGTGGCTGCCCCTCTGAGCCGCATCCTGTGGGCGGTGCAGGGAGGGATCGTGATGATAGCCGCTGGTGGCGGGCTGCTGCTGATCAGCAACCGCGTCTCGGCGGTGGCCGTGCAGCCGCTGCAATCGTTCGGGATTCTCGCCTTGGCGTTGGGCTGCGGGTTCCTGCTGTCCGCCGCGGCTTCCTACCTGTTGTCGCGCCGCCTGGGTCTGATTCAGTCACCGGCGGCCGGTGTGGAGAGCGACGCCAGGTAACACCCGCTTGGGAGGTTGCGCCGCGCGTGTCGCATGAAGACGCTTTTCCGGATTGCGTCAGGTCCGCCGCTTCCGCACGGGAGGCGGTGATGGACGAGGAGTCCTTCCGCTGCCTCTACGAGCGCCACGCTCGCGCCCTGTGGGCGTTCCTTTTCCGCATGACGCTGGACCGCGCGCAGGCCGAGGATCTCCTGCAGGAGACCTTTTACCGCTTCCTGCGTGCGGGGGCGGTGTATGAGGACGGCTGCCACGCGAAGAATGCTCTGTTCCGGATTGCCGCGAACTTGGCCCGGGACGCGCATCGCCGGCGCCGAATCCGGTTTCCGCCGCTGGCCTCGCCGGCCGAGCCTCGTGAGATCCCTGATTCTGCTCAGCCGTCGGGGGATGAGCGGTTGGACGTAAAGCGTGCCCTCGCCGGTCTTGCTCCGCGTGACCGGGCGATGCTCTGGCTCGCCTACGCCGAGGGCGCGACGCATGAGGAGATCGCCGGGGTGGTCGGTGTTCGGGTGAAGAGCGTGAAGTCCCTGCTCGCGCGGGCGAGGACTCGGCTGGCTGCGCTGCTGGGCGTGCGGCCGGGAAAGGAGAAATCGTGATGGCGCCGGGATGCCGCCTGGAAGAGGAAGCTCTGGCCGCACTGAATCAGGCGCAGGACGCTGAGCCGCTGCCTGCCCGGATCCGGGAGCACCTCGCGGAATGCGAGCGCTGCGCGAACCTGGCTGAGATGGTTCTGGCTCTGCGCGAAGAGAAGCGGCGGCTGGAGGCGTTCGCTCCGGTCCCCGATCCGGCCGCCGTCTGGCGGCGTTTGCAGAGAAAGGCCTGGAATGAAGCCGCAGCCGCCGCCGGGCGGCCCATCACCGCGGTGCAGGTGCTGGCTTTCGCCGGCGCCGCGGGAGTCGTGGGTGCCTGCTACGGGGCCACTTCGGAGTGGTTTCAGGGCTTGTTCAGCAGAGCGGCTGCATGGTTGTGGTCGGCGCTGCCGAGGACTCCCGCCTTGGCCGAAGCCATGCCGTGGCCATGGGTCTTCCTGGGCTTGGTTCTGGCGGCGGTGCTGCTGCTCGCCCCAGCCTTCATCATTTTGGTGCTTGTCTCAGAGAAACACTGATCAAAGGGGACAGCCTGATCCGCCTCCTTCCCAAATTTCCCCAAGGAGCCA
>DYJN01000062.1 GCA_020723085.1 Arcobacter sp.
CGCCGGCTGGGCAGAAGGAGACAGGCGTGAATCCAACACAGGCATCGTGGGCGGCGGACGGCGCGGGCTGGAAGGCCGCGCCGGAGGCGGCGCAGGCACAGACCGCGCGGAGCAGTCCGGACCGACTGGCAAGCAAGGATATGTTCCTCCAATTGCTGGTTGCCCAGATCCGGAACCAGAACCCGCTGAACCCCGCCAATGGAACCGAATTTGTGGCGCAGTTGGCGCAGTTCACGCAACTGGAGGCCACGCTTGACATCCGGAAGGATCTCGAGGACATTCGCGGGGCATTGACAGGGGCGGCACAGGCAGGGGCAGACGAGCCCTGACAAAGAAAACCCAAAAGGCAATTCAGGAGAATTCCATGTTCACTTCCTTTTCCACGGCTCTCAGCGCGCTGGGAGCACATACGACAGCGGTCGACGTCGTCGGAAACAATCTCGCCAATTTGAACACGCCCGGCTACAAGGCGAGCGTGGTCGTCTTCAGCGATCTGGTCACGCAGTCTCTCGGGGCGGGCTTGGGCGAGACCCAGGTGGGATTCGGCGTCGCTCGTCCAGTGACGATCCGCCAGTTTTCCCAGGGAGCGATTCAGGCCAGTTCAGGGCCGCTCGACGTAGCCATCCAGGGAGATGGCTTTCTGGTGGTGAAGGACTCGGTGACCAGCGCCGTCCTCTACACGCGGGGAGGCAACCTCCAGGTGAACAAAATGGGCCAGCTCGTCACCGCTACGGGATTTCGCCTGCAAGGCTGGAACGAATCCAACGGCGTCCTGGATACGACACAGCCGGTGACAGATGTGATTGTTCCCGTGGGTTCGCTGCGTGCGCCGGCGCCGACTCAGAACGTCTCGTTCGACCTGAACCTGGACGCTTCCGCGACCGCCGGCCCTCCGCCCGCGACGTTTTCCACCTCCATCGAGGTCTTCGATTCATTGGGAGGCTCGCACACGATCTCGGTTCGTTTCGAAAAGACATCCAATCCGGGAGAGTGGAGCTATTCGCTGATCTTCCCGGACAGCGACCTGCTGTCGCCGCCTTTCACTCCGGTCACCGGCACGCTGCAATTCGATCCGCAGGGGCGGCTGACGTCGCCAGCCGTGGCCGATCCGATGCCGCAGATGACGGTCACGGGCCTTGCCAACGGCGCCAACGACCTCGGAATCACTTGGCAGTTATACAACGGTGCAACGCCGCGGCTGACCCAGTTTTCCCAGCCTTCGGCAGTGGCCGCAAACTCGCAGGACGGCCATCCGGCGGCGCAGTTGATCCGGGTCGGCATCGGAGACGGAGGCCGGGTGCTGGCGCAGTACTCCAATGGCGAGCAGGTCGCCGTCGGGCAGCTGGCCATGGCCAGCGTGCGCAATCCGGAATCCATGATCGCCGTGGGAAACAGCAATTTCCAGCTCAGCGCCCGTTCGGCGCTGCCGGCTATCGGCCTGCCTGGCACCGGCGGACGCGGACAGATCATCGGGGGTGCAGTCGAATTCTCGACGGTGGATATCGCCCGCGAATTCACCAACCTGATCGTGCTGCAGCGCGGCTACCAGGCCAACGCGCGGGTGGTCACCGCCGTGGATGAGATCAGCCAGGAGACGATCAACCTGAAACGCTGATGCAGGGCGGGAGAAGGCGCCGTGAAAGTTCTCGAAGCGATCGCTCCGCTGGCCGATGTCCGGGTGGAGTTCGAAGTGCGGCTGGACGAGCACGTCATGAGCCTGCGCGAAATTCTGCAGCTGGAGCCCGGCCACGTCATCCGGCTGAACCGGTCGGCAGGAGAGAACATCGACATCCTGGCCAGCGGCGCGCTGATCGGCTCGGGCGAAGTGGTGGTGATCGAGGACATGATCGGGGTCCGGATCACGGACTTCCGCGAGGAGCATTGAGATGGAACTGGCGGCATCGGCGGGATTCGTGGCGTTGCTGGCGCTGGCCGCCGGAGCGCTGTGGCTTGTGGCGCGCCGGCAGGGGAGCCTGTCCTTCGGGCGCGGCCGGCCGCGAGGCCCGGCGGAACTGATTCAGCGCCTGCCCCTGACCGCGCAACACAGCCTGCATCTCGTGCGAGTGGGCGGCGAGATGCTCTGGGTGGTGACTTATCCCAACGGGGCGGTTGTCCGCCAGGGGAGATCGTTTCCGGAGTGGATGTTCGAAGCGGGAACCGCCCGGCGGGAGAGCGCCCGATGACAGCGCGCGCCCTGGCCGCAGCAGCGCTCCTGACCGCCATCCAGGTCTCGGCCGCGCCTGCCGGCAAGGCGGCAGGCGCGGGTCAAGTCCTGGGAGCGCCGCTCCAGATCGTCCTGCTGCTGACCGGGCTCACTCTGTTGCCAGCCGTGCTGGTATCCCTGACGCCGTTCCTCCGGATCAGCCTGGTCCTGCACTTTCTACGGCAGGCGCTCGGGACGCAGACGGCGCCCTCGAATCAGGTCTTGACAGGCATGGCCCTTTTCCTCTCGCTGCTCTTCGTACAGCCGGTGGCGCGCGACGCCTATCAGCAAGGATGGAAGCCGTTCGAGGCAGGCCAACTCAGCGGCAGCCAGGCGTGGCAGCAGGGGACTCGCCCGGTGAAAGACTTTCTCCTGAAATTCACTCGCGAGAAGGACCTGGCGCTGATGGTGGAGATCACGCGTGCGCCGGCGCCGGCAAGTCCGAAGGATCTGGATCTGACGGTCATTGCTCCGGCATACATCCTGTCCGAACTCCGGCGCGGCTTCCAGATCGGTGCGGTGCTCTTCCTGCCTTTTCTCGTGGTTGACCTGGTTGTGGCTTCCTTGACGCTCTCCATCGGAATGGTTCAGCTGCCGCCGGTCATGATCTCGGCGCCCCTGAAGATTCTGCTGTTTGTGCTCGTGGACGGCTGGAACCTGCTGATCGGCTCGCTGGTGAGGAGCTTTTGATGGGATTCTTGCATCCAGCCAAAGCGGCGAGGTTCAGGGCGGCTGGCGGACGCCAGCGCCGGCAGCCGGACGCAGAAGGTATGAAACCAACAACGCCCGGCCGCCGCTCGCCCGCGGATTGCCCGAAGCGTCAGGCGTGGGATGCGCCGGTGCGGGAGAACCAGCAACCGGCAGAAAGCAGGAACGCCTCAGGCGGCCGAAGGGCCGCAGTTGGCCGGAAGGAGGACTCATGAACGCGACTGCTGTCGCCGAACTGTTGCGACACACGCTGATGGCCGCATTCTGGCTTTCGCTTCCGCTGCTGGCCATCGGATTTGTGGCCGGCATTGCCATCAGCCTGATCCAGATCGTGACCAGCTTCCAGGATCCGGCCTTCGGAGGGGTTCTTCGCTTGGGCGCTTTCCTGGCAGGGCTGCTGATCACGCTGCCGTGGATGATCGCGCGGATGGTGGATTTCACGACTCTGCTGTTACGGGATCTGGGCCGCTATGTGGGCTGAGACGCCGTTTGCCGGCATCCCCGTCTTCGGATTCCTGCTGGTGCTCGTGAGGGTCGCCGGGCTGATGGTGGCCGTGCCGGTGCCGGGCGCAGGGATGCTGGCCGGCCCGGCGCGAGCGCTGTTCGCTCTCGCTATTGCCGTGAGCCTCGCGCCCCTGTGGCCACAGGCCGTGCCGGAGGGGATCGGAGAACTTGCATTGTGGATGGGCACGGAAGCGGCCTTTGGCCTAGGGGTTGGGCTGGTGCTGGGATTCGCCGTGGAAACGCTTCTGTTCGGCGCGCAGTCGATGGCTCTGCAGGCAGGCTTTTCCTATGCTTCCATGATCGACCCGAACAGTCAGGCCAACAGCAGCGTGCTGCAATTGCTGGCTCAACTGACGGCGAACCTGCTGTTTTTCGCGAGCGGTCTGGACCACGCCGCGGTGCGGGCCTTCGCCCGCAGCCTGGCGGCGTTCCCTCCCGGGTCGAGGTGGGAGGGCCAGTCGTGGATGGAGGCGGTGGCCGCGGGCGGAACCGCGATGACGGAGCTTGGGCTGCGGCTGGCACTGCCGGTGGTGGGCCTGCTGCTGCTGACGGATGTGACGCTGGCGCTTGCGTCGCGCATTCAGGGGCAGCTTCAGTTGCTGGCGATGGCATTCCCGCTGAAGATGCTGATAGCCCTGGCCGCACTGGCGGCCCTCGCGCCGGTCACGGTATGGATCCATCGCGCGGCGGCGCGCGTGGCGATCGAGAGCCTGAGAAGGCTCGGGTTGGGGTGAAGCATGGCGGACAAGGGACAGCGGACTGAGCCGCCCACGCCGCAAAAAATCCGGAAGGCGCGCCAGGACGGGCGCTTCCCGTCGAGCCGCGAACTCGTCGCGGGCGTGCAGTTCCTGGCCTGGGCCGTGTTGTTGAACCTCGCCGGCGTGTGGCTGCCTCCAGCTCTGAGCACGTTCCGCGGGCTGATGGCAACAGCCTTCCGCCAGCGTGACGACGGGCTCGATGTACTTCGGCTGCTGTACCGGGGACCTTTGGCCGCTGAAGCCGGGCTGCTTGCCGCCACGGGGATGGCAGTGGCAGGACTGGGCCTGCTGGCGCATCTTTGTGTGACGGGCTTCGGATTCGCGCCCGCCAAGGCGGCTCCGGATCTGAACCGGCTCAATCCGGCCCGTACCCTGGCGGAACTGCCCCGAAGGAACATGGACAGCCTCACTCTGGCCGTTCTGTTTCTGCCGCTGCTGCTGGCGGCGCTGTGGTGGGTGGCGGCGAGCCGCTGGGCGGAGTTCGCGCGGCTCCCGCTGCTGCCGCTCGAGCGGGGCGTGGCGGCTATGGGACAGGCCACGGGCAGCCTGCTATGGAAAGGCGCCCTGCTGCTGCTGGCCTGGGGCGGCCTCGATCTGCTGCGCCAGCGGCGTCGCTATCTGAATGAACTGCGGATGACGCGCCCCGAGGTTCGCGAAGAGCACCGGCAGAGCGAGGGCAGTCCGGAAGTGAAGCTCAGGATCCGCCGGCTGCGCCGGGAACTGCTCCGCCGGCGGATGATGTCTGAAGTTCCCAAAGCGACGGCGGTCATCGTCAATCCGACGCACTATGCGGTGGCGCTGCGCTACGACCAGCGGGCCATGGCGGCGCCGGTGGTGGCAGCCAAGGGGAAGAACTACCTGGCGCTCCGCATCCGGGACAAGGCGGCCGAGCACCGCGTCCCGGTGGTCGAGAATCCTCCTCTAGCCCGCGCGCTGTACCAGCAGGTGGAGGTGGGGCAGGAGATTCCTGTCACCCTGTACCGGGCCGTGGCTGAAGTGCTGGCGTATGTGTTCCGCCTCATGCAGGGCGGAGCGGGAACGCCACGATAGGGAGGCGGGGATTGCAGCTCGAAATCATCCTTGGACGCAATAGATCGAAGCAGGCTGGCGCGGGCGCGCCTCGCCCTCGCGGGGGCGCTGCCCTCCCCACAGGAATCCGGCCGGCTGGCGCGATAACCGCCCTCCGCCTCGCAGCCGGAGGCTGTGAGCGGGCACCGGCAGACCCGGAGCGGCGGCAGGACAGCAAACCGGACCACCCGGAGAACGAGGGGCGGAGGCCGTGACCGCACCTGTTGCACCTCCCATCTCCGGCGGCCTCGTGGCCGGCGCAGAGCCGCGCCGGAAGCCTGCGGATGCGGTCCGCAGCGCCGCCCCCCCGGGCCGGGCGCGGCGCTGGATCCTGCCTGCGTCGCCCGGGGCCGCCGTGCCGGCGGGCGTGCTCGGCATCCTGCTGGCGCTGGTGGTTCCACTGCCATCCTGGCTGCTCGACGTCCTGATCAGCGCCAACATCGCCCTTTCGACGGTCGTGCTGCTGGTTTCGATCTACATCCGGCGTCCGGCAGATTTCAGCGTGTTTCCGACGACGCTCCTGCTGATGACCCTCTTCCGGCTGGCGTTGAATGTATCCTCGTCGCGGCTGATTCTGCTGGAGGGAAGCCGCGGTACGGCGGCAGCGGGGCAGGTGATCGAGTCGTTCGGCCAGTTCGTGGTAGGCGGCAACTTCGTCGTCGGCTTCGTCGTGTTCCTGGTGCTGATCGCCATCCAGTACGTCGTGATCAACCACGGTGCGGTGCGCATCAGCGAAGTGACGGCGCGGTTCACGCTCGACGCGCTGCCTGGCAAGCAGATGTCGATCGACGCGGATCTGAACGCCGGGCTGATCAACGAGAGCGAAGCCAAGGCGCGGCGCAAGGCCCTGGCGGCCGAGGCCGAATTCTACGGCGCCATGGACGGCGCCACGCGGTTCACCCAGCGCGACGCGGTGGCCAGCCTGCTGATCACGGCCATCAACATCGTGGCCGGCTTTCTCATCGGCGTCCTCCAGCACGGCATGGAGCTGTCGCAGGCGCTGACGACCTTCACGGTGCTGACGATCGGCGACGGCCTGGTGACGGTGATTCCGGCGTTGATGATTTCCATCTCGGGCGGCCTGATCGTCACTCGGGCCAGTTCGGACCGCGACATGGCCGAGGATTTCCAGCGGCAGGTCTTCGGCGCCTGGCAGCCGCTTGCGCTCTCTGCCGGCGCGCTCGTGCTCATGGCCGCCGTCCCGGGGCTGCCGAAGGTGCCTTTCCTCATTTTGGCGGCGGGGCTCGGAACAGCCGGTTACCGTTTGAAGACAAGGCAGAGCGCGGCCGGGAAACCCGCGCCGCAACCTGCCGCGGCTTCTGCACGGGAGAATCTGGAATCGCTGCTGCGCGTGGAGCCGCTGGCGGTGGAGGTCGGCCTCGGGCTGGTGAGACTCGTGGAAGGCGCGGAGCATTCCCCTCTTCTGCGGCGCATTGGAGGCATCCGGCGGCAACTGGCCGCAGAGCTGGGATACCTGATGCCCGCCGTGCGCGTCACTGACAACCTGTCGCTGCAGGTGCGCGAATACGTGGTTCTGCTGAAGGGCGCCGAGGTGGGCCGGTATGAGCTGCCTCTCGGGTGCGAACTGGCGATCCCGCCGGCCGGCGGGTCCTGTCCAGTACCGGGTTCGCCGACCCGGGAGCCCGCTTTCGGCCTGGAGGCCGTCTGGATCGCCGCCGAGCAAAGCGAAAGCGCGCGCGCCGCCGGCTGTACGGTGGTAGATCCGGTCAGCGTGCTCGGCACCCACCTGTCGGAACTCATCCGCCGGCATTGCCACGAAATCTTCTCCCGGCAGGACGCAAAGAAGTTTCTCGACCGCGTGGCCGAAGAGCAGCCCAAACTGGTCGAGGATCTGGTGCCGAAGCTCCTTCCGCTTCCTGCTGTTCAGAAGGTGCTGCAAAACCTGCTCCGGGAGCGCACGCCCATTAAGGACGGCGTGACGATTCTGGAGGCGCTGGGCGAGGCGGCGCTGGTGACGCGCAACCCCGTGCTCCTGACCGAGTACGTGCGCCAGGCGATGCGGCGCACGCTGGTGCGCCCGCTTCTCGACCGCAACGGCCAGCTGGCGGCGTACCTGCTCGATGCGTCTCTGGAAAAGGCGGTGGAGGACGCCGTGCAGCACGGCGAGCACGCCTCGCATGTGAACCTGCACCCGCAGAAGGTCTCCGAACTGCTATCGGCGGCGGCCAAGGTCACGGCCTCGCCGGGAAGCGGCTGGACGCTGCTGACTTCGAGCGGAGCCCGGTATTTCGTCCGGCAGATCCTGGAAGCCGGCTTCCCGCAGGTGACGGTTCTCAGCCATGGAGAGATCCCCCCAGGATTGCGGGTCGTTTCACTGGGCGTGCTGAAAGGAGCGGCGGCATGAAAGAAGGAGACATCCGCAAAGCGAGGACCGGCGGCGGGAGCCGCCACAGTCCGCCACGGCTGCTGAGGCAATTTGATGCGAGACGGAACTGCCGGCCGGCTCACTTATCCAAGGGAGGTTGTCCCCTGCCGTGAACCTGCGGAAAGTGTATTTCGCGCGCACGCTGGAAGCCGCCCTGGCCGCCGCCCGCCGGGAACTCGGCCCGGAGGCTCTGCTGGTCGAGGCCGGCTCTGCCGGGGAGGGCGAAGCGCCAGGAGGATACCGCGTGGTATGCGAAGGAGGCGAGGGTCCGCCTGGCCCTGCGGCAGCCGGAACAGGCCGTAGCGGAGAGGCGGCCGGAACTCTCTCCTGGGATGGGGTCGCCACAAGGTTGGCGCGGCTGGAGCGGGCGCTGCAGATGGTGGCCGGAGCCGTGGCTGGCCTGGATTCATACCCGCATGCGGCGGCGGTGCAGGCGGAGCTGGCGGCGCATGATTTTCCGGCCGAGTGGGTCGGCATCCTGCTCCAGGCGGGCCGCAGGCGTGTGGAGACGAACCCTCCAGGAGGGGAATCCGGCCGGGAGCCGGCGCTGCGCGCGGCTGTCGCCGAGGAGCTGATTGACAGGATCGCCTTCCGTCCGGGACTGGGCCCGGGCCGGCCTGCCGTGGTCGTGCTGGCCGGGCCGGCGGGTTCGGGCAAGACGTCCCTGCTGGTCAAGCTGGCCATGCGGGAAGGGCTGGGATGCCGGCGATCGGCGGCGATCATCTCGACGGACTGCCACCGGGTAGCGGCGGCTGAGCAGCTACGGACATACGCGGCCATCCTCGGCCTGCCGTTCTGCCAGGCGGAGACTCAGGCCGCTCTGCGCCAGGCTGTTGCCGAACATTCCTCCCGCGAGCTGGTTTTCGTCGATACGCCAGGCTTCGGCCGGAACGAACGGGACTGGGCGCTCGAGTGGGCCGGACTCCTCGGCGGGATTCCAGGGCGCCGGACGATTCTGGTCTTGCCTGCCTCGTGGCGGACGCGCGACCTGGTAACCGCACTGTCCTGGTGGGCGGCCTTCGAGCCGTCGTCGCTGGCCTTCACGCGGCTCGACGAGACCGATACAGCCGGAGGCTGGGTGACTGCTGCTCTGGAATCGGGCCTCCCGGTGTCCTATTTCGGAACCGGGCAGAACATCCCCGAAGATCTGGAACCAGCCTCCAGCGAGCGGCTGCGGGCGGCTCTCGGCGCTCAGGCGGCGCGCCAGGCGGCAGGTCAGGCGGCGGGTCAGGCAGCGGGAGGAGCGGCATGAACGGAGAAGGGCGGAGGCCGTCCGGAGGCAGGGATGGCGGCCACGGAGAGAATGAGGGAGCGAGTTCATCATGAATCCTTACCAGACCACGGCAGCGCTCACCGCCGAGGAACGCGAGCGGCTGATCCTCGAACATCTCCCTCAGGTCCGGCTGATCGCGCGCCGGATCCACGAACGGCTGCCGGAGAGCGTCCAACTGGAAGACCTGATCTCAACGGGGATCCTTGGCCTGATCGCAGCCATCGACCGTTACCGTCCCGACCAGAACGTCAGACTGAAGACCTATGCTGAATACAAAATCCGCGGCGCGATCCTGGACAGCCTGCGGGGCCTGGACTGGGCCCCGCGACAGCAGCGCCGACGCAGCCGCCAGATTGAACAGGCCGTAGCGGCGCTTGAGCAGAAGCTGAAACGCGCTCCGTCGGAGGATGAAATCGCCGCCGAGCTCGGCCTCTCGCTGGAGGAGTATCAGGAGTGGCTCTCTGAGACGCAGGGGCTCCATCTGGGCAGCCTCGACTCCGGCAGCGGGGAGGACGGCAGCCGCGATCTATTGCGCTTCGTGGCCGACGACGACTCGGAGTGGCCTTCCCGCGTCTTCGAGCGCAAGGAGCTGCACCGGTTGCTGAAGACCGCCATTGCGCGGATGCCATACATCGAACGGACCGTTCTCGGCCTGTACTACCAGGAGGAGCTCACTCTGCGCGAGATTGCCAAGATCGTGAAATTGCATGAGTCCCGCGTCTCCCAGCTCAAGACCCAGGCGATCATCCGGCTCCGCGCGTTCCTGCGAAAGCGCTGGCCGACAGACCGCTCCGGAGGCGCGCCGTGAGCCGGCGCGGGAAGCTGGGAGCATCCCTTTGCGTCCCCGGCAAGGGCGACCGGCTCGAGGACGTCCCCTTGGGCCACCGGCCAGGCTGGTGAGACCACGGAACAGGCGGCGGAAGGAAGGAGGCACCGATGAAGATCTCAGACTGGCTGGCTCAGGAATGGGCGCTGCAGATCGGACCGGCGATCAGCTCGCTGACAGGGGAACCGGTGCAGGCAGACGCCGCCGGCGCCGAGGCAGAGCGGCCTGGCGCAGACGCCCTGCACATCGTGCGCCGGGTGCATGAGACGCCGGAAGCCGTCCTGCGTATCGCCATCAGCCCCGAACTGTGGCGCACGGCGGGGCAGGCGGTCCTGCGCGGAGCCGGCCTCCCGGCCGAAGACGAGGCTGAGGTGCGCAATGCGTTCCTGGAAGCGGTTCAGCAGTCGCTGGGACAGCTGGCTGTCTCCCTGGCACGCCGCCTCGGGCGCGAAGTGAACTGGGTGGAGGAAGACAGCGGCGCCGCGCCGGACGCCGATGCCGAATGGGCCGCAGTGGAGGTTTCGGGCGGAGGGATTCATGGCCGGGCATGGGTCGCCGCGAATTCCGGCTTCGTGCTGGAAGAGGCACGGGAGGAATCCGCGGCCGCCGAGACCGGCGAGAGTGGCGAGCCCGCGCCACGCCGCCCGATGCTCGACCTGCTGATGGAGGTGGAGCTGCCGGTGAGCGTCACGTTCGGACGCACACAACTGCGGCTGAAAGACGCCGTAAAGCTGACCAGCGGCAGCATTGTCGAGCTGAACCGCAGCATCATCGAACCGGTGGAGGTGATCGTCAACAACTGCGTGATCGCCCGTGGCGAGGTCGTCGTGTTCGAGGGCAACTACGGCGTCCGGATCCAGCAGATCGTCAGCCGCGAGGAGCGCCTGCGGACCCTGTTCTGACCGGCCGGGCGCATGCCGTGGCGCATTGCTGTCGGCCGGGCGCGCCACGTTGCCGGGGCGCTGGGCGCGGCGCCAGGACAGCGGCCGGCCATCGGATGGATTGCGGCGGCGGGACCCGCGGACGCGCCCGAGGAGGGCGTAGCTGCGCCTCGCTCCGGCCGCAGCAGGGCCAGCGGACCGTCAGACTTCCGATTCCAGCGGAACTTCTTCGGAGTTCTCGATCGTCAAGGGTCCGCGCTCGAGCAGCTGGCGGCCATACTCGAGACCTTTGTCGAACGCCTGAAGGTTCAAGTCGCGAAACCGCGCCGGGACGCTCTCCTGCACCGCCTTGCGCACAGCTTCCGGCCCGACGGCGCCGGTGATGGCGCAGAGGAACCCCGTCATGATGACGTTCAGCACCATTTTCTTGCCCAGTTCCTCCGCCAGGCGCGTGGCGGGAATGCCGTAGATCTTCAGCCCCTGGGCCCTCTGATCGAGGCGGACGAGATCTTCTTCCACCAGCAGGAAGCCGCCTGGCTTCACCTCCGGCGCGAACCTCGTGTAAGCCTCCTGGGACATGACCACCAGAATGTCCGGGCGCGAGACGTAGGGGAACAGCACCGGCTCGTCGCTGACGATCAGCGCGGCGCTCGCAGCGCCGCCGCGCGCCTCCGGGCCGTAGCTCTGGGTCATGGTGGCGAAGCGGTTCTGGTGGACCGCGGCGGCGCGGCCCAGAATGTGCGTGGCCAGGATCACGCCCTGGCCTCCAAAGCCGGCAATGCGGAGTTCAGTCAGCATCTCTCACCTCGATTCCTCTGATGCAGTTCCGTCCGGCGCACGCCGGCCCGCCGGGGGCCTGACGCGGCGCTTTCCAGATTCCGGCGGAACGCTCAGCATTCCTTGCTGCATCCTTCCGGTTCGGATTCTTCCAGCTGCGGCGGGAACTCGCTGTAATGCGGGCCGAGCTGCTTCCGCATCCGCGTGAGGTAATCCTCGCGCTCGCGGTCGACGAATTCGCCTACGATGATGGGACCTCCGGGCGTCAGCGCTGTTTCCCACGTCGGGCAGCCGTGCTGGATCCTGGACCGCTTTTTGTAATCGAGCATCGCCTGCAGCGCGTCGCCCAAGTTGTTCTTGCGCTGGAAATAGGTCGGGCAGGGGCTCAGCACCTCAACGAAGCGGAAGCCCTTCTTCCGGAGCGCCTTCTCCAGAGTCCTTTCCAGCTGCACGACATGGTAGGCCGTCCACCGGGCTACGAAGCAGGCGCCGGCGGCATCGACAAGCTGCACGAGGTTCAGTTCCGGCTCGAAAGCGCCGTAAGGCGTCGTCGTCGACAGCGCGCTGCCCGGAGTGGTGGCCGCAGCCTGCCCGCCGGTCATGGCGTAGATCATGTTGTTGATGCAGACCACGAGGATGTCGATGTTGCGGCGGGCGGCGTGGATCAGGTGATTGCCGCCGATGGAGGCCAAGTCGCCGTCGCCGGAATACACGATGACGTTCAGCTCCGGGCGGGCGAGCTTGAGACCCGTCGCAAACGGTATGGCGCGGCCATGCGTCGTGTGGAAAGAGTCGAGGTTCATGTAGCCGCTCACGCGTCCGGAGCAGCCGATGCCGCTGACGATAGCCGTCTTGCCGAGGTCGATGTCCTGTTTCAGCAACGCGTGGGCGAAGCTGTTGACGCTGGTGCCGATGCCGCAGCCGGGACACCAGATGGTCGGAATGCGGTCTTGCCGGAGAAGATCCTCGACCGGGTTATGGACGTGGAGTTCAGTGGCGCTCATTGTGCCCCTCTCTCGATGGCTTCAAGGATTTCGGCGGGATCATGGACGGTGCCGCCTGGGTGGGGAACGCCGATGACCTTGCACTGGCCGGCCGCGCAGCGTTCGAGTTCGATGACGACCTGGCCCATGTTCAGTTCGGGCATCACCAAGGCCTTGACCTTCCGAGCGAGCTCCCGGATCAGCTTCTCCGGGAACGGCCAGACGCAGATGAGACGCAGCGTGCCGACCTTGATGCCCCGGGC
The DNA here is from genome assembly GCA_020723085.1 of Arcobacter sp. Lineage (GTDB taxonomy): Bacteria > Acidobacteriota > Terriglobia > Bryobacterales > Bryobacteraceae > JANWVO01. Next base: position 12,631 of record DYJN01000062.1, read on the forward strand.
GCGGGCCTCCTGTACGGCGCGGAGCGCAACGCGGGAGGTGATGCCGTAGCTGACGACGACGACCTCCGCGCCCTCGATCTGGTCCGTCTCCACCATCACCAAGCGCTCGGCAGCGCGGCGGATCTTCTCGAGCAGGCGCGTGACGAGCTCCCTCTGCGCCGCCGCGTTGAGCGAAGGGTAGCCGCGCCGGTCGTGGGTCAGGCCCGTGACATAGATCTTGTGCCCCTCGCCGGCGTGGGCCATTTCGGGAACCAGATCGGGACCGGGCTCATACGGGCGGAACTGGCCCGGAGGCCGCGTGGTATGGCGGCGCGGGCGGACCTCGATCTGGTCGGCAGGCGGGATCACGACCTTCTCGGTCATGTGGCCCATGCACTCATCCATCATGAACATGACCGGCACGCGGAACTCTTCCGCCAGGTTGAAAGCCTTGATCGTGAGGTCGAAGCACTCCTGCGGCGAGTTCGGACTCAGCGCAATCACGGCGTAGTCGCCGTGCGAGCCGAACCGCGCCTGCATCATGTCGCCCTGCGAGGGAAGCGTGGGCAGGCCGGTGGACGGACCGCCGCGCTGTACGTCGACGAAGACCACCGGCGTCTCGGTCATCGCCGCCAGTCCGATGTGCTCCATCATCAGCGAAAAGCCTGGGCCCGAAGTCACTGTGAAGGCCTTTTGCCCGCCCCAGACCATGCCCTGGATGACGATCGAGGAGGCGATCTCGTCTTCCATCTGGATGAAAAGCCCCCCGACCTCCGGAGCGCGCGCGGCGAAGCGCTCGACAATCTCGGTGCTGGGCGTGATGGGATAGCCCGCAGCGTAGCGGGCTCCAGCAGCCAGGGCGCCTTCACAACAGGCGGCGTCGCCGTTGATGAAATGAGTGCCGGTGAGAACCGTGCGCGGATCAGCGTGCATCACTTCGTCGCTCCCTTCGACTCGCCGTTGGCCGAAAAGCGGAATCCGAAGATGGCGAAGTCCGGACAATACATGCCGCACAGGTTGCAACCCGAGCACTTCTCCGGCGCCACCATGTGCGGCGGGTGGTAGCCTTTGGCATTGAAGGCGCTGGACAGCTCCAGCACATGAGTCGGGCAGAACTCGACGCAGAATCCGCAGCCCTTGCAGCGCTCGGCGGTGATGGCGACCGTACCTTTGGGCATCAGCCCTCCTTGGACGTAAAGATCCATAGCAATTTCAATGCCATAGTTTCAGGTGTGGAAGTATTCAACGACCCCATGATTTTTCTTACGCTTGGAGATTCAAAACCATCCGGATGGGTGACATGCCCCACGGCTGGATGTGGGGCAAACCGCGAAAGCCCGTCAGGATTCCAGAACCATGTACGTCGCCGATCCGGCGGCGATCAGCCGTCCGTGCGAGTCCTTGACGTCCACCGAGGCAAAGGCGAGCGTCCTGCCGAGCTTGAGGATTCGGGAGCGGGCATGAACCTTGCCTTGGGTGGCGGGGCGGAGGTAGTTGACCTTGAGCTCGACCGTCGTAGCCGGACGCCCTCCCAAAAAAGAAATGATGGCCACACCGGCGGCGGCATCCACGAGCGTCGCCGTGACGCCTCCATGCAGCGTGCCCAGCAGGTTCAGCTTATGGGGCTCGATCCGGCACTCCATGGCGATGCCGTCGCGGTAGACCCGCGTGACGCGCAGCCCCAGGTGCTGGTTGAAGGAGATGCGCGCCATGGCGCGTTCGATATCGGCTTTCGAGGGAGTTTGCGTCGGCAAATCACCAGTGTAGGATAGGCCGTAGCATGGCACCATACATCCGTCGAGAGCGCCGCGGGAGCGTGGCGGTGGTCGTGGTCGACAACCCGCCGGTGAACGCGCTGAGCCGGGAGGTCCTCGAACAGCTGGCTGCCGCCGTCGAAGAAGCGGCGGCGGACGGTCTGATCACTGCGGTCGTGTTGACAGGAGCCGGGAAGAGTTTCATCGCAGGGGCGGACATCTCCATGTTTCCCCGCCTGGCTGCCGGCGAGATGCCTCCGGTTCCGTTTCAGGATTACATGAACCGGATCGAGCTCTGCCCGAAGCCCGTGATCGCCGCCATTGGCGGAGCGGCGCTCGGCGGCGGGCTGGAGACGGCCATGGCGTGCCACTACCGCATTGCGTCCGCCGGGGCGCAGCTCGGACAGCCCGAGGTGAAGCTGGGCCTGATTCCGGGCGCCGGCGGCACGCAACGGCTGCCGCGGCTCGCGGGCGTGGAGAAGGCGATGGAGATGTGCGCCTTCGGCGAGACGGTCGGTTCGCAGGCGGCGGCAGAGCTTGGCCTGGTGGACAGAGTGGCTTCAGGCGATGTGGTGGAAGCGGCGGTGGAGTTCGCGCGCGGCGCGCCGCCGGTCCGCCGGACCCGCGACATGAGAGAGAAGCTGTGCGATGCCGAATCGGCCGAATCGCTGGCCGAGGTCTTCCGCCAGATGGCGAGGCGGCGCATGCCGCATCAGAAGGCGCCGGAGGCGGCCATCGAGGCCGTGCTCGCCGCCGCACGGGGCTCCTTTGAAGAGGGTCTGGCGGCGGAGGCGCGGCTGTTTGCCGCCTGCCTGAACGGGGAGCAGTCGCGGGCGCTGATCCATGTGTTCTTCGCCGAACGCGCGGCGGCGAAGATCCCCGGACTGCGGGCGCCGGCTCAACCGGACGAAGTGCGGCGCGCCGCCGTCGTCGGCGCCGGAACCATGGGAAGCGGCATCGCCATGTGCTTTGCCGATGCCGGAATCGACGTGTGGCTCTCCGACGCGAGCCGCGAGGGGCTGGAGCGCGGTTTGGCGGGCGTCCGCAGGCAGTATGAAGCGGCCGTGCGGAAAGGAAAGCTGAGCGGCGAGGAGGCGGATCGGCGCCTGAAGCGGATCCGCTCAGCGGACGGGATGGAAGGCGTGGCGCAGGCCGACGCCGTGGTGGAGGCGGTGTTCGAAGACCCGGGAGTGAAACGCGAAGTGTTCCGGATGATCGGCGCAGCCGCGCCTCCTGCGGCGCTGCTGGCGTCGAACACGTCGACGCTGGACATCGACATGATCGCGGCCGCAACAAACCGGCCCGAATTTGTTCTGGGCCTCCACTTCTTCAGTCCCGCGCCCGTCATGCGCCTCGTGGAGGTCGTGCGCGGGCGGGCGACTTCGGACGGGGCCATCGCCGCGGCCATGGCGCTGGCGAAGCGGCTGCGCAAGATCCCGGTGGCGGCGGGCAACTGCTTCGGGTTCATCGGCAACCGCATGTTCCTGCCTTACCGCACGCAGGCGGTCTCGATCGCCGAACAGGGCGGCGAACCGGACCGGATCGACGCCGCTTTGACGTCGTGGGGCTGGGCGATGGGTCCGCTGGCGGTGGGCGATCTGATCGGGCACGACGTGTGGCTGATGATCCGCCGGGAAGCGCTCCGGCGCGGCGCGGGCCACATCCCCGTATCGGCGTTCGAGGACGAACTGCCGCGGCTGGGGCGGCTCGGGCAGAAGAACGGTTTCGGCTGGTACCGCTATGACGAAAACCGGCGCGGCCACCCGGACGAAGAGCTGATCCGGCTCCTGCGCGAATACGCGGCGGCGCGCGGCATCGAGCAGCGGGAATGGACCGCGGAGCAGATCCGCGAACGCACGCTGCTGGCGCTGGTCAACGAGGGCGCTCGCATCCTGGACGAAGGAATGGCGCTGCGGGCGGCCGACATCGACGTGGTATTCGTGCACGGCTTCGGTTTCCCCGCCTGGCGCGGCGGGCCGATGCACTGGGCCGAGCAGGCGGGCAAAGCGAAACTGCTCGAACGGCTGGAGGCTCTCTACGACGAAGAGGGCCCGTTCTGGAAGCCCGCCGCCTGGTGGCGCCGCTGATAGAGGAACGGGAACACACCCCCCTCTGACTGGCGGTCGCGGCGTCTCCGCTGCTCCCTCTTGCGGCGGCCGCCGGCGCGTGAGGCGCCCTGCGGCTGTCGAGCCTGCGCAAGGGGAGGGCGCCTGATGCGTCAGCTCCGGACGAAACGGCATCTGGCGTTTCTCCTCCGGACCGGCGCCGAGCCGGCGGCGCAAGGGAATTGTGTTCCCCTCCCCTTTTTGGCTAGAGTGGGCGGACATGGCCGAGGTGCCGGACTGGGACCGTTACTATCTGGAGATCTGCCGCGTCGTGGCCACGCGGAGCAAGGATCCGTCGACCAAGGTCGGCTGTGTCATCGTCGGCCCGGCGCACGAAATCCGTTCCACGGGCTACAACAGCCTGCCGCGCCACGTGAACGACAATGCGCCGGAGCGGTTCGAGCGCCCCGAGAAATACCTCTGGTTCGAACACGCCGAGCGCAACGCCATCTATAACGCCGCCCGCGCCGGCACGCCTCTGGAGGGCTGCACGATTTACACCGACCTGATGCCCTGCATGGACTGCGCGCGCGCCATAGTACAGGCAGGCATCGTGGAGGTGGTGACCGACGAGAGCCGCTTCCAGCAGTACAAGAGCGATCAGTACAACGAGCATTTCCCGCGCGTGATGAAGCTCTTCGAAGAAGCCGGCGTCCGCGTGCGCACGATTCCCTTCGAGCGCGGCCGCCGCTGAGGCCGGCGCCCGCCGCGCCTTCGCCGGACTGCGGCAGGGCCGTGCGTGGCTGGCCCTCTTCCCCGCCCCGGCCGCACCGCCCCAGCCCGAGCCAAATTGGCTGGTATGGCTTGTTTCACTCGCCCGGCCGCGCTACATTGAAGGAGAAGACGATGGCCCCACCGGTCCGCCTGGATCCGAAATCGGAAGTGCCGCTTTACCGTCAGCTGCACGCGCAGCTGCGGGAGCGGATTCTCTCGGGCGCCTTCGGGCGCGGGGGGAAGCTCCCGACAACCCGCGAATTGGCCGGCCGGCTTGGCGTGAACCGGGCCACCGTGGCGGCGGCCTATGCACTGCTGGAGCAGGAAGGGCTGATCCGCGGCCACGTCGGCCGGGGCAGCTTCGTCCGCACCCCCGGCGAAGCGTCCCTGGACTGGGAGGCGCGGCTGCGCGGCGCCGGCGTCGAGGCGCGCGGCTGGGGCGGCGGCGCGCGCATCAACTTCGCTTCCGCCCGCCCGGGCGAAGACCTCCTGCCGGTGGAAGAGTTCCGCGCCTGCGCGCGGGAAGTCTTGCGCGGCGATCTGGAGCGGATTCTCCGGCTGGGCTCCCCCTACGGATACGGACCGCTGCGGGAGTGGCTGCTGGAACGGAGCCGTGCGGAAGGCACGCTGCGCGACGGGGACGATCTGATCATCACCAGCGGCTGTCAGCAGGCGCTGGACCTGCTCGGACGGACGCTCGCGCGCCCCGGCGGCACGGTGGCGGTGGAGGATCCCGTGTATCCGGGGCTGCGGGATGTTTTCGCGGGCGCCGGCGCGCGGGTCGCCGGCGTTGCGGTGAGCGCCGATGGCATGGATCTGGAGGCCCTTGAGCGGCTGATCGAACGCGAGGAGCTGGCGGCCGTGGCCGTGACGCCGGATTTCCAGAACCCCACGGGCGCGGCGATGCCGCTGGCCGCGCGACAGCACCTGCTGCGGCTCGCCCGGGCGGCAGGCGTGGCTGTGATCGAGAACGACATTTACCACGGCCTGCGCTATGAAGGCGCGGAGCAGCCTTCCCTCAAGCGGCTGGATGAGCACCGGCTCGTGATCCAGGTGCGGAGCGTCTCCAAGCTGGCGCTGCCCGGGCTTCGCGTGGGCTGGCTCACCGGGCCGCGCGAGGTGGTGCGGCGGCTGGCCGACTGGAAGCAGACGGCCGACCTGCATTCGGATCATCTGTCGCAGGCCGTGCTGTTGCGGCTGTTTGAGAGCGGCCGGCTCGAGACGCACCGGCGGCGGCTGATCGACGCCGGACGGCGCCGCCTGCAGGCGGTCCTGGAGGGCTGCGCAAAACATCTGCCGGAAGGCAGCCGCTACACGCGGCCACAGGGCGGCGCGAACGTGTGGGTGCGGCTCCCGGAGGGCCTCGACTCGGAGCGCCTGCTGGCCAGGGCTGAAGCGGCAGGCGTGAGCTATCTGCCCGGGCGATTGTTCGCGGTGCAGCGCGTGGAAGCCAGCGCGCTGCGGCTCAGTTTCGCCGGACTCGATCCGGCGCTGATTGAAGAAGGGATGCAGGTTCTCGGCCGGATCTTCCGGCGGGAATGGCAGAAGATAAGAACCTCGGCGGAAGCCGGACTTGCGCCGGCGATTGTGTGAGGAGCGCCGGCGGAAGGGAAATTCGATGGAGCTGAAGGGAAATTCCAAGAAGCTCGGAAAAGTGAGAGGTGACCAATGATTTATCTGGATGATGCGTTTCGCGTGAAGGTGGGCCTGGCCGAGATGCTGAAGGGCGGCGTGATCATGGACGTCACCGACGCGCGGCAGGCCGAGATCGCCGAGAAGGCCGGCGCCTGCGCCGTCATGGCGCTGGAGCGCGTGCCCGCCGACATCCGCAAGGAGGGCGGCGTGGCCCGCATGGCGGCCATCAGCAAGATCCGCGAGATCATGAAGACCGTGTCGATCCCTGTCATGGCCAAGGTGCGCATCGGCCACTTCGCCGAGGCGCAGGTGCTCGAAGCTCTCGAGGTCGACTACATCGACGAGAGCGAAGTGCTCACCCCCGCCGACGAAGAGCATCACATCTGGAAGCGCGATTTCAAAGTCCCGTTCGTGTGCGGCTGCCGGAATCTTGGCGAGGCGCTGCGCCGCATCGCCGAAGGCGCGGCCATGATCCGCACCAAGGGCGAAGCCGGCACGGGCAACGTCGTGGAGGCGGTTCGCCACATGCGCACCGTCATGAAGGAGATCCGCACGCTCGCCGTGATGCGCCAGGATGAGCTGCTGGCCGAGGCCAAGCGGCTCCAGGCGCCGCTGGAACTCGTTCAGTTCGTGCACGACAACGGCCGGCTCCCCGTGCCGAACTTCAGCGCCGGCGGCATCGCCACGCCCGCTGACGCGGCCCTGATGCGGCAGCTCGGCGCGGAGGCCGTGTTCGTAGGGAGCGGCATCTTCAAGAGCTCCGATCCCGAGCGGCGCGCCCGCGCAATCGTGAAGGCGGCGACGAATTACAACGACCCCAAGGCGGTGCTCGAAGCCAGCGAGGAACTCGGCGAGGCGATGCCGGGACTCGACGTGCGGACCATGAGCGAGTCCGAGATGCTGTCGACGCGGGGCTGGTAGCGCGCGATGGCAGTCATCGGAGTGCTCGCCCTTCAGGGCGACTACGAAGCGCACGCGGCGGCGCTCGAGCGCGCCGGCGCCGGGCCGCGCGAGGTGCGCCGCGCCGCGGATCTCGACGGGCTGGACGGGCTCGTGATCCCCGGCGGCGAGAGCACGTCGATGCTCCGGCTGATGGAGTATTACGGGCTGATGCCCGCCCTGCGCGCCTTCGGCGCATCCAGACCGGTCTTCGGCACGTGCGCCGGCGCGATCCTGCTCGCCGCCGAGGTGCTGAATCCCCCGCAGCCCTCGCTCGCCCTGATGGACATGACCGTCGAGCGCAACGCCTACGGGCGCCAGCTCGACAGCCGCGTCGCCCGCATCGCCGGCCACGAGCTCGGCGGCGGAGAGATGGAAGCCGTCTTCATCCGCGCGCCCATCATCCGCCGCGCCGGAGACGGCTGCCGCGTGCTCGCAACATATCAGGGGAATCCTGTTCTGGTTGAATCGGACCTCCACCTGGCCGCCACGTTCCACCCCGAGCTCGCCCCCGACGACCGGATCCACCGCCGGTTCCTCGACAAGGTTCGCCTCGTGCAGGAGGAGGCGCGCCGTTGAGAAAGCGAAAGGTCCTGTTCGTCTGCGTCGGCAACGCCTTCCGCAGCCAGATGGCGGAGGCGTTCGCCAACGCTTACGGCAGCGGATTGGTGCAGGCTGAGAGCGCGGGGATCGCGCCCGTTCTGGCGGTGCCCGAGATCACGAAGACCCTGATGCGGGAAAAGGGCATCGAAATGGACGGCCACTTTCCCAAGGCGCTCGTTCACATGGATCTCAAGTCATATGACGTGATCGTCAACATGAGCGGCATGCCCGTGCGCGCGCCGGAGGGCGTAGAGGTTCTGAATTGGAACGTTGCCGACCCCGTCGGCGCCGGCGAGAAGGTGATGCGCGAGGTGCGCGACGAGATCGAACGGCGGGTCACGGGCCTGCTCATCCGCCTGCGGCGCGGACAGAGGCAATAATCAGGGCGGCGGGAGCAAATCCCTCCCCGGGGCTCCCCTCGGCCGTCCGCAAGTTTCCGATCAAAGCCTCCCACACCCCTCCCGCCCCATCCCATGACCGCGCCGCTCCCGCGGCTTCCTGCGGCCGCCGCTGCACTTGCCGCAAGAGGATCCAATGCAGCCGTTCTCTGACAGACCGGGTTGCCGGATTCAAGCAGCCAGGTGACGGCACCCGGATCATCGCCATTGCAGACTGCGATCCCGGTGATATGGACCCGAGGGAGAAGACTCTGGAGCCTTCGAGAAGTCTTCGGGGGTCAGACTGTCAGCCGGGAACCGGGAATCCGCCGCCCCTGTGTGCCGCACGGACAATCGAACATCTGGTCGGGCCGCCGGGATTTGAACCCGGGACCTCTTGCACCCCAAGCAA
>DYJN01000063.1:0-5685 GCA_020723085.1 Arcobacter sp.
GCGGCCGCCGCTGACGGGAGCGGAGGCATTGCTGGAGCCGTTGGCGGCGGCCGGCGCCTGCCTGGAGCAGGCTGGGCGTCTGCTGCGCAGCGGAAACCGGGATGGGATTGAGCCGTTCCGGCAGGAGCTGGAGCAGTGGGGCGAAGGTCTGCCCGGTTTGCGCGCGTGGGTGGAGGTCTCGTCGGCGCTGGCGGCCGGGTGGGCGGCAGCGGCGGGGGTCAGCCCCGGCTACAGCCCCGCCGGCCAAAGGCCGCGGGATGCGGTACTGGGGCGCGTCAGCCACTCCGGCTAGGAGGCCTGATATGGGGAACCTGTTCGCCAGCCTGAGGAATGCCGCCGGGGCGATGAAGGTGTTCGAGCGCGCCGCCGGAGTGGTGCAGTCGAATGTGGCGAACGCCTCCACGCCGGGTTACGCCAAACAGGTGCAGGTTCTTACGGCCATGCCCATGGATCTGGACCGCGGCCTCCCGGGCGGCGTGGCCTCGGGCGGGACGCTGGACCTGCGCGACGCCTATGCGGAGGCGACCGTGCGGCAGCGCCTCTCCGCTTCCGGGCAGGCCGACGAGCGGCGCGCTCAACTGGAACAGCTCGAGCCGCTGTACGACATCGGCGGCGAAACCGGCCTGGGCGGAGCCATCAACCGGTTCTTCCAGTCCTTCGCCGCGCTGACGGTGGCCCCAAACGATCTGGCGGCGCGGCAGACCGTGATCGACCGCGCGGACTCGCTGTCGCGGTCGTTCCAGTCGATGGCCGCGGGCCTGACTCAGGCCGAACAGTCGGCGACACAGGCGCTCGAGCAGCGGGTGGCGCAACTGAATCGCACGCTCGAAGAGATCGCCGGCATCAACGCGGTCTTCCGGCAGGATTATCGCGCGCAGGAAGACCCGGGACTCCAGTCGCGGCTCCACAACCTGCTGGAAGACTTGAGCGAACTGGCCGACATCAGCGTGATCCGGCGCGAGGACGGCACGGTGTCGGTCTACCTCGGCGGGCAGACGATGCTGACCAGCAGCGACCGTTTCTACCCCCTCTCGGTCGATGCCAGCGATCCGGCCCGCGCAGATTTGCTCGACGCCGAAGGCAAGGTCATCACAAGCCAGGTGAACGCGGGCCGCCTGCGGGCGCTGATCGACATCCGCAACAGCGTGCTGCCGGGCGAGCTGGCCGAGATCGACCGTCTGGCGCAGACGCTGGCCGACCAGGTCAACGCGCTGCTGCTCACCGGCGTGGATTCGGCCGGCAATCCCGCCACCCAGGGGCTGTTCACCTACAACGCCAGCCTGGGCGTGGCGCGCAGCTTCAGCCGGACTTCGATGACCGCCTCCGAGCTGCCCGCTGCCGATCCGCTGGCCCCAGGCGGCAATGCCGTCGCCGTGCAGGTGGCCGAACTGGCCCAAGCGAAGCTGATCGACGGCTATTCGCTGGTGCAGTTCTACGCCGTGCGCGCCTCCGCGGCGGGGAGGCTGATCGCGGAGGGGAGGGAGGCGGCGGGCGTGGCCGGGCTGCTGGTCGAGCAGGCGCGCCAGTTCCGCGAGGAGATCCAGAAGGTCAACCTCGACGAGGAGGCGGTGATCCTGATGCAGGTGCAGCGCGGCTACGAAGCCGCGGCTCAAATGATTCGCGTGCTCGATGAAATGACTCAAACCGTGCTCGGACTGATCCGTTAAGAAGACAGGAGCGCGGCATGATCCGATCCCTCGACGCAGCCACCAACCGGTTTCTGGACGGACTCCGGGATCTGAATGCCAGGATGGAACGCGCGCAAAGGCAGGTGGCCGGCGGCAAGCGCGTCGCCGCCCCCTCCGATGAGCCGGACAGCGTCGTCAGCCTTGTCAGCGCAAAGGCAGACTTGGCGCGCATGGACCAGATCCGCGCCAATCTCGCCCGGTTCCGCACGGAGGTTGACGGCGCCGAAGGCGTGATCCAGCAGGCGGTCAAACTCTTCGACCGGGTGCGCACGCTCGGCATGACGGGCGCCAGCGGCATCCAGACTGACACCACGCGCAGCGGCATCGCCGACGAACTGCAATCCCTGCTGGAGCGCATGGTCGGCATCGCCAACACGCAGGTAGACGGCCGTTATGTGTTCTCGGGCAACGCCGACCAGACCCCGGCCTATGAATTGGACTGGAGCGGGACGCCGCCCTGGGGCGCCTATCAGGGCGCGGCAGCCACGCGGGAAGCCATCCATCCCACCGGCGTCACCTTCCGCGTCTCCCTCGACGCCCAGTGGATCTTCGACAACCCGGATCCCGGCCGCAACGTCTTCGCTTCGATCGAGGATCTCCGGCAGGCGATCCTCTCCGGCGACGAAGCCGCCATGCAAGCCGCATTGGCGCCGTTGGCCGACGTCGCCGCACACCTGAACGCCGCGCTGATGTTTTACGGCAACGTACAGACGCAGATCGGCGAAGCCCTCGAAACCGCCTCGGCCATGTCCCTGCGGCTGAAAACGCAGATCGGAGGCATTGAAGACGCCGACCTCACCGAAGCCATCGTCGAACTCGAGCAGGTGCGCTTCACGCAGGACGCCGCCCTCCAGGTCCGCGCCGCCGCCCCGCGCCGCAGCCTGTTCGATTACCTGGCCTGAGCACTCCCGTCAGGCAGCCTGCCGCCGTCTTCCAGCCGCAGCTTTGCAAGGATCCCGCCAACCTCGCGCACGGCACCGCTGCTGAACGGAAGCGGGCAGGGGGAAAAGCAGACAGCGCTGATGATTCTTGGGAACCCGAGCCTCCCCTGTGTCTGGAATGAACAACTTTGGCGTGGGGCGCGTGGTGGGATTCGAACCCACGACATCCAGAACCACAATCTGGCGCTACTACCAGCTGAGCTACACGCGCCGCAACTACTCGCATTTTACCAGAGCGCTGCGGCGGGCTTCCAGCCTCCGCATCCTATGGCAGCCCGGCCCGCTTCCATAGCTCGTCCACGCGCGCCTTCACTTCCGGCGACATAACGATCCGCTCCGGCCAGCGCCGGGTGAAGCCCTCCTCGGGCCATTTCCGCGTCGCGTCGATGCCCATCTTGGAGCCGTAGTCCGGCAGCCGGCTGGCGTGGTCCAGCGTGTCCACGGGCCCGTGCACGAATTCGATGTCGCGCTCCGGGTCGATGTTGTTCAGCGCGATCCAGGCGGCTTCGCTCACGTTCTGCACGTCGACGTCTTCGTCGAAGACGACGACCACTTTCGTGAACATCGCCTGCCCGAGGCCCCAGATGGCGTGCATCACTTTGCGCGCTTGGCCGGGGTAGGACTTGCGGATCGAAACAAGCATCAGGTTATGGAACACGCCCTCGGCGGGCATGCAGACGTCGCGGATCTCGGGCATCTGCAGCCGCATGAGAGGCAGGAAGATCCGCTCGATGGCCTTGCCCATGAAGTAGTCCTCCATGGGCGGCGGACCGACGATCGTCGTGGCGTAAATCGGATCGCGGCGGTGCGTCATGCATTCGACGTGGAACACTGGATAATCGTCATCGAGCGAGTAAAAGCCCGTATGGTCGCCAAACGGCCCTTCGCGGCGCTTCTCGCCGATCTCGACATGGCCCTCGAGCACGATCTCGGAGTTCGCAGGCACTTCCAGGTCCACCGTCTCGCACTTCACCATTTCCACCGGCTTGTTGCGCAGAAAGCCGGCGATCATCATCTCGTCGAGATCGGGCGGCAGGGGCAGGATGGCGGAGTACATGGTGGCGGGATCGGCGCCGATGGCCACGGCGACCGGCATGCGTTCGCCGCCCTGCTGCTTCAGCCGGCGGTAGTGCTCGGCGCCCTGTTTCTGCGTCTGCCAGTGCATGCCGGTGGTGCGGGCGTCGTAGACCTGCATGCGGTACATGCCGCAGTTGCGCCTGCCCGTTTCGGGGTTGCGGGTGAAGACCATGGGCAGCGTGATGAACGGCCCGGCGTCGCCCGGCCAGCAGGTCAGCACGGGCAGCTCCTGCAATGAGAAGCCGTCCCGGCGGATCACTTCCTTGCACGGCCCGCCCGACACGGTCTTCGGAAAGAAGTTTGCCATGTCGGCAAGCCGGGGCAGCATCTTCAGCTTGTTGATCAGGCCCTGCGGCATGCGCATCTCGAGCATCTCCGAGATGCGGGCGGCATGCTCGTCCACCGAAGAGGCTTCGAGCGCGATCTCCATGCGCCTCCGGCTGGCGAAGGCGTTGATCAGCACTGGCATGGAGGAGCCTTTGGGCTTCTCGAACAGCAGGGCGGGACCGCCGCGCTTGACGGCGCGGTCGGCGAACTCGGTGATTTCGAGCTTCGGATCCACTTCGAAGGGGATGCGTTTGAGTTCGCCCGCCTGTTCGAGCGCGCGAACAAATTCTCTGAGATCTGTATAGGCCATCGAGGAGTTCTCTCGTCCGGGCGGCTTCTACTATCATGAGAGACGAAACCCTTTTTGCTCAAGGAGTCCCCATGTTCCACCGAGTGGCGCTGGTGACCGGCGCGAGCCGGGGCATCGGCCACGAGATCGCGCTCATGCTGTGCCGCCATCAGTTTGATGTTGTTGTCGCTTCCCCGGAAGTGGAAAAGAACGAGGAAGTGGCCGAGGAGATCCGCCAGTGCGGCGGCACCACGATGACGCTCGACCTCGACGTCTCCAACCGCGATTCCGTCAAGCAGGGCGTCGGCGCGGTGATGACGCAGATGGGGCGGATCGACGTGCTGGTAAACAACGCCGGCATCACGCGCGACGCGCTGTCGATGCGCATGAAGCCCGAGGATTGGGATCGCGTGATCCAGATCAACCTCACCGGCGCGTTCAACATGGCGCAGGCGGTGATTCCGGCGATGATGAAAGAGCGCTGGGGCCGGATCATCAACATCGCCTCGGTGGTCGGCGAGATGGGCAATGTGGGCCAGGCGAACTACGTTTCTTCCAAAGCCGGACTCATCGGGCTCACCAAGTGTCTGGCGCAGGAATTGGCTTCGCGCAACATCACGGTGAACGCCATCGCTCCCGGCTACATCGAAACGGACATGACCGCCGTGCTCCCGCAGGAGGTGAAGGACCGGATGCTGGCGATGATCCCGCTGAAGCGCTTCGGACAGCCGAAAGACATTGCCAATGCGGTGAAATTCCTGGCCAGTGAAGACGCCGCCTACATCACCGGCGCGGTGATCCGCGTCAACGGCGGCATGTACATGTGACGCCGGCGCTCCGGCGCCGCAGCTGCCGTCTTGAGAAGCGCTCCCCCATTGAAGCCTTGCCCGCGCGGCGCGTGGATGGCCGCAGCCATCGCCTGGGTGGCGGCGCCTGCGGTTCGTGCGCAGAACGGTGAGCTGCCGCAGAACAAGCGGATTTCCTGGCTCTCCTACAACGCCGACCACGCCGTCAGCCGCAACTGGAGCCTGCATTTCGACGGCAGCTACCGGCCGATGTTCGGAACGGAGTGGCGTCAGTGGCTGGTGCGTCCCGGGGCGAACTACCGGTTCGGCGAGCGCTGGCAGTTGTCCCTCACTTATTCCTATTTCAGCGTCCATCCGAAGGGGCTGGATGAGGCCAGCGGCGTTGCGGGCGAACACCGCCTCCACCAGCAGGTCGAATACTCTCACCCCTGGCGGAGCAACACCATCCGCCACCGCTTCCGCCTCGAAGAGCGCTATCTGGCTTCCCCATGGAAAGAGGGCGTTCCCCGCACCTGGAAGTGGCAGGACCGGCCGCGGTATATGCTGCGGATGGACAA
>DYJN01000063.1:5695-21084 GCA_020723085.1 Arcobacter sp.
GGACGCGCGGCTACGTGGTCCTTTCCGGCAAGCCGCTGGCGCGCAACGGCGGGCGGGGAGCGCCGCTCATGCTGACCCTGTACGACGAGATTCTGTTGAGCTTCGCCTCGCCTTCCGCGTCGGCTTTCGAGCAGAACCGGGTGTATGCGGGCGCCACCTGGCGGGCCGGCCGGCGCCTGGCGGTGGATCTCGGGGTGTTCTACCAGACGTTCCAGCCGCAGAATGGCGGGCGGCTGGAGCACAACTTTGTCTTTGTCACCCTGGTGAGAAACCGGACGCCGCTGCGAGATCTATTCCGCTGGCTTCGCCGCCTTTGAGAGCTTGCGGGGTGGCTCGACACGAACGGCGAACACATACGACGGACCCAGCATGTTGGAGCGGAACACCACCCACTTCGCGTCCGGCGTGAAACTCACGTTGGGCTCAAGCCGGTAGTCGTGTTTCGCCATGTTGACCAGTCTCTCCGCGCGCAGCACGCCCGGGCGCACGAAGGATGGATCTTCCGCGCCCCGGTTCGGGATCCGCTCCGGGCGGAAAAGGCAAATCCAGCGGCCATCCGGCGCGCGCGCCACCTGGCCGGGGTCTCCGCCGTCGCCGCAAAACAGCGTGCCGTCGCGCGAGACGTTGAAGTGGATCGACCATTCGTTGCGCTGGAGGTGATACCAGGTGCGCTCGCCGGTTGACAGGTTGAGCCCGGCAAGCCAGAACACCTCTCCGCGCGGGGTCTGGAGGTCGTACCAGACGGTGCCGCCATCGGCGCTCCAGAACTCGTGGCCGAAGATCTCCATCTGCATCGTCCGCGTGTGGATCTTGCGGAGCTGCGAGCCATCGGCGCGGATCGTCCAGATGCGGTCGACCTTGTGCCAAGGCCCTTCGTGGCAGAACAGCAGCAGTCCAGGGTCGGAAGGCGAGAAGAGGAAGTGGTTGAACCAGTCGTTTCCGCGGTGGATGACGCGGATCTCGCCCGTGGCGATATTCATCGTGAAGATCGCCATCGGCAGGCGCGCCGCCCAGCGCTGCTCCATCATCCGGCCCTTGTTGCGGGGCTGCTCGAGGGAATGGCCCTGTCCGGCGGCGGGCGCCGGCTGGACCATGGGGACCTGTGCGCCACGTTCGACATACGCGCCCGCAGCGAGCGTCTCATCGGCGTTGATCGTTGCGATCGAGCCGCGCGGCGGCAGCGCGCCCACGCGGCGCGTCTCGCCCGTATCGGCATCCGTCCAGTGCAGCGCGCCGTCCTTGATGTAGTACACGCGCGGGCGCCGGCGCCCAGCCTCGACCAGCCGCACGCGCCCCGAGACGATCTGCTTCGACGCGCGCGTTTCCCAATCGACGGCATGGATGCCCCCGGGCGTTGAGTACACGAGCCGCTTCCCGTCCGGCAGGTACCCGTTCTGGTTGAAATACAGGCTGGCGCTGCCGGGCTGGTCCGTCAGCCGCCGCACCAGATGGCCGGTGTCCGGGTCGACCCATTCGACGGGAGGATCCGCGGCGAAGCACGCGGAGGCGAACAGGATCGCCGGTAACGCTGCGACGCGCTTCATGAATACAGCCATATCACGAAGCGCGGCCGCCGCGTTGTCTCAACGGATCCAGCCCAGCCATCCGGCCAAAGCCGCGGCAGCCATGACCGGCGCCGGATGAATCCGCGCCAATGCCAGGAGAACGAACGCCACGGATGCAGCCGCCCAATGCGGCCACGACGTCATGGTGTCCTTGCCGAGCACAAAGGCCGCGCTCAGCACCAGCCCGGCCACCGCCGGATTGACGCCGGCCAAGAAACGCTGCGCCAGCGGCTGATCCCGGTGGAGTTCATACTGGCGGCTCAAAAAGAGCATCCAGAGCAGCGCCGGCAGGAAGAGCGCAGCGGTGGCCACAAGTGCCCCCGCAACGCCTTGCCGGTGGTATCCGGCGAAGGTGGCCAGCACGGAGATCGGGCCGGGGGTGAGCTGGCTGATCGCCACGCCGTCGATGAATTCGCGCGGCGACAGCCAGCCAAGGCGCGTGACCAGGCGGTCGTGCAGAACCGGCAACAGCACGAATCCGCCGCCGAAGAAGATCAAGCCGATCTGGAAGAAGACGGCCGCCAGAGCGGCGAGGCCCTTCACGGCTGCCAGCCCGACCGGAGCGGCGAGCAAGGCTTCCGACGGCCGGGCAGCGGCGCCGTCCGGGCGATCCGAACCTTCGCGTCCGCGAGGCGGCAGGAAAAACCCGGCGGCGCCTGATGCCAGAAGAATCCACGCCGGATTTACCCGCAGGAGGGCCAGGATCAGCGCGCCTGCGGCCAGAGCGCGCTTGGCCCACGTTTCGAGGGACCGCCTGCCGATGCTCCATGCGGCCGCCAGGATCAGCGCCACCACGACAGGCCCGAGTCCCGCAACGGCGCTCTGCATGGCCGGCAGCGCATGGTAGCGGAAATAGAGCGCGGAAAGGACAATCACCAGCGAGATCGAAGGGGCAAGAAAGGAGACCGCGGCCACCAAGGCGCCGGCCAGACCGGCCAGCCGGTAGCCGACGAATGCCGCCGCGTTGACGGCGAAGGATCCGAGCATCTGCCCGAGCCCCACTCCGTGAAGAAACTCGTCCAGGGAGAGCAGCCTCCGCCGACGCACGAGTTCCTGCTCCATGAGCGCCACAACCGCCATCCCGCCGCCGAAACCCATGGCGCCGATGCGCGCAAACAGAAGGGCAAGATCGAACAATGCCACGCCGCGCCGGCCCAGCTTTTCGCCTGGATCTCTCGCTTCGCCGCTCATGGAACAGGGGACAGCCACACGCCTTTCTTTCATTATCAGGAATTGCCGTGCCGTGTCTGGAGGCCCTCCCCAGCGCTGGCGCGGCAGGGGCAAGGGCGGCGGAGCGGGGCACGGCACGAAAGGCGCGCCGGCCCGCCTCCGATGCGGCCTTCTTCCACTATGATGGAAGCAGGCGGCTCGCGTCCATGTTGTACGAGAAAACGTCCCAGAAGACGATGGCCGAAATCGAACTGGCGCTGCGCGATTCGGCGGCGCGCCACAAGTTCGGCGTGATCCATGTGCATGATCTTCAGAAGACGATGAAAGAGAAGGGGGTGGACTTCGGCCGCGAATGCGCGATCTTCGAGGTTTGCAATCCCCATCAGGCCAAGCGCGCCCTCGAAGTGGAACCGGCCATTTCCACGGTTCTGCCCTGCCGCATCGCCGTCTATCAGCGCGGCGAGGAGCGTGTCCTCTCGACCTTCCTTCCGACGGCCATGATGCAGATGTTCGCATCCGCCGGACTGGAAGACGTGGCGCGCGAAGTGGAGGCGGTGGTGAAGGCGATGATCGACGAGTCGGCCTGAGGACAGGCCGGCGCTCAAAGAGCAGCAGGGCTCAGCCCAGGATCCTGCGCCTGTCCGCAGGCGTCATTTTCTCGGCCGCATAGCGCAGCGTCAAGCGCGAGGTTGCATTCTGCTCGCGCAGCAGAAACGCAACCACTTCGGCGGGGCGGGGCGGATAGGCCTCCTTCAACAGCCAGCCGACGCCCTTTTCCACCATGTCGTCCCGGTCAGGCAGCAGTTTCCGCGCGACGCGGAGCACGAACACGGTGTGGCGTCCCCGCCTGGCCTCCTGCAGGAGAGAGACTTCCGCGGCACGCCTCTTCCAGCGGTTGGGCGAATCCGTCCATTCCCACACGCGCTCCATCAGCGATGGATCATTGGCCAGGCAGGCGGCCACCAACCGGGACGCGACGCCATCGGTGTGCGCCCAGTTATGTACGTGGCGGTCCAGCCAATCTTCGAACAGGCGGAACTCCCGCTCGCCGAAACTGCGCGTGAACCGGCGCATGACGTGGCAGACCACGGCGCCGCCTTCCCGCCGGCCGCGCTCCCACGGCCTCTCCATCAGCTCTTCCCGCCGCGTGGCCGGCCAGCGCTTCACTTCGGCGTAAACCTGCAGGGCGATCTCTTCCACCGCATCCCCGCGAACGCCACAGGTCTTCACTATGGCGGAAGAAGCGGCGCTGGCCCTCCGCGGACCGGGGATCGGCATGGTCGAGCAGGAGCCGAGGAATCCGCTGTTCCATCCCGGCCGGTGAGATGCGGGGGCGAGTTGCGCGATCGCTTGGTGCTGGGGCGGCCACCGCCGGCAGTATGGCGCGCTGGCAGGGGCGGCGCCAGGCAGGCGCGCCTGCCTCGCTGCAAACCCGCAGGCTAGAATCTAGTCAATGGGAAAACTGATCCGCACGGGCGCGTGGGTGATTGTCGCGTTGACCGGCGCGTTCGCCCTGGCAGGCGTAGCCCTCAAGCGCGGCGAGAGCATCAACAGCGCCTGGGTAGTCATGGCCGCCGTCTGCACGTACCTGGTGGCTTACCGCTTTTACTCGGCTTTCATCGCCGCGCGCGTCATGGCGCTCGATGACCGCCGCGCCACGCCGGCTGAGCGGCTGCGCAACGGGCATGACTTCGAACCGACGAACAAGTGGATCGTTTTCGGTCACCATTTCGCGGCGATTGCGGGGCCGGGGCCGCTGGTGGGGCCGACTCTGGCGGCGCAGTTCGGCTACCTGCCCGGGACGCTGTGGATCATCCTCGGCGCGGTGATCGGCGGAGTCGTCCAGGATTTTGTGATTCTGTTCGCCAGCGTACGGCGAGACGGCAAGTCGCTGGGCCAGATGGCGCGCGAGGAGATTGGCCGGATCGGAGGCGGCATCGCACTGCTGACCGTGCTGCTGATCATGATCATTCTGCTGGCGGTGATCGGGCTGGTGGTGGTGAACGCGCTAAAGGGCAGCCCGTGGGGCACGTTCACGATCGCCGCTACGATGCCGATCGCGGTGTTCATGGGACTCTACCTTCGGTACTGGCGCCCGGGACGCGTGCTGGAAGTCTCGATCATCGGCTTTGTCCTGGTGGCGGCGTCGATCTTTGCCGGCGAGTGGGTGGCGCACCATGCGGTGTTCGGCGCGTGGTTCACGCTCGGCGGCATAACGCTGGCGGCCGCGCTGATCATTTACGGATACGCCGCCTCGGCGCTGCCCGTCTGGCTGTTGCTGGCGCCTCGGGACTATCTCAGCACGTTCGTGAAACTGGGCGTCGTGCTGCTGCTGGGGCTGGGAGTGCTGCTGGTGCGGCCCGACCTGCAGATGCCGGCGCTGACGCGGTTCACCGACGGCACGGGGCCGATCTTTGCCGGCAGGATCTTCCCGTTCTGCTTCATCACGATCGCCTGCGGAGCCATCAGCGGCTTTCACGCGCTCATCAGTTCGGGAACGTCGCCGAAGCTGATCGCGAAAGAGAGCCATATCCGGCCCGTGGGCTTCGGGTCGATGCTGCTGGAGAGCTTCGTGGCCATGATGGCCATAGTGGCCGCCTGCGCGATGGAGCCGGGCGTGTTCTTCGCGGTCAATTCGCCCGCCGGCATCGTCGGCGCAACGCCCGCCGCTGCGGCGGCCACCATCACGTCCTGGGGCTTCCCGGTGACGGCGGAGCAGATGCGCGATCTGGCGCGCCACGTCGGAGAAGAGACGCTGTTCTACCGCACCGGCGGCGCGCCGTCGCTGGCGTTGGGCATGGCGCACATCTTCTCGCGCATCGCGGGAAATGAGGCCGTGCTCCGCTTCTGGTACCACTTCGCCATCATGTTCGAAGCGCTGTTCATCCTGACGGTGATCGACGCCGGCACGCGCGTGGGCCGCTTCATGCTCCAGGACTTTCTGGGCCACATCTGGAAGCCGCTGGGGCGCACGAGCTGGATGCCTTCGGTGCTGCTGACCAGCGGGCTGATCGTCGCCGCCTGGGGCTACTTCCTTGTGCAGGGCGTGCTGGATCCGCTGGGGGGGATCAACTCGCTGTGGCCGCTGTTCGGCATCGCCAACCAGCTGCTGGCGGCGGTGGCGCTGTGCGTGGCGACGACCATCCTGATCAAGATGCACGGCGCGAAGTACATGTGGATCACCTGCGCGCCTCTGGCGTGGCTCGTGATGGTCACCTTCTCGGCAGCGTGGCAGAAGATCTTTTCCAGCGCGCCGCGGGTCGGTTTCCTGGCGCAGGCGCGGCTGCTCGAGGCAGGGCCGCAGACGGCGCAAACGAAGCAGCTGATCTTCAATAACCGGCTGGATGCCGCCGTCTGTGCGCTCTTCCTCGTGCTCGTGGCGGCCATCCTCGCCGACTCGATCCGCGTGTGGGCGGGCATTCTGCGCGGCACGCGCGAGGCGCGCAGTTTCGAGGCGCCGTTCGTGCCGTCGCGGCTGGAAGTGGAGGAGCTGGGATGAGCCGCGCCTGGACCTCCTTCTGGCGGACGCTGCTGGCGGTGTTGCGCGAGCTGGCCGATGAGCGGGCCTACGAGCGGCACCTGCGCGCGCACGGACGCGGGCCTTCCGGAGAAGAATGGCGGCGCTTCAGCGAAGAGCGCCTCCGGCAGAAATATCAACGTCCCCGCTGCTGCTGACCGGCAGCCTCAGACGAGCGCCGGCAGTTCGGGGCGCCGCCGCTCTTCGGGAATTGGAACCTCCGCTGGCGTCTTGTACACCGGCTCCATGCGCCCGCTGCAATCCAGGTACAGGTGGCGCCGCAGCAGCCATTCGGGGAAATGCCCCAGCCGGAATAGCGGCCACTTCATGGCTTGGCCGAAGAGCTTTCGTCCGAGCAGATAATAATAGATCGGGACACCGAGGTTGACCTTCCATTGCACGCTGCGCTGGCGCCGGAAAAAGTCGATATTGTAGCGCCAGCATGTGAAGAAGAACTCCCATTGCAGTTCGGTGAGGCGGGCGATTCTGGCACCGTCTTTCGCGGCCAGTTTCGTCTCATCCAGCGGCACGAAGAGCGTGGGGATGACGCACCATTTGGCGTCTTTCAGAGCGTAGAGCAGGTCCAGAGACTGCCTGGTATCGTCGTCCGTTTCTCCCGGCAGCCCGATGATGAATGTGCACATCGGGAACCAGTTGGCGCGGTTCATGATCTCCATGCCTTTGAGCACCACGTCCGGCCACTGCTCGGGGCGGAAGGGGTAGCTCTTGCCCTTCATGAACTGCTTGAACAGCCGCACCGAACCCGTCTCCAGCCCGACGAACATCATCGCGTAGCGCTTGTCCGGGTGTGTCGATTCGGGATGCTGCTGATTGACGCTCATGTCAACCGCGAGATGGAGCTCTTCGACGATGTGCGGCTGCACGACCACCGGCGCCATGCTGCCGTGGGTCAGCATGATGTGCTTCACGCCCGGCACTGCCGCCACGCTCTCGAACAGCCGCTTCAGCGCCGGCAGGTTCGTCTCGAACCGCTTGCCCTGCTCGTACAGGAACAGATCCTCGGTGCACAGCGTGATCGTGTCCGCTCCCTGCTCGACCGCGCGCCGCACGTTTCCCAGGATATGCTCGAGCGGGATGCTCTTGCCTGACCGCAACGCCGCGGAGCAGAACTGGCAGCCGCGCCCGCAGCCGCGGGTGATCTCCACTACGCCGAGAGTGGAGCGGTTGATGCCCGCCGGGATCGATTCGAGCTTCGGCGATTTGCATTCGATGCGCCGGGGGAGTTCCTCGCCCCGCACCGCCCGCTCGAACAAGTCCGCGGCGATCTCTTCCGCCTCGCCGTCCACGAGCGTGTCGATCTTCCAGTCCGCCTGCAAGCCCTTGTGGGCGATCTGCCATGCGCCTGGACCGCCGACAATCAGCTTGAGGTGCGCCCGGTGCTCGTCCAGGACGGGATGCTCGATCAGGCGCCGGAATTCCGCCGCATTGA
Organism: Arcobacter sp.; assembly: GCA_020723085.1. Taxonomy (GTDB): domain Bacteria; phylum Acidobacteriota; class Terriglobia; order Bryobacterales; family Bryobacteraceae; genus JANWVO01. The sequence continues at coordinate 13,398 of DYJN01000063.1, forward strand.
CCGGCTCGCAATCCCTACCGTACAAGCCGGCATAGACGTCCGTAGCGAAGGTAATTCCCAGCGGATTGTGAGCGTGAATGCCGACTGCCCGCGTCTCCGGACCGACGAATCGATCCAGCTGATCGGGATAACAGACAGCGACATTTTCCGCGCCGAACTTTCTGACCAGCAGGGCTTCGATCACACGAAGCCCGTTCGGCACATACTTTGCCGTCCCGTCCGGGTTGGTCTCGACCGCCGTCGACCAGTCCGTGCCCATGACGCGGGCGTACTTGTCGGGCAGCGTGGCGAGCAGCATTTGCCGCCATGGGTTGTGCTGGTATTCCGTCGATTCCGAGGTGCTGGCAGCGAGAACGATGAGCTTACCGCGAAGTCGCGACAACGGGAACCTCCCTGGAGCAACATGAAAAAAGCGCTGCGAGCAAACGCCATCACTTGCATAATAATGGACGCTCAGGCCCAAATCAAGGAATATGCCTACTGCGGTACGGATTGTGATCCGGCCGCCCGTCCGGTCCCTTCTTTCAACGGGACAATGCGATTGGCCGTCTCCAGATCGAATACCTCCACCGCGCCGCTGGGCCAGTAGACCGTGGCCCGCGCCCGGGACTCTCCGCCCAGCCCGAAGTGCAATGTCGGATCGTTGGCCGAATAAAAGCTGGCCTAGGAAACCACCGCTTTGGCCTGTTTCCTGCCGCCGTACTCCAGCACGACGCGGGCGCCGATGGCGGCGCGGTTCGAGCGGGTTCCTTCCAGGCGGAGCTGGAGCCAGTTGCGGTCCTGGACCTGCAGGTCGTTCCGCAACAGGGAGGGCGTGTCGTTCCGGTTCCAGAGCACGATGTCGATATCGCCGTCGTTGTCGAGGTTGCCGAAGGCGGCGCCACGCACGGAGTGCTTCTCGAGCATCGCCGGTCCCGCCTCTTCCTCCAGCCACTCGAAGCGGGCGCTGCCCAGGTTGCGGAACAGCATGGGGCGGGTCTTGTACGGGTAGGCGGGCAGCGCGGCCTCCGTCTCCGGGTACACACAGCCGGTGCCGATGAAGATGTCGGGCAGGCCGTCGTGGTCGAAGTCGAAGATGCCCGTGCCCCAGCCCACGCGGCGCGTTTCCACGCCGATGCCGGCCTTCAGGGTGATGTCGCGGAACATGCCTTTGCCGTCGTTGAGATAGAGCACATGCGTGTCGTCGGCGAAGTGGGTCTTGAAGATGTCCAGCCGCCCGTCCAGGTTCAGGTCTCCGATGCCCAGCCCCATGCCCGCCTGCTCCATCCCGTCATCGTTCAGCGCGATGCCCCGCTCGATGCCCTCTTCCGTAAACGTCAGATCCCCGTTGTTGCGGAACAGCAGGCTGGGGGTCGAATCGCAGGCATTGTAAATGTCCTGCCAGCCGTCTTCATCGATGTCGAAAGCGGTGGCCGTCATTCCGAAGCTCTTGTCGAACTTCGCGATGCCCGCTTTCTCGCTGATGTCCTCGAACGTGCCGCCGCCACGGTTGCGGTAGAGCCAGTGGCGCGCGGTTTTCAGCCCGCGCGGGCCGCAGGAGACGGGAACTCCCTTCCAGTTGCAGTTCGGATTTTCTCCCGGTTTCGGCGTATTTTCCAGATCGAAATCGATGTAATTCGACACATAAAGATCCAGGAATCCGTCCCGGTCGATGTCCACGAAGGCCGCGCCGGCGCCCCAGCGGGGGACCTTCGGGCGCGGATTGGGCAACAGGCCCGCCTGCTCCGCCACATCGGTGAACGTTCCGTCGCAATTGTTGCGGTAAAGCGCATTGTCTCCCCAATAAGTGACGAACAGGTCCATGCAGCCGTCGTTGTTGTAGTCCCCGATGGAGACGCCCTGCGCCCACCCCGGCTCGCGCCACAGCCCCGCCTTTCTCGTCACATCCTCGAACTTCAGCCCGCCCAGATTCCGGTACAGCCGGCTCACGGCATCCGGCGGCGGATTGTCGATTTTCGACCCCACCACCACGAAAATGTCCGTCATACCATCAGCGTCGTAGTCGAAAATCGCAACCCCGCCCGAGGAAGTCCCCAGCACTTAATCAGATTTCTCAGTGCCGCCGTAATGCAGCACCTGCGTGAGCCCAGCCTCCTTCGCCACATTGGTGAATCTGGCGTGCCAGGCAATGCCCGAGGCGCGCGGCTTGGCCTGCGGCTTCACGCCCCGGCTGGCGATGCCCTGCCCCCAGACGGCGCCAGCCGCCAACAACAGTGCCAGCACTACTCTCAAGGATGCTCCGGCCCCTCTTTCATCAGCGTATCGGATTCCACGCGCAGGCGGTCCCTTTCCACCACGCGCGCCTTCAGCCGCCGCACCTCTTCGAATTCCGCCTTCGCTTCCGCCCTGCGCCCCATAGCCTGGTAGACTCGCCCCAGAGCCATCCTCACCGCCTCCTGCTCGGGCAACAGCCTTCTTGCCTCTTCCAATTCCGCCAGAGCCTTCTCCAGATTCCCTTCGCGATGATAGATCCGCCCAAGCTGGTAATGCGGATCTCCGTAGCCCGCCCGCAGCCTTGCCGCCCGCCCCAGCATCCTCTTGCCCCTTTCGGAATCCCCGTTGCGGTCATACAGCACTCCAAGCTGATACGCCGATTCCGCGTTCTGCGGATTCAGTTTCACGGCTGTCTCGAGCGGCGGAATCGCCGCCGCATCGTTCCTTTCCAGCAATTCCAGCCGCCCCAGAGCCGCCACGCCGGGCTGGAAGTCCGGCTTCAACCGGACAACCTCGGCGAAGACTTCCTTGGCTTCCGCCCACATCCCGCGGCGGTACAGCAGCAGTCCTTCGATCAGCTTCGCCTGCACAGGGTTCGATTCGGTCTTCGCCAGGAAGGCGGCGGCTTTCCCCTCGTCGCCGCCGCGCGCGTGGGCGTAAGCCAGGGCATAGAGGATGCTGCCGTCGTTCGGATTGAGCCGGTAGGATTTCTCCAACTCTTCCAGCGCGCCGCGGGGATCGCCGGACTCCATCAGGCAGAGCCCGAGCAACTGCCGCGCGCGCGCCTCGTTCGGATAACGTTTGAGAAAAAGGCGCAGATGCGCGGCGGCTTCCCCATAGCGCTTGAGCTGTCCCAGCGACACCGCGAGGTTGAAATGCACGGGGGGTCAGCCGCGGATTGGCCTTCAGGGCGCGCTCATACAGCGCCACGGCTTCGGCGAACTGTCCGCGCCGCGCATGCACCGCCGCCAAGTTCGACCATCCCTCCGCGGAACCCGGCAACTGCCTCACATGCTCGCGGAAGAGGGCCTCGGCGCGATCCAGATCTCCCTGTGCAAAAGCGCGCTGGCCGTCCCCCAGCCGGTCGGGCTGAGAGACGGCCAGCGTGAGCAAGACCAGCGCGAGTCCCAACATCCCTTGCTCAGGATATCGCGCCTGCGGCACGGATCAGAAATAGACCTTGGCCGCCAACTGGATGATGCGCGGGCTGAGCGTGCCGGTCAGGGCGCCGAAACCAAAGCGCCCGCCGTTGCCGCCCAACGCGTTCGGCAGGTTGATCACCCGCGTGCCATCGCGGCTGAACCGCATGGTGCGGTTGAAGTCGCTGAAGCGGGTGTGGTTCCAGGCGTTGAACATCTCCACGCGAAGCTGAATGTACTTGGCTTCGTCGTTCTTCCAGTAGGGGAAGTTTTTGAAGACAGAGATGTCCCAGTTGTGGTCGCCGGGGCGGTAGACGACGCGGGGTGAGCTGTCGAAGCCCTGGCTGCCCTTGAACGCCGGAATGGCGAAGCCGGCGGCATTGGCGTCGATCCACGCATAGTCGGTCTTGGTGTAGTTGAACTTGCCGTTGATCACCGGACGAGGCCCGATATCGACCGAGCCGGTGAAGCGCTCGTTCAGGTTGCCCAAGCCGTCAATCTGAAAGCTCAAATTGTCCGGCTGCCCTGTCTGCATCGTGGTGATGCCCGAGATCTGCCAGTTGTTCACGATCTGCCCCAGGAACTTGGAGCCCATCGAGTCGCCCTTGGCGAACTTGGGCAGGTTGTACACATAGTTGAACACCAGGTTGTGCGTGCGGTGGTAGAACAACGGACCGTAATCCGCCGCCCTCATATTGAACGGGTGGTTGGTCACGTAGTCGGTCGTTGTCGTTCCGAGTGCGCGGGACCAAGTGTAGGCGAATCCAAAGGTCAGGTCCCGTCCGAACCGCCGGTTCGCGCTCATCTGCAGCGAGTGGTAGTTCGAATTGGCGCCGAAGGCGATGATGTTCGTGTTCGCATAACCCTGGAACGGACGATAGAACAGCACGTTCTTGGTGGTCGAGCCGTCGAACTTCGGATTCGCATTCAGCGGATCCTGGTTCTCCGGCAGCCACGCCGAGCCGTAAGGAGCGGCGTTGAAGTTGCGGCGGTAGATGATGTGGTTCGACAGGGAGCCGACATAGCCGATGTCGAACAGCACATTGAACGGCAGTTCTCGCTGGATGGACATGTTCCAGTTGTAGGTCGTAGGAATTTCGCCGTTCTTGTCGAACCCGTTGACGTTGGCGGGGAAGTAGATGCCCTCGCTCGCCGGCGGGATCGAAGCCAACTGCCCGTAATAGAACTGCGGGCTGTTGGTGGAGGGCGGATTCGGCAGCATATCGAAGACCGGATTGCCCTGGAAGCGGTCGTAGAAGACGCCGCCGCCGAAGCGCAGCACCGTCTTGGACATGAACTGGTAGGCGACGCCGATGCGCGGCGCGAACAGCGTGCCCTGCCCGTTGATCAAGCCCTTGGGATAGCCGTCTCGCCCGGCGCGCCCCATGCCGTTGGCGTACAGCCCGTCGACGAAACCGCCGCCGGCATTAACGAAGGCGCCGGTGAGCGCCCGCGGACCCAACTGCCCGGTGACCGGATTGCGCGCCACCACGGCGCCCGTGTTCGGATCGCGGTACGGCTGCCACAGACGCGCCGCATCGGCAGCGTTGTACAGCGCCGGGTTGAACGAAGAAGTCTGCAAGGCTTTGTCAAACTGCGGCTGGATGTAGTAGAACCGCATGCCGTAGTCGATGGTGAGCTTGCTCGTGATGCGCCAGGAGTCCTGCGCGAACCATTCGACGTTCCAGTAACGGTACTGCCCGTTGCGCACCACGTTGGACTGCTGAAGCCGCTGGTAGGTGCCCGTCAGCCCGTTGGTCCATGCCCAGTTGGTGTCGAACGGATTGGACGAGTCGCGGTCGAACCAGATGTTGCCGTTGACGCTCGTAAACGCTGTCTGGTCCTTCAGGCTCTTGTGCAGGTAGATGCCGAACTTGAAGGTGTGGGCGCCCATCACCTTGGCGACATTGTTGGTGATGTCGTAGGTGTGGTTGAAGTTGCGGAACGGAGTCCCGTTGAAGCCCGTGAACGGAGCGTTGGGCACGCCGCCCCAGCGCCAGTTCTGCACCAGCCCCAGCTTGTCGGCGTCCGGGAAGGGCATCTTGTAGCGCAGATTCAGCTTCGCCCGGCTGAACGTGTCGTCGACAGGGTCGATGTTCAGAACGTTCTTCGACGAACCGAAGACGAACTCATTCGTCAGCGTAGGGTTGATCACCGTGGTCACGTTGGTGATGAAGCTCCAGCCCGGATCCCCAAAGTTCATCGGCGCGAACGGGATGTTGTAGTCCGCGTTCCACTGCCCGTAGTTCTTGTTCGTCTGGCTGTAGGTCTTGATGTAGCGGCTGTACAGGCGCCACTTGTCATTGATCACATAGTCGCCGCGGTAGACCTGCTCGCGGCGGGGATAGGTGTCCGAGTATTGCGTCTGGTAGTTGAAGCTCGGATCCCGCCCTGCCGCGTTGGGCATCGGATACCAATTCAAGATCTTGATGCCGTCGGGATCCTGGCGCGACGCGGGGATGATGTTGCCCGGGAACTGTGCGCCGCCAGCCAGGGGATCTCTGACGACCACCGGGCTGCCGCCGCCTTCCCGCGACTGCGAGAAGTCGCCCTTGCGCTCGAGCTCGGTAGGCACGGTCACGCTGCGCAGCCCCTGAGGCACCAGCTGGTTCTGCCATTCCCAGCCCACGAAGAAGAACAGCTTGTTCTTGTCGACGTTGAACTTGCCGGGGATGTAGACCGGACCGCCGACGTTGAAGCCCGCAAAGTTGTAGCGGTAGAACTGCCGCGGGCGCCCTTCGATGTTGTTCCGCCACGTGTTCGCATTCAGCCCTTCATGGCGGTGGAAGATGTAGCCCGTGCCATGGAAGTCCTGGCTGCCGGACTTGGTCACCACCTGGATCTGCGCCCCCGAGGAGCGTCCGAACTCAGCCGGCTGAGCGTTTGTGGTCACTTTCATCTCGGCGATCATGTCGATGTTGGTGGTGGCGAGCACGCCGCCGTTGGAGCCGGTGTCGACGTTCGTCACGCCGTCCAGCAGCAGGTTGTTCTGGTTGCCGCGGTTGCCGTTGGCCATGATGCCGCCGAGCCCGCCGGTATAGACGACGCCCGGAATCGTGCGCGCCAGGTCGAGGAAGTTCCGCCCGGTCATCGCCAGATCCAGCACCTGGCGCGATGTCAGGATGCCCGCCTTCTCCGCGCCTTGCGTCTGGACCTGCGCGGCGCTCGCCTCGACGGTGATCGTCTCGGTCAACGCGCCTACGCTCAACACCAGGTCGCCCAGCGTCACGCGGTCGCTGGCGAACACCTTCACGTCTTTCTGTTCGAACTTCTTGAACCCCGGCGCCTCGATTGAGACCGTGTACGTTCCGGGCAGCACCGGCGTGAACACGAATGCGCCGTCACTGCCGCTCGTCGTGGAACGGCTGGTTCCCGTAGCTTGATCCACCAGCGTCACACGCGCGCCAGTGATCACTGCGTCCTGCGTGTCTTTCACGACGCCGGTGATCGAGCCCGAGATCTGCTGCGCGGACAGGGCGCCTGCAAGGAAAACGAGCAGGACCGCCGCGCCACAAAACAAGCGCGGCGGTCCCCCTTTCCAATTCATACGAATCACCCCTTTCATTCATTTCTCCCTGCCGGCGTGTGCGGCGAAGCTCAAGCCGCGGGATTAGCAGGGTTTTATTACCGTCTGGCTACGAATGCAAGGGTTTTCTTTTGCAGTTTGCGGGGGCATTCCCGAGAATAAAATGAAACGGCCTTGATCTTTGTGAAATTCTGCGCCGATCAGGAATGCAAGCGATTGCTGTCACGCTACCGCCGCGCACCACTGGGCCGCTCCTTCCGCCGGCGCTGCCTGCACCGCCTCGGGCCGTGCCTTCGCGTTCACGATCTGCACAAATTCGCTGGCCATGGGCGCGCAGGCGGGCGAAGGGTATATGAGGAAGAACATCTGACGGACGAGGGAGGAGTTCAGGTCAGCCGTAATCGCCGCGATGTGAACAGCCGCCGCCGCGACGCACTCGCGGCAATTCATGCCCGCTTCGCGGCAGTGGGCGAGTTGCCGGTTCGATCTGGGGCGGCCTGCGGGCATCGGCGGTCCTCCTGACCCTGAAAAGCGCTGCGCGCCGCCCGGCCACCGCCGGGCTTTGCGCTCCCCGATGCCGTTTCCGGCGCCGGGTACTCTTCTGTTTTGCCCCAAGATGCCGCTTCAGCCTAGACACCCGATGCGGGTGGGCGCGGGGTTGTTTGCGGGGGGCCGCGCCCCCTCATTTGGGGGGTGACCGCCGGAGAGGAGGGGCTTAGGCCAGGGCTGCGAGGATGTCCCGGAATACGTCGTCCGGCGAACCAGCTCCGTTTACGCGGACGTAACGCCCGTGCGAATAATGGCCGAT
>DYJN01000013.1 GCA_020723085.1 Arcobacter sp.
CTTGGGGAAATTTGGGAAGGAGGCGGATCAGGCTGTCCCCTTTGATCCCCTGGTGGCGTGGATGCGCCGCATCGAAGTCTGGGTGGAGGAGAGGCAGGAGAGGATGGTGTTTCTGACCAACCAGCTCCAGTTGGCCGCCTCGACGATCGCCGCCGTGTACCGGGACCGGCAGCGGATCGAGCAGTTCTTCCAGGCGCTGAAACAGTCGTTGCGGATCCAGACCTTCGCGGGGACCTCAGCCAACGCCGTGCTGGTGCAGATTTGGACAGCACGGATCGCCATGCGGCTGGTCAGGTCCCTGCAGCTGCGCAGCAGCTTCGGCTGGAGCCTCTCCAAGCTGGCGGCTCTGCTGCGGCGGCAGGTGTTTGTTTCCAGGGACTGGATGACGTGGCTGAACGAGCCGTTTGCATCCCCGCCGGACTTGTTCACGGCCGAGCAGTTGACGCTGGAGTTGAGATGAGTTGGACAGCATGCGGCCGGCCAGAAGGGAACCTGGTTTGACGGGAGGCAGAATTCAACTGCAGAAGCCTTTTGTTATCAACCCGTCCAACAGCGGCCTCAGCCTAGTTTGGACAGCACTGAACGTCCAGACAAGCTCTCTTCAGCCAGGCGCAGATTCCGACCGTTTTTTTAGTCGAAAGAGCAACGTCAGGCTGGCTATCCAGTCAACCGCTGGCCGCTGCGATCTTCTTGAAATCGAATCTTCTTCTGCGACAGTGAGTTAAGACTTTTCTCGCAATACGCCCGCCGCGCCGCCTTTTGCAATGCCCGTTCCCGGCGGCAGGAATCCCGCCGGCAATGCCGCTGCCAATTCTGCCCCCTCAGGCAGGACCATGCTCACAGCACGACCCGCCGGTCTCCCTCGCGGCGCGTCACGCGCTCCCGGTCCAGGTATTCGAGCAGCGGAATCGCATACTTCCGGCTGACTCCCGTCCACTCCTTGAACTCGCCCACGCCGAACCGCTGCCCTTTGCGCTCTCTCACCAGCGCCTTCAGCCGCTCCACGGCTTCGCGGTGCAGCAGCAGCTCAGACCCAACCCGAACCAGCCGTCCGTCCTTGAGCAACAGTTGCAGCAAAGTCCTCGCCCTCGCCTCGTCCAGCCCCGCCTTCGCCAGCGCCTCGCGCGCCGGCGGCGCCTCCAGCCCCGCCTCGCGGAACACACGCTCGATCCGCTCCTCCGCCTCCGATTCCTCCGCTTTCTTCCTCGGCGCGAATCCCCGCAACCGCAACATCTCTCCCTCCGCGACGAGTTCCCTTTCGGTTTCCAGCACCGCCTCCAGCCACCCGGCATCCATGCCCGCCGCCGCCCTCGGCATGCCCCCAAGCAGCGGATTCTCCTGATGAAACTGCGCCAGCCGCTCCCGCAGCTTTATTGCCTCTTCCTCGACGCGCCGCCGCAACGCCACCCTCGGGCGTTCGCCACGAATCCAAACAAGCCTTGCCACCGGCGCCAGCTCCCGAAGCGTCTCCACCGTGACGCCGGCGCGCCCCGCGAGCGTCGCCGCATCGACGCCCCACGGCGTCTCCTCCGCCCACAGCGCCAGCTTCCTCTCTACCGGCGCCTGCTCCAGTTCGGCAAGCCTCGCTGCCGCCGCCTGTCTCCTCATCTTGAACGGCGGCTGTGGATCGATCACGACCCCCGCCGATCGTCGTCAGCGGTGAAAACTGCCGCAGGATGAACCTGTCGCCAGGCTTCAGCAAGACCGGATGCCCAAGCAGAAGCCGGGCGAACCCCGCCTGCCCCGCCTCCAGCGGCTGCCCCGCGTCGAACAGCCTCACCTCAGCCGTCGTCTCCGCCGTCCACGCATGGAAATGCACCGGCGCGCCGTGACGCAGCGGCGGCGCCGCAGCCAGCAGCTCCACCCGGCAGTCCACGGCATCCGTCGCCTGCCAACGCCCCGGCGCCGTCAGCGTCATTCCGCGGCGCAAATCGCTCGCCTCGACTCCGGCAAGGTTCACGGCGGTCCGCTGTCCTGCCACCGCCTCCTCCACCGCTTCGCCGTGCACCTGCAATCCGCGGATCCTCAGCCTCCTTCCGCCGGGCTGCGCCTCCACTTCTTCGCCCGCCCGCAGCCGCCCCGCCACCAGCGTCCCGGTCACCACGGTCCCGAAGCCGCGCAGCGTGAACGACCGGTCGACCGGCAGCCGCGGAATCCCGGCTACGTCCCGCTCCGGGATCCGCGCCGCCAGGAGAACCATCTGCCCGCGCAGTTCTTCCAGCCCTTCCCGGGTCGCCGCGCTGACCGCCACCACCGGCGCGCCCTCCAGAAACGATCCCTTCACCAGCTCCGCCGCGTCCATCCGCGCCACTTCCAGCATCTCCGCATCGGCAAGGTCTTTCTTCGCCAGCACCACCAGCCCGTGCCTGATCCCCAGCAGCCGGCAGATCTCGAAATGCTCCCGTGTCTGCGGCTTCACGCTTTCGTCGGCGGCGATCACCAGCAGCACCATGTCGATGCCGCCCGCCCCGGCGAGCATGTTCTTCACGAACCGCTCATGCCCCGGCACGTCCACAAAGCCGAACCGGACGCCGCCGGCTTCCAAGTGTGCAAATCCCAGGTCGATCGTGATGCCGCGCCGTTTCTCTTCTTCCAGGCGGTCCGGGTCGATGCCCGTCAGCGCCCGCACCAGCGCCGTCTTGCCGTGATCGATGTGGCCTGCCGTGCCGACGATAATGTGTTTCATGAGTTCTGCTGCGGCCCGCTTCCTGTCTCCCCCGGGCCCCCTGCTTCTCATCCTCGCCGTCCTCGCCCTGCCCGCGCAAACCCCGCCGCAGGAAGAGCCGCCCGTGTTCCGCTCGACAACGGCGCTCGTCAGCGTCGATGTCCTCGTCACGCAGGACGGAAAGCCGGTCACCGGCCTCCGCGCCGAAGATTTCATCGTTCGCGAGGAAGGTGTGCCGCGCCCCGTGGAATCCTTCGCTCATGACGCCGCGCCGCTCCAGGTGCTGCTGCTGCTCGATGTGTCGGGCAGCATGGGCAGGCTGTTGCGCGCGGCCGCCGAAACCGGCCGTCAGGCCCTGGCGCAACTGGCGCCGCAGGACGAAGTGGCCGTCTTCTTCTTCGCCCGGCGGGCGCGGCTGCAACAGGAACTCACCCGCGAAAAAGACCTCGCCGCGCGTGCCCTCCGCGAGGCCGCCGTCGAATCGGGCCTCGGCGCGGGCACCTCGCTCAACGACGCCCTGCTCGAAGCCGCCGCGTATCTCGAAAAACTCCCGCCCTTCCCCGGCCGCCGCGCCCTCATCGTCCTCACCGATAACGGCGGCGTCCACTACCAGCTCCCCGATGAAACCGTCATCCGCGCCCTCTCACGCGTCAACGCCGTCGCCAACGCCATCGTCCCCGAAGGCGTCCGCCCGCCGCGGCCTCCTGACGGCGCGGCCAACCCGGATTTCACCCCCGCCAACATCTTTCTCATCGCCGATTCCACCGGCGGCGAAGTCATCCGCTCCAACGACGCCGGCCGCCGCCTCCGCCAGCTCCTCGAGCGCATTCGGCTGCGCTACAACCTCCTGATCCGCCCCTCCCCTGCTCCCCCGGGCGCCTACCGCCGCCTCTCCGTGGAACTCAGCCCCTCCGGCGCCGCCCGCGCCCGCGGCGCGGTCATCCGCTGCCGCTCCGGTTACTACGCCCCCGGAGAACCCGGCCCCTGAGCTTCCCCGGCGCAGCCCTTCAACGGAACCTCTCCGCCGCGGACAGGTCCAGCGCGCACCGGAAGCCTCTCCCGCCCGCCAGCCCCCGCACTCCGTATATGCTCACGTCGTTGTCCGGCGTCGAGCCCCGCCCTGCCTTGGCGAGCTCATCCGGCGAAGGCAGCCGCTTGCCGGCCTGCTCGCAGAAAGCCCGCTCGTCCTCCACCGTAATGTGATCCCCATTTCTGCCCGTGGCTTCCGCAAATCGTCTGTAATCTTCCCGCGGAACCGGGTCCTTGTCAATGTAAAAGGCTGGCAATTGTGGCGGATTTTCCCAGGATGGCGCCTGAAATTCGCCTTCCGGAACGATCACCATCCCCCCGCCAGGCGTCTTCAGGATCGGCCTCGGGCTGCGCCGCACAGCCACCGACGTCCGGATCTTGTCCAGGTTGGCCAGCGTCAGACCGATAAACAGCAGCGTGACTCCCCCCGCCGCTACGGCGAGCGCCGTCACCACCTTCTTCCCCGCCACCGCCATTCGCTCACTTCCCCAGCCGCTTCAGCACAATGCCATAGCCCACGCCCGCTTCGTCCGCGGTCCTCGCAACCTGGAACGCCAGGAGCCTGCCATCCGTGCTCACTACCGGATTGGATGCCTTCCATCCTTCGTAATCGTTGAAAAAGGTCAGCCTCTCAAAACTCTTCCCGGTTCCATCCAGGCGCAGCTTCCAGATGTCGATGTCCCGGAACTTCTCTGTCTTGCCCCGAAGCACAGCCTGCCTGTCGCTCTCGACGCAGGTGTGCAGCCCGCCGGGGAAGATGCCTTCCGCCTCGTTGTAGCTGCCGATCGCCTGCGAGTGGTTCACCCGCTCGCCCGTCTCCAGATCGGCTGTCCAGACGGAAGCCCCTCCGCCCCGCTCATAGCACGAGTAGGTCAGCTTCCGGTCGTTCTCGAAGAAGTCCTGCGCCTCCAGCGTGCACCCCTCGTCCGGACTCTCCACCACAATCCGCCGGTTTTTCAGCGCCGCCGCCTCCACATCCACGTCCGCCACCCAGATCCGCGAGCGCCGCGGCGCCAGTTCGGGATTCTGCGCCGCCGTTTCGGCAAACGCGATCCGCAACGCGCGCTTGGAAACCGCCGCTCCTTCGCTCATCTTCCGCCCCAGCCGCACGGGTTTCGCACCAGCGGTGCGCCGCAGCAGCCACAGTTCGTTGTCGCGGCGCCGCCCCGTCCGGATGTCGGTGAACCTCTCTGGTCCTATCAGCAGATAGTCCCCGTTCGCCAGGTGCATGACGCGCAGAAACGCAGCGCCCGGCACGTTGCACGTCAGGCACCGGATGATCCGCGTCTCCAGGTCGATGACGAACGCGTCCCCGAAACTCTTCGCCATGAACGCCACGCGGCGGTTGTCGGGCGAAAAATCCGCGCGCTCGCCGAAATGGGTCAGGATCTGCGTGTCTTTCGGCAAAGCGTCGAGTGGGCTGCCTTTTTTCAGCGGCGCCTGCGCCCAGACAGCCGCGCCCATCAATACGGACCATGCGAGCTTTCTCACGGCAGAGTCTCCCCGAATCCGATATATTGCACTTCCTCTTCCAGCTCGATCCCAAACCGCTCCCGTACGCGCCGCTTCAGCTCGGCAACCAGCGCGCGGAATTCCGACGCCGTCCCGCCGCCCGCATTATACAGAGTGTTGGCATGCTCTTCGGAAACCCGGATGCCGCCCCGCGCCATCCCCCTGACCCCGGCACGGTCGAGGAACCATGCGGCAGGAACCTTGCCGCCCTTGACCACCTCCGGAGGTACGGCCTCCCGCGCCCCGGGCGGAAGCCTGTCGAAGAAAAGATTCTTGAAAATACTGCCTGCGCACTTCATGTCCGGCGGATATTTCCGGTTCCGGATAGCAAGAATTTCATCGGCTTTTCGCCGCATTTCCCCGCCGTCTCCCGCAGGAAATGCGAACTCAGCCGAAAGGCTGAGCCACGGCTCGCCCCGCAGCCGGCGCCGCTTGAATTCGCTTTCCCGGTAGCGGAACCCGCAGCCTGCCCGGTCAGTCTCCCGGATCTGCTCCCCGTCGAAGAACCGCACGCGAACAATCCGGTCGGAAATCGACGCCCCGTAAGCCCCTGCATTGCCGTAAATCGCCGCGCCCACGTTGCCCGGGATCCCGGTCATCGGCTCATATCCCTGCAACCCTGCGCGGATCGTTGCGTCCACCAGCGCTTGCAGCGGCGCTCCCGCCTGAGCCGTCACGAGTCCGCCGTGGATCTCGATCCGCGCCCCATCGTAACGCAGCACGATCCCCGGAAAGCCCTCATCCGCCACAACCAGGTTGGTTCCCATCCCGATCACGCCCCACGGCAGCCCGCTGCCCCGCGCCTCCCGCAGCGCTGCAACAAACGCCGCTTCATCCGGCGTGCAGGCGAAGACCGCCGCTTCGCCGCCCAGCCCGAAACGAGTGTGCCGCGACAGCGGCTCGTTCAGAGTAACCTGTAACAGTGGGATTTCGGCGAGGCGCATCCGCGCCTCTTCCAGGCCCGTCATCGCTCTCAATTGTAGGGGACTCTTCGCCATGCCTGCCAGCTTTGCCGGCTTCCCTCCTGAGGCACTGAAGTTCCTCCGGCAGCTCGAGCGCAACAACCGGCGCGACTGGTTCGAGGAGCGCAAGCAGACCTTCCTCGAGAAGGTTCGCGCCCCTATGGAGGAGTTCGTCGCCGCCGTCGACGCCGCCCTCGCCACGTTCGCTCCGGAAGCCGTCACGCTGCCGGAACGCGCCATCTACCGCATCTACCGCGACACGCGCTTCACTTCCGACAAGAGCCCGTACAAGACCCACATCGCCGCCTCTTTCTTTCGCTCCGATCTCGGACGCCACGTCGCCGGCGGCTACTATGTCGAAATCTCGCCCCGCCATGTCGGCGTCGCCGGCGGCGTCTACATGCCCACGCCCGGCAATCTCCGTCTCATCCGCCTGCACATCCTCGAACACCACCAGCGCTTCGACGCCGCCGCCCGGGAGAAAAAGCTTCTCGCCGCCATGGGCCCTCTCGCCGGCGACCGCCTCTCGCGCCCTCCCAGGGGATTTCCTCCCGATCACCCCGCCGTCGAATGGCTCCGCTTCAAACACTGGTACTTCTGGAAAGAACTCCCCGCCGAACTCGCCACCTCGCGCCGGCTCCTGCCGGAAGTCGTCCTCCGCTTCCGCCTCATGAAGCCGGTGATCGACTTCTTCAACGAGCCCCTCCTCGCCGCCCGCAAAAAGCGTCTGCCTCTTGACGGCGCCAGAGCGCGGCTTACGGGTGGCTGAACTCGTGCGCCCGCGGGATCAGCTCGCGGTACACATCCGAAGGCACGTGCGTCTGCCAGTGCCCGGCATACATCGCCCATCCCGTCGCCCCGCAGAAGATCACCACAATCGCCGCGGCCATCGCCCACGCCGGCGCCCGCCGCTTCGCGCCTGTCACCTGCATGTCCAGCGTGTCCTCCACCGGGCACGCCGCCACGCACTCCAAGCACCCGATGCACTCCGCCGAGCGGATCTGCACCAGTTTGTCCACCGGCAGCCTCTCCGGGCATGCCTTCGCGCACTTCCCACAATCAATGCACGTCGCCGCGTTGCGCCGGATCCGCAGGGGGCTCAACAGCGCCGCCAGTCCCATCAGCGCTCCGTACGGGCACAGATAGCGGCACCAGAAGTTCTGCACGAAGATTGACGCGATCACCAGCGCAGCGATCACTACAGCCGCCGTCACCCCCATGTGGCGGAAGAAATTCAGCATCTTTACCTCCGCCACAATCCCGTAAGGCGATCCGAGAAACTGCTGGATCGCCGCCGCCGGCATCGTCCCCACCGCGTACACGAACAACCCCAGCAGCACGTACTTCAGGCTCCGCAGCCCGGTGTCCAGCCACCGCGGCAGGAAGAAATTGCGCCGGAAGGTGTCGCGTCCCAGTTTCCACAAGTACTCGGAGACCGTCCCCACCGGGCACAGCCACCCGCAGAACGACTTGCGCAGCAGCAGCGACAGCCCCGTGAATGTCAGGAACAGCACCATCGCAGCCGGGTGCACCGCGGGCACGCGCCCGGTCTCGAAGAAGTACTTCGTGTTCATCATCCCGGCGATCGGCAGCCAGCCTTCCACGCCGGGCGGGCGCCCCGCCGCCGGCGCCGCCCCCGTTTCGTACGCCCTCACCCACAGGTAGAACTCCACGCCGATCCACACGTTCAGCAGCAGAAAGGCCGCTTGCACGGCTCGCCGGATCTGCTGCGAGCGGTCCTTCGCCGTCCGCCTGCGGCAGGCCTTTTTCTCGCGGCGGACCTGTGGAGGCGCTGCCGTCATGATTCCAGCTTGCCTCTGCCCGGCCGCCCACTCAGTGACTGCGGTCACCACGCGCTTCCGCACTCTGGCACAATGAGAAGCCTGACCCAATCCCAGCAGTAGGAGGGATTTCATGACCCGCGAACAACTCATCGCCAAGATCGAAGCGCTTCCCGCCGAATTGCGCCGCCTTGTGGCCGGAGCCTCTTCCGCGCAGCTTGACCGTCCGTACCGCCCCGGAGGCTGGACCTCCCGGCAGGTCGTCCATCACCTCGCCGACTCGCACATGCACGCCTACATCCGCTGCCGCCTCATCCTGCTCGAGAACGACCCGCCGCTCAAGCCCTACGATCAGGACGCCTGGGCGCTGCTGCCCGATGCCGCGCATGGCTCCATCGAGCCTTCGCTCTCCATTCTCGACGGACTCCACGCCCGCTGGACAGCCTTCTTCCATTCCGTGCCCGAAGACGCCTGGCCGCGCAAGGGCTACCACCCGGAATACGGCGCCGTGACGCTCGAACGCCTGCTCGAAACTTACGCCGCCCACGGCGAGAAGCACTTGAACCACATCCGCGCCGGACTCGCCCAGGGATGATCCCCGGCCCGTGCAGGCTGCGCTTCAGAAAAAACGGCGCCCGGGCGCAGACCGCGCCCAGGCGCCCAGGGGTCCATGTGTCGATCAGAAATAAATCCGCGCCCCGATGCGGAGCGCCCGCCCCGCGTAATTGTTGAATTGCGCGGTGTTGTTCGGATCGATTGGGGTGGACTGCGTCGCCGGAGCGAAGGTCCGTTGCTCCGCATTCCACGTGTACGGCGCCGGGCGGTTGTTCGGATTGGCGAAGAACACAGGGTGGTTGGCCACGTTGAGCGCGTCCACGCGCAACTGCAGATACCGCTTCCCTTCGCTGTCCAGATCGATGTTCTTGAACAACGACACGTCAGCCGAGGTCACGCGCGGGCTGCGCCCGTCCGGCAAGGTAGGACTTGAGTTACCCAGCGCCGGCGCGCCGTCCGAACCCGGCACGGCGAAAGCCTGATAATTGTGATACGAGCGGCGGAAGGGATCGTCGCGCCAGTTCGATGTGATCGGGTCCGGTCCCGGCGCGCGGTCCGGCCGCAGAGTGAAGCCGTCCAGCCCGTTCCCTCCTCCACGCGACTCCCACCAGCCGTTGTTGTTCATCCGCACAACCAGCGGATAGCCTGCCATGCTCCGGAAGAATCCCGCAATGTTGTATCCGCCGATCAGCCGGTTCAGCCAAGGTCCCGCGCCGCTTCCGATCCACTGGCCCCTGCCGAAGGGAAGCCGCCAGGAGTAGGCGAGGTTGAACTTATGAGGGATGTCAAACGTCGACAGGCTCCGTTGCAGCCTCCGGATCGGTTCCTGCGGGAACACCAGCCCGAAGACGTCGGCCACATCGTTGGTCTGCAGATTCGAAGCGCCCGAATCGTCGATCGACTTGGACCAGCTGTAGCTGCCCTGCAGCGTCAACCCGCCGGACATCCGCTTCTGGAAACCCACATTCAGCCCGTGGTAGATCGAATTCCCCGAGCGGTCGAAGGCGGTCACGAATCGCTGGCTGAAGAACTGCGGATAGGGCCGCAACGAAGGCACCAGCGTCGTGGTGATCACGTTGCCCGCCGAGTTGAGGATGCCCAGCCGGTTGTATTCCGCCTTCCGCGCGTTGAAGTCGGCTCCCTGCGCCACCAGAGGCGCCGTCACGGAGGGGGGCGCGTAGTTGAACGGCATGCGTTGCGTGAACAAGTGGGTCCCTTTCAGCCCGTCATAGCCCACCTCTACGGACCAGTCCCGACCGACTTGGAACTGCACGCCCGCATTCCACTTCTGCGCGTACGGCATCGCGCTGTTCTGCGGAATATGGAACATGGTGAACGTGACGGCGTCGTTCATGAAGAGCACTGGGTCGCGCGGCAGCTCGTAGGGCGCCGGCAGCGGAGCGATCGGGTTCGTGATCAGGTTCACCGGCCCCGGCTGCACGCCGCCTGTGCCCGCATTCGTGTTCACGCTGCCGCGGTTCAGGTTCAGGTCCGGCCAGATGTCCTGTCCCGTGCCCGTGATCGGCGCCCGAAGAACGTTGTAGGACAGCCGCAACGCCACGTTGGGCCGCCACGCATAAGCCATGCCGATTCTCGGTTGGAACCCGCGGTAGTTGACAGGCCACAGGTTGCGCTGCTGCCCGCTCGTGCCCGAAAACACCCAGGCCCCGGTCACGGGAAAACCATTCACAGTTCCGCTGAAGCCCGGGACGAACGTCCCCTGCCTGTCGTATTTCTCCGTGCGCGGCGTCTCCACGTCCCACCGCAGACCGAGGTTCAGCGTCAGCTTCGGCGTCACCTTCCAATCGTCCTGGAAATACGCGGCGGTGTAGCGCCACCTGTAGTAAGCGTTCGTCTGGAAGGTTTTGAACGTGTAAGTGTTCACCGACCCCGTGATCAATCCTCCAAGTTCGTTGAGGATGCCGTGGATCGAACCCGTGTTCGGGGTGATCTGTCCGCCGAAACTGTAAGCGCCTCCCGTCAGCCCGCCGAACGACAGCCGGTTCAACTGAATCCTCCGGTGTTCGCCGCCGAAACGCAACGCATGCCTGCCTCGGACAACCGACATGTCGTCGCCGATGCCCGCATTCACGTCCACTGACCGGCCCAGCGTCGCGCCCTCCCCGTCATAGCCCCGGTTCAGCCCGGCCAATCTTGGGAAGCCCACGCCCGTTACGGCGGGCACCAGGCCGATTTCCTTGCCCCAGTCCCGCGACAATGCCGCGTCGCTCGGTCCCCGCAGTCCGTCGCCGCGGGAGTAGGTCACCCTGAGCTCGTTGATCACTGTCGGCCGCAAAATGTGTGTATAGCCGAAGGCGGCGTTGCGCGAATGGATCTTGTCCTGCGGCAGCGGATTCGCCGGATCGTCCGGGCCGCCGAACCATGTTCGGGTGCCCGTGACCGGCGCATCGGAGTAACGCGCGTAAAACCGTGCGTTGGAACCCGCCGTGTGATCCACCTTGACGCTCCAGCGGTTGTCCACCGTGTCCACGCCGCGCGCAAAGATGGCATTGTTGCCATCGGTCTCCCAAAGCCCGTCTGGCCTCAACCAATGAATGTAAGGCGTGTCGCGCCCCGGCGTGAACGGATACAGCAGCGGGATCAGCTTCTGCGCGATCGGGTTTCGCGGCAGCAGGTAGCTCAGATCGTTGTTGAGGATCGGATCCCGCTGCGCTGTCGGCAGAATGGGCCCGACGGGGAAACCGTCTGCGTTCCGGGCATAGTGCCACCGGAGCTGGTTCGTCCGTACCGGCGAGGCGATGGCCGCATCCACATTCTGCTGACGCAGCGCCGGATCGAGAAAGTCCCGGCTGTTGGCGAAATTCCCGCGCAGCTCGTCCGCCGTCGGCAGCCGCGTCCGGCTCGCTCCGAAAAACAGCTTCTGCCGCTGCGGCTCGCCGGTCGCCCAGAAAAACGTCCTGTTGCGTCCGTCATAGATCTTCGGAATCACTACCGGTCCGCCCACCGCAGCCGCAAACGCGTGATAGCGGTTCGACGGGTTGAACGCCGCGCCCAGCGCGCGCGTCTGCAGGAACGGATTCAGATGCATCCAGCTGGCGTTCCCCCGCAATTCATTGCCCCCGCTCTTGGTCGCCTGGTTGATCACCGCTGACGTCGTGCGCCCGTACTGCGCGGGCACGCCGTTGGCCATCACCGTCACTTCCTGCACCTGGTCGCCCGAGAACGTCATCACCGACCGCGCGTAGCCCGCCGACGTGACGTCGGAGCCGTCCACCAGCACCGACGCGCTGCCCGGCCGGCCTCCGCTCACCGAGACGGACGCGCCCGGCGTCACCGGCTGGATGAAAATGCCGGGCAGTTCGCTCTGTATGCCCCCGTTGTATTGCGGATCTCCCTGCGCCCCCGGCGTCAGCAGCACCACCTGCATCATGCTGCGGTCCACAAACGGCAGGTCCTGGATGATCTGGTTGGTGACATTGGTCACCACGGCCGCTGAGTCCGGCCTCACCAGCGGCGTTTCGGACGTCACGCTGATGCTCTCCGCCACCTCGCCCAGTTCCATGGACACATTCCGTGTCGTCACGGTGGCGGCCATCACCTGCACGCCCCTGTATGCCACCGTCTTGAAACCCGCCATGCCCGCCGTCACCGTGTACAGCCCCGGCGGCAAAGAAGCCACCGCAAAACGGCCCAGTTCTCCTGTCACCGTCTCCGTCCGCGCCGCCGTCGCTTCGTTCACGATTTCGACCCGGGCGCCTACCACTGCCGCTCCTGACGGATCCGTGATGATGCCCGTGATTGTCCCCAAAGCGCTCTGCGCTCCCGCCGGCGTTCCACCGCAACTTTCCGCCAGCCGCCGTTACCACTCATAGATGGCGATCAGCTTCGGCGAGCCGGGGGTATGATTCACCACACGCACATGAAACAGCATCTGCAGGTTCCGCCTCTGCCAGCCGGGCTTGGCGCCGGACATCGCAGCCCGCAGCAGGGACGGGTTTGTCACGATCTCCCCAGCCGCCTGCGAGCCGTATTGCGTCAGCCCCGCCACCACCAGAACCCCGTGCCCGCTTTCGCTTGCCAGATTCCGCGTCACCAGAACATAGTCCTCGTCCGTCCGCCCGTTGTCCTGAAGCTTCGGCAGTTCCCAGCGCTGCCCGGTTCCCCGATGCACGATCCTCGATTTTCCGTCCTTGCCCAGTTCCGGCGCCAGCGGAAGATTGCGCGAAGCGTCGAACACCCACCGGTTGGCGAAACTGACGAGCACCGCAGGCGCCTGCCGCAAGTCTGTGAACGAAATGTCGTCCCCGAACCGGATGTCCGTCTCCTTGCCCTTGGAAGCGAGGAAGGAGACGATCCGCGCCGTCGCGTGCGCCGATCCGAGCCCGATGTATTGATCCGGGATCGCCACGATGTCCCTGCCCGATATGGTTTCCTCGGGGCGGAGTTGGATCACGGCTGTCTGTTTGGTGAGAAAATCCGCTCCCATCCGGCGGAACAGGAAATCCGTCGTAAAACGGTACACCACGGGATGCCCCGTGCATACGATCACCTTGCCCTCCGCCCCCGTCACCGGCGCCCAGAATTCGTCCTCGATCTTTGGCCTCCGGTGGCTGATCAGGAACGCCGCGCCCGCCGCCACCACTCCCAGCAGGACGAGCAGCACCCGTTTTTGAGAGAATGCTCGCCGGTGCTCCCGGATTGCCGGCGGCGCCTCTTCCGCTTTCTCCTGCGCCGTCCGGAATTCCACGCGGTACGCGCCCGCAGGCAACTCAAGCCGCACTGGCGGCGCCTCCGCAAGCCCTTCGTAATACCGGGTCAGCCGTTTCCTGACTTCGGTGGCGCGGACACGCACGATCGGATCCTCGTTCGTGTCGAACCCAGGCTCCCGTCCGAACAGTTCGACCGCAATCGCCCGCTCCTTCAGTTCGTCGAACCGCCCCGCCAAGCTTCGCTCCACCAGGTGCCGCAACAGCCGCTGCGATTGCAGACTGTTGCGGAAATGGGGGCTTTCGAGGATCTTCTCCAGTTCCGCGAGGACCAGGCTCTTCCAATCAGAGTCTTGCCGGTCCATTCCAGCGAGGATGGGCCGGACCTTGTCACCTCTCAAAGGCCCCGCGCCAGTCACGGCTCCATTATCCCCCCTTCCAGCCCCAAGCGCCTGCGCCCGCCGCCAGTCGGCGCCGTCGCCCAAGCCGGCAATCCTTGCGGCAGAACAGGAAGCCTGCCTCCTTCATAAGACCGCCGAATTCCCGCAGACTCCCGCCGCCGATCCCGGCATCCGCACAAAGAGACTTCGCAATCCTGCTGCCACCAGGCGACTCCACTGTCCGCGCGGCAGACGAGAAAACCCGCCCTTGCCTCGAGCCCCTCCGCCGCCTGCAACGCGCGTTGTTGCAGGAAGGCTCCGGACTCACCTCGCCGCCCGCGCCATCCCCACCACCGCGTTCAGCAGAATTGCGCCAAGCGCCGTCGGGATCAGCACCTTCCACCCGATGTTCATGAGCTGGTCATAGCGGTAGCGGGGGAACGTCGCCCGCAGCCAGATGAACACGTACAGCACCGCCACCAGCTTGATCATCCACCAGAAGACCGGCGCCGCCTCGCGGTTGAATGCCGGAATCAGGAACACAAGCGCAACCAGCCACAGCAGCGCGCCGACTCCCGCCAGCCCCAATGCGTAACCCCGGATCGGCTGCTTCCGCACCAGGTAGAAGCACAGCAACCCGAACGCGCCGAACACCGCCAGCGGACCGCCGTAGTTGAACGGGATCTCCAGCGCCGCCACGTTCGGGAATGGACGCAGCCAGCCGCCGAAAAACAGAGTCACCAGCACGCTCCCGATGGCGAACATGCTGATGTACTCCGACAGCATGTAGACGCCCCAGCGGAAGCCGCTGTATTCGGTATGGAACCCCGCCACCAGTTCGCTCTCCGCCTCCGGCAGGTCGAACGGCGCGCGGTTGGTCTCCGCCACGGAAGCGATGAGAAAGATCATCGTCGGGATCAGCATCAGCCCGAAGTTGTCGAAGGCGAACCACACCCCGCGCTCCAGTTGCGTCCGTACGATGCCCTGCATCGACAGCGTGTTCGCCATCATCACGCCGCACACCAGCGACAGCCCCAGCGCCACTTCATAGCTGATCAGCTGCGCGCCCGAGCGCAGCCCCCCCAGCAGCGAGTAGTGCGAGTTCGACGACCACCCGCCGAGAATGATCCCGAGAATGCCCACCGACGACATCGCCGTGATCACCAGTAGCCCCACGTTCGTATCCGTCACCTGAAAACGGTGCGAAAACGGGATCACCGTCAGCGTCGTCGCCGCCGTGAAGAACGTCACCACCGGCGCCAGCCGGAACAGGACGCGGTTGGCCTCCGCGGGCACCGTGTCCTCTTTCATCAGCAGCTTCACCGCGTCGGCGATCGTCTGCAGCAACCCCTGCGGACCCACGCGCATCGGTCCCAGCCGCGCCTGCATGTCGGCCAGCACCTTGCGCTCCAGCAGCACCGTGAACGCCACCGCCAGCGGCGACAGCAGCAATATGCAGGCGCCCACGATCAGGGGAATCAGCCACGGCTGCGAAAAGAACCCGCTCATCGCTTAATCTTCCTTACCGCGAAATGCTCATCTGCGCCAGCCGCAGAACCGGCTCCGGATACACGCCCACCAGCAGCGTCAGCACGCCCGTCACTGCCAGCGCCACCCGCGTGCCCAGGCTCACCGTCAGCGGGCCAGCCCCCGCCTCTTCCGGCTCTACGAACACCGCCTTCACAATCCGGAAGTAGTAATAGATCGCCACCACCGCGTATACCGCGCCGATCACCGCCAGCGTGTAATGGCCTGTTTCGATCAGCGCCCAGAAGATGAAAAACTTGCCGATGAAGCCCGCCGTCGGCGGAATCCCCGCCAGCGAGACCATGAACACCAGCATCCACAGCGCGTGCCCCGGCGCCCGCTTCATCATCCCGCGCAGGTCGTTGATGTCGTCGCCCGCCATGCCCTGCCGCGCCAGCGATGTCAGCACCAGGAACGCGCCCAGCGTCATGAACGTGTACACCAGCAGGTACACGAGCACTCCTTTGATCCCCGTCGGCGAGCCCGCCACCAGCCCCAGCAGGATGTAGCCCGCGTGGCTGATGGAGCTGTACGCCAGCAGCCGCTTCGTGTTTGTCTGCGTCACCGCCGCCAGGTTGCCAATGGTCAGCGACAGCACCGCCGCCGCCGCCAGCAGCGGCTCCCAACTCTCCCGCGCCGCGCCCAGCGGTCCCACAAACAACCTCAGCAGCAGCGCAAACGAAGCCGCCTTCGACGCCGTCGCCAGGAATCCCGTGATCATCGTCGGCGCGCCTTCGTACGCGTCCGGCGCCCACATATGGAACGGCGCCGCCGCAATCTTGAACAGCAGACCTGCGCCCGCCGTGCCGATCGCCAGCACCAGCACCGGATCCCACGCGTCGCGCGCCGCCACCGCCGCCGCAATCTCGGTCAGCCGCGTCGATCCGGAAATCCCGTACAGCACCGAAAAACCGTACGCCAGAAAGCCCGAGCTCAGAGAACCCAGGATCAGATACTTCAGCGCCGCCTCGTTCGAGCGCCTGTCGGCGCGCAGAAATCCGACAAGGATGTAAAACGTGATCGCCATCGTCTCCAGCCCGACGAACAGCGTCACCAGTTCCGTTCCGCTCGCCAGGAAAAACATCCCCGTCTGCGCCAGCATCAGCAGCCCGTAATACTCCCCGTGGTGCTCGTCCCGCACCTCGAGATAGCGGTAGCTCATCAGGCCCGTGATCAGCGTCGCCGCCAGAAACAGCCAGTGGAAGAACAGCGCGTAATGGTCGATCACCAGCGCCCCGCGGAACGCCGTCAGGTTCCCTCCGTGCTCGAGCAAGAACGCCTGCTGCCGCCAGAACGCCACGCCCGCGAACGCCTCGCCCATCACCAGAAACACCAGCAGCCACCGCCGCTGCTTCGCCTCCGGGAAGATCAGGAAATCGAACAGCAGCGTCGCGCAGCCGAACAGCGCCAGCAGAATCGCCGGCAAGAGCACGAAATGGTCCGTCGCCGTGTAATACTGGCTCATCGCGAAATCGCCTCCCGCGCCGTCCCGCCCGCCTGCGCCACCGCCGTCGACGTCTGGTGCACGCGGTGCACGATCTGCGCCACCGGCTTCTCAAGAATGTCAAAGTAGGGCTTCGGATACACGCCGATCGACAGCGCCCAGATCATCAGCGGCACAAACACCGCCCACTCGCGCCAGTTCAGATCCGGCAGCCCCTTGTTCTTCTCGTTCGTCACTTCCCCGAACATCGTCCGCTGATACAGCCACAGCAGGTACGCCGCCCCGAACACCACCCCGGGCACGGCGAACGCCGCCCACCACCGGTTCGCCTGGAACGCCCCCTGCAGAATCGTGAACTCGCCCACAAACCCGTTCAGCAGCGGCAGCCCCGCGCTCGACAGCATCGCGAACGCGAACACGATCGCATAGTTCGGCATCACATGCGCCAGCCCGCCGTATTCCGCGATCATGCGCGTGTGCCGCCGCTCGTAGATCACGCCCACGATCAGGAACAGCATGCCTGTCGAGATGCCGTGGTTGAGCTGCTGGATCACCGAGCCGGCGATCCCCGCCTCATTCAGCGCAAAGATGCCCAGCGTACAGAAGCCCAGGTGGCTTACCGAGGAGTACGCCACCAGCTTCTTCCAGTCCTGCTGCATCAGGCTGACCAGCGCCCCATACAGAATCCCGATCAGCGACAGCACGATCAGCACCGTCACGATCGTCTGGTCCGCGCTCGCCCGCGGCAGCAGCGGCAGCGAGAACCGGATGAACCCGTACGTGCCCATCTTCAGCAGCACCGCCGCCAGAATCACCGATCCCGCTGTCGGCGCCTCCGTGTGCGCGTCCGGCAGCCAGGTGTGGAACGGGAACATCGGCACCTTGATCGCAAAGCCGAGGAAGAACGCCCAGAACACCCACTGCTGCATCCCGAGCGGCAGGTTCAGCTTCATCAGTTCCGTGATTTCGAACGTGTAGCGCCCGTACTGCGCCGCGTACTGGAAATAGAGCGTCAGGATGCCCAGCAGCATCAGCACGCCGCCAGCCAGCGTGTACAGGAAGAATTTGATCGCCGCATACAGCTTCCTCGGACCGCCCCACACGCCGATGATGAAGTACATCGGCACCAGCACCAGCTCCCAGAAGATGTAGAACAGCAGAAAGTCCAGCGAGATGAACACGCCGATCATGCCCGTCTGCTGGAGCAGGAACATCGCGTAGTACTCTTTTTCCCGAGTCTTGATCACGTCCCAGGAATAGAAGATCGCGATCATTCCCATCGCCGTCGTCAGCATCACCAGCAGCAGGCTGATGCCATCGATGCCGAGGAAGTAACTGACCCCCAGCGACGGGATCCATTCCCGCTTCTCCACGAACTGATACCCCTCCGCCGCCCGGTCGAACCGCACGAGCAGCGGCAGCGATACGAGAAAACCCGCCGCCGCCGTCAGGTTCGCCCACCATTTGATCAGCGCCGTTTTCTCGCGCGGAATGAACAGCAGCACCACCAGCCCGGCGAGCGGCGTCAAGAGGACGAGGGAAAGCAGATTCGAGGTCATCGCCGCACGCCTCCTTTACCGCGCCCACCAGTAGTAGCCGAAGATGGCCAGCACCCCGGCCAGAAACATAAGCGCATAGGAATGGATGAATCCTGTCTGGAAAAACCGCACGGGAAACGACAGCGCCCGCACCGTGAACGCCCCCAGGTTCACCAGCCCGTCCACGATCCACGTGTCGTACCAGATCGAAATCTTCGACACCAGCCGCGTCGTCCACGCCGTCCCGTTCACGCCGCCGTCCACCACCGCCGCGTCGAACCGCGCCATCGCCCCGCCGCCGCCTTTGGCCAGCCCTTCCACGAGCAGGGCGTTGTACACCTCGTCGACGTACCACTTGTTGTACAGCACCGGATAGAGCGCGCCGCCCGTAGGACGCTCGTGCTCCTGCAGCCGCAGATATACGTGCCGTGCAATCAGAATGCCGCCGATCGCCACCCCGATCGACAGCCCCATCAGCGCCCATTCCATCGTCGCGTCATGATGCGCCGCTTCGTGTGCGCCGTGCATGGCGCGCGCCGCCGCTTCAAACACCGGCTCGAGCCAGCGCTCGAACGCCTGCTGGAATCCCGTCTCGCCGAAGACCTTCGGCATTCCGATCCAGCCCGCCACAACGGATCCGGCAGCCAGCACCGTCAGCGGCACGGTCATCGAACGCGGCGATTCGTGGATGTGATGCCGCGTGCGCTCGTCCATGCGCCCTTCCCCGTAAAACGTCATGAACATCAGCCGCCACATGTAGAACGCCGTCATCGCCGCCGTAATCCAGCCCACCGTCCAAAGCGCTTTCGATCCCAGCGGGCTGCTCCACGCCTGCCACAGGATCTCGTCCTTCGAGAAGAACGCGGCAAGCGGCGGAATCCCCGCAATCGTCAGCGACGCCACGAACATCGTGCGGAACGTCACCGGAATCTTGTCCTTCAGCCCGCCCATCCGCCTCATGTCCTGCTCGCCGCTCATCGCGTGGATCACGCTTCCGGCGCCCAGGAACAGCAGGGCTTTGAAAAACGCGTGCGTGTATAGATGGAAGATCGCCGCCCAGTAGGCGCCCACTCCCACCGCCACGAACATGTAGCCGAGCTGCGACACCGTGGAATATGCCAGCACCCGCTTGATGTCGTTCTGCACCAGCCCGATCGACGCCGCCAGAATCGCCGTCGCCGCGCCCACCGCCGCGATGATGTGCGACGTCTCCGGCGTCAGCGCCAGCAGCGCGTTCGACCTCGCGCACATGTACACGCCCGCCGTCACCATCGTCGCCGCATGGATCAGCGCGCTCACCGGCGTCGGACCTTCCATCGCGTCCGGCAGCCACACGAACAGCGGGATCTGCGCGCTCTTGCCCGTCGCTCCCACAAACAGCAGCAGCGCCGTCAGGCTCAGCAGCCCGAACACGCCCGCCTCCGGCGCGAACCGCGCCGAAGCCAGCGCTTCGTTCACCTCCGTGAACCGCAGCGAGCCGGTCGCCGTCCACAGGAAAAACATCCCCAGGAGGAAGCCCGCGTCGCCGATGCGGTTCACGATGAACGCCTTGTTCGCCGCGTCCGACGCGCTCTTCTTGTGGAAGTAGAACCCGATCAGCAGGTACGAGCACAGCCCCACGCCTTCCCATCCCACGAACAGCAGCGGATAGTTGTTCGCCAGCACCAGCGTGAGCATGAAAAAGACGAACAGGTTCATGTACCCGAAAAACCGGTAGTAGCCTCCGTGATACGGACCGTGCTCGTGCGCCATGTAGCCGGTGGCGTAGACGTGGATCAGAAAACCGACCACCGTCACCACCAGGATCATCACCGACGACAGCGGATCGAGCAGGAACCCCCAGTCGGCGCCGATCAGCGGCAGCCATTGGCACAGGATCACCTCGTGCGACTTCTTCTCCAGCCCGGCCAGTTGCGCCACCGCCCCCAGCGAGAGCAGCAGGCTCAGACCCACCATGCCCGGACCGATGGCGCGGATCGCCGTCATCGAAAGACGCCGCCCGAAAAACAGCATCACCGCGGCGCCGGCGAGCGGAATCAGCGGAATCAGCCAGATCAGATCCAGGAAGTTCATGCCTCGGGCTCCTACCACTTCAGCAGGTCGATCTCGTCCACCTGCACCGTCTCCTTGTTCCGGAACAGCGCGATCAGAATGCCCAGCCCCACCGCCGCCTCCGCCACCGCCACGCAGATGATGAAGATCGCGAACACCTGCCCTTCCAACTGGTCCAGGTTCCGCGAAAAGGCGATCAGGTTCACGTTCACCGCGTTGAGGATGATCTCGATCGACATCATCAGCACGATCACGTTGCGCCGCGTCAGGATCCCCACGACGCCGACGAGCAGCAGGATCGCGCTCAGCACCAGGTAATGAGCAGTCGTGACCGGGGCCAGCATCTCCGTCTCCTCAAATCCTTTTCTTCGCCATCATCACGCCGCCGACAATCGCCACCAGCAGCAGCAGCGAAGCCAGCTCGAACGGCACCAGGTAATCGCGGAACAGCACCATCGCCAGGCTTTCCACGTTGCCCCCCTCCCGCGGCGTCGGCTGTACCGCCGGCGGCAGCCGCAGCGTACCCGCGCCCCGCAGCCAGAACCACACGAGCATTGCGCCCGTGCCGCCCGCGCAGAGCAGCCCGCCCAGCCAGCTCCGGTGGAACTGCCTCTCCCGCGCCGCCGCCTCCAGGTTCACCAGCATGATCACGAACAGGAACAGCACCATGATGCCGCCGATGTACAGCACGATCTGCACCGCGAACAGGAACTCCGCGTGCAGCATCAGGTACAGCCCCGCCACCCCGCCCAGCGACGCGATCAGCGAGATCGCGCAATGCACCGCGTTGCGCATCGTCACCGTCAGAATCGCGCCGGCTACCGCCAGCGCCGCGAAACAGTAGAAGAAAACCGTCTCTGTCATGGACTGCCTCCGCGTCCGGGACGCGCCCCGCCTAATAGCGGTACCGCGCCGGCAGCAGCCCGTTCTCGAGCGTCTGCCGGTCCAGAATCGCGCCCTCCCGCGTGTAACTCGCCATCTCGAAATCCTGCGTCAGCTCCAGCGCGTCCACCGGGCAGGCGTCTTCGCACAGCCCGCAGAACATGCACCGGCTGATGTCATAGGTGAACGTCACCAACTGCTTCTTCTTCGTCTCCGGGTTCCTTTCCCACCCCACCACGATCAGGTGCTCCGGACACGCCAGCGCGCACAGGTCGCAGCAGATGCACAGCGTCTCGCCGTTCTCCGGATTGATGTTCAGCCGCGGCGCGCCCCGGTAGCGCTCGCCGATTTTCGGACGCTCGAACGGATACTGCTCGGTGACGATCTGCTTCGGATGCTGGTGCCGGAACGTCACCCGCAGGCCCTCGATCAGGTCCGCCAGAAACACTTTCCGCAACAATTGTTTCATTGCCCTGCCCCCTCTCCGCGTCTCAGGCCGTTCACCGGTCCACCTCGCCCAGCACGATGTCGGTGGTTCCGATGATCGCCACCACGTCCGCTACCAGCGCCCCGCGGCACATCTTGTCGAGCGCCTGCAAGTTCACGAAGGAAGGCGGCCGGATCCGCACCCGGTACGGCTGCGTCGATCCGTCGCTCACCACGTAATAGCCCAGCTCGCCCTTGGGCGCTTCGATCGAGACGTACGCCTCGCCCGCCGGCGGCTTGATCACCTTCCCCACCTTCGCCATGATCGGTCCCGGCGGAATCGCCCCCACCGCCTGCCGCACGATCCGCGCGCTCTGCCGCATCTCCTGCATGCGCACCATGTACCGGTCGTACGTGTCGCCGTTCGCCCGCGTCGGGATCTCGAAATCGTACTTCTCATAGCCCGAATACGGCTGCGCCTTGCGGATGTCCCACTTCACCCCGGCAGCCCGCAGCATCGGACCCGTCACCCCGTACTCCTTGCAGTCGTCCGCCGTCAGCACCCCCACGCCGGTCAGCCGCTGCTTCCAGATCCGGTTCCCGGTGAGCAGCTCCTCGTATTCATCGATTCTTTTTTCGAACAGATCGCAGAACTCGAGGCAGTCCTTTTCGAACCCTTCGTACGTTTCGTATTGCAGGCCGCCAATACGGAATGCGTGCGTCGTCAGCCGCGCCCCGCAGTATTTCTCATAAATGTTCAGGATCCACTCCCGCTCCCGCATGCAGTAAAACAGCGGCGTGATCGCCCCGATGTCCAGCGCATGCGTGCCCAGCCACAGCAGGTGGCTTGCGATCCGGTTCAGCTCCGTCAGAATCACCCGCACCGCCTGCGCCCGCGGCGGCGCCTCCACCCCCAGCAGCTTCTCCACCGCCAGGCAGTAGCCAAGCCCGTTCGACACCGCCGCCACGTAGTCCATCCGGTCCACATACGGCGCGAACATCTGCCACGTGCGGTTCTCGGCGATCTTCTCCACCCCGCGGTGCAGGTATCCGATCACGCACTCGGTCCCCAGCACCCGCTCGCCGTCCAGCTTCAGGATCACCCGCAGCACGCCGTGCGTAGACGGGTGCTGCGGACCCATGTTCAGCACCAGCTCGGTTGAATCAAGAAACGTGTCCGCCATCGCTATTGCCCGCTTTCAATGCCCAGATTTTCCTGCACCCAATGCTGGTCCATCTTCAGAATGCTGTTCTCTTTCCGCAGCGGAAACGTCGCCCATTCCTCCGGCAGCAGAATGCGGCGCATGTCCGGATGGCCCTCGAACTCGATGCCGAACATGTCGTACACCTCGCGCTCCAGCCAGTTCGCCGTCAGATGCACAGCCGCCGCCGTGCGCGGCTTCCAGCCTTCCGCAATCCGGATCTTCATCCGGATCCGCTCGTTGCGCGCAAAGCTGTACACGATGTAGACGATCTCGAACGGCTCCGGCTTCTCCGGCCAGTGCACCGCCGTCACGTCCACCAAATAGTCGAAATCGTGGTTCTCCTTGAGCGACTCCAGAATCGGAATCGCCGCGTCCGGCTTCGCCACCAGGAAGTTCTGCCCCAGATACGAGCTGAACTCGAGAATCTGATCGCCGAACTCTTCCTTCAGCGCCCGCGTCAACTCGCTCTCCCAGGGCGTAGCCGCCATCGTGGGAGGAGCCTTGGGAGCAGCCGCCGCCGGCTTCGCTGCGCCTGAGGCTGCGGCGGCAGCGGCGGGTTTTGCCGCAGGCGCAGGTTTCGGCGCAGGCTGTCCCCCAGCGGCAGCAGCGGCCGGTTTTTCCGGTGGCGGCGCAGCGGGCGCGCCTTCAGCGGCAGGCTTGGCTTCAGCGGGGGCGGGCTGCTCAGCCCCGGGGGCGGCGGCCGGTTCGCGCGTGGGTTCGGGCGCTCGAGCGCCCTCCGGCTTCGTGTCGTCGGGCATCGCAGAATCCTAACTGAAGTTTCAGGGATATCACGCCCGGAAAATCGGTGTCAAATGTCCGATTGCCCGGCCCGCGCCTCAGCCCTCGCGCGCGCCTCCGCGTCGCCCGCCGGCATCGGCATGCCCGTCAGGTAGCCCTGCACCTCGTCGGCGCCCAGCCTCTCCATCGCCGCCCACTGACCTTCGGTTTCCACGCCTTCCACAATCACCGGCAGCCCAAGCTGATGCGCCATCCGGATGATGGACTCCAGCAGCGGCGCCCGCCCCCGCTCCAGTTCGCTCAGGAAACAGCGGTCCACTTTCAGCCTGTCCACCGGCAGGTCTTTCAGGTACGCCAGCGAACTGCTTCCCGTGCCGAAATCATCCAGCGCGAACTCCACCCCCAGCCGCCGCAACGCCTCCATCCGCTCCGCCGCCAGCCGCCGGTTTTCCATCACCGCGCTCTCCGTGATCTCCAGCTCCAGCAGACGCGGCGTCAGCCCGCTCTCGAACAGTGCGCGCTCCACATCCTCCATGAAACCCGCATCCGCCAGTTGGAGCGCGCTTACGTTCACGCCCACGCGCGCCGGCAGCCCCTCCTGCTCCCACAGCCGCGCCTGCCGGCAGGCTTCCCCGAGCGCCCACCGCCCCATCTCCACCACCAGCCCCGTCTCTTCCGCCAGGGGAATGAACGCGCCCGGCGATACCATCCCCACCCCCGGACTTGCCCACCGCATCAGCGCTTCATAGCCTGCCAGCGCGCGTCCGGGCACTTTCACCTGCGGCTGATAAAACAGCAGCAGCTCGCCCCGCCCCGCCGCGCCGCGGAGCCGGCGCTCCATTTCCAGCCGCTCGGGCGCCTGCAGCGCGATCGTCGGGTCGAACACCACGCAACGCCCCCCATTGCGCCGCGCCCGCGCCGCCGCCGCCGCCGCCCGCGCCCGCCGCAGCCACTGCGTCAGATTCTCTCCGGTTTCCGCGCCCGCCACCCCGATCGCGGCCTGCGCATAAATCTCATTCCCGTCCAGCCGGAACGGCGCATCCAAAGCTTCCAGCAGCCGCGCCCCGATCTCCTGCGGCGCCGCGCCGCCATCCGGCAGAATCGCCACCTCGTCGCCGCTCAGCCGCGCCGCAAATCCCGCCTCAGGCAGCCGCATCAAGCGCCCTGCTGCCTCCCGCAACAGCGCATCCCCCGTCTCTTCCCCCAAAATCTCCCGCACCCGGCGCGCCCCGTCCAGTGAAACCAGCACCAGCGCCGCCGGCGCCGCTCCTCCTGCCCGTTGCAGCTGATGCATCTCCTCCTCCAGCCGCCGCCGGTTCCACAACCCCGTCACCAGATCATGCTCAGCCCGGAACCGCAAGTCTTCCACCAGATTCGCCTGCTCGATCGCCAGCGCCGCCAACTCCTTCAGCTCCTCCATCTCCCGGGAGGGAGATTCCTCCCCAGGAGCCTGAGAGAGGAACACCGTCAGACATCCCACGATTTCGCCCGCCGCCGTCTGCAGACGGTCGCTCCAGCACCATCGCATGCCCCCGGCCATGCCGGCGTAAACCGCCCACCCCGCCTCCCCGGTCATCTCCACCGCCCGGCCCCTCAGTTTCCACCACGGCGCGGCTGCCGGGACAATCGCAGCCGGCGGCCGCAGCCACGGAGGCGCCCCGCCGCTTGCCGCCAACACCGCCAGCATGTCCTGCCGAAGCCCGAACACCGCCGCCACGGCTCCCCCCGCCGCCTCGGCCGCCACCTGAACAATCCGGCCGAGCGTGTCTTCGAGCGGCGCCCGAGTGGCCAGCGAGCGGTAGATCCCCCAAAGCTCGCACGACTCCCCTGCGGCGCGCCGCGGCGTGGTCTCCCGCCGTGCCCTGCTCCAATCAGCGGCGTATTGGCGCTCCGGCCGCAAACAGGTCCGCCTCCTCGATCAATGCCTCCGCCTTCGTCCGCCCCAGCAGCCCCCACATCCACCGGCCCTCCAGCGAAAGCATCACCACGCGCCCGCCGGCCAGCGTCCGGTATTCAAACGGCTCGCCCAGCGCCGCTTCCAGCCGCTCCCGCACGGCCTCCGCGTTTCCCGGCGCGTCCATCAGCCACAACCGCATCTGCCGCGCCCAGGCGTAAATCCGCCCATCCAGCGCCCGCCCCGCCACGCGCTCCAATTCAAACGCCGTCATCGCTTCCTCGGCCACCGCTTTGCCATGGCGCGACTCAAGCGCCGGCAGCCGATCGAACACCACCGCCGCCAGCGCGGTCTCGCCCCCGCGCGCCTCCGCCTCCCGCAGCGCCCGGATCGCCGCCTCCCTCCCACGCCCCTCCGGTTCAGCCGTCCCGCGCCGCTGCCTCGCTTCTTCGAGCTTGCGCCCCAACGTCTGCGCCTGCGCCGCTGTCTCCGCCCGCTGCGCCTCGCTCGCCGTCCTCAGCGCCTCCGCCGCCTCGTAAACCGCCGCCCGCATCGCCGGCAGACTCTCCGCCCGCGAGGCGCGCTCCAGCGTCTGCCCAATCCCCGCAAACCGCTCCGCCGCCCGCTCGCCCCCCTCGGTCAGCGCCAGCACCGCCTGATTGAACGCCGCCAGCAGCCGCTGCATCTCCCGCCGCGCCTGTGCCTCCCGCTGCTCCTGCCCCTCCCTCCACTCAACCGCGCGCTGCAGAACCTTCTGAAACAACGCATCCCGCGCGCCCGCATCCCGCGCGAGATCCTCCAGGTCCACCCTCCAGTCCGGTTCCTCCCCGGCGCCCAGCCGCTGCAGAATCGCACCGGCAAACGCCGCACATGACATGGGGCAGTCCCCCTCAGGCCGGCTGCCCGCCTGATCCAGGTACCTGCGCAGTGAGATGAGTTTCACGGCTGCTGCCGCTCTCATCGGCGCGCCCGGGCGAAATTTGAGCCGCTGCCGCGCTCCCTGCGGCCGCGGATTCCACCCGGGCGGCATCCTGCGCGCCTCGTGCCTCATCCAAGCGAATTGCTAACCTGAATTCAGAACGGAGTTGCGCCATGTTCTCTTCCAGAATCATTTTCGTCGCCGCGATGCTCTCGGCCGCAGTTCCCGCCGCTGCCCAGAAGCCCGCCAACCCGCAGAAGGGCAAAGAGGTCTTCGACCAGTGCGGCGTCTGCCACTCGGCCACGACGGACGAAAAGAAAGTGGGGCCGTCGCTCAAGGGCCTCTTCAAGAAGGCCAAGATGACCAACGGCCAGAAGCCCACCGAAAGCAACGTCATCGCCATCATCAACAAAGGCAAGGGCACGATGCCCGCCTTCGAGGATGTCCTCACCAAGGAGGAGAAGGCGGACCTGCTCGCTTACCTCAAGACCCTCTGACCGGATGGCGCACGGCGCACGGGTACAAGCCCGGGTGTCGTACGCTCCGGTGTGCCCAAGCCTGGCCCGGACAGCCGCGGACAAACGGTAATGCCGGCGGCCGGCGCCTCGCAGAGAAGTCCAATGCGCCACGCGCTCCGTCCGGCGCCCGGGCGAGGCGGACTATTCAGAGCCCAGGCTGAATCCGGATCTTGTCCGATCCGGGACCGGAGCGCGCCCGGAGAACTGACGCCAAGGAAGCAATTTCTTCCCCCTTGCGGTCAGGCGCTCGCAAACACGGAGGGGTTTGTGGGCGGAAACGCGATGACCAGTGGGTGACGGCGGACGGGTCTTCCAGCGATTCCGCAGCGTTTCTGCCGCACGAAATGGTTTTTCCCGCCGCGGCTCGTGTATCATTAGCGGTGGTTTTTTCGGGAACCACGCGCCGCCTCTTCAGTCTAATTGACTTAAGAACCAGCGGAACTCCATGGAAACCGGTGGTGAAGGCGCGGCGGCAATGGAGTAGGCCATGCACCCGGCAGCACGGCGAAATCCGGAAGGCAGGAAGCGGGCAGGAGTGCGGGTGGCCATCCTTGCGGGAGGATTTCTATTGTCCGCGGTGGTCCGGACGGCGGCGCAGGAACCCGCTCGGACGAAGGGCGCAGTGGTAGAGGGTGTCGTCGTCAACGCCCTTACCGGCGAACCTCTCCGGCGCGTGGAGGTTGGGCTGCTGCGATCCGGCGCGCCGCGGAGCGGCGGCGTGCTGGCGGCGGCTGCGAAGCCCCTGCAGGGGGCGCAGGAGCGGGAACGCGCCAGCGCCAGCGGGCTGTCCGCCTTGACCGGGGCGGATGGGAGATTTCTTTTCGAGAATGTGGCGGACGGATTGTACACGGTTCAGGTGCGAAGGCAGGGCATGTTTCCCTGGCGAGGGCGCCAGGGGTTGTCGCCTTCCCGCATTGAAGTCAAAGGGGGCGTGCCGGTGCGCGGACTGCGCTACGCGTTGGCGCCCTATGCCGTGATCTCAGGCAAGGTGCTCGATGAGGAAGGCGAGCCGGTGCAGGACGCCGAGGTCATAGCGCACCGCCGCACGTGGTTCCCGGAGCCGCTTCCCTGGTCCCCCAACCGTGGCTCTGCAAGAACCGACGACCGGGGCGAGTTCCGGCTGCACGGGCTTCCCCCCGGCAAGTACGTTCTTCTGGTCAGGCCGTCCTCTTTTTTTGATCCGATGCCGGGTCTGCCCGGGCGCACGGTGTACGCGTCCGCGTCTTATCCCGAGTCGTCCGATTTGAGTCAGGCGCAGCCGATGGAAGTTTCGGCGGGCGAGGAGGTCGCCGGCATTGCCATCCGTCTGCGGACCGTGCCAGCCCGCTCGATTTCCGGCGCCGTGGTCCTTCCCGACGGGAGTCCCGCCGGGGGATCGTCTGTCTCTGCCAGACCAGTCATCTGGGATGGCATTCCTGCCGGAGAGGGCCGGTCACGGCCGGAAGACGCGCCAGGCAAGTTTCGCATCGATGGGCTCGCCCCCGGGCGTTACCGGGTAATCGCGCGGATGTTCTCGCGGGGCGCCCCCAAAGTGATTCTCCCTGCGGCACGGGAGGTCGACCTGACCGGGGGCGATGCGGAGGGTCTCGAAATCCGGCTTGCGATGCCCGTAGACGTAAGAGGAAAAGTTGTGATCGAGGGCCCAGGCAGCGAAGCCATGAACGCGCAGTTGAAGAGTCTGCGGGTCTTCATTCGCAACCTGGAGACAGGCTCGCTAGGTCCTCCTGTCACGGTCGCGCAGGACGGAGCTTTTCAGGCGGCCTCTCCCGGAACCGGGAAGTCTGTAATCTTTTTCCTCGGCGGGGCGTTGGACCAGCTCTACGTCGCTGCCATTCAGACCAGCTCCGGCGCCGACGCCAGCGAGGGTCTGGAGGTTACAGAGGGAGGCGCGGAGCAGGTGACGGTCATTCTTAGAACAGACGGCGCCCGCCTGACCGCCTCGCGCGCGCCCTCCGGCAAACCGGAGGAGGCATGCACGCCTTACTTTGCCGTGCTCTATGATCCTGGCCACCGCGGTTCACGGGAGCCGCTGCTGGTACGCAAAGCAGACTTCGGTCTTCCAGCGGTATTTTTCCCTCTCGTCCCGGGCGAGTATGTGATCGGCGGAGTTTGCGCCAGCGACGTGTCTGGGGGGATAGACGAGGCATTCGTGGGCCGCCTCAGCCGGCAGGGAACGCGGATCCGGCTGAAGCCGGGCGAACAGGCTTCGGTGGAGCTGAAAGACATCCCGTTCCAGGAGAATTAGGCATCCAGAACAGAAAGCATCCCGGCAGGTTGCGCAATTCGGGCCCTGCTGAGCGCTCCACCGCCTCCCTGTGCGGCATGCTGCCCGGACGGAAACAAGAGACAGCGGAGCGGCGTGGTTGCGGCGGGCGGTACTTGGCCAGAACCTTTCACCCTGCTCCGGATTTGGAGCTGTCGTTGGGGCAGCTCCCGCGCCGGATTCTGGCGTGCCGGTTCGTAAGTGCTTTGCGCCCCTGGAGGGCTGACGCGTCATCGTCCTGCCGGACGGTACTGCGCGGCACAGGTGGCGCCGGTGAGTAGCAGCGGCGCCCTCCCAGGAGACTTCGTGATCTGGCGCGCTGGGATCTTGCACTTTGCGGCTCTGCCGGCTGGTGGTTCCAGTATCGGCGTGCGCGCGCCGATACGGCGCTGAACACGGGCGGTCATGGCGGCGCCGGCTGCGATCGGCCGCATTCATAGCCGAGCCGGGTGAAGCCTTCCCCTGGCGCGATCCGGAAGCCTCATCCTGCTGTGCCAGCCGTTGCGGCAATCCTTCGCGCGTGCCCGCGGATGTCCACTTCTGCTTGCCTTTACTGGTCCGGGAGGTTCGACAGCGGCGGACTCGGAGGCGTCAGTCCCGCGGCGCGTAGTAGCCGCGGCGGACCTGCACGCGGTAATCGCGGTTCCGGGTTTTCACCTCGATCCGGCGGAAGCCGCCATCGCGCGCCTGATTCGAAGGCGCGTAGGCCGCCGAGTACTGGCTGCGCAGCTCGGTCTGAATCGTGTCGTAAATGTCGTCGAGCGATTCGCGGCGGCTGACGCGGAAGACGCGTCCGCCGGTTTCTTCGGCCATCCGGCGCATGGCGCCCTCCCCCGACACGTTGCCGTACTGCCAGGATGTATAGCGCGGGTCTTCAAACAGAATCACGTAGACGATGGCGTCGGATCTGTGGGCCTGCTCGATGGCTTCCTGGAGCTTCACTCGGCTGCCGACATCGACGCCGTCGGTGATCACGATCAGCGCCTTGCGGCCCACTTCGCCGCGAAGCTGCTCCTTCGCCGCCAGCCAGACGGCATCGTAGAGCACCGTGCCGCGGCCGCCGCCGGGCAGCGGCAGCGGAGTGCCCGTCGGCGACATGCCGCTGACGCCTGCGTTCAGGCGGAGCCTGTCCAGAGCGCGCGCCAGAAGCGCGGGCGAGCCGGTATGGTCCTGCAGCAGCTCGGCGTCCACGCCGAAGCTGATCAGGAAGGCCATGTCCTTCTGGCGGAGCACGCGCTCGAAGAAACGGGCCGACGCCGCGCGCTCGGTCTCGATCAGCGCCTCCTGGCTCCGGCTCACATCCACCAGCAGGCCCAGAGTCAGCGGCTGGTCCGTTTCCCGCGAGAAGAAGCGGATCTCCTGCCGCTTGCCGTCTTCATACACCGTGAAATCGTCCTTGCCCAGCGTGGAGATGTAGGCGCCCTTGCGGTCCCGGACGCTGAAGAACAGGTTGACGAGGTTCACCTCGACGCGGATCGCCTGCCCCTCTGGCGGCGGCGCGGGAGCCTGGCTGGAGGGCTGCGCTGCCGCGATCAACGGCGCCATCAGGATGGCAAGCGACAGGGCTTTCATGCTCAGCACGATGGATGCGGTCCGGACGGCGGTTGTTACGCGAAATCCGCGGTCCCGTCAAAGCCCCGGCGGGGCAGGCAACGGTTGCGGCCGGACTGACGCCCGGCATCCAGCCCGCGGCTTGCGTGCGGGAGGCGCGGCCGGGCGCCCATCCGGCACTGCTGCGGGTGCAGCGCCGGGGGCGGGGCTCAGCCGGCATCGACGAACGCGGAACCAAGCGGTCCGGCCCGCGATGGATCGGCCCCGCCCGTGTGCAGCCGTCGCCCAGGCGGGGCGGGGTGCCGAATGGGAAAGGCGGCCGAGGACCGTTCATGGCGGCTCAGCCGGCATCGGTCAGTCCCGCAGGCGAAGCAGTCCAGCGAGGGGCCGCAGCGGGCGGTCCCCACGCGGCAACCAAGCGGGCGACGGCAAGAGCGCGAACCGAATGTTGAAACCGCCTACAGGCCGCGTTGGAAACCTCCACAGGCAACGTAACGTACTGGAATCTGGCCACTTACCTGCCCATTCGGGGTTACACGGCTTTTTTCACTGTTGTGATTCGCGACACCGGGCGATGGAGCGCAGGTGGCGCTCGGTTTGAAAATCAACGAGTTACAGTCATCCTGGCTTTGGCACGGCACATGCCTCAGAAAGGGTGCGCGCCGGCCGCGGAATGAAGCCGGCACAGAGTTCTGAAAAGGAGAAATGTCATGGTCGTCCTACTCGTCATCGTCACTTTCGCGGTTTTCATCGCCATCGATCTGGTGTTGAGCCGCCACCGGGTTCCGATTGCCGCCGTTGCGGCGCAGGAAGCGGAGAAGGTTGCGGTCGGACAAGAGGTCTTGAGCGGATTCCATATTCCCGCGAACCTGAAGTATCATCCTGGCCACACCTGGATGCAGAAGGAGCGTAAGAACGTGCACCGCGTGGGCGCCGATGAACTGGCGGCGGTGCTCGCTGGACCGGTGGACCGCATCGAACTTCCAACGCCGGGCCAGTGGGTGCGGCAGGGACAGAAGGTGTTCGCTTTCTTCCGCGGCGGAGAAAAGATCGAGATGATCTCGCCGGTCGAAGGCGAAGTCGTGGAAGTGAACCGCGAACTGGCCGAAAACCCACGCTTGCTGCTGGAGGATCCGTACGGTCAGGGCTGGCTGATCACGGTGTTCTCGCCTGACGAGGAATCCCCCGCCCGCAACCTCTTGCCGAGTTCGCTGGTTCCCGCCTGGATCCGCGAGTCCGCTGAAGTCTTCTACAAGTTCCAGCCCCAGTTGGCGGGCGCCACGGCAGCCGATGGCGGCAGGGCGTCGAAGGATGCAACGGCCGCGCTGCCGGCGGATCGCTGGAAGGAGGCTGCCCGGCTGCTTCTGCTCAGTTAATGCAGCTTCATTGCTGAAAATCAGCACAAAAGACCTTAAATTCTGGTATAGAATGAAGCTGGAGGCAGACTGAGCCGCATGGCCCGAGCGATTCTTTTCGACAGCACCCAATGTATTGGATGCCGTCAGTGCGAGCAGGCCTGTTCGGAAGGAAAGCATCTCCACTACGACGACAAGATCGCCGCCGAGGAGAAGACGTCCGCGCACAAGCTGACTGCGATCCGCACTTACGGCGAGCGTTACTCGCGGAAGTTGTGCATGCACTGCCTGGATCCGGCGTGCGTTTCGGTTTGCCCGGTGGCGGCTCTCCAGAAGACCGCCGCCGGGCCGGTTGTGTATCTGCCCGAACGCTGCATGGGCTGCCGCTATTGCATGGTGTCCTGCGTGTTCGGAGTGCCCACCTATGAATGGAATTCCCGCTTGCCGTACATGCGCAAGTGCGATCTGTGCGCGGACCGCGCGCCCAAGAACGAGCCGACGCGCTGCGCGGAGGCCTGCCCGACCGGCGCCACCACATTCGGCGACCGCGATCAACTGATCGCCGAAGCCCGCAGGCGGCTCGCCGAAAATCCCGAGAGCTACTATCCGCGCATCTACGGCATCGAGGAAGCCGGCGGAACTTCGGTGCTGATCCTGTCGGCCGTGCCCTTCGAGCAGATCGGCTATCCGGTGAACGTCGAAAAGACGGCGTTGCCGCAGTACACATGGGCGGCGCTGAAGCACATTCCCGATGTCGTGGTGATGGGCACGGTGCTGCTCGGCGGCATCCACTGGCTGACGCACCGTAAGGAAGAGGTGGCGCGGAAGGAGGGCAGGCCATGATGCATCTGGCGCAGCGCTATTTCTGGCGGGCTCTGTTCGCCGTCCTCATGGCGGCCGGCCTGTACGCGGCGTTTCTGCGCTTCTGGGGCGGGCTGGGCGCTGCTACCAACCTGAGCGACCGGTTCCCCTGGGGCATCTGGATCGGCTTCGATGTGCTGTGCGGCGTCGGCCTGGCGGCGGGCGGCTTTACGCTGGCCGCTACGGTGCATATCTTCAACATCAAGTCTTACCACGCGGTGGTGCGCCCGGCGATTCTGACCGCTTTTCTCGGTTACCTTCTGGTGGTGGTGGCGCTGATGTTCGACCTCGGCCACCCGTACCGCATCTGGCATCCGCTGATCATGTGGAATCCGCGTTCCGTGATGTTCGAAGTGGGCTGGTGCGTCACGCTCTACACCACGGTCCTGTTCCTCGAGTTCCTGCCGGTGGTGCTTCAGAAGTTCAAAATGCACACAGCGCTGAAGGTGATGGAAGTGGCGTCCTTGCCGGTCATCATCGCCGGCGTGATCCTGTCCACGCTGCACCAAAGCTCGCTGGGCAGCCTGTTCCTGATCATGCCGAACCGGCTGCATCCGCTGTGGTGGACGCCGCTGCTGCCAGTGCTGTTCTTCATCTCGGCGGTGGCCACCGGGCTGGCGATGACCATCTTCGAGAGCTGGCATAGCTCGAAGGCGTTCGGGCGGCAATTGGAGTACGGACTGATCTGCCGCATGACCCGCGTGCTGGCCGTGATCACCGCCATCTACCTGACGATGCGGTTCATGGACCTCAGCCACCGGGGAGCGCTCGCCACGCTGAACCAGCCTGGGCCCGAACGCTGGCTGTTCGGGCTGGAGATCGTGCTGATGGCGGTGCCGATGCTGATGTTCTTCCGCGAGAAGACGCGGCAGCATCCGCTGGCGGTGTATCTCGGCGTGGTCATGTTCCTTCTCGGCTTCGTCACCAACCGGATGAACGTCAGCGTCACCGGGCTGGAGCGGGCCGCGGGCGTGAGCTACTTCCCGAAGTGGAGCGAAATCGCCGTCACGCTGGCGATCATCGCGGCCGGCTTCGCCGTCTTCCGCCTCGCGGCGCATTATCTGCCCGTCTTCGAAGAAGAGCATGAGGATCACGGCAGCGCGCCGGCAACGCGGATCCCCACCCTGCAGGGCGCGGCGGCGCAGGGAGACTAGGAGCGGCTGTGGCGTTGCAGCCCGTCCGGCTGCCGAGGTTCGGCCTGGCAGTGAAGCTCGCCGCCTGGCTCGTGGGCGGGGTGATGCTGTGCTTTGTTCTCTTCAGCTACGCGAGCCAGCGGCTCGAGCAGCGGCATCTCGAGTCGCTGGTGTCGCTTTCGGCGCAGCGCGTGGCAGACGTGGTGCACTTCTCCGCCTGGCAGGCGATGCTGCGGAACGACCAGGAGATGCTGTACACGATGATCCGCGACATCGGCCGCGAGCCAGGCATCCGGCGGCTGCGGATCATCAACGAAGTCGGCCTGGTGCGGTATTCCACCGACACGGCCGAGATCGGCACGATGGTCGACAAGCAGGCCGAGGCCTGCTACGCCTGCCATGCGCAGGCACGGCCTCTCGAGCGGCTCCAGCGCAAGGACCGCACGCGCATCTTCCGGGGCGAGCGCGGCCACCGCGTGCTCGCCGTCATCCTGCCCATCGAAAACCACCCGGACTGCAGTTCGGCGGCCTGCCATGCGCACCCGGCGTCGAAGCGCATCCTCGGCGTGATTGACGCCCACCTGTCGCTGGACGCCGTGGACGAGCAGCTCGCCGAGCACCGGCAGCAGATGTACGGCTTCACTTCCGGCGCGGCGGTGATCGGCTGCCTGATGGCCATCGTGTTCGTATGGTTTTTCGTCCACCGGCCCGTGCATGACCTC
This sequence comes from Arcobacter sp., assembly GCA_020723085.1. GTDB lineage: Bacteria > Acidobacteriota > Terriglobia > Bryobacterales > Bryobacteraceae > JANWVO01. The sequence continues at coordinate 34,580 of DYJN01000013.1, forward strand.
GTCGCCGGCACCATGCGCCTGGCATCCGGCAACCTCGGCCACAGGATCCAGGTCCGCTCTCGCGACGAACTGGGCGTGCTGGCCGAGTCCTTCAACTTGATGGCCGAAGATCTCGAAAAGACGCACCGCGAGCTGACGCAATGGGCCGACACGCTCGAAGAGCGCGTGCGCGAAAAGACGGCGGAGCTGGAGGCGGCGCAGAAGGGCCTGATTCACACCGAGAAGATGGCTTCCCTGGGACGGCTGGCGGCCACCGTGGCGCACGAGGTGAACAACCCGCTGTTCGGCATGCTCACTTACGCACGGCTCGTGCTGAAGGATCTTCAGAAATCCGATCTCGACGACGCCACGCGGCAGCGAATGACGGACAACCTGCGCATCATCGAGCGCGAGAGCCGCCGCTGCGGCGATCTGATGAAGAACCTGCTGGCATTCGCCCGGCAATCCACGCCGCAGCGGTCGCGCGTGCAGCTCAACCAGGTGGTAGAGCGCGCCGTGCGGCTGCTCACGCACCAGTACGATCTGTCGCAGATCGCCCTGCGCGTCCATCTGGACGATTCGCTCCCCGAGATCGACTGCGACCCCGGCCAGATCCAGCAGGTGCTGATCGTGCTGCTGGTGAACGCGCAGGAGGCTCTGGGCCGCGGCGGCGAGGTGACAGTGGAAACCCGGCGCGCCGGCGGCGGAATCGAGATCGTCGTGCGCGACAACGGGCCCGGCATTCCGCCCGAGCTCCAGCTCCAGATCTTCGAGCCGTTCTTCTCCACCAAGGACGATCCGCACCGCACCGGACTCGGACTCGCCGTCGCCAAGGGCATCGTCGAGCGCCACGGCGGCAGGATCCTGCTAAAATCGGCGCCCGGGCAGGGAGCGGAGTTCATCGTCGAGCTGCCGCTGGAAGCCAAGGAGCCGGAGTCGGAGACGGAAGCCATCATGAAGGGAGAAGCTTGATGGGCGAACCAAGCATCCTCATCGTGGACGACGACATCGTTGTGCGGGATTCGCTCGGCAAATGGTTCGAGAGCGAGGGATTCCAGGTGTCGATCGCGCCGGGCGCGGCGGCGGCGCTCGAAATGCTGGCCGGCCGCCGCTTCGACCTCGCCCTCGTCGACATTAAGATGCCGGGCGTCGACGGCATCGAACTCCAGGCCAAGCTGCGGGAGATCGATCCCTCGATGCCGGTGATCATCATGACGGGCTTCGCCAGCGTGGAGACCGCCGTGCGCGCGCTGAAGAACGGCGCTTACGATTACATCACCAAGCCGTTCGACCCGGACGAACTCGTCCACCTCGTCAACAAGGCCATCTCCCACAAACGCGCCGAGCGCGAAGTCTCGCGGCTCAAGGAAAACCTCGACGAAATCTTCCCGGAAACGAAGCTGATCGGCCAGAGCCCGGCGATGAAGCGCGTCATCGAGCTCGTGGAAACGGTCGCGCCCACCGACGCTACCGTGCTCATCACCGGCGAAAGCGGCACCGGAAAGGAAGTGGTGGCCCGCGCCATCCATGCCTTGAGCCCGCGCCGCTACAACCCGATGGTGGTCATCCACTGCGGCGCGCTCACCGAGTCCCTGCTCGAAAGCGAGCTCTTCGGCCATGAGCGCGGCGCCTTCACCGGCGCTCAGGCGCGCAAGAAGGGCAAGTTCGAAGTGGCCGACGGCGGCACCGTGTTCCTCGACGAGATCAGCGATATCAGCCTGCGCGTCCAGACCGACCTCCTGCGCGTGCTCCAGGAGAAGGAGATCGTGCGCGTCGGCGACACGATGCCCGTGAAGGTGGACTTCCGCGCCATCGCCGCCACCAACAAGAGCCTGGAACGGCTGGTGGAGGAGCGCGTCTTCCGCCCCGACCTGTACTACCGGCTCAACGTGTTCGCCATCAACATCCCGCCGCTGCGCGAGCGCAGGGAAGACATCCCGCTGCTGGCGGCGCATTTCCTCGAAAGGTTCGCGCGGCAGATGAACCGCCCGCAGCAGCGGCTGGCCGCGGACACGCTGGACCTGCTGATGCAGTACGAGTGGCCGGGCAACGTGCGCGAGCTGGAAAACGCCGTCGAACGCGCCCTGCTGATGCGCCGCGAAGGCGACCTCAGGCCGGAGGATTTCCCGTTCCAGATGCACCCTGCGGCCCCGATGTTGTCCACCGGCCGGCGGCTGGAGGACATCGAGAAGGCGCATATCGAGCGCGTGCTGGCCGAAACCCGCTGGAACCTGTCGAAGACGGCACGGATCCTCGACATCGACCGCACCACGCTCTACAACAAGATCCGCAAGTACGGCCTGCGCGAGCCCGCCGGCCGCTGAGGCTCGCCGTGGTCGAAGCGCTCACCTTCGTGAGGCTGGGGCTGGCCAACTCCGACGGGCTTCCATCGCCCGATCTTCTCGACCGCCTGGCGGCGGAGGCGGCGCGGCTGCTCGGCGCCTCCTGCCGCATCGATCCGGAGCCGCTCGACATCACCTTCAGCTATGACGAGCTGCGGCGGCAGGCGTGGTCGACGCCCGTGCTGGCGCGGCTCGCCGCGCGGCCGCACGCGCCGGGTACGGCCGTGGCCGGCGTGACGGGCCTCGACCTGTTCGTGCCCGTCTTCACGTTTGTCTTTGGAGAAGCGCAGGTGGCCGGACCCGCGGCCGTCATCAGCGCCCACCGCCTGCGCGAGGAATTCTACGGCCTCCCGCCGAACCCGCCGCTGCTCGTCGAGCGGCTCATGAAGGAACTGCTCCACGAGCTCGGCCACACGCAGGGGCTGCGCCATTGCGGCGACTGGCGCTGCGTCATGAGCAGCGCGCACACGGTGGAACGGATCGACGTCCGCCAGGCCGCCTTCTGCCCCGAGTGCGCCCGGCTTCTCCGCAGCCGCCCGCGCTCCTGAAGGGCAGGCTTCATTTCGGATGCCTGTGGTTGAATAGGAGCATGGCAGAAACGGCAATTCTCATCGCCAACGGCGATCTGCGCCTCTCGGCGAATCAGGTCTGCTGGCCGGCACAGCAGGCGGCGGAGCAGAAGGTCATGGAGGCGGTGCGCAGCCTCGGCTATTCCGTCGAGCGCGGCCATCCCTATGACGAAAACAAGAAGCACGGCTTCATCGACAGCCAGAAGTACGGCATGGAGGTCTTCCGCCACATTCCGCCTGCGGCGCCTTTGATCGTCGTCGAAGCCGTCTGGCAGTACTCGCACCACCTGCTGCATGGCCTGTACACGCACCAGGGCCCCATCCTCACCGTGGCCAACTGGAGCGGCCAGTGGCCGGGGCTTGTGGGCATGCTGAATCTCAACGGTTCGATGACCAAGGCGGGCATCCCCTACTCCACCCTGTGGAGCGAGAACTTCGATGACGCGTTCTTCCTCAACGGGCTGAAGAAGTGGCTCGAGGGGGAGAAGCTCGTGCATGATACCCGCCACGTCCGGCCTCTCGGCTCGCTGCGGCTGCCGGCCGACTGCGAGGAGATGGGCGCGCGCATGGCGCGCGAGCTCTACCGGAACAAGGCCATCATGGGCGTCTTCGACGAGGGGTGCATGGGCATGTACAACGCCATCATCCCCGACGAGCTGCTCCACCGCACGGGCGTGTTCAAGGAGCGGCTGTCGCAGTCGGCGCTGTATGCCGAGATGCTCGCCGTCAGCGACGGGGAGGCTCTCGCCGTCCGCCGCTGGCTCGACGCGAAAGGCATGAAATTCGTCACAGGGCCGGATCCGGAGACGGACCTCACCGGCGATCAGATTCTGCAGCAGTGCAAGATGTACATCGCCGCCCTTCGCATCGCCGACGACTTCGGCTGCGACGCGATCGGCATCCAGTATCAGCAAGGGCTGAAGGACCTGGCGCCGGCGTCCGACCTCGCGGAAGGCCTGCTGAACAACGTCGACCGCCCGCCGGTGGCTGCGCGCGGCAACGGCCGCATTCTCTACGAGGGCAGGGCGCTGCCGCACTTCAATGAAGTCGACGAGTGCGCCGGGCTCGATGCGCTGATCACCAACCGCATCTGGACCGCCCTCGGCTACGATCCCGAGACGACCCTGCATGATGTCCGCTACGGCGAGGAATACGGCGGCGAATACGTGTGGGTGTTCCTGATCTCCGGCGCCGCGCCGCCGCAGCACTTCATCGGCGGCTACGCGGGTGCATCGAGCGAGCGCCAGCCGCCCATGTATTTCCGGCTCGGCGGAGGAACCCTCAAAGGCATCTCCAAGCCCGGCGAAATCGTCTGGAGCCGCATCTTCGTCGACGCCGGGGTCCTTCGGGCCGATCTCGGCCGCGCCAAAGCCGTGGAATTGCCGCAGGAAGAAACCGAGCGCCGCTGGCGGATCACGACGCCCCAGTGGCCCATCATGCACGCCGTGCTGTATGGCGTCACGCGCGACCAGATGATGGCGCGCCATAAGGCGAACCATATCCAGGTCGCCTACGCGCCGGACGCCGCCGCGGCCAACCGCGCGCTCGCCGTCAAGGCGGCCATGCTGCGCGAGATGGGCGTCGACGTCTCGATCTGCGGCACACGGCACGGGCTGGAGTAGCGGCGCCGGACGCAATCCGGCCGGCCAGGAGCGCCGGCGGGGACGGACCAGCCGCACTCGCCGGGCGGAAATGGACGAAAATGGACGCGTGCCGCCAGCCCTGCCAACGGCGGCGGCCGGCTCTGATCTGTGGAATTCCCGCGTCTCGCCGCCGCCAATTTGGCCCCGATGGGTCCGGCGGCGGGGAAAAAGTAGCCGGTGGGAAAGCGGGGGTTGGCGCTCCTTTTCCTTGTGATCCGAATAGAATGGGCGGTGAGGAGGCAGAGCAGCCATGATTGACACGGGACTTCAGGGCAAAGTCGTGGTGGTCACCGGCGCGGCTGCCGGCATCGGCCGCGCCACAGCCCTGCGTTTCGCTCTGGAAGGCTGCCAGGTTGCGGCATGGGACATCGTCAGCTGCCAGCACTGCCCGCCGGATTGGTTCACCCTTCAGGTGGACGTGAGCGACTCCGCCGCGGTGGACGAGGCGGCCAGAACCGTGGCCCATAAGTTCGGGCGCATCGATGTGCTCGTGAACAATGCCGGGATCCTCCGCGACGGGCAACTCGTCAAGTGCCGCGACGGCGCCGTGATCCACCGGATGACGGACGAGGAATTCGACCGCGTTCTGGACGTGAATTTGAAAGGCGTGTTCCACTGCACACGGGCGGTCGCGCCCTACATGATCCGGCAACACAGCGGCGTCATTCTGAACGCCTCCTCGGTGGTGGCGCTCTATGGGAATTTCGGGCAGACCAACTATATCGCCTCCAAGGCCGGCGTCATCGGGATGACCAGAGTGTGGGCGCGCGAACTGGGACGCTACAACATCCGCGTCAATGCGGTCGCTCCGGGGTTGGTGGAGACGGATATCCTGAGGAACATGCCGGAGAAAGTCCTCGAAGAGATGAAGCGGCGGACGCCGCTCGGGCGCCTGGGAAAGCCCGAAGATATCGCCGAGGCGTACGTCTGGCTGGCTTCGAATTCCGCGTCCTTCATCACCGGCGCCGTGCTCCCGGCGGACGGCGGCATTGTCACCGGAACCTGAGGAATTCCGCATGAAAAAGATCTATATTGCCGCATATCATCAATCGAAATTCGGGAAACTGCTGGGCATGACCGTCCCGGAGATCTTTCGCGCGGCCGTGGAAGGCGCCTGCGGCGAAATCGGCATCCCGCCATCGGCCCTCGACGTGGCCTCCGCCGGCGCCGCCTGCAACCACTCCCTGAACCAGCAGGGGCTCCTGTCCGGGCTGCTGGCCGAAATTCCCGGCCTGGCAGGCAAGATGATCGAGAGCGTCGAAAACGCCTGCGCCTCCGGCGGGCAGGCCGTCCTGAGCGTCGCGCAGAAGCTGCAGCTCGGCTTTGGCGAGACCGGCATCGCCGTGGGCTATGAAAAGATGCGCGGGCCGGACGGAAAGGTGGACGGCAAGCGCATCGGGGAGGTGCTCGGATATTACTCTCATCCCGATGAAAGGCCTGGAAAGGTTTTCGTATTCCCTCACATTTTCGCCGAAATCATGCAGCAGTACATGGCGCATTACGGCGTCACCGAGGAAGATCTGGCGCGGATCGCCGTCGAGGAATACGCCTGCGCCCGCCACAATCCTTACGCGCAGATGCGGGGGGTAGAGCTGACGCTCGAGCAGGCCATGCGGATCGAAGGCGTCAACCGCTATGTCGTGGAAGGCCTGCCGCTGAAGACCTACGACTGCTCGCAGATCACCGACGGCTACGCGGCTCTGATCCTGGCCACGGAAGAAGGGCTCGCCCGGCTGGGCGTCCGGCGCAGGGACGCCGTCGAGCTTGCCGGCTACGGCCAGGCGACGGATCCGCTCAGCCGCGCCCGGCGCGACGTGTTGCGGCCGCAGGGCGCGCTGAAGGCGATGCAGAGCGCCTACCGCATGGCGGGCGCGGGCCCTGAGGATGTGAACGTCGCCGAGATCCACGACTGCTTCACCGTCATGGCCGCCCTCGGCACGGAAGTCATCGGCATGGCGGAACCCGGCCGCGGCGCAAGGTTCTGGACCGAGGGCCACGCGCGCACCAACGCGCGCTGCGCCATCAACTCCTCGGGCGGCCTGATCGCCAAGGGCCACCCCGTGGGCGCCACCGGCGTGGCCATGATCGGCTGGTGTTTCTGGCAGCTCACGGGCCGTGCGCCCGCTCCGCTCCAGGTGCGCGAGCCGCGCCTGGCCGCCACCTTCAACATCGGCGGACCCGTCTGCGCCAGCGTCTGCACCGTGCTGCGGCGCGCGGCCTGAGCCGCCGCCGCCCGCGCTAGACTCGGTTTCATGAAGGTATTTGTCACCGGCGCAACCGGCTACATCGGTTCGGCAATCTGTGATGCGTTGCGCGCCGCCGGCCATCAGGCGCTTGGACTCGCCCGCTCCAGCGGGAAGGCGGCGGCACTCTCCAGCCGTGGAGACGAGCCGCTGCTGGGCAGCCTCCAGGATCATGAAAGCCTCCGTCAGGGCTGCCGGCAGGCCGATGCCGTGATCCACACGGCCATGTCCTTCACTCCTGATGCCGGAACCGTGGACCGGGCCGCCGTCGATGCCATGCTCGACGCGCTACAGGGGTCGGGCAAGCCGTTCATCTACACGAGCGGAATCTGGGTCTACGGCGACACCGGGGACCGCATGCTCGGCGAGGTGGCGCCGCTGAATCCCCCGCCTCTGGTGGCATGGCGCCCGGCAGTGGAAGAGCGCGTGCTTGAGGCGAACGAGCACGGCGTCCGCACCATGGTCTTCCGGCCGGGTATGGTCTTCGGCCGCAAGGGCGGTTTCCTGAAGGGTTTCTTTGAGGACGCGCGGACGCACGGCGCCGTCCGCGTGATTGGCGACGGCAAAAACTACTGGTCTTGCGTCCACGCCGCGGATCTGGCCGGCCTGTATGTCCGGGCCGTGCTCCGCCCCGCCGGCGGCCAGCTGTTCGTCACCTGCGGCGGAATGCCGCAGCAGGTGATCCGGATCGCCGAAGCCGTGGCGGAAGCCTGCGGCGTGCCGGGCAAGGTGGAGCACATTCCGATCGAAGAGGCCCGCGAGCAAATGGGGCCCTTGGCAGACTGCCTCGCCATGACCTGCAAGGCCGGCTCGACGAAACCTGCCAGATTCTTCGGCTGGATCGTCCGCCACCCATCGGTGTTTGATGAGATCGCTTCCGGATCGTACCTCTGACCGGCTGATAGCCCTGACAGTGGGGAAGCCGGGGGAAGGGCTGGAGTCCCTTCGCTGACCGGCCGCCCGGAGCGGCCCCGGATCCGGTCCGCCACGTTCCTCTCCACGGCCAGCCGGGGAACAGCCAGCCGGGTAAATGAGACGCCGATTCAGGCGCCTGTCGACGCCACCGCTCCTTTTTTCAGCCTCCAGGTAGAGATTGGGCGAGAATTTTCCTCTGATAGAGCCACTCTACAAACGCACCTGCTTGAGAGTTCTGCATTCGCCCCCCTGTTTGCTTGGGGACGGGGGGCCGAAAGAGTGCCGCCGTGCAATGCAGGAAGGAGCCGCGTTGACGGGTCTATACTGGGACGAGGATGACAATCAGGAGGGCCTCTTGACGAGAAGGTCCCCGGAGCAATGCCTCTCGGAGCAGGAGATCGAGGACTTTCTTTTCCAACGCCTTTCCGGCGTGAGCCGGGAAGCCGTTGAGGAGCACCTGCTCATCTGTGAGAAGTGCCGGCAGCAGGTGGAAGAAGAGGAAAAGGTGGCCGAGGCCATGCGCGGGGCTGCCGAGCGCCTGGAACTGGATTCGATCCACGCGCCGGAAACCGTCGAGGAGAAGCCGCGCGGCGCCCGCAGCAGATTCTCGCCGCCGAAATGGGCGGTGGCCGCATCACTCGCAGCCGTGCTCGTGGGTGGCGCCGTGGCGGTAAAGATGTTTCAGCCCCAAGGCGCCGCAGAGGTCGTCTTGCGCGCGGAGCGGAGCGCCGCTCCGGCGGCTGGCGATCTGCCGCTCGCGGGGCAGCCCGTCCTGCTCGCCGCCGACCTGCGCGGGCTCCCCCCTCTGCCCTCCTTCCGGTGGACCGTGGTGGATCTGACCGGAGCCGTGGTGGCGGACGGCGTCGTGGAGCGGGAGCAGGAGACCGCGAGGATTCATCTGGCGCGCGGGCTTTCCGCCGGGCGCTATTGGGTGCGGATCCAGGACCCCGAGTCCGGCATTCTATTGCGGGAATTCGGCCTGGAAGTCCGGGAAAAACGGTAGCTTCGCCGCCTGCGGCGGTTCCGCTCGCAGGCGCTCAAAAAACCCGCCGCTTCAGCCGGGCCACGTTGAACTTCGCCGTTTCGGCCACCGCCATCACGGTCATCACGCCCGCCTGAACCGGATCGCTCACCACAAGGTCCGCAGCCTCCGGGACGCTGCCGGCCATGTTCAGGCTCACCACCAGCAGGCCCTGCGCGCGCACCTCGCGCACCGCTCTCTCGATTTCGCCGCCCATCAGCGATCCGGCCAGCACCAGCGCCTTGGCGCGCGGCAGCCTGGCCACCGCCCGCACGGCTGCGGCCAGCGCCTGCTCGCCCACCAGGGGAATCGTGTCCACGCTGATGTGTTCACCGCGGATGTTGTGGCGGTCGGCCTCGCTGATGGCGCCGATAGCCACCTGCCCCACCTGCGCCCCGCCGCCCATGATGATGATCCGCTTGCCGTAAATCTTCTGCAGGCTCGGCTCCTGCGTCGCGCATTGCACGCCGGGCGCCGCGCCGAGCTCTTTCAGCAGCGCTTCCGGCTGCGGCACTTCTTCCAGTTCGAAATAGATCCGCGACAGCCCCTCCACCGGGCTGTCCAGAATTTCCACGCTCGCGATGTTGGCGCGGTGCCGCGCAATCACCCCTGTCAGCTGATGCAGCACGCCCGGCTCGTTTCGGGCTTCGATGGCGACTCCAATGCGCTCGGGCTTCATGGCTCAGATCACTTCATAATGGCGCAGGATCCGCTCCCACCGGCCCTGCGCTTCCAGAATCAGCTCCGTGGCCTCGCGCACGGCGCCCGAACCGCCCGGCGCGGCGGTGACGTAGTGCGCCATCGCTTTCACCTCGGGCACGGCGTTGGCCACGGCTACCGCCAGCCCCACCCGCTTCATCAGGATGGCGTCGGTCAGGTCGTCGCCGATGTAGGCGATCTCCTCGGGCGCGAGACCGGAATCGGCAAGGATCTCCTGGAAGATGGGCAGCTTCTCCGTGTTGCCCATGTAGCAGTACGCCATGTGGCTCGTCCGCGCGCGCTCCCCCGTCGATTCCGCGTCGCGACCGCTGATCAGGCCGGTCCTGATCCCCTCGCGGTGCAGCCATTGCAGGGCGATCCCGTCCTGCGAATCGAACATCTTCACCTCGAAAAGCCCGCCCTGCGGATTCGGCACATGAAAGTACTTTCCGTCGGTGAGGACGCCGTCGACGTCCATCAGAACCAGGCGGATGCGCGAGGCGCGGGCGCGGATCTCGGGGTTCATTTGCGGTGGCATGGGTGGATGTGAAACCAGTTTCGGTTACGGCCGTCCCCCGGCGTGGCCCGGGTTCCCGGCGGCCTCCGGCCTAAAATGGGATCGGGTGCTCGTCGACAGAGTTCGAGGGACTATTCTCCGTTATAACATGGCGCCCGAGGGCGCCCGGCTCGGCGTCGCCGTCTCCGGCGGGGCCGATTCCGTCGCTCTGCTCGACATCCTCCAGCGGCTCGGTTACCCGCTCCACATCCTGCATGTGAACCATCAGTTGCGCGGCGTGGAGTCCGACGGCGACGAGCAGTTTGTCCGCCAGCTCGCGCGCGGGCGCGGCCTCCCCGTGGACGTCCTGCGCGCCGCGCCGCCTTCTCCCGGCGAAAATCTCGAGCAGGCGCTGCGCCGCATCCGCTACGGCTTCTTCGATCAGGCGCGGCGCAATCTGCGGCTGGAGCGCGTCGCCACGGGACACACGCTCTCCGACCAGGCTGAGACCGTGCTGCTCCGGCTCGCCCGCGGTGCGGGGGCGCAGGGGCTGAGCGGCATCCATCCCGTCACCCGTCACGGCGTCGTCCGCCCGCTGCTCGAAACACGGCGCGAGGAGATCCGCGCCTACCTCCGGCGAAGAGGCTTGCCGTGGCGCGAAGACTCCTCCAACGCCGATCTGCGGCTGGACCGCAACCGGATTCGCGGAGAGATCCTTCCGCGCCTGAAGGAAGCCTTGAATCCCCGCGTCGAGGAGGCTCTGGCGCGAGCCGCCTCGCTTGCGTGGGAGGACGAGCAGGACTGGCAGCGGCGCGCCGCGCAGGCGGTGGAGCAGCTTGAGCCGCTGCACGCGCCGCTCGCGGTGGAAACCGCCTGGCTGCGGGGGCTTGGACCGGCGCTTGGCCGCCGCGTCATCCGCCGTCTGCTGGCCGCGGCTGCCGGATCGGACCGCCGCCTCACTCTCCAGCACGCCGACGCCGTCTGGCGCCTGGCAGCCGCGCCGGAAGGCAGCGGGCGCCTGCGCCTGCCGGGCGCGGAGGCCTGGCGGTCGCTCGGATGGATCCGGTTCGCTCCCCTTGGCGGGGCGCCCCCCTCTCAGCCGGGCGAAGTCGTGCTGGAGACTTGCGGCCAGGCTCGGCTGGGCGGCTGGCGCCTTCTGGTCAGCCAGGGCCCGCCCCCGGAAGCGGGCGCCTGTTATGCTGAAATCAGCGAGCTGGACGGCGCGGCGGCAGCGTTTCCTCTGGTGCTCCGGTTCCGCCGCCCGGGTGACCGCTTCCAGCCGGCCGGCCGCGAGGCTCCGCTGAAGGTGAAAGAATTGCTCCAAAGGGCGGGCATCCCCTCATGGGAAAGGGCCGAATGGCCGATGGTGGAATCAGGCGGGCGCCTGGTCTGGTGTCGGGGCTTCGGCCCGGCGGCGTGGGCGCTTCCCCGGCCGGATTCCCGGAGCCGGTTCTGGATCGCAGCCGCCTGGGAGGAATAGGCGACTAAATATCGGCTTCAGATGTGCTTACGCGCGCCAGGGGATGAATCGGAAACGCTTCCGGCGGCGTCTGAAGTAGTGTAGAGTGCAAAGAAAGGCGTTGGGGCCGGCGATTTTCGCTCGGTCCGGCGCTGGAGCAGGGATGAATTCAAACGTTAAGACCGCCATTTTCTGGGTCGTGCTGGTCTGCATCGCCGTGTTGTTGTGGACCGTGGTCAAGACCAACACCGGCCGCCAGGTGAGTGATCTCTCTTTCACGGATTTCATCAAGCAGGTGGAAGCGGGCCGCGTGGTGGAAGTCACCATCGCCGGCACGGAGGTCACCGGCAAGCTGCAGGGCAACGCCGAAATCCGCACGGTGATTCCGCCCGGCTATGACAAGGTGTACGACCTGCTGACGGAAAAAAACGTCGTGACGCGGATCAAGGAGCCGAGCACCGGCAACTGGGTCACCATCCTCGTCAACGCCGTGCCTTTCGTGCTGCTGCTGGCCTTCTGGATCTTCATGATGCGCCAGATGCAGAGCGGCGGCAACAAGGCGCTCTCATTCGGCAAGAGCCGCGCCCGCATGCATAGCTCGCAGCAGAAGAAGGTCACCTTCAAGGACGTGGCGGGCGTCGAGGAAGCCAAGGAAGAGCTGCAGGAGATCATCGAGTTCCTGCGCGAGCCCCAGAAATTCCAGAAGCTCGGCGGGCGCATTCCAAAGGGCGTCCTGCTGATCGGTCCCCCGGGCACCGGCAAGACCCTGCTGGCGCGCGCCATCGCCGGCGAGGCCAATGTCCCGTTCTTCTCCATCTCCGGCTCGGACTTCGTCGAGATGTTCGTCGGCGTCGGCGCCAGCCGCGTGCGCGACCTCTTCGAACAGGGCAAGAAGAACGCGCCGTGCATCATCTTTATCGACGAAATCGACGCCGTGGGCCGCCACCGCGGCGCCGGTCTCGGCGGCGGCCACGACGAGCGCGAGCAGACCCTGAACCAGTTGCTGGTCGAGATGGACGGCTTCGAGTCCAACGAAGGCGTCATCCTCGTCGCCGCCACCAACCGTCCCGACGTCCTCGATCCGGCGCTGCTCCGGCCCGGCCGCTTCGACCGCCGCGTCGTCGTCAGCCTGCCCGACGTCAAGGGCCGCGAGCAGATCCTCAAAGTGCACACCCGCAAGATCCCTCTGGCCGACGACGTCGACCTCTCCATCATCGCCCGCGGCACGCCCGGCTTCGCCGGCGCCGACCTGGCCAATCTGGTCAACGAAGCGGCGCTGCTCGCCGCCCGGCAGAACCGCAAGGTCGTCACGATGATCGACTTCGAACTGGCTAAGGACAAGGTCCTCATGGGGGCTGAGCGCCGCTCGATGATGCTCACCGAGGAAGACCGCAAGGTCACCGCGTACCACGAAGCCGGCCACGCCCTGGTGGCCGCTCTGGTCCCCGATGCCGACCCGCTCCACAAGGTCACCATCATCCCGCGCGGACGCGCCCTCGGCGTCACCATGCAATTGCCCACCGGCGACGTCCTCAACCGCACCAAGAACCAGCTCGAGGCCCGGCTCACCGTCGCCATGGCCGGCCGGATCGGCGAGATGCGGTACACGAACCAGCTATCCACCGGCGCGCGGAACGACATCGAACAGGCCACTGAACTGGCCCGCGCCATGGTCTGCGATTACGGCATGAGCGACCTCGGCCCCCTCAGCTTCGGCCGCAAAGAGGAGCAGATCTTCCTCGGCCGCGAGATCGCCCAGCACCGCGATTACAGCGAGGCCACCGCCATTCGCATCGACGAAGAGATCCGCCGCCTGGTCGACAACGCCCACAAGCGCGCGGCAGCCATGATCGAGGAATACGACTGGGCCCTCGAGGAGATCGTCCGTACGCTGCTCGAACGCGAATCGATCGACGGCGCCGAGGTGAAGGCCATCCTCGACCGCGGCCCGTCCAGGGTCAGATCCGGGGCGTCCGCCCAGGCGGCTGAACCTGCCCCCGTCCCCGCTTCCGAGGAGACTCAGGAAGTGCTGCGGCCGGAGGGCCGCCCGCTCGCCCCGGGCCTCATCGACGGAGAGCACCCGCAGCCTGCGTGATCCCGCCCTTCCAGTTGTACCTGTTCGACGTCGACGGCACGCTCGTCGACTCGGCTTCCGACATCTGCTCGGCCGTGAGGCAGGCGCTGGCCGAAGCCGGAGTCGATTCGCTGTCGGAGGAGTATCTCCGCAGCTTCATCGGCCACCACCTGTTTGATCTATTCCGGGAAGTCTTGCCGGAAAGCACGCAGCAGGACCAGGAACGTCTGCTGGCCCGCTACCGCGCCATCTACCTGGCCCGCCGCCACGCCTCCACCCGCGTCTACCCCGGCGTCGAGCCGGTGCTCGCCGCGCTCGGCGGGCTGAAGTCCACCGCCACCACCAAGAGCAGCGAAACCGCCCGCCAGGTGCTCGAACTCTTCGGGCTCGCCCGTTACTTCGATCACATTCAGGGCACGGACGGCTTCCCCTCCAAGCCTGCGCCGGACGTCATCCTCAGGTCGCTCGAACGCCTTGGCGTCCGCCCCGAAGACTGCCTGCTGGTCGGAGACGCGGCTCCCGACATGGAGGCTGGACGCCGCGCCGGCGTGCGCACCTGCGCCGTCACCTGGGGCTACGGCGACCTGAAAGCCATGCGGATCCACCAGCCCGACTTCTGGATCGGCGCCCCCGAGGAATTGCTATCATAGCGGGCGGAATACCCCGCCATGCAGTCCACACGCAGGACTCTTCTTTCTTCTCTCGCAGCCGCTCCTCTCGCCGCCGCGGCGCCCGCCCCGGGCCGCTTCAAGGTATCCCTCGCCGAGTGGTCCATCCATCGCCTCATCCAGCAGGGCAAGGCCACCAATCTCGACTTCCCGCGGATCGCCCGGGAGAACGACTGCGAAGGGCTCGAATTCGTCAATACGCTCTGGGGGTCCCCGACCGCCGGCTACATCGCGCGCCTCAAGAAGCGCATGGCCGAGACCAACACAAAAGCCGTCCTCATCATGGTCGACGACGAGGGCCAACTCGGCCACTCCGACCCGGCTATCCGCCGCAAAGCCGTCAAGAACCATCACAAGTGGGTCGATATCGCCGCCGAGCTCGGCTGCCATTCGATCCGCACCAACATGCACTCCGACGTCACGCCGAAGTCGCCGGCCGAGAACGAAACCGTCCTCGGATACTGCGCCGACAGCTTCCGTTCTCTCTGCGAGTATGCGCGGCAGGCCAATCTCTCGATCATCATCGAAAACCACTGGGGCCTTTCCTCCGATCCGGACGCCGTCGTCGCCCTCATGAAGAAAGTGAATCTGCCGAATTTCGGCACCCTGCCGGATTTCGGCAATTTCCCGCCGAATGTGAACAAGTACCAGGCCGTCGCCAAGCTGGCCGCCTACGCCAAGGGCATGAGCTTCAAGTGCTACTTCGAAGGCCCCGAAGGCGCCGAGGACCGCTACGACTTCCGGCGCATGATGCAGGTGGTGGAGGCCTCGAAATACTCCGGCTACATCGGCATCGAGTATGAGGGCCGGAAGCTTGGCGAGCTCGAGGGCGTCGCCCGGGCGCGGAAGCTGCTGAAGGACTACGGCATCTGACGGGCTGCCGCCGGCCCCCGCGGCCGCCGCCGGCGCGGCGCCCGCTTCATGGCCTGCCGCCTGCCACGGCCCTGCTGCCTCTCTAGGCCCTGCCCCGATAACCGCGGCAGGTTCGCGTGGGCCGGTCTTCGCAAGCATATCTCCGGTCCGCGCGGCTCCCCCCAGGGAGCCGTCCGGCCGCCGGAAAGCATGAGGCTGCCCCGCCGCTGTCATTCTCGATACACGCATCCATTTCCCCGGTTTCTTGACGCCGCCCCTAAGGCCTATCGCCGGGTTTCTGCTGGAAAAATCCCTTAAAACCGGGACGGAGCCGCCTTTCGGTGTAGACGAGCAGACCGCTTTCCGCGATAGTACTTGCAGAGGAGTTCTTCGCGGCGGTTCCGCACGGCCCTGCCGGCCCGGGCGGCCGCCGCGCAAGCGATGGCGAACCTGCCGCCGCACACAAAGGCGGCGCGGAAGGTGGCTGAGAGCCGGCCTGGAGGTAAGCGGATGCTGCACAAGCGACAAAGAACGCTGAGGCAGGGCGGTTTCGCTCTGGTGATGACCGCCATCTGCATTATCCTGCTCATCGGAATGATGGGGCTCACTGTGGATCTGGGACGGGCGTTTGTGGTGAAGAACGAAGCCCAGGCCTTCACGGACTCGGCGGCGCTCGCTGCTGCCATACAGCTGAACGGCAGCTCCAAAGGTGTCGCGAACGCCAAGACCGTGGTGGCCTCGCTCTCCAGCAGCAACAAGTGGCAGTTCAACAAACGCACGTTCACCAGCGTCCTGCTGGAATTCAGCGAGAACAAGTCGACCTGGACCGAAAACCCGGCGTCGGCCACAAACATCAAGTACGCGCGGGTGACGGCCACGGTCAGGGATCTGCCCTCTTACTTCATGCCGCTGGTGGGCGCAGCGCGCCTGATGCGGGTCTCGGTGCGCTCCATGGCTGGTTCCGAGCTGCCCACATCTTTCCCGCAGGGCGTGTTCCCCTTCGCTCCTTTCGCAAAGAATAATACACCGCCGGACTTCGGCTACAACTACGGGGATGAGCTCACGCTGCTGTGGCCATCCAGCATCGGCAGCAACGGTCCAGTCAAGATGAACAATCTTTGCAAGGCGGATCAGAACCAGGCGGCGCTGGACGCCGTGAAGGAGGGCGTCACCGCCGAGCGCGGCTACATCATGGAAAACAGCACAGACGCCATCCGCGCGGCGGTCGAGGACGACCGCGCAGACTACACCGTGGAGCTCGGCATGCCTGTCGAGCGCACCACGGGCGTCAAGCACACGGTTGTGAAGGACAGCCTGGCGGACCGCGTGGCGCAGGACTCGTTGCCTGACGTCTGGAACTACCAGCAGTATCTGGACAGCCACGACGCGGGTCCGATGCGCCGCGTGGTGATCGTGCCCATCATCAGCGACGCGAACAGCGCGATCGTACTCGGTTTCGCCAAGGTCTTTCTTCCACCGTCCCAGCCGAAAAATCCGAACGACGCCAAGTGCGCCATCTACATCGGACCGGCCACCGGCCCCGTCGGCAACATCGCCACCGGCGCCAACTTCGTGAGGTTGCTCGAATGAGAAACGCACGGAACAGCCGCCGCCGCGGCAACGCCTTCATCGAGTTCGCTCTCGCCGCCGGACTGCTCCTGCCCGTGATGATGGGCACATTCCAGTTCGGCTACACCCTCTACACTTACAACTTGCTGCAGTCTGCCGTCTCCAACGGCGGGCGCTACGCCGCTTACCGCACCTACCGCGCCGCGTCCGGGCAGACCGACGTGAACAAGTTCCGTCTGGCGGTCCAGAACATGACCGTGTATGGATCGCCCTACCCGGCGTCGAATTCCGTCGCTGTCGTCAAGGGGCTGAAGCCGGCTGACATCGACGTGCTCTTCACCCTGACGGCGACACAGATTCCGACCGCCGTGACCGTGCGGGTGAACTCCTACACCGTCGATGGCGTCTTCGGAAAGTACACGTTCGCGGGCTACCCCACATTCACCATGCCTTACTTGGGACGTTATGCGCCAGAAGAATCCGAACCGTAAAATCCAAGCCAGGCGGCGCGGGCAGGCTCTGATCGAGTCCGCGCTGGTTCTGATCGTGGCCATCTCCACGATCATCGCCATCCTCGACTTCTCGCAGCTCATGTTCACGCATCAGCTCCTCGTGGAGCGGACGCGCAACGCGCTCCGCTGGGGCATGATCCACGAATGGGACGGTACGGGCGACGCGATCGCCGGCATGGTCATGTACGGAAAGCCCGCCGGGGGTACGGGACTTGGCGTGCTCGGGCTCACCCGCTCGAACGTCCGCGTCGTTTTCACCCCGGGCACAGCAGCCAATCCGAATGACGCCCGCCTCACCGTGGCGATCGTCGACTACGACTACCGCTTCTTCACGCCCTTTATCGCCGGCAAGTTCCGGAACAACTTCGCCGTGGTCGAATCCTCGCCGTATACGTATCTGGATTGACCCGTGCCCTGCCCATGCGCGTACGCCCAAGGGGACGCCCCGTCCCCGCCCGTCCCGCGAAATCCGCCCTTCAGTCCACGGTGGCGCGGAGTTCGTCTTCTTTGAGCCGGATCCGCAGCTTCGACCCCGAAGGCGCATCCGCCGCCACGCGCACGATGCGTCCATCGGCGCGCTTCACGATGGCGTACCCGCGTTCCAGCACGCTCAACGGGCTCAGCGCCTCCAGCCGCGCCCGCGCCAGTCTCTCCATCTGCTTCGCTGTCTCCAGATGGCGCTGAACGCATTCCGGCAACCGCCCCGCCAGCAGTTCCAGCCTGAGCCGGCGCTCATGCAGCAGGGCGCGTACGCGATCGCCGGCGCGGCGTTCCAGCTGATCCAGAAGCGCCCCGCTCGAAGCCAGCCGTGTCCGCGGATCGCCCCGCCGCAGCCGCTGATCCAACTCATCCAGCTCCTGCCACAGCAGCGCCACGCGCCGCCGCGCCAGCGTCGCGGCGCGGTCGACTCCCCGCTCCTGCAGCCGGTTCCTCGCCGCGCTCGCATGCAGCTGCACGGCGCGCCAAGCGCGCCGCAGCAGATCGCCGAGCTGCCGCAGCAGATCCGCCCGGTTCTTCACCACGAGTTCCGCCGCCGCCGAGGGCGTCGGAGCGCGCAGATCGGCGACGAAGTCCGCAATCGTAAAGTCCGTCTCGTGGCCCACCGCCGAAATCACCGGCACCGGGCACGCCGCGATGGCGCGCGCCACGGCTTCTTCATTGAACGCCCACAGGTCCTCAAGCGAGCCTCCGCCCCGCCCCACGATGACCACATCCGCCCACGGGTGCCCGGAAAAATACCGCAGCCCCTCCACGATGCCCTCCACCGCGCCCTCGCCCTGCACCGCCGTCGGATACAGCCGGATGTGGAGCCCCGGGAACCGCCGCCCCAGGATGTTCAGCATGTCCTGGATCACCGCACCCTGCGGCGAAGTCACGATGCCGATCCGCCGCGGGTACGGCGGCAGCGGGCGTTTCCGCGCCGCATCAAACAGCCCTTCGGCGGCGAGCTTCTGCTTCAGTTGCTCGAACGCCACCTGAAGCGCGCCCGCCCCCTGCGGCTCCAGTGAGGTGACGATCAGCTGATACTCGCCACGCTCCTGCCGCACCTCAACCGCGCCCCGCGCCACCACCGCCATCCCGTCTCCCGGCGTGAACTTCAGATAGCGCAGCACCTGCCGGAACAGCACGCACCGGATCTGCGCCCCGTTGTCCTTCAGCGTGAAGTAGGCATGCCCCGACGTCCACACCTTGTAACCGGAGATCTCGCCCATCACCCGCACGTCGTCAAAGTGCGCTGACAGCACGCGGTGGATCGCCGCCGTCAGGCTGGTCACCGTGTAAATCTTCGGCTCGATGCCGAAAAGCTCCTGCTGCGCCATCCGTGTTAACAGCCTCTCACAACCCGCGCCGCCTTGCCCGGCCGGGCGCCCATCCTGTATGATTCCGTCAAGCCCATTAAAGGAGGTGGCTGTCTGAAACGAAGATCGTTCCTCGCCGGCTCTCTCGCCGCTGCCTCCGCCTGCAGGAGCAAGCCGGCGCCCGCCGCCGGATACCGGTTCCTCACGCAGGCGGAGGTGGCCACGCTCGGGGCGTGGGTGGACACGCTGATTCCGCCCGATGAAGATCCGGGCGCGCGCGGCGCGGGAGTCGTCCGCTACATCGATCTCCAGCTCACCCGCTGGTTCCGGCGTCATCAGAGCAGCTACCGCGAGGCGCTCGCGCGGATCGACCGTTGGGCGCGTTCGCGCGCCGGGCGCGGTTTCGCGGAGTTGCCTCCCGACACCCGCGAAGAGTTGCTCTCCCTGATGGAGCAGGGCGAAGCCGACCGCGATCATTTCCCGGACGGCGGCAAGGGCGCTTTCGAACTCGTGCTCGCTCATGCGATGCAGGGGTTCTATGGAAACCCCCGCCACGGGGGCAACCGCGGTTACGCCTCCTGGAAGATGATCGGCGTGCCGCCCGTGCCCGTGCGCGGGCGCGAGCACTACGAAGCCGCGCGGACATTCCCGGAAAAGAGCTGATGCCCCTGCCCAAAGTCGATGCCGTCGTCATCGGGGCGGGCGCCGCCGGCCCCATCGTCGCCAAAGAGCTCGCCTTTGCCGGCTGGCGCGTCGTGCTGCTCGAAAAAGGCCGCTGGCACACGTCCGCCGATTGCCGCAAGGACGACCTGCGCAACCAGCGCAATCCCACGCTCGGCTATCCGTTCGGCCCTGAGGAAGAGGGAAATCCCCGCGTCTTTGTCGATCTCAACGGGCGCGAGCGCATCGTGAAGCCGTCCGAGCCGGGCTACAACAACAACGCCTTCTGCGTCGGCGGCGGCACCCTCTCCTACGGCGCCATGGCTTGGCGCTTCCACCCCAACGACTTCCGCATGCGCAGCACATATGCGGCGAAAGTCCCCCGCGCTTTCGAAAATTCCACGCTCGAAGACTGGCCCATTTCCTATGAAGACCTCGAGCCGTTCTACGAAAAAGCGGAATGGGAGATCGGCGTCAGCGGCGACTTGTCCGGCGATCCTTTCAAAGGGCCGCGCCGGCGCGCCCTGCCGATGCCTCCGCTGCCCCCCACGCGCGAGCACGAGATTCTGGAGAAGGGCGCCCGCCGCCTCGGCCTGCACCCGTTTTCGATCCCGATGCTGCGCAACTCGGTGCCGTACAATGGCCGTCCCGCCTGTATGAGGTGCCGCTGGTGCGTCGGCTTCGCCTGTGAAGTGGACGCGAAAAACGGCACGCAGAATACGGTCATTCCCGCCGCCTTGGCCACGGGAAATCTCGAGCTCCGCACGGAGTGCTCCGTCCGTGAAATTCTTCTCGATGAGAAGGGCGACGCCGCCGGCGTTGCCTACTTCGACCGCGAAGGGCGCCCGTGGGAGCAGCCCGCCCGCTACGTCGTCGTCTCCTGCGGGGCCATCGAAAGCGCCCGCCTGCTGCTGAACTCGCGTTCGCGCCTCTACCCGCAGGGCTTGGGCAACCGGTTCGATTGGGTCGGGCGCAATCTCCAGGGGCACACCTACACGGGCGCGAACGGGCTGTTCGAGGAGATCGTCTACGACGACCTCGGCCCTGGCGCCAGCATCGCCATCTGCGACTTCAACCACGGCAATCCTGGCCTTGCGGGCGGCGCCATGCTCGCCAACGAGTTCATCCGCCTCCCCTATCAGTTCGTCTCCGGCATCCGCGCCCCTGGTGTGCCCCGCTGGGGCCGCGCCCACAAGGAATTCGTGCGCCGCGCTTACCGCCGCATCATCCCCGTGCTGGGCCCCACGCAGGAGATTCCCGTCTTCGATTCGCGCGTCACGCTCGACCCGCGCGTGCGCGACCGGTTCGGCATCCCCGTGGCCCGCATCTCCGGCTACCGCCACCCGCACAGCATCGAAGTCTCCGAATACATGGCGGAGCGCGCGGCTGATTGGCTCCGCGCCTCCGGCGCCGTGAAAGTCTGGCTGCGGCGCGCCGGCCGCGGCGTCAGCGGCGGCCAGCATCAGGCCGGCACCTGCCGCATGGGCAGGGATCCGAAGACCTCCGTGGTCGATCCGTGGTGCCGGGTCCACGACACCGCCAACGTGTACGTGGTCGACGCCAGCGTCCACGTGACCAATGGCGGCTTCAATCCCGTGCTCACCATCATGGCCATCGCCTATCGCACAGGCGCGCATCTGGCGCGCGCGGGGAGGCGCGCGTGAAAGCCGCTGCCGCCGCCCTGGTGCTGGGGCTCGCCCTCCTGCTCATGATTCCCGCGGCGAGCTTTCTCTACGAGGCTGGCGGGCCCGATGCCTGCGCCCGCTGCCACGAAATGGGAGCGCCCGTGGGCGAGTGGCGCCATTCCACGCACCGCGGCACGCCCTGCAGCGCCTGCCACGGCGACGCCCTCACCGCCGGCGCCCGCTTCCATCTCGCCAATGCCCGCCGCGTGGTCCAGCACTGGCGCGGCGAAGCCGGCGAGCTCGCGCCGCTCGGCCCTGAAGGGATCCGCGCCATGCTGCCCCGCTGCCAGAAATGCCACCAGCAGGAGTTCGCCTCCTGGTCGAGCGGTCCCCACTCGATCACCTACCGCAGCATCTTCCTCGACGAAAAGCACAACTCCACGCGGCACTTGATGGACGATTGCCTCCGCTGCCATGGCATGCACTTCGATGGCGGCATCCGCGATCTCGTCGAACCGCTCTCCATCAAAGGCCCTTGGCGGCTCCGCCGCCCAGAACTGCTCGAAGAGCCCGCCATCCCGTGCCTCGCGTGCCACTCCATCCACCGCCGCGGCGCCCTGCACGAAGAGCGCCGCCTGGAAGCGAAAATCGCCGGTCCGCGCCAGGAGAAGTTCCGCCCGTCCCTCGTCTTCTTCGACCGCCGTTCGATGGCGCCCGTGGACGTGGCTCTGCTGCCCTTGCCCGCCATGATCGACGGCGCGCGTCCGGTGAAGACGAGTCCCGACCCGCGGCAGGCGCTCTGCTATCAGTGCCATGCTCCTCTGAGCACGCGGCAGGTGTTCTCAGGCGACGACCGCACGCCCGCCGGCGTGCACGAGGGAATCTCCTGTCTTGCCTGTCACGACAAGCACCGCCAGACCACGCGCGCCTCATGCGCCAACTGCCACCCGCGCCTGTCCAATTGCGGCCTCGACGTCGAGAAGATGGACACGACCTTCCTCAACAAAGATTCGAGGCACAACATTCACACGGTCAAGTGCGCCGACTGCCACCCCAGGGGAGTGCCCGCCCGCCGCGCTCGTCCCTAGCATCAGGGACACCACGAGTGGAGCGTTCTGCACGACCGTGCCGGGGACGCATCGCTCAGTTCGGGCCGTCCCCTGCGCCGGAGCGAAGAAAGCGGCCGTCGGGCAGGAGTTCGTACCGCCGTCCGCGCCAATCGATCGTATTGCCGAAGAAGCCCGCCACCCAGAAGGCGAAGCTCACAAGGTCCTGGACCGGAATCAGCAGCCCGTAGCGGCGGCACAGCGGATCGTGCAACGCCGCCTGCGAAACCGCCCACGCCGAGAGGGCGCGCAACAAGACCGCCGCCGCCAGCAGTGGCGCCGCGTATGCGGGCAACGCCGCCGCCGCGGCGAGCGCCGGCGGCAGCGGATTGGTGAAAATCTGCCCTGCATATCCCCATGGCCGCGAGCGCCGCGTCGAGCGGTTCCAGCGCAGGCGGTGGGCGAAGTTCGCCCGCCAGGGCTGCGAGCCGATCCGGTGTTCGATCACACAGGAAGACAGAATCACGCCGTGGCCCCGCGCCGCCGCAAACTGGCCGAGCACGAAGTCCTCCGCCAGATACTCGCTGAGCCGCCTCCAGCCGCCGATGTCTTCAATGACGCGCCGGCGTGCGGCGATCGTCGGACCCACGGCGAAGCGCACCCCGCGCTCCACCAGCCGCGCCGTGAACGCCCCGCCCCAGAACTCCGTGTTCATCCCCAGGGCTTCCAGCAGAGACCAGAAGCTCGCGCCCGGAACCGCCCGGTACGGACACGTGGCCACGCCCAGGCTCGGCTCGGCGAACTCCGCGGCGATCACGCTCAGCATGTCCTTCCCGGCGCGGATGTCGGAGTCGCTCATCACCAGCAGCTCATGCGCCGCCTCGCGCATCATGATCTCCAGGCTCCACACCTTCGCGTTGGCGTAAGGCGGCTCGCCGGTGACGAAGAACCGCGCCGGCACGCGCGGGTATTGCCGGCTCAGACTCCGCGCGAGCGCGAGTCCCGCATCATTCTCCTGGCGCGCGGCGAAGAGGAGTTCGAAGGAAGGATGATCCTGTTCGAAAAACGACCGCAGATTTTCTTCGAGACCGTCGTCCAGCCCGTGCAGCGGCTTCAGAACGGACACGGGCTCGGCGGCGGGCAAGTGCGGCGGGCGGACGCGCCGCCAGTGGTACACAGCCCAGACCGTCAGCAGGCAGTAGGCCCACGAACCGGCGGCCAGGGCGAGCAACGGCCAGGCGAGCCAGTCCATGGCGGCGGGCGCTAGTCCTCAGCCGCCCGCGTGCGGCTCTTTTCAGCGATCATGGCCACCACTTCTTCTACGCCGCGCGCCCCGAGGTCGCCGCCCTTGCGCGTCCGCAGCGCAACCTGCTGATTGGCCGCCTCGCGGTCGCCGACGACGAGCATGTAGGGGATCTTCTGCAGCTGCGCTTCGCGGATCTTGTAGTTGACCTTCTCGCTCCGCTCGTCCACCTCGGCGCGCAGCCCTTCGGCGGCAAGCCGGTCCCG
Source organism: Arcobacter sp. (assembly GCA_020723085.1). Lineage (GTDB taxonomy): Bacteria > Acidobacteriota > Terriglobia > Bryobacterales > Bryobacteraceae > JANWVO01. The sequence goes on from DYJN01000013.1 coordinate 58,260, forward strand.
CACCCGGCGGGCGTATTCGATGTGCCGGTCGGCGATGGGCAGCACAACTGCCTGCACCGGCGCCAGCCATACGGGGAACGCGCCCGCGTAGTGCTCGAGCAGGATGCCGAAAAATCGCTCGACGCTGCCATACAGCGCGCGGTGAACCATCAGCGGCTGGTGTTTCGCCCCGTCCTCGCCCACGTATTCGAGCTCGAAACGCCGCGGCAGCGTGAAATCGAACTGCACGGTGCTGAGTTGCCACGGGCGGTCCAGCGCATCGACGAGCTTCACGTCGATCTTGGGTCCGTAAAACGCCGCCTCGTCCTCCATCACCTTCGCCTCCAGCCCGACCCGCTCCACGGCGCGGTTCAGGGCGCCTTCGGCGAGCTTCCACTGATCCGGCGTGCCGTCATACTTGCCGCTGGCGCCGCCGTCCCAGGTGGAGATCTCCGCCTGATAGCGGTGGAATCCGTAGGTCTTCAGCACGTCCACGGCGAACTCCAGGCAACTGACGATCTCGTCTTCGATCTGGTCCGGACGGCAGAAGATGTGCGCGTCGTCCTGCGTGAACCCGCGCACGCGGAACAGCCCGTGCAGCGTGCCGGAGCGCTCGTAGCGGTACACCGTGCCGAGCTCGCCCAGGCGGACGGGCAGGTCGCGGTAGCTGCGCTGCCGGTCCCGGTAGATCAGAATGTGGCCCGGGCAGTTCATCGGCTTCAGCCGGTAACGGGCGTCGTCGAGCTCCATCGCCGCATACATGTTCTCGGCGTAATGGCTCAGATGGCCGCTGATCTGCCAGAGCTGTTCGCGCATCACGTGCGGCGTGCTCACCAGGTCGTAGCCGCGCTTGAGGTACTGCTCGCGCATCCAGTCCTCCAGCAGCTTGCGCACCAGCGCCCCTTTGGGGTGGAAGAAGATCAGCCCGGGACCTGCCAGTTCCTGGATCGAGATCAGGTCGAGCTGCCTGCCGAGCGTGCGGTGATCGCGCTTCTTCGCCTCTTCCAGCTTCTGAAGGTAGGCTTCAAGTTCCTTCTCGGTGAACCACGCCGTGCCGTAAATGCGCTGGAGCTGCTGGCGGTGTTCGTCGCCCTTCCAGTAGGCGCCGGCCACCGAGAGCAGCTTGAACGCCTTCAGCTTGTTCGTGCTCGGAACGTGCGGCCCGCGGCAAAAGTCGATGAAGTGCGGCCCGAGCGTGTACTCGCTGAAGACCGCATCGGCGCGCTCGTCGATGAGCTCGCACTTCATCTCTTCGTTCATGGCGCGGTACTTCGCCAGCCCCTCGTCTTTCGGCGTCAGCCTGCGCTCGAAGGGAAGATCGCGGTCGCGCAGTTCCCGCATCTTCTTTTCGATCCGCTCCAGATCCTCAGGCGTGAACGGCTCGCTTCTCTCAAAATCGTAATAGAAGCCGTCCTTGACAGGCGGACCAATGCCAAGCTTGGTGCCCGGGAACAGCTCCAGGACGGCGGCAGCCAGCAGGTGTGCGGTAGAGTGCCGGTAGACCTCCAGCGCCTCCGGGTCTTTGGACGTCAGGATCTCGACGCGGGCGTCGCCCTCCAGCGGGCGCGCCAGATCCCACAGCTCGCCATTCACCCGGGCGACGATGGCGTCGCCGGCCAGGCGCCGGCTGACCGAGCGGGCTACTTCGAGAGGCGTCGTGCCAGGAGGAAATGAGTGCTGGCTGCCATCCGGCAGCGTCACCTGAATCATACTGCTCATGGGGAACCCCGGTAAATTCCAGACTAGCACGCGGCCGCACGCCAACCCTCCGCCGCCTCGCTGGTATGCTGGAGACGGAGCCACAAGCTCATGCCGGATCAACCCTTGCAGGCTGAACGGGCGCCGGTCTCCGCGGGCGAAGGCGACCTTGTCGAGCGCGCCAAAGCCGGCGACATGGAGGCGTTCGCCGAACTGGTGCGCCGCTATGAGCGCCGCATCTATCGCATGGCGCGGCAGATCACCCAGAACGACGAAGACGCCGAAGATGTCCTCCAGGAGAGCTTCCTCAAGGCCTTCGAGCACCTCGATTCCTTCCAGGGGCAGAGCAAATTCTATACCTGGGTGACAAGAATCGCCGTCAACGAAAGCCTGATGAAGCTCAGAAAACGCAAATCCGATCGAACCGTTTCTCTGGATGAAAACATCGAAACAGACGAGGAGCCCATCGTGCGGGAGATCGCCGTATGGGACGACACTCCGGAGTCGAAATACAGCCAGGAGGAATTGCGCCAGATCCTGGACCGGGCCATCGACAGTCTGAAGCCGATCTTCCGGACGGTGTTCATCCTGCGGGACGTCGAGGAGTTGAGCACCGAGGAGACGGCTGAAGTGCTGGGCTTGTCCGTCGCCGCCGTCAAGAGCCGGCTGCTGCGGGCTCGCCTGCAGTTGCGCGAGAGGCTGACTCGGGTCTTCAAGAGAAAAGGAGACGGGATCTTCGGCTATGCAAAGTAGCATGATCACGTGCAAGGATTTCCTGCGTGAGCTGAGCGATTACCTCGACGGCGCCACCGATCCCGCCCTGCGCGCCGAACTCGAGCGGCATATCAACGAGTGCCCCAACTGCTGGGTGGTCTGCGACACGGCGCGGAAGACCATCCAGATCTACAAGGGCATGGACCTGCACCCATTGCCGGAGACCGTTCACCAGAAGCTGATGAACGCGCTGGCGCAGAGGGCGGCGCGCAAGACGGCAAAGCAGGAACCCCAGACGCGCGGGCCTCAGCGCTGAGGCGGCTTGACGCCGCCCGTGGCCCCAGGCTCGACCTTCTCTTCCCGGAGCTGATCTTCCGGGATCGGTTCCAGATTCGGATCGAAGGTGATGATCGCCTCGGCGCCGAACTTCCGGTAGCTGCGGAACTCCACCTGGTTCTTCACCAGCAGCCTTCCCTCCCGCATCCGCATCTCTGAACGCAACGGCAGCAGATACTCGCTGCCCGCGATGTCGACGAAATCGTAGTCGAGCATCGTACGGGCTTCCTGGATGGGAAAGGTGGGCGGAAGGTTCACGGCTTCCATGGTGACGCGCAGCACCATGGGGACGTCACGGTCGATGTAGATCAGACCCCGGTATCCCGGCACTATGTCCAGTTGCCTCTGCCAGCTGATGTGCCATTTGGACTTCGGCTGCCGGACGCGGAATTGATAGACATGGCAGATGCGCCCGCGCAGCTTGCCCCACCGCTCCCACTCGAATTCTGCTTCCGTTGCGGGCTCGAAAATCTCCTTGAGCATCGTGCCGAATTCGCCGCTCGAAGTGGCGCCGCCGAGCTTCCAGCGGTCGGCGTCGGTCCACTTGCCGTTGATCGAAATCAGCTTGTAGTCTTCTTTCTGCTCGAAGTAGCTGAGGCGCTCGGCGACGGTGTCCATCAGCTGGAACATCTCCAGCCCTGATGGATCCACATAGCGCCGCGTGACCTGCAGGCAGATGAAGTCCGGCAGCCGCTTCGTATATCCGAGCGCCATCTCCCGCGCCTCGCTGATCACGCGCGCCTGTACGGTGGAAGGCGGCGGAGGCAGCGGCACTGGCTTCACCGGGGCGGGATCCCTGACTGGCGCAGGCAGCGAGGCTGTCGCCGGCACAAGTTTGCGCAGTTCGTCGGTGGCGCGGGGACCGAGCCCCGCCTGGAACATCTCCTCCACGTCGCGGTGCGTCAGCCGCTCGGTCAATTGAATCTTGCGGATGTAGCCGGCCACCTGCCGGTCGTTGTGCTGGAGGCGGATCGAGGAGCGCAGCACGGACTTCAACTGGGCCACGCTCATCTTCTGCTGCGCGGTGAGAACCAACGCGCCCAGCAGGCAGATCAGGAGCAGGCGGCGCAACATGCCACTAGAATAGACGCCGCCGGCGCCCGGCTGGTTTTGCCGGACCAAGGGCTTTCTCGATGGCCGCCAGCGCCAGCGGCGCCATGATGCGGTAGCCGGCGGCGTTCGGGTGCAGCCCGTCGTCGGCCAGGTTCGGCGCCATCTGCCCGTCCGGTCCGGCCAGTGCCGGATAGTAATTCAGATGCACGTAGCCGCGCTGTTCGCAAAACCTCTGGATCCAGCGGTTCATCTCCAGAATCGCCGGCAGCGGGCGGAGTTTCGTCCGCTCGTAGGCCGGATGGACGTCCTTGTGGTGGTCGGAGACGGGAAGGATGGAGGCGAGGATCACCTTGATTTTGTGCGCGTCGGCGAGTTCGCACATCATCGTCAGATTGTTCTGGATCGTCTCCGGCGCCACGCCGCGCGCGATATCGTTCGTGCCGGCCAGAATCACCACGCCGGCCGGCTTCAGCGCAATTACGTCGGCATAAAAGCGGCCGAGCATCTGGCCGGTGATCTGTCCGCTGATGCCGCGGTTGACGAAGTCGCGGCCCGGGAAATACTCGTTCAGCCGCCATATGTCGGTGATCGAATCGCCGAGAAAGACGACTCGCGGACGGGCGGGGTTCGGCGGGCCAAGGGTGAGGTTGGCGTCGCGGTACCGGCGCAGGTTGTCGCGGTCGGGTTGGCGGAGATCGTTCTCCAGCCGCTCGATCAGCGCCAGGAAGTACGCCTCGATGCTGAGCGAGTGGTCGCGGAGCTCGGCCAGTTGCTGGCGCGCCATGGCGGGAAAGTTCACAGGCTTGGGCACGGACTCGGCCAGCAGCAGGTACGCCCTCAGGTTGGCGAGAAACCGGTAGTGAAGCTGCGGCTGCCGCACGCCGAGGAATTTCAGGCTCTCCAGCGCCATGCGCATGTTCTCGGCCAGCGGCACGCCCGCGCGCCCGAGTTCCGGGCTGGCGACGCCGCCGGCTTCGATCAGCTGAAGGCAGCGCTCGTACAGGGGCAGGATCTGCTGGTCTGTCGGAGGCTTGGCCTCCGGCTGCGCTGCGGCGGAGACGCCCAGCAGAACGGCGAAGATCAGGCTCTTCCACATGGCTTATTCGACCCTCTCGAGTTGCAGTGTGACGGTGCCGATGTAAAACGGCATCTGGACGCGGATCTGCACGGGCAGGCGGCGCTCGTCTTCGCTGATCCAGACGAAGAGCCGGCCTTTGCGGCGGTACAGGACGCCGCTCATCAGGAACGCCTGGTAGCGGATGGCCTGGAATTCCCCCACGGGCGTGCGGATGCGTTCGCGCCTCTGCGCCTCCACGCGCGCCATCACGGCTTTCTTGCCGTCGCTGACCGGCAGCTCCATCACCACCCCGGGCTCCGGCAGCAGCTCCCGCAGGCGCTGCAACCCCGCGGTGACGTCGTGCACGCAGGCAGGGATGTCGATGCTCTTCTGAGTGACGACAGCATCCTTCGCCAGATCGCGCTCCAGATAATGCGCCTTGCGCTCCGCGGAGTCGAAGCGGACCTTCGTCTCGCGGTGGCGCTTGCCCTCGTGCGCGATCAGTTCCGTGGCTTCCGCGCACCAGCCGGGGCGGTAGGAAGCATGGAATTGGTTGTCGACCTTGACGAAGGCGCGCACCAGACCTGCCGTGCGGAGCTGCATCCTGAGGCTTTCCGCCGCGCTGGTCTCCACCTCGACATCGCCGGCGTGCACCAGCCGCCATTCGGCCTTGAAGCTCAGCTTCTGCGCCGCCGGCGGCTGCCATGCGGGCGCCTGAGCGAAAACGGCGGAAAAAACAAGCAGCGCCTGCCACGGCGCCCGGCGGAACGGCATCGCCCTTCCAGTCTCGCAGACAGCTCGAGAAAGCCGCAAACGCGCGCTCAGCTCAGCAGCGCATGAGCGATCCAGGCGCACGCGTAGGCGAGCGCGTTCATGTAGAAAAACTGGATCGCCGGCCATTTCCAGCCGCCCGTCTCCCGGCGCACTGCGGCCAGCGTGGACATGCATTGCATGGCGAAGGCGAAGAAGACGAGCAGCGCCACCGCACCCCCGAACGTGAGTTCCTTTTGAAGCGCTGCCTGCAGCCCGGCGCTGTCGTGATCCGGGTCCATGCCGTAGATCGTGCCGAGCGTGCCGACGATCACCTCGCGCGCAGCCAGCGATGTGATGAGCCCGATGCCGATCTTCCAGTTGAACCCGAGCGGCTCGATCAGCGGCTCGATGGCGCGGCCCAGCGTTCCCACCAGGCTCTGCTCGAGCGGCGGCTTCTCCCCTCCGGCGGTAGGCACGCTGGCCAGCACCCACATCACGACGGCGACGCCCAGGATCACCGTCCCCGCGCGCTTCAGGAACGCCAGCGCGCGGTCCCACAGCCGCAGCCCCACGCTCGCCAGCGTCGGCATGCGGTAAGGCGGCATCTCCAGCACGAACGGCGCATGGCCGCTGCGCAGCACGGAGGACTTCAGCAGCCTCGCCGTTCCAATCGCGGCGAGGAAGCCGAGCAGATACAGGCCGAGCAGCGCGGCGGCGCGCGTGCCCAGCAATCCGCCCAGCAACGGCCGCTCCGGAATGAACGCGGCGATGATCAGCGTATAGACGGGCAGCCGCGCCGAACACGTCATGAACGGCGCGATGAGGATGGTGGCGATCCGGTCCCGCCGGTTCTCGATCGTGCGCGTCGCCAGAATCGCCGGCACGGCGCAGGCGTAAGCCGACAGCAGCGGGATGAAGCTTTTGCCCTGCAATCCCACGCGCGCCAACGTGCGGTCCGCGATCAGCGCCGCGCGCGCCAGATAGCCGGAGTCTTCCAGCAGCGCGATGAACAGGAACAGCAGCAGGATCTGCGGCAGGAAGACGATCACCGCCCCGACGCCGCTCCACGCGCCGTCCACCAGAAGCGACTCCACCCACCCGTCCGGCAGCACGGCGTGGAGCCAGGCGCCTGAGACAGCTACGGCCGCCTGCACCGCGTCCATCAGCGGCCTGGCCCACGTGAAGAGGCTCTGAAACACGGCCGCCACCACCCCCGCGAACACCAGCGGACCGATCAGCGGGTGGAGGAACACCGCGTCCAGCCGGCGCGTCCACACCGGCGGCACGGGATGCGTGTAGCGCGCCTGATGGGAGACGGCGCGCGCCCACTGCCGACACGCGGGCACGTCCTGGAGTACGGGCAGTTCCACCAGTCGCGGCACTGCGATGCCGCCGGTGAGGAACTGCGCCACGCTCTCCACTCCCTCTCCGGTCACGGCGCTGACCAGCACGACGGGCGCCCCCAGCTGGTTGGCGAGGGCTTCCGTGTCGACCGCGCCGCCCCGTTGCCTCAGGTCGTCAGCCATATTGAGCGCGACCAGAGTGGGCAGGCGCAAACTCAACACCGCCGCCGCCAGCGGAAGATGGCGCTGGAGGTTGGTGGAATCGAGCACCAGTATGACGCCGTCCGGACGGCGCAACCCCGGCATGGCGCCCCGCAGCACGTCGTGCGTGACCTGCTCGTCTTCCGAGCGCGGGTTCAAACTGTAGATGCCGGGCAGGTCGATGATGTCGACGTCGTGATGCCCGGGCAGATGGGCTTTGCCAATGTGATGCTCCACGGTGACGCCCGGAAAGTTGGCCACTTTCTGGCGTAGACCGGTCAGGCGGTTGAACAGCGTGGTCTTGCCTGAGTTGGGCGGGCCGATCAGCGCGACGAGCCGCGGCCGCGCGCCCGCGCCCGGCGGCGGCGCCGGCGCGGCTGCATCCGTCTTGCCGTGGCACGCGCCCATCGCATTAGTTGTTCCTGACGAGAATATGCCGTGCGGTTTCGCGACGCAGCGCGATTTCCGCACCGTCAACGCGGAACACCCGGGGATCGCCGCCGGGCGCGCTCAGCGCCGCCGCGACGCGGTGCCCCGGAATGAAACCGAGTTCCATCAAGCGGCCGGCCAGATCCCCGGGCAGATCGAGCCGGTCGATCACCGCCTCCGATCCCGCAGGCAAATCAGCCAAGCATGCCGCCGTCTTCTTGCGGGACGCGGCCTTGAAACTCAGTTGCATATGGAGTCCGCTCGCCTCCTCCTTTCATCTTATCTCATCGGCGGCAGGCGCGCGGTGCTACAATGACACCCGTGTCCGGAGGGCCACCGAAAGCGGAATACACTCGCGACGAGGTGTGCCGCTTGCTCGGCATTCGTGAGGCAGTCCTGGAAGACTGGGAAGAGAACGGCTTCGTGGCGCGCGCCGGGCGCTATGCGTTCAAAGACCTGGTGGCGTTGAAGACGCTGCGCCAGTTGCGCGCGCGCCGCCTGCCCGCGGCGCGGATCCGCATGATCCTCGAGTCGCTCCGCTCGAAGCTCCGCCATGTGGCCGACCCGTTGCAGGAGCTGAAGATCTTCACCGATGGCCGGCGTCTGGCCGTGCAGGTGGACGGCCAGAAGATGGAGCCGCTCACCGGCCAGTTGCTGCTTGATTTCGATCAGGACGAATTGCGGCGCCTGCTCGAGTTCCCCACCCGTCGCGCCGAACGCACGCTGGCGCAGGAGTTGGAGCACCGCATGCGCGAGGCCGAACAGTGGTTCGAGCGCGCGGTGGAAATGGAACAAATGGGAGCTCCGCCCGAGCAGATCATCGCCGCATATGAGAAGGCGCTGGATCGTGACCCAGACTCACCGGCGCCGCACGTCAACCTGGGCACGCTCTACTTCCACATGAAGCAGTGGAAGGAAGCCGAGGCGCACTACCGGGCTGCTATCGCCCTGCGTCCTCGTTACGCGCTGGCTTGGTTCAATCTCGGCAATCTCTATGACGAACTGCGCAACCCGGACCGGGCGCTGGAGTGCTACCTGAAAGCGATCGAATCGGACGCGAAGTTCGCCGACGCCCATTACAACGCCGCGCTGATCTACCAGTCCCGCCACGACACCCTCAGCGCCGTGCGCCACTGGCAGCAGTACCTCAAACTGGATCCGGGCGGCTACTGGGCGGGCATCGCCCGGCGGGAACTGGCGCGGCTCAAAGAAGAGGCGCTCGTGCAGGGCGCAAAGTCCTGACCGCCCTTCCGCCTGCGAGGGGGACAGCCTCGCCCGCGAGGGGTGCCCGTGAGGGGGACAGCCTGATCCGGCACCTTTCGGATAATCCCGAAGGTGTCAGACACCACTGGCACTTTCAAGAAAAACTCAGAGCTGCGAAATCAATCAATTAGAAGCGCACACGGGGCTGACACGGGGAGCTTCTCCCGATCGGGCGGAGAAAAAGCTGCGCGGCGCCATGAGGCTGGCGCCGTAAATGGAATATGCATCAGCAGGTTACCAGAAGACCGCCTAAATCGCGAAGGTGTCAGACACCATTGGCACTTTCGCGATTTTTCCATAGGTCGCAGATCAGGCTGTCCCCTTGGCTGCTGACCACCCCTCCGCCCGTGAGGGGGACAGCCTGATCCGGCACCTTTCGGATAATCCCGAAGGTGTCAGACACCACTGGCACTTTCAAGAAAAACTCAGAGCTGCGAAATCAATCAATTAGAAGCGCACACGGGGCTGACACGGGGAGCTTCTCCCGATCGGGCGGAGAAAAAGCTGCGCGGCGCCATGAGGCTGGCGCCGTAAATGGAATATGCATCAGCAGGTTACCAGAAGACCGCCTAAATCGCGAAGGTGTCAGACACCATTGGCACTTTCGCGATTTTTCCATAGGTCGCAGATCAGGCTGTCCCCTTGGCTGTCCCCTTGGCCGGCCGGAAGTTCTCTTCCCGCAGCCGCCATTATGGCATCTTGGAAGTGCAGGAACGCTTTACGTGATTCGCCTCTTGGACGTCGTCAAGGAATTCGACGGAAAGCGCAAGGTGCGGGCGCTGGATGGCGTCAGCCTGCACATTGAGAAAGGCGAGATGGCGGCTCTCGTCGGGCCGTCGGGTTCCGGCAAATCCACGCTGCTGAATCTCATTGGCACCTTGGACCGGCCGACGGCGGGCGAGATCTTCCTCGACGGGCGGAAGCTGTCAGGGCTGTCGGACACGGAACTCACGCTGCTGCGGCGGGACAAGATCGGGTTCATTTTCCAGTTCTTCAATCTGCTGCCATCACTCACTTGCCTGGAAAACGTGGCATTGCCGCTGCACCTGCGCGGATGGAAGCGGGCGCAGGCGCGCGCGCGGGCGGAGGAACTGCTGGAGCTGGTGGGACTCAAACACCGGCTCGATCACCTGCCCGACGAGCTGTCCGGCGGCGAGCGGCAGCGCGTGGCGATCGCGCGGGCGCTGAGCGTCTATCCGCCGATCCTGCTCGCCGATGAACCGACCGGCAACCTGGACACGAAGACGGGCGCGGAGATCCTCGAACTGATCCGCGGCTTGCACAGGCGGCTCGGCGCCACGGTGCTGATGGTGACCCACGATCCGGGCGTGGCGGCAAGCTGCGAGCGCACGATCACGCTGCGCGACGGCAGGCTCGCCGGAGACGAGGCGAGGGTGCCGCGGCGATGATGCTTTTGCGGCTGATCTCGTGGCCCTACCTGCGCAAGCACCTGTTACGGAGCGTACTGACCACGGCGGGCATCGTGCTGGGCGTGACCGTGTTCGTGGCCATGCACACGGCCAATCAGAGCGTGCTGTACGCCTTCAACCGCACGGTGGACCGCATCGCGGGCGCCACGCAGCTGCAGGTGTCGGCAGCGGAGGCGGGCTTCCCCGAAGAAGTGCTCGACAAGGTGCAGTCGCTGCCAGATGTCGATGTCGCCGTGCCGGTGATCGAAGCCACGGTGCAGACGGGCATCGCGGGCGCGGGCAATCTGCTGGTGCTCGCCGTGGACATGACCGGGGACCGGTCGCTGCGGGACTACGATCTGGAAAACGCGGATGAAACGATTGTCGACGACCCGCTCGTGTTCATCGCGCAGCCGGATTCGATCATCGTCAGCCGGCAGTTCTGCGAGAAGACGGGGCTGAATCTGAACGACCGGCTGACGATGCAGACCATGGCAGGACCGCGGCAGTTCACCATTCGCGGCGTGATGTCGAGCCAGGGGCTGGCCTCAGCCTTCGGCGGGAGCTTGGCGGTGATGGACATTTACGCCGCCCAGATGGTGTTCGGACGCGGGCGGCGGTTCGACCGGATTGACATCAAGGTGAGGGAGGGCGTGCGCGTGGACGATGCGCGCGTGCGGATCCAGGCGGCGCTGGGGCCAGGGCTGCAGGTGGAGCCGCCCACTTCGCGCGGCCAGCAGTTCGAAGCCATGGCGCGCGTCTACTCCATGACTGCCAACATCACCAGCGTGTTTGCGCTCTTCATCGGGCTGTTCCTGATCTACAACACGTTCTCGATCGCGGTGACGCAGCGGCGCGGCGAGATCGGCATCCTGCGCGCGCTGGGCGCCTCGCGCGCGCTCATCCGCAATCTGTTTCTGGCGGAAAGCGGCATTCTGGGGCTGCTCGGCTCGGTCCTCGGCATCCTGCTCGGCGTTTCGCTGGCGCGCGGCGTGGCAGGGTATCTCGGCGACTACTTCGGCGAGGTATACGGGGTCGGGGAGAAAGCCGAGCAGGTTTCCGCCGACCCGCGGCTGCTGGGGCTGGCGCTGCTCATCGGCGTGGCGACGAGCGTGTTCGCCGGCTGGCTGCCGGCGCGCAACGCGGCGCGCGTCGATCCGGTGAAGGCGCTGCAGAAAGGGCGGGTGCAGGTGATCAGCGAAGGCGAGAACCGCATGCGCCGCATCGTCGCGGTGGCGATGCTCGCGGCGGCGCTGGGCTGCGTCTTCCTCAGCCATTCGACGTTCTTCTTCTACCTCGGCTACATGCTCAGCGTGCTCGCGGTGCTGCTGCTCACCCCGTCGCTATGCGGCCGGCTGGTGCGCATGCTGCGCCCGCTGATGAAGGGACTGCGCCCGGTGGAAGGAGCGCTCGCCGCCGACAGCCTGCTGCAGGCGCCGCGGCGCACGTCCGGCACGGTGGCGGCGCTGGCGCTTTCGGTGGCTCTGGTGATCGGCCTGGGCGGCATTTCGCGCGCCAGCTATGCGACCATCGGCGCCTGGGTGCGGACGTCCCTCAACCCGGACTTCTTCATCACCGGCTCGGAGACGATCACGCAGCGCAGCTTCCGCTTCCCGGAGAGTTTCGCCGAGGAGGTGGCGCGGGTGGAGGGCATCGACGAGGTGCAGCCCGTGCGCTCCACGCGCATCCTCTACCAGGGCACGCCGGTGATGCTGGTGGCGGCGGATGTCGAAAAGATCGCCCGGCGCGTGCGGGCGCGCGTGGTGGACGGCGACCGCGAATCGATGTACGCCCGCGCAGCCCGCGGCGAGGGCGTCATCATCAGCGACAACTTCTCCCTGCTGCGTCGCGTGAACCGGGGCGGCGTCCTCGAGCTGCCTGCCCCCAACGGCGTGCTCCGGCTGCCGGTGCTCGGCGTCGTGCTCGACTACAGCGACCAGCAGGGCACGATCCTCATCAGCCGGAACTTGTTCAAGCAATATTGGGGCGACGACACCATCAACGCCATGCGCGTCTATGCCAAGCCCGGCGCCGACCGCGAGGCGCTGCGGCAGCGCCTGCTCGACGAATTCGGGCGCCGCACGCGCCTGTTTGTGATGACGAACGAGGAGCTCCGCGCCTACATCATGCGGCTCACCGACCAGTGGTTCGGGCTGACCTATGTGCAGATCGTGGTCGCCGTGATGGTGGCGATCCTCGGCATCGTCAACACGCTGACCGTCTCCATCGCCGACCGCAAGCGGGAGCTGGGCGTCCTGCAGGCGGTTGGCGCGCTGCGCGACCAGGTGCGGCACACCATCTGGATGGAGGCGGCGGCGGTCGGCGCGCTGGGGCTGGCCATCGGCTTCGCCCTGGGCGGCGTGCACCTGTACTACATCCTGGATGTCGCCAAGCGGGACGTGGCGGGGCTACGGCTGGAGTATCTTTACCCGTTCGGCATCGCCGCCCTGCTTCTGCCGGTGCTGATGGGCGCGGCGCTGGTTTCGGCGCTCGGTCCGGCGGAAGGGGCGGTGCGGTCGTCGCTCGTGGAGGCGCTCGAATATGAGTAGGATGTGGGCGGCGGCGGTTCTCATCTGCACCGCCGTCTCCGCGCAGGACGCGCGTTCGATCATTGAGGAGAGCCAGCGCCGCGCGCGCTCGGGCAGCCAGCGGTACGAAGGCACGCTGGAGGTGATCGACGCCAAACGCAGGGTCAGCACGAAACGCTGGGTTTACGAGCGGCTCGGCTCGGCGGGCAACTCCAAAGCCGTGCTGCGCTTCACCGCGCCGGCGGAGGTGAAGGGCGTGGCGCTGTTGATCCATAATCATCCCGAGCGCGCCTCCGACCAGTGGATGTGGACGCCCGCAGTGCAGCGCGAACGCCGCATCGCCTTCCAGGACCGCAAAACGCGCTTCTTCGGCACGGACTTCACGTTCGAGGATCTCGAAGAGCGCGACGTGGACCGCTCCACATACCGCATGCTGGGCGAGGAGCCGATGGCGGGCGAGCCGTGCTGGAAGATCGAATCGGCGCCGAAGCGCGAGGCGCGAAGCCAGTATACGAAGCTCTATGTGTGGATCCGCAAAAAGGACTATGTAGCCGCGCAGATCGACTGTTACGCGCGCGAGCGGCTGATCCGCCGGATCCGGTATTCCGACATCCAGAACGTGCAGAGGATCTGGACCGCGCGCCGGATCGAGGTGGAGGATCTCGGACGGAAGTCGCGCACCGTGCTGCGGCTGGAGAAGCTCGAGTATGATGTTTCCCTCCCGGCGGACCTGTTCACGCTGCAAGCCCTGCGGCGCGAGCGTTAGGCGGGCGGCGGCGCTGGTTGTCCTCTGGAGCGCTGCCGCCTGGGGGCAATCGTTCATGCAGCGGGGATTCCTCGAAATCCGCAGTTTCGCCTACCCGCAGACGGCGCCCGGCGACAGCGGGCGGCTGGTGAGCGAGCACCTGCTGCGCTGGGAAGCGGCGTGGCGCCTGAGCGGCTGGCTGCAGGTGAACGCGGGCTTCGACGCGCGCTTCGATTCCCACCGGCAATTCGAGCGCGCATGGCGGCTGGATTGGGCGGACCGGGGGAGGCAGCGCCCGGCGTTTTCCGCGCGCCGGTTGAGCCTGCTGGCGCACCGGGGCGGGTTCACGTTCGAAGGCGGACGGCAATTCATCCGCTGGGGCAAGACGGACATTCTGAACCCGACGGACAGGTTCGCGCCGAAGGATTTCCTCAACGTGCTGACGACGGAATTGCTGGGCGTGACCGCGGTGCGGGGCACTTACGAGCGGGGCGGCGACACGCTGGACGTGGTCGTGCAAGCGGTGTTCACGCCAAGCCGCACGCCGCTGCTCAGCCAACGCTGGGCGGCGCTGCCGGAGGAAGCGGCGCAGTACGCGCTGCGCGAAGCGCCAGTCCGGTATCCGAAGCGCGCGGCGGCGGGCGTGCGGTGGAACCACGTCGGCGGCGGATACGAGTTCTCGCTGAGCTTCTACGACGGGTTCAATCACCTGCCTGTCTATGCGGCATCGGCGGCGCAGACGCTGCCGCCCACGATCGTCTTTCAGCGCATTCACCCGCAGATGCGCATGTACGGCGGCGATGCCGCCGTCCCCACGCGCTGGCTGACGCTGAAAGGCGAGGCGGCGTACTTCACGTCCTCCTCGCCGCTGGCGGACAATTACGTGCTTTACGTAGTGCAGGCGGAGCGGCAGCAGGGCGAGTGGCTGTTCGTGGGCGGATACGCAGGGGAGAACGTGACGGAGCGGCGCGTGCAAATCGATTTCGCGCCCGACCGGGGGCTGGCGAAGACGTTCCTGGGGCGCGTCTCGTACAACATCGACTCGAACCGCACCGTGGCATTGGAAGGCGCGGCGCGACAGAACGGCAAGGGGTTTTACGGCAAGTTCGAATATACGCAGGCGGTGGGCGCGCACTGGCGCGTGACCGCCGCGGCGAACCTGCTGCGCGGCGCGCGCGAGGATTTTTTGGGCCAATACCGGCGCAACTCGAACCTGATGGTGGCCCTGCGGTACAGTTTCTGAGCGCGGCGGTGCTGTTCTCCTCTCCGGCGGG
>DYJN01000133.1 GCA_020723085.1 Arcobacter sp.
GATCCAGCGTGCTGGCTGCGGGACGGACGAGGGGGTGCGGGAGTTGCCGGAGCTGTGTTACAGGGAGCGCTGGGATCGCGCCATTGCTGTGCCGGCACGGGTGTATCCCACCGCTCCGGAAGCATCGCTGGAATCAATGCGTGCTCTGATTCCGGTCTGGAATCACACTGGGTCGAGCGCGCCGCGGGTGAGGTTGTCCTTGCGGCTCTGGCAGGGGCGCAGGCGAGCGTGAGCCTGTGGCGGCAGGGCGAGGGTCCGCTGGAGGCCAAGCCGTGGCGTGGGCGCGGCCGGCAAAACACAAGTCGGTGTCGGCGCGGGAGCTGGTGCTGGAACCGGGCCGGAAGAGGCTGAAGCGCATCGCCTGGCGCGAGGGCGCGGCGCGGCGGCTGGCGTCGCGGTTTGTGGCCGTGCGAGTGCGGCCCGCGCATCGAGACTATTCGCGATCCGAGCCCCACCCGGAACTGTGGCTGGAGGCCGGAGTGGCCGCGAGGAGCAGCGGAGCCGACGGAGTTCTGGCTGTCGAACCTGCCCGAGGAGACTCCACTTCAGCAACTGGTGCGGCTCGCTGAAGCACCGCTGGATCGTCGACCGTGACTACCTGGAGCTGAAGCAGGAGCTGGGGCTGGGCCATTTTGAAGGGCGATCGCGGCGGGGCTTTCACCATCACGCGACACTGTGCATTGCAGCTTACGGGTTCCTGGTGGCGGAGAGGAGCCGAATTTCGGCCTCGGCCCGCGCAGGAAAGCTTGAGCTGGAGATGGCCAAGGCGGCGGCGGACTCGCAGGCGCGGGGCAGCAGCACCGGCCCGGCAGCGGTGTGAAGCAGACTCGATTGCGAGCCTGAGGCGAGGCTTGGCCGAACAGCTGATGCGGCAACTTCCGTGCTGCCTCTTTTGTGGGGCACGACGTTTATGACCCAGTAGTACTAACTCTTCAGCGTGCCAAGAAGAGCACTGTGCCGCTCGCCGCGTTTCCGCATGGGCGCCTTCTACTGTTTCTTGGGAGCCGGTGCGGGCTGGACAGGCGGCGTCTGAGCGGGTGCCGGAGGAGGTGCGACCGCCGGCCCCCGCCAACCGCCGCGACGGGCCCCTCGAGCGAACCCCCGCCCACATGGTCCGCGACCCCAGCCCACCGCGCCCGCAGCCGGACCCCAGGCGGCCGCTCCTAGGCCCCGGAAGCCTCGGCTGCGGCCGAAACCGATTGGCCGCTGTCCCACCGGCTGTCCCGTGAGGTCGCAGATGCCGTCTTTGTTCCAGTCATTCCAGGCAAAAGGCGCGCCGCCTCTACCCCGGCCCATGACTTGGGGTTGAGCCTGTCCTTGGGCGGGTGAGGGCGCTTGGGACTGCGTCTGAGCCAAGCCCAAATAGGCCGCCAAGAAAACAGCCAGCACCGCCAGAAATGTCCTGCTCATCGAAAACCCTCCACCGCTTAGGCTAGCGCAGATCACAGGTAAATGCAAAATACATTTAGCCGCTGATCGCAACCTCGCCCGGCGCCTCCCGGGAGCCAGGCCGGGTTGACTAAGGCGCGGCGCGTCGGCTAACGTTATGTTGCGTGGGTGCCAGCTACATCTGGAGGAAATATGCTACCTTCCTTGGGACTGCTGCTCGCCCTGCTCCTGGCTGAACCCAAGGTCGCGGTCACCTCCACCGGCCCCAAGCCCGGAAGCGAGATGGAGACGCGCTTTGGCCGCGCAGGCTGGTATCTTATCTATGATCCCGGCTCCCGCTCATGGGAGGCGGTGGATCACTCCCAGGCGGCCCAGGCTCCCGGCGGCGCGGGACCCCAAGCCGTCCAGATGCTGGCTCGCCGAGGCGTCAAAGTCGTCATCACAGGCGAGTGCGGGCCGAATGCGTTGCGGGCGTTATCCTCGGCTGGCATCAAGGTGTTCCAAGGCGGCGGCCGCACGGTTGCGAAAGCGTTGCGCGACTACCAAGCAGGGAAGTTGGTTGAGCTCAAGTAGCTGCCCGCGGCAGCCGGGAGAGAACCGTGCCGCATCGCGTCCGTGCCCTTTACTGTGGCCAATGGCTGGGCCTTTCTGGAAGAGATTGCCTCCCGCATCGGGATCCAAGCTGAAAGCATTGACTGGCAGGGAAGCAGCCTGCGCGAAGGGGCGCACTGCGGGTTCTTCATCACGGAAGCACAAGCCAGGTATAACTCCCGGTAGCATCCTTTGGCGAATGGAGGACGTGCGATGACGGCTTGCGTGTTCGGTCCGGTGCCCTCCAGGCGGCTGGGCCGCTCCTTGGGAATCGATCCTGTCCCCCTCAAGACCTGCAACTGGAACTGCGTTTACTGCCAGCTTGGCCGCAGTGTACCGGTGATCAACAACCGGAGGGAATACCTGCCGTCCGGTGAGATCGTGGAGGAAGTCCGGCGGGTTCTGCGGATTCAGCCCGAGGACGAGATCGACTGGGTGACCTTCCTCGCCTCTGGAGAACCCACTCTGCACGCGGGCCTCGGACGCCTGATCCGCCAGGTTAAAGCCCTCACACACATTCCCGTGGCTGTGATTACTAATGGGGCGCTGCTCTACCGGCCGGAGGTGCAGGACGATCTGATGGCTGCCGATGCTGTCCTTCCTTCCCTCGACGCGGGAACGCCCGCTCTGTACCGGGCCATCAACCGGCCTCACCCGGAGTGCACCTTCGATCGTCTTGTCAACGGGCTGCTTAGCTTCCGTCGTGCATATAAAGGCAAGATGTGGGTGGAAGTGATGTTGATCAAGGGGCTGAACGACGCCGAGGATGCCCTGCGAGACATTGCCCGTGTTCTGTCCCGCCTCCAACCCGATCAAGTTCACCTGACCACGCCGGTGCGTCCTCCCGCGGAACCTTGGGTCGAGCCGCCCGACGAGCAAGGAGTCCAGCGGGCCCGAAGCGTCTTAGGCGATTGGGTGCATCCGGAGCGCCCGTTGTCCGGCAAGGCCAAACTGAGCGGGTCTGACAGCCTGACCGATGCCGTGGAGGCGGCGGTCTCGCGCCATCCGATGACCGAGGAGGAACTGATGCGAACGCTTCCCGCTTGGCCCCCAGAGGAGGTGGCCCAGGCGCTTGTCCAACTGCTGGACAGCAGGCGCCTGCAAGTGGTCAACCGATACGGGCGGCGTTTTTGGACTTCCGGGCAGGCGAGATACGGCTAGTGGGCTGTCCCTGAGACATCGCTACCATGCTGGAATTCGTTTCCGAAC
>DYJN01000134.1 GCA_020723085.1 Arcobacter sp.
CAAGTACGCCACCGATGAGATCACGCTGGCCCGGCAGGTGGTGCCCGCGCTCCGCAAAGGGAGGCTGTGCCTGGCGCGCCGCTTCTTTCCCAGCTACGAACTCTGGCAGAGGGCTGCCAAGGCGGGAGCAGATCTTCTGTGGCGGGTCCGCCAAAATGCGCGCCTTGAGGTCGATCAGCGACTGCCGGACGGTTCTCACCGCAGCCGCATCTATGCCTCGGCTTCCGACCGCCGGAACCAGCGCAACGGGATCGTTGCCCGAGTGATCGACTATCGGCTGCACAATGTCCCGGGCTCCGAGCCGGTCTACCGGTTGATTACCACCATCCTCGATCCCCAACGGGCGCCGGCCAAAGAACTGGCTGCGCTTTACCATGAGCGCTGGGAGATAGAGACCTCGCTGGACGAGTTGAAGACGCACCTGCGTGGCCCTCAGATCGTGCTGCGGAGCAAGACGCCGGAACTGGTGGAGCAGGAGTTCTGGGGCCTGTTCATGGCCCGCTTCGCGATCCGCGGACTGATGCATGAGGCGGCTCTGAAAGCGGATGAAGATCCCGACCGGCTTTCTTTCCTGGACTCCGTGCGGGTTGTCCAGCGACGCTTGGCCCGCTATGCAGCTATTCCCCCCTCGGCAGAGGAAAACCCTGCATGAAGCGATTCTGAAGGAGATCCTTCAGGAGCGCGTTGTCTCCAGCAGAAACCGGGTCAACTCCCGTGGAGTGAAGAGGAAGATGAGCAACTACAACCTTCGTGCCGCATCGACATCTCCAAGCGAATCAAGATCGTTAAGTGAACAGTAGTTGCCCTGGCCCCGCCAGAGCGGTCGGTCCCATCGGGGCCAGCAGCAGGAGCAGGCCCTCTTCGCGTGATTCTTGCCTCCTGAGCAAAGGTCATTCCGCCTGCGAGGGGAGCCCACAAAGAACACCCGCTCTGATCCCGCCAAGAACCCTTCGAAGGAGTTTGGCGGGCAGCGCCCTAAACCCGCCGTGAACCGCGGGCCATCGGAGCCTTCTGCGGCGCCGGCTGCACGGCGGCGGCTGCGCGCGCCCAGGACCGGACGCGCGGCTCCAGCATTTCCGCCAGAGCCTGCACCGGAACGCCCTCCTCCTCGCGCAGGAACCGCAGACAGCCCTGCTCCGGGTCCCAGTCCACGCGCACCACGTCCCCTCCCCGCACCTGCCCGGTCGCGATCAGGTTCGACAGCGGCTGCACCAGCATCCTCTCGATCGACCGCTTCAGGTGCCGCGCCCCGTACCTCAGGTCCGCGCCGTCGGCCAGCACGGCGTCTTTCGCTTCCTCCGTCAGCCGGAAGACAAAAGCGCGCTCAGCCGACGCCGCCAGCACCCGCTGCTGCACAAACCCGAGTTCAATGTCGAGGATGCGCCGGAGTTCCGCCTCCCCCAGCGGCCGGAAGACGACCACCTTGTCCAGCCGGTTCATAAACTCAGGCGTGAACTTCTTCCGCGCCGCTTCGATCCCGCTGCGCCGGATCTGGCCTTCGGTCCGCTCACCCTGCGCAGGCGGCGCCGCGGCGCCAAAGCCCAGCCGCGGGCTCATCAGGGCCTGCATCTCCGCAGCGCCGAGATTTGAGGTCATGAAAATCATGGCCCGCGAAAAGTCCACCTTGCGGTTGTCGCCCAGGGTCAGCGTGGCCTTGTCCAGTATGCCCAGCAGGAGATTCCAGAGCGCGTCGGAGGCCTTCTCGATCTCGTCGAACAGCACAAAGCTCAGCTTCACCCGGTCCGTGTGATACTGATTCAGCACTTCCTGGCTCAGCAGCGGATGCGTCTCCCGGTGGCCCAGATAGCCCGGAGGAGATCCGATCAGCTTGGCGATTTCGTGACTGTGCTGGAACTCCGCACAGTCCACCTTGAGCACCGCCCGCGAAGTCCCCACCATCGTCTCTGCCGCCGCTTCCACGATGCGCGTCTTCCCGGTGCCCGTCGGCCCCAGGAACAGGAGATTGGCCACCGGCCGCTGCGGCGGGCACAGGCCAGTCAGATACATCTGATAGACGTCGACGATCTGCCGGATCGCCTCTTCTTGCCCGACGATCAGCGCGCGCAGCCCCTCCTCCAGTTCCAACGCCTCGCTCCCCGTGCGCCGGGGATCCAGCACTTCCGGGGTCACGGGCCGCCCGCCCGCTCGTGCATTCGGCTTTCGAGAGAACGGAAAGCGCCGTCCTTCTGCCAATGGCGGCGCCACCAAGGCCGCCGCATCCGGAACTCTCATTGCATCGCCCAAGTCGGTTTCCTTTCCCGCACCCCCGCCCCTCACTTCTTGGGAGGACGCGACAGGCGCATCTCTACCAGACTCACCAGCGTCCGCTCCGGCATGGCCAGCACTGCCGCCACCGCTTCGGCCACATCTTCCGGCGCCATCTTCCATTCCGCCGCCTCGCCCCGCCCGAAGCCCGTGTTCACGCTGCCGGGCAGAATGCAGGCCACGCGGATCCCTTCATGCCGGTGGTCCAGCATCATCGCTTCGCTCATGCCGACGAGGCCGAACTTGGAGGCGTTGTACGCGGCGCCCCCCGCAAAGGCGTTCCGGCCGGCCAGGCTGCCGATATTCACGATCCAGCCTCCGCCGCGCGCCCGCATCCGCGGGACGGCGTGGTGCGAGCACCGGTACACGCCACCCAAGTTCGTCTCAATCACTAAATTCCATTCCTCGGGCCCGAGCGCGGCCACATCCTTGAACACGCCCACGCCGGCGTTGTTCACCAGAATGTCCGGCCCTCCCATTTCGAGATCCATCCATTCGAACAACTCCCGAACGGATACCTCACTCCGAACATCGGCGGCTCGGCCGCGGATTTTTAGGGTTTCTCCCGCAAATCGTCCGCTCAGCTCCAACACCGCCCGCTCCACCTGCTCTCCATCCCGACCGCAGAAGGCCACCGAGGCCCCTGCCTGAAGCAGCCGTTCCACGATCGCCCGCCCGATGCCCCGCGACCCGCCCGTCACCAGCGCCGTCTTTCCCGTCAGATCCAGTTTCATGGCGTCATCTTCTCACCCCGCGGCGCCGCCCCGCCGCGCCCTCGCGCCGGCTCTTGCCCCTGCCCCTCGCTGGCCGCTATAATTACGGTTGAAAGACGCAGCGTGCGCCCGTAGCTCAGCTGGATAGAGCAACTGGCTACGAACCAGTAGGTCGGGTGTTCGAATCACTCCGGGCGCACCAT
>DYJN01000135.1 GCA_020723085.1 Arcobacter sp.
GGACGATGGTATGGCTCACCGTCACGGCGCAGATGACGACGACGCCCATCCTGCCGGCGGCCATGCCCGGCGCGCTGACGGCCACGCTCACGGCGCGCGCGGCGGAAGCCGGGAACACGCTTCACACGCCTTTGGCCTTCCAGTATTGCCGCGCCAACGTGGAGGGCGTGCTTTACACCTCGTTGCAAGCGGCGGTGGACGCGGCCCCAATCGGCGCGCTGGTGAAGGCGGCCGGCTACTGCGACACCTTTAACGCGCGCGGCAGCGAAATCGTCCACATCACCAAGACGCTGACGCTGCGCGGCGGCTACACGCTGGCGAATTGGACGACTTCCGACCCGGCGGCGCAGCCGACCACGCTGGATGGGCGTCTGGCCGGGCGCGGCATTCTCATCGAGGGCAGCGGCATCACGCCGACGGTGGAGGGGCTGCGGATTATCCACGGCAACGGCAGCGGTATTTTCGTCGGCGGGCAGGCCGCGCCCATTCTGCGCGGCAACACGCTGGAAGACAACGTCGCCGCCTACACGCCGGATGGCGCGCAGATCACCACCGGCAGCGGCGCGGGCGGCGGAATTTGCGTCAACGGCGCGCCGAATACGCAGATCAGCGCCAACACCTTCCGCGCTAATCACGCGCGCTATGGCGGCGGGCTGCACGTGTACCAGAGCAACGGCGTCATCGTCCAGAACAACCAATTTCTGGATAACCAGGCCGGTGAGCTGGGCGGCGGCCTGGAGTTCAACAGCAGCGATGTGCAGGTTTTGGATAACGTGTTTCAGGGCAACCGTGTTGTGGGGATAGCGACCAGCTTTTGCGGCGGCGGCGCAATCGCCGTGAGTTCCGGCGGGCCGACGCTGCGCGACAACACGCTTGCCCAAAACAGCGCGCCTTTCGGCGGCGGCATCCTCTTCCGCGGTGGCAGCGCAACGGCGACCGAAAACGTCATCGCCAACAACGCGGCGACGGAGCAAGGCGGCGGCGTGTACGTGGCGAGCGACAGCAATCCCACGTTGAGCGCGAATACCATTACGTCGAACACGGCCAAAACGGGCGGCGGCGTCTATGTGGACAATAGCGCCAGTTATCGCATCACCTTGCGCTACAATCGCATCGGCGCGAACCAGGCGACGGCGGGCAACGGCGGCGGCGTCTATATCAGTTGGCGCACGTATGGCGAACTGGTGGGCAACGCCGTCACGGACAATACGGCCACGGGCAACGGCGGCGGGTTGTGGGTATCGGGGCTGGGCTACGAGGGCAGCTTCACCATGCACAGCAACGCCGTCGTCGGCAATCACGCCGACGGGCAGGGCGGCGGCATCTATCACGGCGCGCTGTATAGCGGCGTCTGGCGGCATACCACGCTGGGACAAAACACCAGTAGCGATGGCGCGGCGGTGACGTTGGGAACCGGCAGCGGCTCAAATGTCAATTGGGAATACAGCGTCATCTACAGCCAGACGGTGGGCGTCAACCAGACCGGCGGCTTTGGCGGCGCGCTGAATCACACCCTGTGGAGCGGCGTGGTCACGCGCACGCAAGGCGCGGCTCTCACCACCGCCGATGACCTCACCGGCAACCCGCGGCTGCGCGTGGATGGCTATCACATCGGCTTCGGCTCGGCGGCGATTGACGCCGCGCCCGACAGCAGTGTAGCCACGGACGTGGACGCGGAAGTGCGCCCGCAAGGGTTGTGGCGCGACCTCGGCGCGGACGAGTATCCCCCGCAGGTGGCGCTATCGCTCACCAAGCAGCGCCAGGGACCCGGCAGTGTGGTGGGCGGGACGGGCATCAGCTACACGCTTACGGTCGCCAATGCGCCCAGCAGCGAGATGATGCCGGATGGGGTGGTGACGGATACTGTCGCGCCGGCGGGGGCTGTCGCCGCGCTTGCGGCGCGCGCACAGGGGCAACCGTGTACGGTCAACGGCGCGCAGGTGGTCTGCACGCTGCTCAATGTGCCAATCGGCGGCGCGGAAACCTTCACCGTTTGGATGACGCCCACCGCCACTTACAGCGGACGGCTCACCAACACGGCGGAACTGGTCGCGCTCGACGCGGCGGATAGCACGCCGGCGGATAATGTCGCCGGGCCGGTGGTCGTCACCGTGACGGCGCCGCTGCCCGACATGTGGATCACCAAAGCCACCGCCGAGTCCTACGTTGCGCCCGGCGGGACGCTGCATTACACGCTCACGTGGGGCAATCAAGGCTTGTTGCCGGCGGCCAATGTCGTCGTCACCGATACGCTGCCGGCGGATGTCACGTATCAGAGCGCCAGCGGCAATCCCACGCAGAACGGGCAAACGCTCACCTGGAATGTGGGGCCTGTCGCTGCGGGGGGGGGCGGCGTCTTTACTGTCACCGGCGCGGCGAGCGCCGGGCTGGCTAACTGGACGCCGCTGGTCAACCGGGCCGGCATCCGCACCAGCGACGCCGAGCCGACGCTCCTGAACAATCACGCCGTCGTCACCAACACCGTCTCGGATACGGGCGGCAACGAATTCTGGGTGAGCCTCACCGCCGACAAGACGCGGGCGACGATGGATGAAACCGTGAACTTTGAGGCGCAAGTGACTAATGAAGGTGAGACGTGGGCCAGCGCACACATCGAAGTGGAACCTGACTATAGCTTTGCCGCGATTGTGCCGGGATCCGTGCGTTCTGTGCCGGCCGGCGCAACCTACGACGCCGCTACCATGAAAATCTCGCTGGACGTGTCGCTCGCGCCGGGCGAATCGGCTCACATCTATTACACGTCCAAAGTGGAACTCTGCGGGTTCAAGGAAGCCTGCGGCGGCGTCAAGCACACTGTGAGCGCGTGGGCGCCCGGCATCCCGCAACCGTGGCGGGTCACGCGCCTGCTCACCATCTACTGCGCCGCTCTAAAAGCAGAGGTTCACGCGCCGCGTTATCTCAGCGTGCAGGACGAATTCGCTCCTATTGTAAAAGTGTCCTTTGCCAATCTCAATGTCATAGACCCTGACTACGGTGCTTTGGGCAAACCTATCCACGCCGTATTGACCTTGTACAACGGCAACTGGGCAGGCGAGGTAAAGTTTATAGAAGTCCTTGGAGTTCTTCCTGGGGTTATCCATTCAGACGGGGCGTATATAACCTTTGGTGCTAGTTGAAAAAGCATGAAATTCTCTTATGCTATAGGTA
>DYJN01000136.1 GCA_020723085.1 Arcobacter sp.
TGACCTTCGTGCGCAACCCCATCCGCCTGTCCGGGACGCCCCTGCGCGACCTCCCCGCTTCCCCGGTCCGGGGCGAACACACCCGCGAGTTCCTCGCCCGCGTGGGCATCGAGGTCCCGGAAGGCACGGGGGTCATCCCCTATCCCCCGAACCGCCCGTTCCTCGTGTGGCTGATGGGACTTCTCCGCTGGGGCTACTTCGCCTGGCGGTCCGGGAACCTGTGACGGTTCGGGGACGTCCGACGCGGAAGGGCGCCTCCACGGTTTGACGGCCGGGCCGGTTCTGCTTCACGACACGGCGCGACGCCGGCTCTTCGCTCCAAGGATTTCGGAGGGCCCGTCAGTACGAGTGCTCGTCCAGGACCACGGGGCCCCGGAAGACGCGGTAGATGACGACGGTGTAGCCGATGACCAGGGGCATCCCGACCAGCGCGATGATCAGCATGGCGAGGAGCGTGCCCGGGGTGGACGACGCCTTGACGAGGGTCAGGCCCAGGGCCGGGTCGTTGAGGGCCGGCACGAGGTAGGGATAGAGGGACAGGGCGCCCAGACCGATCAGGCTTACGATGGCCCCCGCGGACAGCAGCAGCCCCCGGAAGGGACGGTGGGCCTTGATCTGGGTGGGCACCAGCAGCAGCGTGCCCAGGAAGAGCGCGAAGAAGACCCACATCAGTGGGTTTTGCAGCCGGCCCTCGAAGCGCGCCGGGGCGCAGAAGAAGCCTGCCACCATCACCACGACGTAGAGCGCCACCCACGCCATCCAGCCCTTCGACGCCCACGCCAGCATGCGCGCGCGCAGGTCTCCTTCGGTTTTGGCCGCCAGGTAGAGCGCGCCGTGGGTGACAAACATCACCAGCCCCAGCACGCCTACCAGCAGCGAGAAGGGGTTGAGCAAACCCCAGAACGTGCCGGCGAACTCACCGTCGCCCGTCAAGGGCACGCCGCGCAGCAGGTTGCCGACCGCCACGCCGAAGAGGAGCGCCGGCAGCAGGCTGCCGACCCCGAAGCCCCAGTCCCAGGCGCGCCGCCAGGCCGCCGACTCGACCTTGCCGCGGAACTCCATGGACACGGCCCGCACGATCAGGCCGAGCAGCACCAGCATGAGCGCCAGGTAGAAGCCGCTGAACACCGTGGCGTACACGGGCGGGAAGGCCGCGAAGAGCGCGCCGCCGCCGGTGAGAAGCCACACCTCGTTTCCGTCCCACACCGGGGCCAGGGCGTTGACGATCAGCCGGCGCTCGCCGTCGGCGCGGGTGAAGAGCGAGAGCACCCCCGCGCCCAGGTCGAAGCCGTCCAGCACGGCGTAGCCCGCGATCAGCACGAAGAAGAGCCCGAACCACACATGCTGCAAGAACGTCGCGTCCATCAGACCACCTCCATCCCTGCGCCGCCCGCCGGCGGGTGCCCGTCGGGTCCGACGTCCAGCTTCTTCTTCAGCAGGAAGATCCACAGCGCGCCCAGGGCCAGATAAACCAGCGAGAAGATCACGATCGAGACGAGGATCTCGCCGGCGCCGACGGTGACGGAGGCGGCGTCCTTCGTGCGCAGCAGGCCATGGACGATGAAGGGCTGACGCCCCACCTCGGCCGTGATCCAGCCCAGCTGGCAGGCCGCCAGGGGCAACGGGATTGACCACGCGAGGGCGCGCAGCACCAGGCGGTTGTCGAAGAGGCGCCGGCGCCACAGCAGGAAGGTCGCCAGGCCCAGCAGGCCGATGAACCAGGCGCCCAGGAGGACCATGTTGTGGAAGCTCACGAAGCCGAGCCAGAGCTCGAAGCCCTGGGGCGTGCAGGGCCCGCACCAGACCTTGTCCCCGGCGTCGCAGCGGGCGTCGCAGTCGGCTTGCAGCTCGGAAATGCCCTTGATGGGGGCGTTCACGTCGCCGAAGGTCATCCACGACAGGAGCCCGGGGACCTCGACGGCGGCCTTCAGCTCGGGCGGCCGGGTTTGAGGCAGCGCGAAGAGCACCAGGGGCGCGTGCGACGCGTGGCTTTCGTAGATGCCCTCGATGGCCGCGAACTTCTCGGGCTGGGTGCGCGCCACCTGCCGGGCATGCTCGTGTCCGGAGGGGAAGGCCAGCAGCAGCGACGCCACCAGGCCGACCACGACCGACAGGCCCAGAGTGCGCCGGGCCACCTCGATTCCCCTGCCCTTCAGCAGCAGCAGGGCCGAGAAGCCGCCCATGAAGAAGGCCCCGGACACCAGCGCTGCCAGCACGGTGTGAAGGTAGCGGTGGCCGGTGGATGGGTTGAACACGGCCTCGGCGAAGCTGGTCAGCTCGGCCCGGCCCGCCGCGGCGTTCAGCGTGTAGCCCGCCGGCGTCTGCTGCCAGGAGTTGGCCACGATGATCCAGAAGGCCGAGAGGGTGGCGCCCACAGCAACCATCAAGATGGAGAACCAGTGGGCGCCCTTCGACACCTTGTTCCTGCCGAAGAGGTAGAGCCCCAGGAAGCCGGACTCCAGGAAGAAGGCGAACACGCCCTCGGCGGCCAGCGGCGCCCCGAAGATGTCGCCGACGAAGCGCGAGTACGTCGCCCAGTTCGTGCCGAACTGGAACTCCATCACGATGCCAGAGGCGACCCCGACGGCGAAGGTCAGGGCGAGGACCTTGGCGAAGAAGACCCCGGCCCGTTCCCAGAGGTCCCGCTCGCCCGGGTCCCCCGTCCGCCACGCCTTCCACTCCACGCCCACCAGCAGCCAGGCCAGCCCGATGCTGATCGGCGGAAAGAGGAAGTGGAATCCGACCGTCAGCGCGAACTGGATGCGCGCCAGCGCCACCGCGTCCATGAAGCCCTCCTTGCCCCCGGACCGCCCGCGCGGGCTCACGAAACCAAGCCCAACGCTCCCACCAAGCCACGCCTCCCGGGTATTCGTAGATCGAATCGGGCGCGCTTATCAAGCATTTTGGCAGAAACATTCCGAGATTCCACACGACACCTCGCCCGCGCCCACGGCTCGATGCCGAAGAGCGCAGCCCACACGAGCCGCCGGCCCGGGGCGCGATCGGCCCGGACGAGGGCCGACCACGCGTGCGCCGCGAACAAGGGCTTTGCCGGCCGGCGGTTTCATCGAGACCCTTGACCGACACTTGCGGACGTCAGATACTTGTCTCGGGGACGGGAATCGCCGATGGAGGTTCCTACACGCCTG
>DYJN01000137.1 GCA_020723085.1 Arcobacter sp.
TTGAGCGCCAGGTATCGGTAGGATGTTTGCTCGTGTCCCGTAGGGACACCTGAACCGGCTCACATACCGGATTATTTCCTTAGCGTTCATTAGTCGTTTCTGAGAAGCAACTGAAGTCGCCACTACGCGGTTATGTTGACCATTCCCGTTCCCACCCCACCAGCCCTTCCACCTGCCCGCCCAATTCGGCGTAGGCGCTCTCCACATTCCACATGTGCGGGGTGGGATCGTCGCAGGGGCAGGGTAGCGGCACATCGCTGCACGCGGCAGCGGTCTCCGCCAGCGTTCGCCCCGCCGCCACCGCCGCTGTGACCCGCTCGCGCAATTCCGCCAGATACGCGCGATCCACCGCCAACCGTCGCCGGATCTCACCCGCGTCCGTCGTCGGCGCGCCGTGACCGGGAACCAGCATGCGCAGGTCCGGCGTCGCCAGATGCGCCAGGGTTTGTTCGTAGGCGCTCAGGCTGAGGACGAGGGGGATTTCGATATCGCTGAGCATATCGGCGGCCCAAAGCGTGGCGCTTTCCGCGTGGTAGACGGCGCACTGATCCAGGGCGTGGCCCGGCGCGTGGAAAATCCGCAGGCGAATGTCGCCGAGGGTGAGCGTCAGCGCAGTAGCGAAGGTGTACGTGGGCCTGGGGAGCAGGAAAGGGCGCAGTCGACGGATATGCGCCTGCGCTTCCCAAGCATCGATCTGGCGGTACAAATCCGCGCCGTGCTCGCGCAGAACGCGCAAATACTCAGCGTGCGCGATAACCGGCACGCCGGGAAAATGCTCCGGCCCCATCACGTGATCCCAGTGCGCGTGGGTGAGGACGATTGCGCGCGGCGTCGCCCCCTGTTCCGTCACAAAGCGGGCGATGTCCTCAATCGTCTCCGGCGCAATGCCCGGATCGATCAGGCACGCCTCATCGCCGGACAGAAAAACGCCGCTGTTCGTAGCGAAAAGCGCGCTTTGCGTTACCCAGAGGTGGGACGTGAGTTGTGTAAACTGGGCAGGCATACGTGTTTACCGTTTTTGCGGTGGTTGCGCCCCGCCCAAACGCGCTACCGCCGCACGCACCGCGTCGGGATCGGCGTCCCGCAGTGTGTTGGCGGGCGCGGGGCCGTCACCCAACACGATGGACACAACGCCCTCGCGGCATGGCACAGCCAGATCGACACGGTACTCGCTGTCGCCCTCGCGGATGAGGTAATCCATTTCGGGGAAGAAACCGCTTTCCTTGAGCGTCACGTAGAGGCCGTCTGCGCCGGAGACGTACAGATCGTTAATCTCCTCGGCGGCGGTGAAGCGGTCCCACGTGCTCTCGATAAACGTCACTCGCCGCCAGCGCAGGCTGGGGATCGGCGGGTCGCGGCGGATGAGCGGGCCGATTTGCAGTTTGTAGTAGCGGTCGTCGGCGCGGGGATGCGTGGCCTCGTCGGGAAACAGATCGCGCCGCCGCACCAGCTCGTGTCCGCGCACTTCCGCGTACCAGTGGATGCCCCACCGTTCGTCGGCAAACGCCGTGGTGAAGTAGAAGGCCAGAACCGCCGCGTCGGTCGTGGACGCCGGGGCGTGGGCAACCGGAATGTGGTACCAGCCCTCGTCGCGGGCCAACTGAAAATCGCGCGGCTTGTTCATCAACCCCACCAACACCCGGTCGGCTGCATGAAACATCGTTACCCTCCTCATAATCGTCAGCAGATTTAGCGGATTAAGCAGATATACATATTCATAATCCGCTAAATCTGCTCAATCTGCTGACAGATTTTTCTCCCAACACTCGCGGAGCGGAACACAGAGGCGGGGGGCTTCGGCAGGGGCGTCCATCGCGTCGGTGAAGTAGAGATACGTGGCGTCGGTCCGGCTGCTGAAGCCGACGTGGTTCCCGGCGCGATCCACGGCGATGAAGTTCATGCCACTCAGGTAACGCCCACCCAGGTCGTTCAGGTCCGCCATCGCCCGCTGCCCGGCCTCCGTGATCGAAAGCCCCATCTTCATGTAGAAGACGACGCTGTGCGCCGTCGCCGCACGGATCGCCATCTCGCCGGTGCCGGTGCAGGCTGCCGCGCCGTAACGGTTGTCCGCGTACAGCCCCGCGCCGACGATGGGCGAGTCGCCAATGCGACCGGGGTACTTCCACGCCCACCCACTCGTGCTCACACCCACAGCGAGGTTGCCCCGCGCATCCTGGGCAATGAAGTTGGTCGTGCCTTTCGCGCGTTCCGGGTCCGTGGCGATTTCGACATAGCGCCACAAATCGGGCTGCTCCGCGAGGTGCGCCAACACATCAGGCGGCAGGTCTTCGCGGAGGCGCTTCTCCCACGTTTCGCGGGCCGGCTCGGTGAGCAGGTCGCGCCGCTCGAACCCCATCTCCGCCGCAAAACGCGCCGCCCCCTCCCCCACCAGGAACACGTGCGGCAGCTTTTCCAGCACCTTGCGCGCCACAGAGATCGGATAGGGATAGCCTTTAAGCGCGCCCACCGCGCCGCTGGTCAGGTCGCTGCCGTCCATAATCGCCGCGTCCAGTTCGACCTCGCCGAGCAAGTTCGGATAGCCGCCGTAGCCCACCGAATGGTCGTCGGGGTTGGCCTCCACCAGCCGGATCCCCGCTTCGACAGCATCCATCGCCGAACCGCCGCCCTTCAACACTTGCATCGCCGCTTCGATACCTACCTTGCCATTCTGACTGGTGATTAAGAGCATCGCTACTCCAAGTTCATTGTTTTGTCAGCAGATTGAGCAGATTTTCAAATAGAAAAATCTGCTTCATCCGCTAAATCTGCTGATAAAGACTTAGTACGCCTTGCCGAAGATCGCCATTTCGGTGGCGGGTTTGCCGGTGTAGACGCACGTTCCGCTGCCGCCGGGTTGCTCGGTGGGGATGCAGCGCACGGTGGCTTTCGTTTCTTCTTTGATACGCGCCTCGTCCTCGGCATCGCCGGCCCACCACGCGCGGGCGAAACCGGTTTCCACAGCCTCCTTGAGTTCGTCGTAGGTGCTCACGTCGCGGGTATGGCTCTCGCGGAAGTCGAGCGCCTTCTGGAAGATCGCCTGCTGGATCGTCGCCAGCATCTCGGCGACCGTCGTTTCCAGTCCATCCCACGA
>DYJN01000014.1 GCA_020723085.1 Arcobacter sp.
GGCGGCCACTGCTCTCCATTATGCGGCGCTGAACGCCAGCCCCGGCGGATGAGACAATGGAAACAGACCGGCCTTCACCGCCAACCGCATGCGTTTCAACTGCCCGGAAAGAACCATCGACGTCTCCCGCCTGTCCAATGGCATCACCGTGATCACCGAGCGCGTGGACTCCGTCCGCAGCGTCGCCGCCGGCGTCTGGGTGGAAGCCGGCTCGCGCTACGAGACCCCGCAGGAATGCGGCATCTCGCATTTCATTGAACACATGCTCTTCCAGGGCACGGAGACGAGGTCCGCGCAGGACCTGGCCCGCCAGATGGATGCGCTGGGTGGAGTGACCGATGCCTTCACCGGCCGCGAGCTGGTCAGTTACAGCTTCAAAGTCCTGGACGAACACCTGCCGGAAGCGCTGGAGATCCACGCCGATCTCGTGCTCCATCCGCGCTTCGACGAGGCGGCGATCGAAAAGGAAAAGAGCGTCATCCTGGAAGAGGTCAAAATGGACGCCGACAACCCCGAGGCTCACGTCGGCGACATCTTCGTCAAGCACTTCTGGGGGCGGCATCCGCTCGGCCGGCCCATCCTCGGCACGAGGAAAACCATCCGCTCCTTCACGCGCGGCCACGCGCGCGCCTTCCACAGCCGCTACTACAGGCCGGAAAACCTCACGCTGGCTGCCGCGGGGCGGGTGGAGCACGAGCGGTTTCTGGAGCTGGCCGAGCGGCTCTTCGGCAGCCTCCCGCCGGGTGGCGCAAGGCCCGTGGCGCGTCCGCCCAAGCCCGAGGCGCCGCTGATCCTCAAGAGCCGCCGCAGTCTTCAGCAGGTTCACCTGTGCCTGGGCGCCCCCGCCGTCGCCGCCCGCGACGAGCGCACCTACACGGCCTACCTGCTGAACATGATCCTCGGCGCCACCATCAGCTCCCGCCTGTTCCAGAACATCCGCGAACGGCTCGGGCTCGCCTACACGATCGCCTCCGACATCGTGCAGTACGCCGATGCGGGATGGCTTGGCATTTATGCGGGAGCTTCGCCGGAATCGGCGCGGCGGCTTCTCCAGAGCGTCATGGAAGAGCTCAGGCGCCTGAGAGAAGAACCGGTTCCGGAAGAGGAGCTCCGCCACGCCCGGCAAACGGCCAAGAGCTCGATGCTGTTGTCCCTGGATTCGATGAGCACGCGCATGTCGAACCTGGCGCGGCAGTGGCTGACCTACGGGCGGTTTTACAGCCTGGAGGAGATCGCCGCCGGCGTGGATCGCGTCACCGCGGAAGACGTGCGGGCGCTCGCCCGCGAAATGTTCGCTCCCGGCCGGATCGGCCTCGCCATGCTCGGGCGCGTGGAGGAAGCGCGCATCGAACCCGGCGATTTACAGTGTTAAATGATGCCGTCCGCCGCCGGCGCCCTGCTGTTCTGTCTCGCCGCGACTGCGGCCGCCGCCGACTTCGGCGCGCTGAAGCCTCAGGGCTATGCCAACGACTTCGCCGGCGTGCTCAGGCGGGAGGCGGTCGAAGAACTGAACGAGGCCTGCGCGCGCGTGGAGAAGGCCACCGGAGTCCAGATGGCGCTGGTCATCGTGCCTTCGCTCGAAGGCGAACCCATCGAGGACGTGGCGAACCTGCTGTTCCGGAAATGGGGCATCGGCCGGAAGCAGAGCAACGAAGGGCTGCTGCTGCTCGTCTCGGTGAGGGACCGCCGCACGCGGCTGGAAGTCGGCTACGGGCTGGAACCGGTCATTCCCGACGGGTACGCGGGCTGGATCCTGCGGGAGATGCGGCCCTCCCTGCGGGCCGGCGACTACCGCGGCGCCCTGCTGGCGGCGGTGGACACGCTGGCCGCGCGCATCGCCGAAGCCAAGGGCGTGCAGGTGCCTTCGCCCGCCGGGCGGCGCCGGCCGGTCTCTCCGCCTGAGGCGCCGGTCCCCTGGTGGCTGGCCGCGGCCGGCGGAATGGGTTTCCTGCTCTTCGTCTCCGCGCTGGCCCGGGCGCAGCGAGCCGCACGCCGGCGCCGCTACTATGGCGACATGCCCGCCGCCTTCTGGCTGCCCGCGCTCTGGCGCGATGCGGGCTTCCCGGCGCGCTCCAGCGGCGGCTTCGGGGGCTTCGACTCCGGGGACAGCTTCGGCGGGTTCGGCGGCGGGGATTCGGGCGGCGGCGGCGCGTCGAGCGATTGGTAGGACGGTACGGCCATGGCGCAGGAGATCGTGGACAAGCTGTTGGACGAACTGACGGGCAGGCTCGAGAAGTCCTACGGAAAGGAGCTGGTCTCCGTCATCCTCTACGGCTCCGCCGCGGCAGGCGACTGGCACGCGGGCTACTCCGATCTCAACGTGCTCGCCGTGCTTCAGCGCATCGGCGTCGAGCAGTTGCAGCGGGCGGAAAAGATCTTCCAGTGGTGGCGCGAGCAGGGCAACCCCTCCCCGCTGCTGATGTCCGAGAACGAGGTGCGCGCCGCCACCGACTGTTTTCCCATCGAGTTCCACGACATGGCGGAACGGCGCCGCGTGCTGTTCGGCGACGATGTGATCGCCGGCCTCGTCATCGACGACCGGCACTACCGGGCGCAGATCGAGCACGAGATCCGCGCCAAGCTGCTCCGGCTGCGCCAGAAGGCCGGCGGGGTGCTGAATGATCAGCGCCTGCTGATGCGGCTCATGCTCGATTCCGTCTCCACGTTCGTGCTGCTCGGCCGCCATGCCCTCCGGCTCGCCAGGGGCCAAGCCCCATGGCGCAAGCACGAAACCGTGCGCGCGCTGCGCGAGGAGTTCGGCATCCCCGGCGAGTCCTTCGAACGCCTGTTGCGCCTGCGCGAAGGCAGCGGGAAGGCGCGCCCGACGGAGGCGCCCATCCTGTTCGCAAAGTATCTGGAAGAAATTTCCCTGCTGGCGGACTCGGTCGACCGCCTGGAAACTGGAGGAAGCGATTGATGAAAGCCTTGGCCATCCTGCTCGGCATCCTGCTGCTGGCCGGCCTCTTCGTGGGCGGCAAGGCAGCCAGTGTCAACAACCAGCTTGTGTCCCAGCGCGAAGCCGTTCAGGCTGCCTGGGCGCAGGTCGATGTCGCGCTCCAGCGGCGCGCCGATCTCATCCCGAACCTCGTGGAGACCGTCAAGGGCTTCGCCGCGCAGGAGCGGGCGGTGCTGGAGGAGGTGGCCCAGGCACGCGCCGCGCTGCTCAACGCCCGCACGCCCGGCGAGAAGATCGCCGCCAACCAAGGCCTCGACACCGCCATCGGCCGCCTGCTCATGGTTGTGGAGAACTACCCGCAGCTCCGCTCGAACGAAAACTTCCTCCGGCTCCAGGACGAACTGGCCGGCAGCGAGAACCGCATCGCCGTCGAGCGCCGCAAATACAACGAAGCCGTGCAGCGTTACAACACCACGCTTGGACTCTTCCCGAACAACCTGTTCGCCGGCGTTCTCGGCTTCCAGCGCATCGACGACTACTTCCGCACGGACCCCGGCGCCCGCACGGCGCCGAAGGTAAAGTTCTGACGACCGGGAGGCACTATGAGCGCACCTCTGTTCCCCAACTACATCAACGGCGAATGGGTGGAAGGATCCACGTTCGACAACCGCAATCCGGCCGACACGGATGAAGTGGTCGGCCGTTTCGTCAATGGCGCGCCCGCCGACATGGCGCGTGCGGTGGAAGCCGCAAGCGCCGCGCTGCCGGGCTGGGCGTCGATGAACGGTCCGGCGCGCGGCGCGCTGCTGTTCAAGGTGGCCGATCTGCTCGAGAAGCGCTTCGATTCCATCAGCGCGGACATGACCCGCGAGGAGGGCAAGACGCTGCCCGAGGCCAAGGGCGAGGTGCGCCGGTCGATCAACATCTTCCGCTACTTCGCAGGCGAAGGCTCGCGCCTGGGCGGCATCGTCGCACCCAGCGAGCGGGAGCGCGTCCACATGTTCGCCATCCGCAAGCCCATCGGCGTCTGCGGGCTCGTCACGCCGTGGAACTTCCCCAGCGCCATTCCGGCGTGGAAGCTCGCGCCCGCCCTCATCTGCGGCAACACCGCCGTGCTGAAGCCCGCCTCCGCCGCGCCGCTCAGCGCCTGGCGCATCGTGGAAGCCTGTCATGAAGCGGGCATTCCCCGCGGGGTCGTGAATTTCGTGGCTGGTCCGGGCAAGGCGCTCGGCGAAGCGCTTGTGGAGGCGCCGCCGCTGCGCGCCATCAGCTTCACCGGCTCCTGCGGGGTCGGCGCATGGCTCCACGAGCGCGCCTCCCGGCGCAGGCTCCGCATTCAACTGGAAATGGGCGGCAAGAACCCCGCCATCGTGCTCGCCGACGCCAACTTCGAGGCGGCGGTCGAGAACGTCGTCAACGGGGCGTTTTTCTCCACCGGCCAGAAGTGCACGGCCACGTCGAGGGCGATCGTCGAGGAGTCCATCTATGACCGTTTCCTGGAGGCTCTGGTCGGGCGCACAAAGAAGCTCAAGGCCGGAGACGGCATGCAGCCCGGCATCGACATCGGTCCCTGCATCGACGAAGCGCAGATGAACACGATCCTGCGGTACATCGACATCGGCCGCAGGGAGTGCGGCGAGCCGGTCTGCGGCGGGCGGCGCCTTACCGGCGGCGCCTTCGACAAAGGCTGGTTCGTCGAGCCGACCATCTTCGCCGGAGTCACGCAGGAGATGACCATCGCCCGCGAGGAGATCTTCGGCCCCGTGCTCGCCGTCATGAAGGCGCGGGATCTCCGGCACGCCCTGGAACTCGCCAACGCGAGCGAATTCGGCCTCTCGGCCTCGCTGCAGACTTCGAACGTCTCGCGCATGTTCGACTACATCTACGGCATCCAGGCAGGCCTCGTCACGGTGAATCTCCCCACCGCGGGCGTCGAGTATCAGCTTCCCTTCGGCGGGACCAAGGATTCCAGCTTCGGCCCCAAGGAGCAAGGCCCCGCCGCCATGGAGTTCTACTCGGATTTCAAGACCGTATATGTGAAATACTGAGCAGGGTTTCCGGAGCCACAGCCATGAAGTTAGGACAGGTGTATTGGGACGGGCGGCTGACCGCGGCGGTATTCCGCGATGGCGAGGCCCATCCCATCCCCGGATACACGGTGCTGGCGCTGATCGAAAGCGCCCCGCGCAAGAACCTCACTTTCGCCCAGATGGCCGCCGAGTACGCGGCGAAGGGCGGCGAGCGCCTGGAACCCGCCATCCCGGTGCAGCCCCGCGAGGTCTGGGCCTGCGGCTGCACGTACGAGATGAGCGCCTCTTTCCGCGACGCCGAACACGGCACGCGCGAAGGATTCTACCGCCACGTCTATGAGGCCCCGCGGCCTGAGATCTTCTTCAAAGGCACGGCGCGCGTGTGCGTCGGCCCTGGCGCCCGCATCGGCATCCGCAGCGACGCGAAGTTCACCGCGCCCGAGCCCGAACTCGCCGTACTGCTCGGCCAGGGCGGCCAGGTGCTGGGCTACACGCTTGCCAACGATGTCTCAGCCTGGGACATCGAGCGCGAGAACCCGCTGTACCTGCCGCAATCCAAGGTGTACTCGGCCTGCTGCGCTCTCGGCCCCTGGTGGGTGACGCCGGACGAGCTGGCCAACCCTTACGCGCTGGAGATGGCGTGCACCGTCCGCCGCGGCAGCGCCACGATTTTCGAAGGCAGCGTCTCCACCTCGAAGCTCAACCGCAGGATCGAAACGCTCATCGAGTACCTGCTGCGGTCGAATCCCGTCCCCGCCGGCAGCGTCCTGCTCACGGGCACGGGCATCATCGTGCCGCAGGAAGCGGCGCTCGCCCCCGGCGACACCGTCACCATCCGCGTGGAGGAGATCGGCGTGCTCGAGAACCAAGCCGCTCTCGTGTGAGCGCCGCGGGGATCGCGTCACTCAGCCGGCGAATCCGGCTCCAATCCCTCAAGCTGTTCCGCCTGTTCGGAAAAACGCCGCAGAACGCGGATCGCCGCTCCCGATGAGAAGCCCGCATGGCGCAGGCGCCGGTACACGCCCGCCAGCTTCGCCGGCTCGGCCAGCAGCGCCGCCAGATCCTGGTTGCGGTACTTGCGTTCGAGCCATGCGCGCACCAGCTGCTCCTCGTCGAGACCCTGAAATGCCTCCCGCACCGCCTTCTCGGCCACCTTCGCGGCGACCTTGCGCTTGGCCAGTTCAGCCAGCACGCGGCGGCGTCCGAACTGCCCCGAAGCGGCGCGCGAAGAAGAGAAAGTCTCGGCAAAACGGCGGTCGTCCAGCGCGCCGTATTCCTTGAGCTGCGCCACAATGCCCTCCACGCTCGCCGGCTCGGCGGCGCGGCGCCGCAGCCTCTCCTTGAGCTGCGCCACAGTGAGCGCACGCCCGGCGAGCAGGCGCAGCGCGTAGTCTTTCAGTTCCGCCTCGCCGAGCTTCCCCGCGGCGTTCTTTTTCATCGCCTGCTTTTATTGTGAGTGGAGTACACTGAAGTCAGCAAGGAGCAGCCATGGCAAGCGACAATAAATTCTCGTATTTCTTCCTCGGCCTCGGCATCGGGGTGGCCGTGGGCATCCTGTTCGCTCCGAAATCCGGCGAGGAGACGCGTGAACTGATCAAAGAGAAAGCCAGCGAGGGGAAAGAATACCTCAAGCGGCGCAGCGAGG
This sequence comes from Arcobacter sp., assembly GCA_020723085.1. GTDB lineage: Bacteria > Acidobacteriota > Terriglobia > Bryobacterales > Bryobacteraceae > JANWVO01. Next base: position 6,572 of record DYJN01000014.1, read on the forward strand.
AGCTGAGGGAAAGCGCCGTGGAGGCGTACGAGAAGGGCAAGCAGGCGGTCGTCCGGCAGAAGGAGCAGCTCGCCGCCGCCGTGGAAGCGGGCAAGACCGCCTACCGGGAGAAGGTGGAGTCGGCGCGGGCAGAGGCGCCGCCGGCTGACGACGCGGCGCAGGGCATCTAGGCGGGGGCGTGATGCAGTCGGAAACGGCCCTCGTCCTGCTGTCGATCGCCGTCGCGGTGTCCAGCCTGTCGCTGCTGGTGCAGGCGATCGCTTCCTGGCGCATCTACCAGTCCGTCCGCAAGTTGCAGGAGGAGGTTTCCCCTCTCATCCCGCGCGTTAAAGCCGCCATCGAGCAGGCGGAGACTACTTTCAGGCAGGCAGCCACGGAGCTCCATGAGACCGCCGAGGTCGCCAGGAGCCTGATTGAGGCGGTGCAGGAGCAGGTCAATGGCATCGACCGCGCGCGCCAGGAAGTGGCCGCACAATGGCGCGTGCAGAGCGAGCGCATCGACCTCGTGCTGGAGGACATCCTTGGCCGCGTGCAGGAAGTGGTGGGCGTGCTCCATGGCACGGTGATGCGCCCGGTGCGCGAAGTCACCGGCATGGTGGCGGGCGTCAAAGCCGCCCTGCAGACTCTGCTGCTGGCGCGGCGCCCTACGGTAGACCGCGCCACTCACGACGACGAGATGTTTATCTGACGCGCCCTGGGAGCATCCCTCAAGGGGCGTTCCCGTTCCGCCGCAACCGGGCAATAGACGCAGGGGAAAAACTCTGGCCGGAGGCTCCCGCCCGCAGCCTCCGCCGTTTGGAACCGGCAGATCTAACAGGTCGCTGAAAGGCGCATCGTGAGATGAAAATCTGGCCGCAAGTTGCCGAAACATCGGTGCTGAATCTTCGGAATCGCGCCCACATCAGCGGCCTGCTAAAGCGTAGAGGCTGGCCGCCGCGCTCGGGCCCGCATACACTGGAAGCGTGAAGGCGGGCCGTGCTCTTTTCTTGCTCCCGGGGCTGCTGTGGCTCACTGCCTCCGGTCAAACCGCAGCCTCGCTCGCCGAGCGGCTCCGGCGCCTGGAACTCGATCCGGATCAGTGCTACCGCGTCCGCGACCTGGAACTGCACCGCGAGGACATCCGCATCTTCCTCAACGACGGAGTGCTGATCTTCTCCCAGCCGCTCCATGACAGGCGGGTGGCCGCCATCTTCCGCGCCATCGACGCTGGCGACGATGCCGAGCTGATTTTAAGGCCGCCCGACCGCGGCGAGCGCGCCTCGCTCGCCCGCGCCACCGGCTCGGCAAACCTGGACGAGCACTTCAAGACCGCCTTGTTCATCTTCGGAGACGGAGGCGGTGAGGAGTTGCTGGAATCCGTCCGCAAGGCTTCGTCGAAGCCTCAGCCCGAAGAAGGTCTCCTGCTGGCCAGCCGCCAAGGGGAGGCCGTGCGCAACTTCGCCCAGAGCTTTCAGGTGCGCCTGCTGCGCGACGTGCTGTCCGGCGACCGGCGCAACGGCCTGTTCTATGCCGCCATCTCCAGCCCGGCGCGGGGGAACTTCGACGTCCTGCACGATCCGGCGCTTCCCGAGCAGGTCATCATCGGAGAAGTGCCGCCCGGCTCGCCCGGCAGGTTCAACGTCTGGGCCAGCTTCCCCAGCCGCAGCCGGAGGCAACAGGGGGGAAATGGGCCTGAAGAGTTCTTCGTCGAAGATTACCGGATCGAGGCTGCCGTGAATCAGGATCTCCGGCTCGAGTCGCGCGTAGAGGCCACCCTGAAACCCCTGCGCCCGTTGCGTGGCGCCGTCTCCTTCGAACTGTCCCCCGATATGGAAGTCCAGGCAGCGCGCCTGGACGGGCAGCCCGTGGAGATCTTCCGCCGCGAGAGCCTGCGGGCCAATCTCATCGGCGGGCAGGCCAACGAGTCCTTCCTGCTCGTGCTGCCCCGCCCGCTCGAACCGGGCGGCAACCATAAAGTCGAGTTCGAACTCGCCGGAAACGTGATCCGCCGCGCGGGCAACGGCGTCTATTACGTGGGCGCACGCACGAATTGGTACCCGAGCCGCGGCTTCCACTTCACCCGCTTCGACATGACCTTCCGCACGCCGAAGGACCTGCGCGTGGCCGCTTCCGGCGATCTCGAGGAGGAGACCGTGGAGGGCGGGACGCGCATCGCGCGCTTCCGCACATCGGCCCCGGTGCGGCTGGCAGGCTTCAACATCGGCAATTTCGAAGCGGTCACAACACAGGCCAAAGGGCTGCGCGTGCGCGTTTACGCCAACCGCACCGTAGAGCCTTCGCTGGCTCCGCCGCCGCGCCAAATCGTCATGCCCCCCGGCGCCGCTCCGCGAATATCCGGGCGCGGCCCTACGCAGATCATCACGCTCACGCCGCCGCCCCCAAACCCGCAGGCGCGCATGAAGGAAATCGCCGGCGAGACCGCCGCGGCGATGGAGTGGATGGCCTCGCAGTTCGGTCCGCCGGCGCTGCCTGCCGTCACCGTCTCGCCCATCCCCGGCAACTTCGGCCAGGGATTTCCCGGCCTGGTCTACCTCTCCACCATCGCCTATCTGCCCGAAAAGGACCGTCCCCCCTCCGTCCGGACTTCACGGCTCGATGTGTTTTACTCCGAACTCCTGCTTGCGCACGAAGCGGCGCATCAGTGGTGGGGAAACGTGGTGGCATCCGCCAGCTACCGCGATGAGTGGCTGCAGGAGGCTCTCGCCAACTACACGGCGCTGATGCTGCTGGAACGGCGGCGCGGCGCGCGGGCGCTGGAGTCGGTCCTCGAGGAATACCGCGCCGACCTGCTCCGGGAAACCGGCGATCCCCGGCAGCCGGTGGAAGCCGCCGGCCCCATCATCTGGGGCGCGAGGCTGCGCGGCGCCGAGGGCGTCGATCCCTGGCGGATCATCACCTACTGCAAGGGTTCCTGGATCCTGCACATGCTGCGGCGCCGGCTCGGCGATGGGCCGTTCCTGAAGATGCTCGGCGAACTGCGCCGGAAGCATGAGTACAAGACGATCACGACGGAAGAATTCCGGGCTCTCGCCTCGCGCTACACCGCGAAGGACGATCCCGACCGCACACTGGAAGGCTTCTTCGACACGTGGGTCTACGGCACCGGAATCCCGGTGATCGAGACCGCCGTGCGCACGCGCGGCAAGCCGCCCGCAGTGAACGTCACGGTGACGGTCAGGCAGAGCGGCGTGCCGGACGACTTCGCCGTCGAGCTGCCCGTTGCAGTGACGCCGGCCCGAGGGGCGCGGCCGGTCATCAAGTGGCTGCGCACCGGCGGCGAGGCCGCCGTGCAATTCCACCTCCGGGCGGCTCCCGTCCGCGTCGAGGCGGCCCCGGGCGCCGCCGTGCTGGCGGTAAGGAAGTAACATGCCGGCGCGCCCTCCGCGGCTCTGGAGGCGGAGCCGCGGGAACCGGATCCGCCGACCCGCCGCCGGCAGGACGCGCCACGGCGGAAACCCGTTTCAGCCGCGGCGTGGCCGCTTCCTCCCGGGCATGATAGCGTCGTAACTGAGGGGCCGGGGATGAGGGACAGTCTGGGAAAGCTGGAACGCGAAATCGTCGCCTGCGGGCGCTGTCCGCGCCTGCGCTCCTGGTGCGGGCAGGTGGCTCGCATCAAGCGCCGGGCTTACCAAGACTGGGAATACTGGGGACGCCCGGTGCCCGGCTTCGGCGACCCGCAGGCCCGCATTTACGTGCTTGGCCTCGCGCCGGGCGCCCATGGGGCCAACCGAACCGGACGCGTCTTCACCGGCGACAGCTCCGGCGACTGGCTCTACCGCGCCCTGTGGGAAGCCGGCTTCGCCAACCGGCCGGAGAGCGCGCACCGCGGAGACGGACTCCGCCTCAGCGGCGTCTGGATCGGCGCCAGCGTGCGCTGCGCCCCGCCCGGGAACAAGCCTTCGCCGGAAGAGTTCGCCGCCTGCCGCGAGTTCGCCGCACGCGAGCTTGCGCTGCTGAGGCGCGTCCGGGTGGTGGTGGCGCTCGGGCGCCTCGCGCACGACAACTTTCTCGCGCTCCGCGGGCTCCCGAGGAGCCGCTTCCCTTTCTCCCACGGCGCCGTGCACGCGTGCGCGCCGCTGGCGCTGCTGGACTCCTACCACCCCAGCCGCCAGAACACGCAGACGGGAAGGCTCACCCGCGAGATGCTCCGCGCGGTGTTCGAAGAGGCACGGAGGCTCGCGCAGTGAAACGGTTTCCGCTGATTCTGTTTTTCACCGCAGCGGCTCTCTCCGCTCAGGACGGCCGCTTCGCCGCCGAGTGCCGCCGCCGCGCCGAACCCGTCTGGCGGAAAACCCTGGAACATCCCTTCCTGAAGGCCCTCTCGGATGGAACTCTGCCGCGTGAGAAATTCCGGTTTTACCTGGAACAGGACCTGCTTTACCTGCGGGAGTTTTCCCGCCTGCTGCTGGAACTGGCAGCCAAGGCGCCGCGCCCGGACCATGCGCGCACCCTCGCCCGCCATGCCGGCGAGGCCATCGCGGAAGAAGCGGCGCTGCACGGCTCGATTCTGGGCTTGCGCGGAGCGGCATCCGGAGAACTTTCTTTCGTGATGGCGCCGTCGAGCACGGCGTACGTGAACCATCTCAAGGCAAGCGCCGGACGCGGCCCGTTCCTGGAAGGGATGGCAGCCGTGCTGCCCTGTTACTGGATTTACCTGGACGCGGGGAAGTCGCTCGCGGCAAAAGGCTCCCCCGTGGAGGAATACGACCGCTGGATCCGGCAATATGCCGGGGCGGCTTACGAGAAGAGCGTGCGCGAGGCTCTGGAAGTTTTCAACGCCGCGGCGGAGCAGGCAGCTCCGGAAGTCCGCGCCCGCGCGCTGGAGGCCTTTGAGCGGAGCGCCCGCTACGAGTGGATGTTCTGGGAGATGGCCTGGCGCATGGAAGCCTGGCCGCCCCCGGTAAAGACAACGGAGCCGCCAGTCCTAAAATAAAGGTATGGCACGCGGCTGGGAGAGCAAGTCCGTGGAGTCGCAGATGGAGGATGCGGCGGCACGGCGCGCGAAGGCCGGGGCCGCTTCCTCTCAGCAGCCGGATCCGATACGGCAGGCGAAGCGCCGTGCGCTCGAACTCGATCTGTTGCGCGTGCGCGGGGAGTTGAGCCGCTGCCGGAATGAGAGGTTCCGGGCGCTGCTGGAAGCCGAGCTCAAACACCTGGAAACGGAGATCGGCAAGCGCCGGGCATGATTCAGCCTGGCGGACGCCGCGCCGGCGCGGGGATTCTGTATCCTGTCAGGGAAATGCGCGCCGCGCTCGAATCTTATTTTCAGTTCCGCGAGTTGGGGACGGACTGGCGCACGGAAGTGCTGGCCGGGTGCACCACGTTCGTCACGATGGCCTACATCATCTTCGTCAATCCCTCCATCCTCGGCGAAGCCGGGATGCCCCGGCAGGCGGTCACCGCCGCCACCTGCCTCGCTTCCGCCGTCGGCTGCTTTCTGATGGGCGTGCTGGCGCGCTATCCCATCGCGCTCGCGCCCGGCATGGGCCTGAACGCATACTTTGCCTACACCGTCTGCCTTGGCCTCGGCGTGCCGTGGCAGACGGCTCTCGGCGCCGTGTTCCTCAGCGGCATCATTTTTCTGGTTCTGATCGCCGCCGGCATCCGGCAGCTCATCCTGGAATCCATTCCCCGCGAACTCTACAGCGCCGTCGCCGTCGGCATCGGGCTCTTTATCGCCCTCATCGGCATGCGCAACGCGGGCATCATTCAGGCGAGCCCGGCCACTATGGTCACGCTCGGAAATCTCCGCGACCCGAAGACACTGCTCGCGCTTGGCGGGCTGCTGCTGATCTGCGCGCTGCTTGTGCGGGGCGTGCGCGCAGCCATGCTGATCGGCATTCTGGCCACAGCCGGCGCCGGCGCGGCGCTCGGCTTCTTCGACTGGACCCCGCAGACCTACTCGCCCAGGGCGCTCGGCGCCACATGGCTGGCGATGGACATCCGCGGCGCGCTCCGTCTCGGGCTGCTCGAGATCATCTTCGTGTTCCTCTTCGTGGATGTCTTCGACAACGTCGGCACGCTCGTGGCGGTGGGCACGCGCGCGGGTCTGATCGGCAGGGATGGCCGCATCCCGCGGGTCAACCGCATTCTGGCCTCAGCCGCCGCCGCTTCTTCCGTGGGCGCCGCCTGCGGCACGTCGACGGTGGTCAGCTACATCGAAAGCGCGGCGGGCGTGGTGGCAGGCGGCCGCAGCGGCGTCACGGCTGTCGTCTGCGGGCTGCTGTTTCTGGCGGCCCTGGCGGTGGCGCCGCTTTTCGGCGCGGTTCCCGCCCAGGCGACCGCCCCCGCCCTGATCGTCGTCGGGGCGCTGATGCTGGTGCATACCGGAGAGATCGAGTGGACGAAGCCCGCCAGCTCGATCCCCGCGTTCCTTACGCTGGCGGCCATTCCGATGACGTTCAGCATCGCCAACGGGCTGGCGTTCGGTTTCACCGCCCACACGCTGCTGCGCGTGCTCGCCGGCGAGTGGCGCCGCGTCCATTGGCTTGTTTACCTCCTTGCCGCGCTGTTCCTGCTGCGCTTTTTCTATCTCGGCCAGGGCTGATCTCATGATCCGGAGAAGAACATTTCTGGCGAGCTTTGTCTCTTCGGCCGGCGCCGCACGCTCCTCCGGCCCGCTCCTGATTCAGGGCGCGGTGGATGGCGAGCTGGGCCCGATCCTCGGCGCTCTCAGCCCGCGCGCCCGCCAGACGCGCATCGGGGGCTGGAGCTTCTGGCTCGGCCGGATCGGCAGGCGGGATGTGGCCGTCAGCCGCACGGGGGTCGGTCCCATCAACGCCGCCGCTTCCACCGCCCTCGCCATTCGGGAATTCCGCCCCTGGGCCGTCATCAACCAGGGCACCGCCGGCGGCCACAACCGCGCCCTGAAACTCTGGGACATCGTGCTCGGAGAGAAAACCACCGACTACTCCTCCTTCGAAGCCCCGCATGGCGATGCCGGCTCAGGCGCCGATACGCGCGCCTGGAAACCCAAGCCCCATGTGATCCGCACGCCGGCGGGCGAACCCCGGACCTTCGCCGCCTTCCCCGGCGATGCGGAACTCCTCCGCGCCGCGGAAAAGATCTCCAATCCCCGCGGCCGCGTCCTGCGCGGCAACATCGGTTCCGCGTTTCAATACAACCGGCAGCTTGACCACATCGACTGGCTCCACCGCGCTTACGGCACCGACACGGAAGACATGGAGAGCGCCTTCGCCCACGGGGCTGCCACCGGCCTCGGCGTACGCTTCCTCGCCATCCGCATGGTGTCCGACACCGAGTGGGAGCACCCCGTGTTCGAGCGCATCGCCGGACGCTACTGCGCCGAGTTTGTGCTGGAATTGATCCGCTCCCTCTGACCGCCGCGAGGTCGCGCGAGGGCCGCGGCGAAGGGCTCCTTCACCTGGGCGCTTGCGGATTTCGCGGTGCGGCACTCCTGGGAAACGAGCAGACGTTGGCCCCCGCGCAGCGCCTACCGGTCCCTTCACGCCGCAACGCCGCGCCCGCCCGGCTGCGATGGCGCCGGGCAGGAGCGGCAGGCGCTGAGTTCAGGACGTGTTACTGGTTTGTCTGCTTGCGGAAGCGGCGGGACAAGAGGCCAAGTCCGATGAGTCCTCCACCGATGAGAGCGGAAGTCGCCGGCTCCGGAATCGGAGGGGGAGGCTCCGGGGATTCAGTCGAAATGAGGAAGAACTCTTCGCGCCCGTCGTTGACCACCGGCATCGTCACCTTGAAGTACACCTCGTCTGTCGGCTGGTACCCGCTAAGGCTGAAGCCCGTCAGTAGATAATCCGCCCAGCCGTTGCCGTTGCCGCCGCCGCTGGTGGGCGGAACCGGCGTTGGCGAGGCGGGTGAATAGTCCGCCACCAGAGCACCGTTGACGTACATGCCGAAGAAGCCCAAGGTCTGAACATCGTTCGTCTGGTTGACGTCGACTCCGATCATAAACGATGTGGAGCCCACGACCCCCTGGATCTGGCCGACCGTATAAGTCGGGGACACCACGTCGGTGTAACTGCTGGCGCCTGCTTCGAAAACCGTCCACCCCCAACCTGCCGGCGCCTGGCAGGACGGATCGCCGATGACACACGGGTTGTTGGTTGTCTGCTGGTAGTACGGTCCGGGATCAACGACCGGCGTCAAGCTCAGCGGTGTCGCCGTGGCGGTGCATGCCAACAGCAAAGTGAGACAGGACAGCATCAAGACCGTCCGGTTGTTCTTCATTGATTCTCCTCCTCTTGCCGGAAGCTGAATTCGGCCAGGGGCTGCCCCTCTGCCAGCAGAATCCCGAAGCCACTTCAAGGCTAGTTCATTTCCTGGAATAAAGCCATCATTCTTGGCGACTAGAAGCGCTGTTTTGTACTGGAACCGACCAGATGAAATTTTGCACTTTGTACTAGGACCTCTACGCCGGTCTACCATAAATCAGCATCCCGCAGGGCCAGGGTCGATATATAATATGTTTATAATGAATAACTTACAGAGCAAAGGGGGAATTAAGACTCTGCGGCGAAGTACTGGTACTGAACCGGCCGATTTTTCCAGGCAATCAGTCCAGAGTGCTAATTCCTGGGACGAATTCGCCTTGCTCCTCAAGCCGATAATGTAAAGACTCAGGGCATGCGGGAGAAATGCATCAGCGTACCCTTCCCGTCAGTAAGGAGAGTGCTCTCCCGGCTGGCGGCTGTAACAATCGTTCTGAGCAGCGTAGTCTTGGCCACGCCTGTCTACAACACAAGTGTCGATTCCATGGATTGGTCTGGCTCCAGGACAGTGGGATCGCCGGTCGGGGGGTTGGGTTCCACTGGAGGGGTTTTCCCCGAGGGCAGCGGCATCGCCTGGCTCATCTTGAACAACGGTGACGGCACCTTAACTTACACCTACAGGTTCTTTTCACCAGGAGTGGAGGGACAAGAGGTTCAGCTGGAGCTCTCCCACTTCATCCTGGAACTCAGTCAAGGCTGCAACGATGAAGGCTCTGGATGTGTTCAGGGGTTCAATGGCGACGTTGAATACAATTCCGCATGGGGAAGTTCACCGAGTAACCCGGGCATTCCCGGTTCGATCTATGGGATCAAGTTCGATGAGGGACAGGCAGAATACACTTTTGTCTCCAACCGCATGCCCGTCTGGGGCCACTTCTATGCGAAGAAAAGCGACGACGGGATGTGGAACCTGGCTCTCACAGGACTAGAGGAGTACCAGGAGGACACTCTGTATTTCATCCCTCGCCCGGATACGGATCAGCCTGCCCCGCCGATTCCAGAGCCCGGCACGATGGCGCTGCTTGGGGCGGGCGTGGTTGCAATGGGCTTGCTTCGCAGCAGGAGAAGGGCGTAGCGCTCACAAGCAACGCCCGTTCGGACAAGCGGGCTGCGACACCAGCCCGCTTTTCTTATTCTGAGGGGGCTGGCCAGCATCAACGCCGCCCCGCTCTCAGCTCACCTGCTCGAGCTCGAGCGAGACGCGCTCCCATTCCGCCATTGCCTTTTCGAGTTCGCGGCGGCGGGCATCGAGAAGCTCCATCCGGCGCCGTGTCTCCTCCGCGCTGACGAACGTCTGCAGGGACAGCTCGATCTCCGCGATCTCCTGTTCGAGCCGCGCCGCCGTTTCCTCGAGTTCCGCCGCCTGCTCCTCGAGCTGCTTCACCCTCATCGGATTCAGGCGGCGGGGACGCGCGGCAACCTCTTTGACGGAGGGCGCCCTGGCGGCATGCGCTCCGGCGGCGGGCTCATTCACTGAATCCGGCGCGGACTCCCCGAACATCGGCGCGCCGCCTGCCTTGCGGTACAGATAATCTTCGTAATTGCCGGGATAGACGCGCACGCGCCCGCCCTCGATTTCAAAGACGCGGGTGGCGAGCTGATCGATGAAATATCGGTCGTGGCTGACGAAGACCAGCGTGCCGCTGTAGGCGCGCAACGCCTCGAGCAGCACGTCCTTGGCGCGCAGATCGAGGTGGTTGGTGGGCTCGTCGAGCAGCATGAAGTTGGCCGGGTTCAGCAGCATGCGCGCCAGCGCGTAACGGTTGCGCTCGCCGCCGCTGAGCACGCGCACCGTTTTGAACACGTCGTCTTCGGTGAACAGGAAGCAGCCGAGCAGCGTGCGCAGTTCGGTCACCGTCTTGCCGTTGGCCACGCTCATCAGGTCGTCGAGCAGACGGGCGCCGGGATCGAGAGCCTTGTACTGGTCCTGGGCGAAATACTCGGCCTGCACGTTGTGCCCCAAGCGGTATTCGCCGGAGGTGAGCGGCTCCGCTCCGGCGAGCATGCGGATCAGCGTGGACTTGCCCGCGCCGTTCAGTCCCACCAGAGCGATCCGCTCGCCGCGCTCGATCAGGAAGTTGACCTCGCGCAGCACGGCGCGCGCGCCATAGGCTTTGGTCACGTTCACGAACTCGGCGACGATGCGCCCCGAGGGCTTCGGCTGCGGGAAGGAGAAATGGATCGTCTCCTCCTCCGGCGGGATTTCGATGCGCTCGATCTTCTCGAGTTCCTTGATCCGCGACTGCACCTGCTTCGCCTTGGACGCCTTGTAGCGGAAACGGTTGATGAACGCCTCGAGGCGCTCAATGCGCTCCTGCTGGTTGCGCCAGGCGGCGAGCAGCTGCTGGCGGCGCTCCTCTTTCTGCTTCAGAAACGATTCATAGCCGCCCGTGTAAAAGTGAAGCGAACGGTTCCACAGCTCGGCGATCTTCCGCACGGAGACGTCCAGGAAGTAGCGGTCGTGCGAGATGAGCACGAAGGCATACGGGTACGAGGCCAGGTAGTCTTCCAGCCAGTTGCGCGCTTCGAGATCGAGATGGTTGGTAGGCTCGTCGAGCAGGAGCAGATTGGGCTGCTCGAGCAGGAGCTTGGCGAGCGCGATGCGCATCTGCCAGCCGCCGGAGAAATGCTCGGTCCGGCGCGTCCAGTCTTCCTTGGGGAATCCGAGCCCGGTGAGCACCATGCCCACCTTCGCTTCCAGCGCATAGCCGTCCAGGTTGCGGAAGTGCGCTTCGAGCCAGGAGTAGCGGCTGCTGGCAGCCTGGTATTCCGCATCGTCAGGAGGCAGCGAGGAGAGCTGCTCGAGCGTCTGCTCCATCTCGCGTTCCATCTCGCGCAGCCGGTCGAACACGGAGAGGCACTCTTCGAACACCGTGCGCCCGGACAGTTGCAGCCCGTCCTGCGGCAGGTAGCCCGCAGTAATGCCCCGCTGCACGGCGCACTCGCCGGAATCGAGCGTATCGAGCCCGGCCAGAATCCGCATCAGCGTGGTCTTGCCGGAACCGTTGGCGCCCACGAGACCGACGCGGTCCTGCGGCGTGATGAGCCAGGTGACCTCTTCAAACAGGACCTTGGGACCGAAGCGCTTGCCGGCGCGGACGAGACTGATCATGGCTGCAGGGGCTCAGGGCGGTGGCGCAGGATGCGCCCGCCGCGCGCGCCGGTCAGCGCGCCGTTGTCGACCATCACCACGCCGTTGACGAGCACATAGTCAAAGCCTTCGCTGTACTGATGCGGCTGCGTGTAGGTGGCCCTGTCCTGGACGCGCGCGGGATCAAAAACGAGCAGGTCCGCGGCGAAGCCCCCGCGCACCAGACCCCTGTCTCGGAACCGGAATGTCCGCGCCGGCAGCGACGTCATGCGGCGGATGGCGTCTTCCAGCCTGAGCACGCCGCGCTTGCGGACATACTCGGCGAGCACGCGCGCGTTGGTTCCGTAAGAGCGCGGATGCGGCATGCCCTCGCCGAAGACGCGCACGCCGCCGTCGCTGGCGATGGCGGTGTTCGGATAACGCAGAATGCGCTCGATGTCGATGTCGCTCATCGAGTGGTAGATCATCTGCGCGCCGCCATTCGACAGGATGTGGAAGATCGTCTCGATCTGGTTGTCGAGCGTGGGCTCAAGCCCGCGCAGGCGCGAGATCTCGACGAGGTTCTTTCCTTCCCAGGAGTGGTCCTTTTCAAAGTAGGCGACGATGGCGTAGGTGTAATCCGCGTGACCCAGGCTCTGCAGCCGCTGCTTCATTTCGGCGGCGATGCGCGATCGCGTCTCCGGGTTCGAGAGCCGCTCCCGCAGCGCTTGCGCGCCGCCTGCGAGCGCCCAGGCGGGCAGCGTGATGCCGAGATTGGTGGAGGAGTGGTCGTAGGGGTACTGGTCCACGGCCACATCGACGCCGCGGCGGCGGTACTCTTCCACAAGAGCAAGGGCCTTTTCGCTGAGGCCCCAGACGCGCGGGGTGTCGATCTTGAAGTGCGAGATCTGCACCGGCATGGCCGCCTGCTCGCCCACGCGCGCGGCTTCGTGGATGGCCTCGAGAATCTGCGCGCCCTCGTCGCGCATGTGCGTGGCATAGACGCCGTCGTACGCGGCTGCGGACTTGGCCAGCTCGACCACCTCTTCCGTGGGCGCGTACGTCCCGGGAATGTAGATGAGCCCCGTCGATAAGCCCACCGCGCCCTGAGCCATGGCGGCATGGACCAGCTCCTTCATGCGCGCAAGTTCCTCGGGCGTGGCGTGGCGGTTCTCCGTGCCCATGACCTGGCGGCGGACCGTGTTGTGCCCGATCAGCGTGGCGACATTCACGCCCACGCCCAGCTCCTCCAGCCGCGCCAACCACCGGCCAATGCTGGAGGCGGAGCCGCCGCAGTTTCCGGTGACGATGGTGGTGACGCCATTGAGCAGGAAATTGTCCGCGCGCGGGACCTTCTCGATGGCGCCCTCCACGTGCGTGTGCACATCAATGAAACCGGGGGTGACGGCGCGCCCCGCGGCGTCAATGACGCGCGCGGCGGCGGCGCCTTCGAGCCGCCCGACGGCGGCGATGCGCCCGTCTTTCACCGCGACGCTCGCATGGAACCACGGGTTGCCCGTGCCGTCGATGACGCGGGCGTTGCGGATCAGGATGTCGTACTGCGCGGAAGCGGGATACAGGGCGAGCGCGAGAAGGAGCGCGAGCCTCATTTCTGGAGCGTACCGCAGAAGAAGTCGAGCGCGCGGGCGATGAAGGCGCGCATCTCGCCGCGCTTGACCACCGCATCCACAAAGCCGTGCTGGCACACGAACTCGGCGCGCTGGAAGCCCTCAGGCAGCTTCTGGCGAATGGTCTGCTCGATGACGCGCGGACCGGCGAAACCGATGAGCGCGCCCGGCTCGGCGATGTTCAGATCGCCCAGCATGGCGAAGCTGGCGGTGACGCCCCCGGTGGTCGGATCGGTGAGCACGCTGATGAAGGGCACGCGCGCCTCATCCAGACGCATCAGCATGGCGCTGATCTTGCCCAGCTGCATCAGGCTCACCGCCCCTTCCTGCATGCGCGCTCCCCCGGAAGCGCTGATGATGATGAGCGGGTCGCGCGTCTGGATCGAACGCTCAATGGCGCGGGTGATCGCCTCGCCCACGACGGCGCCCATCGAGCCGCCGATGAATTTCAGCTCGAGCGAACAGGCGTGGACTCTTCGTCCGGCGAGGCAGCCCGTCACCGAAATGATGGCGTCGCGCAGCCCCAGCTCGCGCTGCATCGAAGCGAGGCGGTCTTTGTAAGGCTTGGAATCGACAAACTCGAGCGGGTCGGTGGAAACCAGGTTCGCGTCGTGCTCCTGCCACGCCGGTTCGGGGTCCAGCAGGTATTTCAGGCGCGTGCGCGCATCAATGCGGAAGTGGAAGCCGCACTTGGGGCAGCAGTGCAGGTTGTCTTCGATCTCCTTGCGCCAGATGATCTGGCGGCAGGAGTCGCACTTCACCCAGAGCCCTTCCGTGCGGACGTGGCGCTCCTCGCCGCCGGCTTTCTCGATCTTCTTCGCCTTGAACCAATCCATGGCGGGGCCTCGCGGCCATCTCTCACCGTAACAGGATTGCCGCAATGGACTCAAGGGCGGCGCCAAGCGATACTGTGGGCGTGAAGCTCTGGCTGCTGTACATAGGCCGGGCGCGCGACGAGCATGCCAACGGGCTGGCGCGCGAATACCTGAAGCGCAGCTCCCGCTATATGCAGTGCGAGATGCGCGAGATCGACCCGCGCCGCTACGATCCCTTCTCGCGGCACGCCGGGGCGCGCAAGGCGCTGCTCGATCCGGCTGGGCGCGAGATGGATTCGCAGGAGTTTGCGGCGCTGGTAGGGGCGGCGGAACGCGAGGCGCGGGACCTGGTGTTCGTGGTGGGCGGGCACGAGGGCTTGCCGCCGGAGTGGCGCGAGACGGCTGACCTGCTGATGTCTCTGTCCCGGCTGACCATGCCGCATGAGCTGGCGCGGGCGGTGCTCGCCGAACAGATTTACCGCGCGCTGACGATGCTGCGCGGGCATCCTTACCCGCGGTGATCCCGCGTCAGGCGCCGGAGCGGGAAGCCAGCCGCAGGACGTGGCGGGCGGCGGAGACGCCCCGGTGCAGGGCTTCCTCGAACAGAGACAGGGCGCTGAGGTCGCTGTTCGCGTACACGAGCGAGCCGGAATGCCGCGCCCGGCGCTGGCGCTCCGGGTGGAAGATGGCGCCCGGGGCGGGCCGCGGCATGGCGTGGCCGATGCGGAAGATGTCAAGCCTTCGCACGCAACGGCGGATGTCGGGATGCGCCCGCTCCAGGTCCGAAAGCACGATCTCTTTCCAGTACGCGTAGTCGCCTCCGAGCAGCAGGCGGCGCTGATCGGCGGCGCGTCCGGAGGAGAGCGCCATGTACCAGGTCCAGACAGTCTGGGGCTGATGGGTGTTGAGGTTCTGGTGCGTGGCGATCACATAGCCGAGCGAAGGCGAGCGGAAGATGACGTTGTCCCAGGCGTACTCCAGGCCGCGGTTTTCCGGCCACCGCCGGAGCGTGAGATTCGCCACCACCCACGGGGCATAAGCGAAGGGCCAGCGGGGCGGCACGGGATCGACGACCCAGGAAGCGAGCCAGGTGGGCGCGGCGAAGATGACGAAGGCGGCGTCGTACCGCGTGTCGCCCGCCACCACCTGCCAGCGCGCGCCCGCCCGGCGGATGGCGCGCACCATCGCTCCGGTGCGCACGCGCGCGCCGATGCGCTCCAGCAGCCGGCGCACCAGCCAGCCGTTGCCCTCAGGCCATGTCAGAGGGCCGAGTTCGTGCGGCTCCCGCGCGGCGAAGTAGTGCAGACCCGCCCACGCCGAGATGCCCTCGAGCGGCGTGCCGTAGTCGTCGCGCGTCGAGTAGTCGAGAAGCCAGAGCAGGTAGGGCGAGGTGAAGCCGCGCTGTTCGAGCCACTGCTGGAAGGAGATTCTGTCCAGAGCGGTGATGGCGGGCGTGGAGCGGGCCAGCCCCTCCTCCATCGGAATGCGGAAGGCGCCGGTCTGGCGCAGTTCGCCGATGATGTCCTCGAAACGGCTGTACTGGCGCGCATCTTCGGGCGTGAGCCCGACGGCAGGCTCGATCCCCTCCTGCCAGCGGCCATGGAGGAAGAGCCGTTCGCGGGGTTCGTGGCAGAGATGGCGCTCGTTCCAGGTCCCGCCTTCCAGCAGGCCGAGTTCGCGGCAGAGTTCGCGCGTGAGCTGCTGCCGGGCATCGGGCACCGGCAGATAATGAGCGGCCCAGGGATAGGCGGAGACTTCATTCCGGCCGGAGCGGGCATTGCCGCCGGGTTCGCGCTCCATTTCGAGAAGCAGGAAATCCGTGTAGCCCCGGCGGTGCAGATGCCAGGCGGCTGACAGCCCGGCGGCGCCTGCGCCGACGATCACCGTCTCCACGCGCTCCGCCCGTTGCGAGGCAGGGAATGCGGAGTGGTCCCGCAGCTTGTGGCCGAGATCCAGGCCTTCAGTGGCGGATTCGAAGACGAAGCCGCCTTCGATTCGGGGTTCGGACTTGGGCAGAATGCCGATGATGGCGGGAAGGTCGCGGCGGCGGATCATCGCAGGATCTCGTGCCATTCCCGGTCGTAGTAGCGGACCAGGACCTGATCGAACAGGCGGTTCGGCTCGGCGGGCACGGGGGCGAGATCGGGAGGGAAGTCGAACAGGGAGGCCACATTGTCCGGCGTGAGGAAACGCAGGCCTGAAGGGAGCCGCTCCGGCGGGCGCCACTCGGCGTGGGCGCCCAGAACGTATCCCCATTCGCCGAAGGACGGCACATAGGCGTGATAGGCGTAGGTGCGGAAGCCCGCCGTTTTCATCGTCTCGTGGATGCACCAGAAGGACTGGCGCGCGAACATCGGCGACGTCGCCTGCACCACCGCCACGCCGCCGGCGGCGAGCGAGCGTTTCAGCAGGCGGTAGAACGCCGTCGTGTACAGCTTGCCGAGAGAGTAACTGTTCGGATCGGGAAAATCGACGGCGATGAAGTCGAAGGAGCCGCGGGAGGTTTCGAGCCACGGGAAGGCGTCGGCGTTGACGATGCGGACGCGCGGGTCTTTCAGCGAGTGGTTGTTCAGCTCAGCCAGCATGGGGTGGCTGCGGAACAGGCGCGTCATCTCGGGGTCGAGGTCGACCAGCGTCACGGATTCCACGGACCGGTAGCGGAGAATCTCGCGCACGGCGAGCCCGTCGCCGCCGCCGAGCACGAGCGCGCGACGCGGCAATGGCACGGAAGCGAGCCCGGGATGGATCAGCGTTTCGTGGTAGCGGTATTCGTCGCGCGAAGAGAACTGCAGATGCCCGTTGAGGTAGAGGCGGATGTCGTCTTTCCAGCGGGTGACAGCAATGCGCTGGTAAGGCGTGGTGCGGGCGAGGATCACTTCGTCGGCGTAGAGAGCCGCGTCGGCGGTGTCCGTGATGCGGTCGCCGAGAGCCAGCCCCGCGCCCAGCAAGAACACCACCGCGGCGGAAGCGGCGCGCTGCACCAGCGGCTGCGCCAAGTGATGGCGGAAGAGCCACGTCGACCACAGCGCCACCAGCGCGTTCACCAGCCCGAACAGCATCGCTCCGCGCACCAGTCCCAGGCGCGGCACCAGGAACAGCGGAAACAGCAGCGACGCCCCCAGCGCCCCCAGATAGTCGAAGGTGAGCACGTTGGCCACCAGCTCCCGCAGCTGATACCTTTCGCGCAGGATGCGCATCAGCAGCGGGATCTCCAGCCCGACGAGGATTCCGATCAGCAGCACCACCCCGTACAGCAGCAGCCGGAACCCCTGCGCGTAAGCGAAGGCGAAGAACAGCAGGGTCGAGGAGAAGCCGCCCAGCAGTCCCACCATGAGTTCGATGGAGATGAAGCGCGCCACCAGCCCGCTGGTGATGTAGCGCGAGAGCCACGAGCCGATGCCCATGGCGAACAGGTAAGTTCCGATGACGGTGGAGAACTGCAGGATGCTGTCGCCGAGCAGATAACTGGCCAGTGCGCCGGCGATCAGCTCATAGACGAGACCGCAGGCGGCGATCAGAAAGACCGAAAGGAACAGGACAAACGCCATCGGCGTGCAGGCGGCTCTAATGAACCGCGGCGGCGACGATGATGGCGATTCCCAGCGCCATGAATCCGGCGAAGATCGCCAGCGCCGTGTTGTGCTTCTCGATGATCTCCTTCCACAGATCGTACGGCGTGATCTTGTCCCAGAGCATGAAAGAGACGACGAGGATCAGAACGCCCAGCACGGCGAAGATCAGGGCGCTGAGAAGGGCATCGAAGTGGACGATGGGGGTCATCGGTCATTTACCTCCAAACCAGCGGGGCAGCCAGGAGTAGTGCGAGCGGTAGACGCCCGGGTTTTCACGGATCGATTTGGGCACGTTCTTGATCTCCGTGGCTGAGGAGGAGAACCAGCCCATGCGCCCGGCGCCGAAACTGGAGCCGAGCACCAGCAGACCGTACAGCAGATAAGGCAGCGACAGCTTCATTCGTCATCCTCCGAGGAGGAGCCGAGCGCAACGCCGTAGTCGCTTTCCGACCACCGCGCCGTCTCAAATCCGATGGCCCGGAACGTGTGCCGCAACGGGGCGATCAGCAGCAGCGGCAAAGCGAGAAACAGCAGCCAGAAGCGCGGCACGTCGTTGCGGACAACGACCTCGTAGTTCATGCTCATGCCAGCCGAAGACCGCGCGGAAGCCTGCACGTCCATCTCCGGCTCGATGCGCAGGTAGTATGTTCCCGCGGGCACCCTGCCCAGCAGGGCGGAGTCCGACCGGCTGCCCTCGCTCCAGGAACCGTCGGAGTCCCAGCCATGGTAATAGCTGATCTCGCGGCCGAAGTCGAACCCCCGGGCGCCGTCCTCGCGCAGCAACGCCAAGTTGAAGTAGGCCCAGTTGTTGTTGAGATCCGTGCGGATTTCGACCTTGACATTGCCATCGCGCGGGATCTGAAAGACCGGGGTCACCAATGACGTCTCGCCCGGCGAGCCGCTGACGAAACGGTAATTGCCGCGGAAGACCTCGCGGTTGCCCGCCACGGCTACGGAGGCGATCAGAAGAACCGCCCACGCCGCCAGCAGCAGCAGGAACGTCCACCAGGACCGCTTCGCATTCTCCTTGTGCGGGTTGGGCTGGTTGAGATACACGCCCTGAGCGGCGGGCGGCGAGCCCTTCAGTCCGAACGCCCTCCACACCGCTTCGCCTGAGACGTAGACGCCCTGCGACCAGTTGATCTCCTTCTCGTCCCGCTCGCTCGAGAGCCCATAGGGCGGCGAGACATAGTCATTGGCCTCCACTTTCTCGCCAACCCGAACCGCCCAGGGAAACTCGCCCATGACGAACGTCGTCACCGCCTCAGCCTGCTGGAAGTGCGAATACACCCTCCCTTCAAACGACGCCGCCTTGCGCCCTTTCCACGTCGTGGATGCAGGCAGCGCCCGCACCGTGCGGATCAGGCTCCAGTGGCCATCGTAAAACGTGAGGTAGCGGAAGCCGGCGTAGGGATTGAAGAGGAGATACTCATGCCAGCTGTAAGGAGTCCCGTCCACGTAGATCGTGCGCACCTGGAAGCCGATCGCTTCCCACGTCTTGCCCTCGAATTTGCCGCGCGACCCCAGAGGCAGGACGGGGCGCTCGCGCTGGGCATGGTCGAATTGCTGCAGGATCTGCAACGACGGCGTGGAGGTGTCAATGATGGTGCAGCACTGGATGCAGACAGCCGAGCGCGTGTGCGCGAAGCCGCGAAGTTCGATCCGCCCGCCGCAGTTGGGGCAGGAGATCGGCTTGGGCGCGGGCACCCGGTTCTGCGTCACCATCCTTCAAACTCCCTGAGGTTCGAAAGCCGCAGCTCGTCGAACGTGACGAAACGTCCGGCGAACAGCAGCGGCGGGCTTTCCGAGTAGTCGATGGTGGCGAAGCGCGCGTCGTGCGTGCGCAGATCCGCGGTGAGAAACTCGGAGCGGTCCGTGGTCGTGAACGGCAGCTCGCCTTCGAAGCCGATGTACCGCACGGGCGTGAGATGCGTGACGTAGAAGGGCTCGCCGGAGATCTTCCGCATCCTGCCGGGCTTGAGCTGGTCCGGCAGGGGCAGCGGCGCCGGCGGCTTGGCCAGAAAGCTGACCGCGTATTCAGCCTGAGCATCGGAAAGCCACCCGCTCGTCTGGTCCTGGAGAAGGATGTGCCACTCGTTCCAGCCGCCCTGCTCCCATTCGTAGCGGATGCGCCCAATGACGGTGAAGCGGCGGTTGTCGAAGATGCCTTCCGTCATGAGCTGAATGGGGCTTGCATCCGGCGGAAGATCGGCGACGATGCCCACCTTCTCCAGATTCACGTCGTGACGGACAAGGATCGAGTGACAGTAAGGACAGGCGGTCTGAACCGCGGACGACCACGCGAACTGCACCGGCGCACCGCAGGAAGGACAGTCCGCCGTGCGCCTCAAGGCAGGCTCCTTTCCAGGCTCCGGACGCGCACGCCGGCGGCGCCGAAGCGGCTGCGGAGTTCGCCCTCGAAGTCCCACGCCGGGCGGGGACTGCAGCAGTAGAGGTTGAGAGCGAGGAAGCCGTGCTCGGGCCAAGTATGAATGGTGAGGTGCGACTCGCTGAGCAGCACCACGCCCGTCATGCCGCCCGTGCCGGGAAACTCCCGCCACACCGCCGGCGCGGCGGGGTGCAGATCGAGGGCCTCGATCAGCGAAGCGAACAACGACTCCAGCGCCTCCCGCGACGCAAGAGCCTCGGCGCGGCAGCCGCCCGCATCGACCACCCACTCATAACCGGTTGTCATGGCATTCCGAGCATGCCCATTCTATCGTCATGCCTGCGGCTTGCCGCATTCCGGGCAGAACTTTGCCGCCCGGGGAATCTGCTGCCCGCACTCCATGCAGAACTTCATGGCGGCCGCGGCGGCGGCGCCGGCGGCCACGGGAGCGGCGGGAGGCGCGGCCGGCGGCGTGCCGGAAGGCGGCTGAGGAGCGGCCGGAGGCGGCCCCTGCGGCGGTTGCTGCGCCTGCGGATTCAGCGACTGCGCGAACACCTGTCCGAGGCCGACGCCTGCGCCGAGGCCGACGCCGAGCCCTGCCAGCCCGCCGCCGCCTTCATTGGCCGCGGCGATGGGCAGGGATTGCGCCGCCTGGAACTGCGTGTACTGCTGCATGTTGCCGATCATGTTCATGCCCACGCGCGTGTCGAGGAACTTCTGGAGTTCTTCCGGCAGCGAGAGGTTTTCGACAGCGAACTGATCGAGAGCCACGCCGAGTTCAGCGAACACCGGGGTCACCGAAGCCTTGATGCGCTCTCCGACTTCGATGTAGTTGGCGGCCATATCCAGGAACGGCAGACCGCTTTCGGCGAAGGCGTCGGAGATGTGGGAGACGATGACCTGGCGCAGTTGCGGCTCCACCTCTGCCAGCGTGTAACGCTCCCCGAAGCCGCTCACCTTGGTGAGAAACTGCCTGGGATTCTCGATGTGCCAGGAGTAGACGCCATAGCCGCGCAGGCGGACCGCGCCGAAGTCCTTGTCGCGGATCGTGACCGGTTGGGCGGTGCCCCAGCGCTGCCCGATCTGTTGCCGCGTGCTGAAGAAATACACGTCGCTCTTGAACGGAGACTGAAAGAGCTTGTCCCAGTTCATGAGGTTGGTCAGCACGGGCAGCGTTTGCGTGTTGAGAGTATAGAGCCCCGGGCCGAAGATGTCGGCGCAGCGGCCCTCGTTGACGAACATCGCCGCCTGGGATTCGCGGACGGTGAGCTTGGCGCCGTTCTGGATCTCCATGTCCTGCATGGGATACCGGTAGGTGAGGACGCCCTCCTCCTGGTCCGTCCACTGAATGACGTCGATGAACTGTTTCTTGATGAACGAGCGAATCTGGTCGCCCAGGGCCATGTGCACCTCCGTTCGCCTCAGTATACGGGATCAGGGGGCCGGTTGTTCCGCAAATCGGAGCCGGTGTGCGATGATCGAGGCGATGCGGCGCGTGGTCACATCGGCGGACATCCCGCTCTCCGGCGCCTTCCGCGTGGAGCGGGGGGCGGTGTGGACGCCCTCGGCGCGCGATCTGGCGCAGGAGCGCGGCATCGAGGTGATCGAGATGGCGCCGGAGGAGCTCCAGGCGCTGGCCGAGCCGGCGCGGACGGTCGCCGTGGGCGCCGACCACGGCGGATTCGCTCTGAAAGAGCGGGTCAAAGCGCTGCTCGAAGAGCTGGGCTGGCGGGTGGAAGACGTCGGCGTATTCGAGGAAAAGCCGGCGGATTATCCCGACATCGCGCATGAAGCGGCGCTGCGGGTGGCGCAGGGACGGGCGGCGCTGGCGATCATTGTGGACGGCGCAGGCATCGGCAGCGCGATAGCCGCCAACAAGGTGCCGGGCATCCGCGCAGCCATGTGCTATGATAGGGCTTCCGCGCGCAACAGCCGAGAGCACAACCACGCCAACGTGCTGGCTCTGGGCGGCCGCATGCTCACCTGGAGCCAGGCGGAAGACATCGTGCGCACCTGGCTGGCCACCCCGTGCGGAGGCGGGCGTCACGCCGCGCGCGCCGCCAAGATCGCGGAAATTGAACGGCGGTATTCATCGTGGAACCCGCACAACTCGCCAGAATAGCGGCCGAAATCGCCGGTGAATTGCTGTCCGGAACGGCGGAGGCCGGCGGGCGCGAGGGGCTCAACCACTCCGCGGAGGTCTGTCCGGGATGCGTCCAGCGCTGCGTCCAGATGTGCGCCACCAAGACGCGCGCCATCGTCGAGGCGGGCGCCGACCGCGTTTCCGCGAGCGAGCACATCACAAAGGTCGACCCCGCGCTCGCCGGGCTGATCGACCACACGATCCTCAAGCCGGAGGCCACTGCCGACGACGTGCGGAGGGTATGCCGCGAAGCGCGCCGGTACGGCTTCGCCAGCGTCTGCGTGAATCCTTACTGGGTGCCGCTCGTGGCCGCCGAGCTCCGCGGCTCGCCCGTCCGGGTCTGCACCGTCGTCGGCTTCCCTCTGGGCGCCACTTCCACCGCCGCCAAGGTCTGCGAGACTGAACTCGCCCTGCGCGACGGAGCGCAGGAGATCGACATGGTGATGAATGTCGGCGCGCTGAAAAGCGGCGACTATGCCGCTGTGGAGTCCGACATCCGGCTGGTGGCGGAAACCTGCCACCGCCATGGCGCCCTGCTGAAGGTGATCCTGGAGACGGCGCTGCTCGACGAGACGGAAAAAGCGGTTGCCTGCGCCTTGGCCAAGCTCGCCGGCGCGGATTTCGTCAAGACCTCCACCGGGTTCTCGAAACACGGCGCCACCGCCGCCGACGTCGCGCTGATGCGGCGCGTGGTGGGACCGCAGATGGGCGTCAAGGCCTCCGGCGGCATCCGGACCCTGGAGGATCTGAAAGCCATGACGGCGGCGGGCGCCACGCGGATCGGCGCCAGCGCCAGTGTGAAAATCGTCGAAGCGGCGGCACGGCAGGAGCCATGACGGAGACCCGAAAGAGCCGCGTCCGATTCCGGGACCGCGCCGAACTGCTCGATTTCCTGCTGGAAGTGTCCACCGTCGCCAGCGAGACGCTCGACCTGAACGAGCTGATGGCGAGCGTCGCCGCCATCGTCCGGCAGGTGATCCCGCACGAGCTGTTCGCTATCCTGCTGTACAGCGAACGCCGGCAGGGGTTGCGCATCCGCTACGCGGTGGGCCACCGGCGCGAGATCGTGCAGAACCTCGTGGTGAAACTCGGGGAAGGCCTGACGGGCGCGGCGGCGGCGGAGCGCAAGCCGATGGTTGTGGGCAACGTGCTCGAAGACAGCCGCTATCTGAACGCCATGGACGCCGTGCGCAGCGAACTGGCAGTGCCGATGGTGCTGCAGCAGAAGCTGGTCGGCGTGATCGACCTGCAATCCACGCTGCCGGACGCCTTCACCCAGCAGGACCGCGCGCTGCTGCAATTGATCGCTTCGCGCGTGGCGGCGGCGGTCGAGAACGCCCGCCTGTACCGCCGCATCGAGCGGCAGAGCCGCACCCAGCGCACTCTGGCGGCGATGGCGCAGGAGTTTTCTTCGATCCTCGACCTGGACCATCTGCTGGAGAAGATCGCGCTCAGCATCAAACGGCTGATCAACTACGACGCCTTCATGGTCATGGTGGTCGATGAGGCGGCGGGCATGCTGCGCAACGTCCACAGCCGGCGCTTCGACGAAACGCAGGCGCGCGCCTCGCTGCCCCTCGGTCAGGGGATCACCGGAGCGGCGGCGCAGTCCCGCCAGCCGGTGCTCGCCCCCGACACGGGCGCCGACCCTCGTTACGTGGAGTGGCACCCGGGCATCCGCAGCGAACTCGCCGTGCCCCTGATCGTCAAAGACCGCGTCATCGGCGTCGTGGATCTGGAGAGCCGGCGCCTGAACTACTTCAACGAGGACCACGTCCGCCTGCTTTCGTTGATCGCGCCGTCCATCGCCATCGCGATCGAAAATGCGCGGCTGTACGAAGAGCTGGCGCAGCGCGAACGCGAGATCCAGCAGGACCTGCAGGCGGCGCACGATCTGCAGTCCGTGCTGCTGCCGCAGTCCCCGCCGCCCTTGAAGGGCTTGCAGGCGGGCATGCGCATGAAGCCGGCGCGGCTGGTCAGCGGGGACGTGTACGAATTTTTCGATTACGGCGACGACAGCACGATGATCGCTTTCGGCGACTCCAGCGGGAAGGGCGCCGCGGCGGCTCTGTATGGCGCGCTGTTCACCGGCCTGCTGCGGGGCGAAGCGCCCCGCCGCCGGAGCCCGGCGGAGCTGCTGCGGTCGCTGAACGATACGCTCACCGAGCGGCAGGTGCCGGCGCGCTATGTCTCCCTGCTGCTGTTGCTGTGGCGGGCGAAACAGCGCGAGTTCGTCATGGCCAATGCCGGCTCGACAACGCCCCTGGTCTGCCGCGCGGGGCAGATCCTGCAGCCGCATGCTGCGGGCGTTCCCGTCGGGCTCCTGGAAAACGTCGATTACGACGAAACGCATTTCGAAGCGCAGCCCGGCGACGTCGTCGTGCTCGTCAGCGACGGCGTTCAGGATCAGCCGAACCCGGCGGGCGAGGAATACGGGCGCCGGCGCCTGCGCCGGTTCCTGGAAGCGCATTGCGCGGACACGGCGCAGCAGATCGCCGACGGAATGCTCGACGACCTCGAGCAGTTCCGCGAAGGGCGCGCCGTGCACGACGACCAGACCGTGATCGTATTGAAGGTGGATTGACAGGGAAGGCAATGACCGGGGCGTTCGAGTATCGCGGCGGCGCGCTGCACTGCGAGCAGGTGAATCTGGCCGAAGTGGCCGGGCGCGCAGGCACTCCGTGCTACGTGTATTCCGCCGCCGCGCTGCGCCGGGCCTTCCGCTTGTTCGAAGAGAGGCTGGCCGGCGCGCCGCATCTGGTCTGTTTCGCGGTCAAGGCCAACGGGAACCTCGCCGTGCTCCGGCTGCTGGCCGAGGCGGGCGCCGGGTTCGACATCGTCAGCGGCGGCGAGCTGTTCCGGGTGCTGAAAGCCGGCGCGGATCCGGAGAAGGTGGTTTTCTCGGGCGTCGGCAAGACGCCGGAAGAGATCGAGGCCGCCTTGCAGGCGGGCATTCACTCCTTCAACTGCGAGAGCGAGGCCGAGCTGCTGCTGCTGAGCTCGCTGGCGCAGCGGATGGGCAGGACCGCCCGCGCGGCCATCCGTGTCAATCCGGACGTGGACGCCGCCACGCACCCTTACATCTCCACCGGCCTCAAGCGGCATAAGTTCGGCATCGACATCGCCGGGGCGGAAGACCTCTACGCGCGCGCCGCCGCGCTGCCGGGGCTTGCGCTGGAGGGCGCGAGCTGCCACATCGGCTCGCAACTGCTCGACGTGGCGCCGCTGATCGAGGCGGCTGAGCGCATGGGCGCGCTGGTGGAACGGCTCCGGGCGCGGGGCATCGGGTTGCGCTTTCTGGATCTGGGCGGCGGGCTTGGCGTGCCCTACCGCAAGGAGGACCCGTGGCCTGATGTGACGCGCTATCTGGCTGCCGTGCGCGGGATCGCGGAGCGGCTCCATGTGGAGCTCCTGCTCGAGCCGGGGCGCTTCATCGCCGGACCCGCCGGCGTGCTGCTGTCACGGGTGCTGTACCGGAAGAGCGGCAGCGGCAAGGAATTCCTGATCGTCGACGCCTCCATGACCGAACTGATCCGCCCCGCGCTCTATGAAGCCCACCATGAGATGCTGCCGCTGCGGCGGACGGAAAGAGGCACGCTGGTCGCCGACGTCGTCGGTCCGGTGTGCGAGAGCAGCGACTTTCTGGCGGAAGAGCGGGAGATTGAGAACCTCCTGCCGGGCGATTATCTGGCGGTGATGACGGCGGGCGCGTACGGATTCGTCATGGCGTCGAACTACAACGCGCGGCCGCGGCCGTGCGAAGTCCTGGTGGACGGCGCCACATGGCGCATCGTGCGCCGGCGTGAATGCCACGAAGATCTGGTGCGCGGCGAAGAGGCGTAAACGCGCGCGTCAGAGCAGCTTCTTCAGGACGGCTTCCAGTTGCTTCAGGTTCACCTCGCCGGGGAAGACGTGCGCTTTCCTGCCCGCGCGGTCGTAGACCACCGTGAAGGGCAGACCGCCGGACCACCGTGGGTCGACCTGCGAGATGAACTTCTCGTCGCTCTTGAAGTTCTTGATGAAGGTGGGCGGGGGCGCCTTAGTCCTGTCGAGGAACTCGGCTACCGCCTTGCGGTCCCTCTCTTCGTCGATGGCGACAGTGACGAATTCGAGGCCTTTGGCGCGGTACTTCCCCACGAGCGCGACGAGATCCGGCATCTCCTTGCGGCAGGGAGCGCACCACGTTGCCCAGAAGTTCACCACCAGAACCTTGCCTCTGGAGGAGGCGACAAGGCGGCTGTAGCCGGACTCGTCGATCGGCTTCAGGTTCGCCGCCGAGGCGAGTCCGGCTGCCAGCGCCAGCAGAACGGGAAGCAGTTGTTTCATGTGCTTTTCTTGACCCTCTTGATGGTGCAGCCGAATGCCTTCGTCTCGGTGACAGGCAGCGGCTTGCCTGCCAGCGCCGCACCGAGCACATCTTTCAGGTAGGTCTTCGTCACCTTGTCTGCGGGACGGGAATCATCGATGGCGCCACGATAGATCACCTCGGAGTTCTCCCCGATGACGAACACATGCGGCGTAAACTCCGCCCCAAAACGGTCCGCTTCCACGTTGTTCGCATCCTTCAACACGTGGAACGGGAAACCGTTTTTGCGGGCATGCGCGGCGGCATCGGCGGAGGACTCCGTCGAGTTCGCGTTCAGGAACACAAACTGCACGCCGCGCGGGCTGAACTCGTTGTACAGCGCCTTCATCCGCTCGTTGTAATCGTTCGAGATGGGGCACTGCGTGGAGATGAAGATCACTGCGGTGACCTTCCCCGAAGTCTGGACCTCCACGGGCTTGCCGTCGAGATCGGTTGCTTTGATGGACTCCACCTTGCCCGGCGCGCCGAGCAGGAACAGGGCGGTTGCGAATGCGGCGATCGCCGTCATGGCTTGCTTCCCTCTTTCCCTTCTGACTTGGATGATTCGCGTTTCCGTTCCAGTTTCAGGTTCACCACGGCGTCGAGCCGGGTGTCGAAGATCGTGAGCCTCCGCTTCGGGCTGACCATATCGTGGTACGTGGCGGTGAGCTCGTAATCAATGCTGGTGGACAGATTCTGGAACTGGTACTTCCCATCCTCGTGGGTGATGAATGACCGGATCTGAAGCGTCTTGAGGTTCTTGAGCTGCACCACGGCGCCAGAAGCCGGATTGCCGTCTGGCAGCGTCACCACGCCGGATACGTTCCGGATGTTCGGATCCCTGCCTTTTTCCTTCTTCTGGTTGGTCCACTGCATGCCAGAGACGAGCAGGGCAAAGAGAGGAAGAAGAAGCGTGATTCGGCGTGTCAGAGTCATTTGTCGGCGCTCCCAGCAGGCTTCAGGGTCAGGTAGACATCTAGGCGTTCAGGACCGCCGGAAAGTTTCACAATCCGCTCTTCCGGCAGAAATCCCTTAGCCTTGGCGGTTACTCTATATTCTGCCGGACCGGGCGGAACCTGGAAAGAAAATTCGCCCCGCGCGTCCGCCCGCGTCAGGGCGGGCTTCGGCTTCCTGCGCCCCGGCGCAGGCGATAACAGAAGCAGCTCCACCTCAGCGCCGGGCAGCGCGAAGCCGGGATCGCGAAACACGGTTCCGGCGATCACGGCGGGTTCGGGTTTTTGCCCAGCCAGGCCCGTCAGAGCGAGGCAGAGTGCCAGGAAGAGCCGGAAGAGGCTAGCGCCAGTCTTCCTCGTCCTCTTCCTCCTCATCCTCTTCTTCCTCCTCGTCGATCTCTTCCTCGTCCTCGTCGAAGTCCTCGTCGAGGTCGAAGTCCTCGTCCTCAGGCTCGAGTTCGAGCGGATCGAGAGAAACCACCGTAAAACTTCGCCCGCACTCGCTGCAAAGCAGGGTTTCGCCCTCGGCCAGTTCGTCCTCGTCCTCTTCAAAGGGGGCGCCGCACTCGGGACAATCGATCATGACCGGTTCACCTCATCCCAAATCGGGGTGTTCGATGCGCTCAGTGTGAATTGTCGCCAAAGAAGGCGGTCGAATGCAATCGCATAGTGCTAGCGGAGAGCCGAAAGCCGCTCCCGCTGGTCTTCTTCGGCGACGGCCGCACTGTGCAGGACCAGGATGGCGTAAGGGACCGTAACGAGAACCTTGTCCATGTCCTCCCAGGTGGAGATCATGCGGCGGACGTGGCAGCCGGCGAGGCGGATCACCCAGGGATCGCTAAGCTGGCGGCCGCGCTCGGAGGCGAGTTTCAGCAGATCGGGGTGCCGGAGAGCCACCACCAGCTCGCGCTTCTCTCCGCCGCAGGAGACGTAGTACTTGCAGTCAATGGCATCGGCGTGGCGGATGGAGATGGCGTTCTGCTGCCAGCGAAACTCGACGTCCCACGTCCTGCCGAACGGGTCCTGCACCTGAAAATGCCGGAGATCCTGGCTCATGCTACCTACCATCGTAGCCGAACCGCGGACGGCGCCTCCGCGCAGAGACCTACCAGCCCGCCAGCCCCTGATGGCGCACGTGCGACAGAAACTCGTCGCGCGTTTCCTTCCGGTGGCGGAACTCGCCCAGCATGGCTGAGGAGGTGGTCGAGCTATGCTGTTTCTCCACGCCGCGCATCATCATGCAGAAATGACGCGCTTCCGTGATGACCGCCACGCCCTGCGGATCCAGAACCTCCTGGATGCAGGCGGCGATCTGCTGCGTCATGCGCTCCTGCACCTGCAGCCGCCGCGCAAACACGTCCACCAGCCTGGGGATCTTGCTGAGCCCGATAATCTTGTTCTTGGGGATATAGGCCACGTGCGCCCTGCCATAGAAGGGCAGCAGGTGGTGCTCGCAGAGGGAGAAGAACTCGATGTCCTTCACCACCACCATCTCGTCGCAACGCTCGTTAAAGATGGCGCCATTGATGATTTTGTGGATGTCCGCCGTGTAGCCGCTCGTCAGATAGCGTAACGCTTTCTCCGAGCGCATGGGCGTGGAAAGCAATCCCTCGCGCGAGGGATCCTCGCCGAGCGCGCGCAGGATTTCCCTCATGTGCTCGGCGATGGGGCCCTCTTCCCGGCGGTGCTCAAGAATCTTGATGGCGGCTTTCGATGAGGATTTCATTTTGCGTGGCTTCCTGCGTGTCCGTGTTCGCCACGAACACTTGAAAGATGTTCCTGGGCGTTTCCCAGATTCTTACCTTCTCGAGCCTCACGGGGCGCCCGCGGAACCAGTGCGGCCATGCTTCGGCCAGCCGCTTCGCCGCAGCGAGTGCCAGGTTCTCCGTCGTCGGCACGATTGCGGCGAACTCCGCCAGATCGAGGTTCAGATTGCGGCGGTCCACCTGATCCAGCCAGACGCGCCGGACGAAGTGATCGAGCATGTCGAGCGGCGCCAGCCGTCCCTCAGCCGGGTCCACGGTCCCCACAAGGGTGATCTCCATGAGGTAGTCATGTCCGTGTCCGTACGGGTTGTTGCACTTGCCGAACACTTCCCGGTTCCGCTCGGCAGACAGGAGATCCGTGTGCAGCCTGTGGGAGGCCGAGAAGCGGTAGCGGCGCCCGA
This sequence comes from Arcobacter sp., assembly GCA_020723085.1. Taxonomy (GTDB): domain Bacteria; phylum Acidobacteriota; class Terriglobia; order Bryobacterales; family Bryobacteraceae; genus JANWVO01. The sequence continues at coordinate 35,900 of DYJN01000014.1, forward strand.
GGCGCACCTCGGGCTGATGGGAATCAGCGCCCCGCATATTCCACGTACAGATCCTCGGTTTCGTAGAGGCGCACAGTCCGGATCCGCGCAGCGCCCCCGTGGAATCGCGGCTCGAGCCGCCGCCAGATCTCCACGGCAAGGTTCTCGGTGGTCGGCACAATGCGGTCGAAAGGAGGGACTTCCGCGTTGAGGTGGCGATGATCCATGGGTCCGACGACTTCCTGCTCGAGAATCGCCTTGACCTCCTTCAGGTCCACCACCATCCCCGTCGCCGGGTCGGGGTCGCCTTCCAGCGTCACTTCCAGAACATAGTTGTGGCCATGACCGCGCGGATTGGCCTCATCGCCGTACACGGCGCGGTTTTCGGCTTCCGGCCAGTCGGGGCGCCGGCACGTGTGGGAGGCGGAAAACTCGATTCGGCGTGTCAGCAGCATTGTCCCCGTCAGAAGGTAGGATGCGGCTCCCCCTTCCCTCGATACAATTATAAGTTCCAGCCCTATGACCAAACCCAAGCTGCTCGTGTCCATTCAAACGGCGGCGGCGCTGATCCTGGTGGCGCTGTGCTTCATCGTGGCCGATTCGCTGCGCGAAAAGGTGGTCGGGGTGGGCGACCGCGCTCCCTCATTCGCCGTCGTCACAGACGACCGGCGGCAGATCTCCACTCAGGAATTCGGCGGCAAAGTGCTGGTGCTGAACTTCTGGGCCACGTGGTGTCCGCCGTGCATCGACGAGATCCCGTCGCTGGATGCCATGGCGAGGCAGCTCGCCCCAAAAGGCGTGGTCGTGCTGGGCATCAGCGTGGACCGCAACGCTGCGGCGTACGAGCGGTTCCTCAAGCAGGCGCGCATCGGCTTCCTCACGGCGCGCGATCCGGAGGCGCGCATCAGTTCCAGCTATGGAACGTTCAAGTACCCCGAAACTTATGTGATCGACAGCCGCGGGCGCGTGCGCCAGAAGCATATCGGGCCGCGCAACTGGCTGGAGCCGGAGATCCTTCAAAGCATCGAAGCCCTGCTGTAGTCTGCAGGGCAGGGAGAGGCGCCTTATGGACGGCTGGAAAGAGGAGCTGATCCGCATCGTCGGCGCGCGGGGCTATCTGGACCGGCCGGAGGATCTGCGCCTGTATGAATACGACGCCGGCGTGGACAAGGGCCGCCCGGACATCGTGGTTTTCCCGCAGTCGGCGCAGGACGTGAGCGCCATCGTGAAGGCCGCGCGCCGGCACGGCATCCCCATCGTGGGCCGCGGGGCGGGCACCGGTTTGAGCGGAGGCGCCATCGCCCGTCAAGGCGGCATCCTGATCTCATTCGCCCGCATGAACCGCATTCTGGAGATCGATCCCCTGAACGAGCGGGCCGTCGTCGAGCCGGGTGTCGTCAACCTCGATATCAGCGCCGCCGCCGCTCCTTACGGCTATTTCTTCGCCCCGGATCCGTCGAGCCAGCGCGCCTGCACCATCGGCGGAAACGTCGCCGAAAACGCCGGCGGGCCGCACACCTTGGCTTATGGAGTGACGGCGAACCATGTGCTCGGCGTGGAAGTCGTCCTGCCGGACGGCGAGATTCTCCGCACCGGCGCTTTCTGGCCCGACTCACCGGGCTACGACCTCACGGGGCTGATGACAGGCAGCGAGGGTTCGCTCTGCCTGGTGACCAAAGTGATCGTGCGGCTGATGCGCAAGCCGGAAGCGGTGGAAACATTTCTGGCGATTTATGGCACGGTGGAGGATTGCGCCACGACGGTAAGCGAGATCACGGCCCGCGCCATCACTCCTGCCGCTGTGGAGATGCTGGACGGCTCGATGCTCCAGATGGTGGAGGAAGCTGTCCACGCCGGTTACCCGCTCGACGCCGCGGGCGTGCTGCTGATCGAACTCGAAGGCGTCCGGGAAGCCGTGGCCCACCAGGCTGAGCAGGTGCGCCAGGCGTGCGCCGCCTGCCGCGCGCGTGAGATCCGGCAGGCGCGCAACGAGCAGGAACGCCAACTGCTCTGGAAGGGCCGCAAGAACGCCTTCGGCGCCATCGGCCGCGTGAGCCCGTTTTACTACGTGCACGACGGCGTGGTGCCCCGCACCAAGATCGCACCGACGCTGCGCTACATCGAAGAGGTCTCCCGCCGCAGCGAACTCGCCATCGGCAACATTTTCCATGCCGGCGACGGCAATATGCATCCCATCATCCTGTTCGACGCCCGCCGTCCCGGTGACATCGGCAAGGCGCAGAAGGCCGGCTTCGAGATCCTCGGATATTGCGTGGATGCCGGCGGCTCCATTACCGGAGAGCACGGCATCGGAATGGAAAAGGTCCACTTGATGGATCGCCAGTTTTCCGAAGAATCGCTGGAGATGATGCGCCGCATCAAAATGACGTTCGATCCGGCGCGGCTCTTCAACCCCGGCAAGCTCCTGCCGGACCGGCAGCCTTGCGCCGAACTGCGGCAGCCGCCGCTCATACCCGGCAGCAGCCTGCCGTCATGACGCCGGCCACTGGAGGAACTGCATGGAAAACAGGCGCGAGTTCCTGATGCAAGCCGCGGCTTTCGCCATGCAGTCCGGCAAGGCGATGTCCCCCAGGGAACGCGTGGACCGGGCGCTCGCCCGCCGCGCGCCGGACCGCCCGCCCTTCTCCTTCTGGCGCCACTTCCACGATGAGGACCAGCCCGGACGCAGGCACGCCGCCCTGACGCTCGATTTCGCGCGCCGCTACCATCTCGACATCGTCAAGGTGATGAGCGACTACCCGTACCCGAAGGGCGGCGGCGCGCAGTGGCACGAGCTGAAGCCGCTCGACAACCCGTTCCCCGAGCAGGTGAAGGCGCTCGAACTGATCCGCGACGGGCTCGCCGGGCAGAAGCATTTCGTCGAGACGGTCTTCAACCCGTGGAACCAGGCAACGAAGGTCTCCTCGAAGGAGTCGGTGATGGGACTGATGCGGACGCGCCCGCAGGCGCTGCTCGATACGCTCGAGGCCATCGCCCGCTCGGAAGCCAGCCACGTGAGGCGTGCTCTGGATGCCGGCGCGTCGGGCATTTTCCTCGCCGTCGACAATGCGCGGCGCGAAGTACTGGGGCTCGACGATTACCGCCGCTTCAGCGAGCCCTTCGACCGCATGGTGCTCGAAGCGGCCAAAGACGCGCCGCTGAACATCCTCCACCTGCACGGCGCCAAAGTCTATCTCGATCACTTCTGGCAGGGCTGGCCCGTGAAGGTCATCCATTATTCGGCTCATGAGACCGGCGTGACGATGGCCGCGGCGCGGAAGAAGACCCCCGCCGTGCTGATGGGCGGGCTCGATCACCGCAATGTGGCGGGTGCTTCCGCCGGAGCCGTGCGGGCCATGCTGCGGGAGGCGCGCGCCGCCGGACCCGGGTGGATCTGCGCGCCGGGCTGCTCGGTGCCCGACGATTCCCCTCCGGCTCAACTCCTGGAGCTGAGCCGGCTGCTGCGTGAGGCGCGATGAGCTGGCACATCCGGCGCTGGGATCTCTACGCCCCGCACTACGACCGCTTCATCTCTTTCGACCGCCACCGGATGAGATCGCTCGCTTTGGCCCGCATCGGCGCGGCCGGACGCGTGCTCGTCTGCGGCTGCGGAACCGGCCAGGATCTGCCGTTGCTGCCCGCCGGCCTCGAAGTCGTCGCAGTGGACGCGAGCCGTCAAATGCTCGAGCGGGCACGGCGCCGCCCGTGCCCTTCCACCGTGCGGTTCTGCCTCATGGACGCGCAACGGCTGGCGTTTCCCGATGCCTGCTTCGACTGCGTGATCCTGCACCTCATCGTAGCCATCGTTCCGGATCCGCTCGCCTGCCTGCGCGAGGCCGCGCGTGTGCTCAAGCCCGGAGGGCGCATCGCCCTCTTCGACAAGTATCACGACGGCATTGGCAAGCCGCGCTTCCTCCGGCGGGCGCTGAACCCGCTGATGCGCCTGCTGGCTACGGATCTCAACGTCCCGCTGCCGCGGCTGGCGCGGCAGGCGGGCCTCAGAATCGTGCACGAGGAGCCCGCCATGATGCGCGGGCTGTTCCGCGTGGCGTGGCTCGAGCACGCGCGGACCCTCAAAGAACCGTGAATTCCAGCCTGTGATCGAACGGAGTGAAGGCGCAGAGATAGACGCTCTGCCCGGGCGGTTTCGGCTCGGCTCCGCGCACCTGCGTGTACTGGTGATGGCAAACCCCTGGCCCGAAGCGGAATCCCCTTCCCTGGCAGCGCGCCTCGGCAAAACCATTTCTGAGCAGGAATGATCCGGGACCGGCAGGCGCCGCATCCATCCCGCGCAGCTCGGTCCCATCGCGCAGGATCACCTCCACCGCCAGCGGGACGTTCGCCGTTCCCGAAGCCCGGATGCGCACCGCCATGCCGCGCCCGGTCTCCGTCACCGTCGCCTCGTAGTCCATGCGTTGCACTTCGCTCAGCTTCCGCCGGGCTCGAAGCGCTTGAAAGTTCTCCACCGTCGCCTGGACAGGCGCGTCCAGCGGCTGGTAGTACACCCCTTCCAGCGATTGCGACAGGCGATAGCCGCCCGCCTCGGACCACCACCGCGAGGCGCGGAACTGGCCCTTGCCGAAAAACGCCGAAGCGAACCGCACGCCCTCCACCACGCAGCCGCCGTGACGCAGCGTGAGAAATCGGCTGTTGCCGTTCAGCAAAACGGTGGCGTCCCAGTCTCCGCGGCGGATGCGCGCGATGCGCAATGCCTTCATCAGCCTGTGATAGTCTCCCGGCAGCGGCGCATCCGGCGGCAGTGCGCGCCTCAGTTCCGGAAACCGCAGATAGTCGCTCACTGACCCGCCCCGCTCCTCCGTCTCCCTCGCCAGCGCCGCCCACTGCCCGTTGCCGTCGAGGATCGCCAGATAGCGCAGCGGAAGCCAGTATCGCTCCATTGTGGCGCGCGTGTATTGATCCTGCCGCCTGGAAAACTCTGTGACCACCTCCCCGTCGGGATGCAGCAGCCACAGCATCGACTCAAGGTTCCGGCGCACCGGATCGAGCAGCTCCCACTTGCCCGCCCGCAGCGCCGTGATGAGCAGCGCCCGGTTGACCACTGCATTGTACACGCCGGTGGAACGCTCCGAGTACTGCCCGTCCTCGTCGATATCGATACCCTCCGCCAGCCATTGATCGATCCGGCGCGGGCAGCGCTCGTCGGGATAAAGATGATGCAGCTCCGCCAGTGCCTGGCAAATAACCCAGCGGTGGTTGGGGGTGTGGACTCCGCCCCGCAGCAGCGCTTCTTTCCCCTTCCGGCAGAACGGCTCGAGCGCCGCTTCGCTGTCGCGCGCGCCCGCCATCCGCGCCAGCTCCACGGCTGCCGTGACGCCGTGCATCACGAACCCAAGATCCGGCGGCGAGTGGAAATTCGTCGTCAGCAGGTCAATGGCGCCGTCTTCGTGCTGATGCTTCCTCAGGAACCCGGCTGCGGCGAGCGCGCGTTGGATCATCAACCCGTCGCGGTGAAACCGCGAACCCTCGCACGCAAACGCCGCGAGGAAGCCTTGCGCCAGCCCGGCTGCCGCCCTTGCATGGAACAGCCCGAACTCATCCGGGAAATTGCCATAGCCGTACTGCTGCGGATCCGTGATCTGCCTCTTCAGCCACTGCTCCACTGTCTCATCGTGCCGGCGCACCAGCACCGCGGGCGTCACGCCCGGCGCCGCCTGCGCCGCCACCCATCCAGCCGCCAGTTCCCTTCGTGAAATTCCGGACATGATTCAGCGGTTCCTTACTATAATGCCCAGTTGAGAACCCTCCCATGAACCGCAGAACCGCAGCTTCCCTCCTGCTCGTTTCTTTCGCCCTTGCCGCCGCTCCACCCGCCCCCGATCCCGCTCGCGCCGGCATGGACGCCGGGCAATTGGCGCGCATCGCCCCCGTGATGAAAGAGTTTGTGGAGCGAGGCCAGATCAGCGGCGCCGTGACCCTGGTCATGCGCCGGGGCGTTCTGGCTCACTTCGAAGCCGCCGGCTGGCAGGATGCCGATGCGAAGAAGCCCATGCAGAAGGACTCGATTTTCCAGATCATGTCCATGACGAAGCCCTTCACCGGCGCAGCCATCATGATGCTCGCCGAAGAGGGCAAGCTGCGGCTGCATGACCGCGTCGAAGACCACCTGCCGGAATTCCGCGGCCAGATGGTGATTGTCAGCGAAGACAACGGCGTCCGCACGCTCCGCAAGCCTTCGCGCCCCATCACGATCCGCGATCTGATGACGCACACTTCCGGGCTCGGTCCCGCCGCGCCCGGCATCGCCGACATCATGGTGCGCATGGACCGCACGCTCGCCGAGGCGTGCCTCATCTATTCGCAGCAGCCGCTCCTGTTCGAACCCGGCACGCGGTGGATGTATTCCAACACCGGCCTCGCCGTGCTCGGACGCATCGTCGAAGTCCGCTCCGGCATGAGCTTCGAGAAATTCCTCGAGACGCGCATCTTTCAACCGCTCGGCATGACGGACTCCCACGTGTTCCTTCCCGCGGGCAAGCGCTCCCGTCTCGCGCCCGTATTTGCCGTGAAAGACGGCAGGCTTGTAAAAGCCGGCGCGGAGATTCTCGGGGGCGATCCTCTCCAGTTTCGCGAGGGGGCGAAATACTCCGGCCCCGAGCACTCCCTGTACTCCACCGCCTGGGATCTGGCTCAGTTCTACCAGATGATGCTCAACGGAGGCGTGCTCAACGGCAAGCGCCTTCTGTCTCCGGCGAGCGTGCGCATGATGACGCAGCTCCACACCGGCAGTCTCCCTGCCGGGCACAACCCGGGCACCGGCTTCGGTCTCACGTGGGAAATCACAAAAGAGCCGGCGGGCACGCTCACCGGCCAGAGCATCGGCGCCTTCGGCCACGGCGGCGCGTTCGGCACCTATGGCTGGGTGGATCCCCATCAGCAGATCGTCGGCGTGTTTCTCATCCAGCTCACCGGACGTCCTCAGCCCATGCGCGACGCGTTCATCACCATCGCGAACACCGCCGTGCGGGAGGCGCCATGATCAGTCCCGCGCCCCCTGAGCAGGAGGCTTTCGTCGCGCTCCAGCGCGCCGCCACCCGCCTAATGGACGGCGTGGCGGAGGCGCTCAAACAGTACGGCTTGCGCCCGGCGCAATACAACCTGCTGCGCATCCTCCGCGGCGCCCATCCCGAATCTCTCAACTGCCGTCAGCTCGCCTCGCGCATGATGACGCGCGAGCCGGACCTCACCCGCCTTGTGCAGCGGCTGGCAAAGGCAGGTCTCGTCCGCCGCGCGCGCCAAGCCTCCGACCGGCGCGTGGTCCGCATCGGCATCACGGCGGAAGGGCTCGAACTGCTCGACCGCATCGACGAACCCATGCTCGCGCTGCACCGCCTCCGGTTCTCCGTGCTCAGCCCCAGGCAGACGGCGATGCTCGCCCGCTTCGCGCGGCGGCTCTTCGAATCCTGAGCCGCCGCCGGACCATCCAACCAGATAATTGTTGCAACAGACAACCGGAGGGTCCCATGGTCCGTCTCCGCCCCGCCGCCGAACGCGGCGTCACGCAAACCGGCTGGCTGGACAGCCGTCACACCTTCTCCTTCAACCGCTACATCGACCCCGCCTGGACCAGCTTCCGCTCCCTGCGCGTGATCAATGAGGACCGCATCGCCGGCGGCGGCAGGTTCGACTGGCACGCGCATCGCGACATGGAAATCCTCACCTGGATCCTTTCCGGCGCGCTCGAACATGAAGACTCCACCGGCGCGCGCGGCGTCCTGCGCCCCGGCGATCTGCAGAAGATGAGCGCCGGCACGGGCATCTGCCACAGCGAGGCGAATGCTTCGCAGACCGAACCTCTGCGCCTGCTCCAGATCTGGATCCTCCCCTCGCAGCGCGGGCTCGAGCCGGATTACGTGGACAAGCACTTCCCTCCAGAGGAGCGCCGCAACCGGTTGCGCCTGCCGGCTTCGCCCGGGGGGCGGGACGGCTCCCTCCCTGTGCATCAGGAGGTTGAGCTCTGGACCACGGTGCTCGACGAGGGACGGACCGTGAAACACCCGCTCGCGGAAGACCGCCACGGGTGGCTCCAGGCCGCATCCGGCGAACTGCATCTGAACGGCGTCACTCTGCGCTCCGGCGACGGCGCCGCGGTGAGCAGCGAGCCTTCGCTCGAGATCACGGCAACACAGAACACGGAGATCCTTCTGTTCGATCTCGGGTGAAGCCCCGGAGCCGCCCCTCCAGTCTCTTCACGGCAGACCGCAGTGATATCTTCCCGGTCGCCTGACACGCGGGCCAAGGCGCCTCGCATCCCGCTGGTATACTTCCATTCATCGGAGAACCTGCTTCTCCTTTGGATCCGCGCAGGAACTTGCGCCGGATTCCGATGCGGTTCTGCGGTTCAAGAATGAGCGCCCTTCCGCCGAATGAACTGGAAGCGAACCATGACTGCGCCGGCATCCCCCGCCGAAGGCTTGAGACTCAATTGGTGGCAGCGCACGCTGATGCCGAACCTGCCTGTGATCGCCGCGCTAGCTGTTCTGTATCTGGCCGTCGTTGTCATGGGTCCTGAGGGACTCCTGAACGATTCCGACACCGGCTGGCACATCGTCACGGGCGAGCGGATTCTCGACACGGGCGAGCTTCCGGGAACGGATCCCTACTCCTTCTCGAAGCCGGGCGAGCCGTGGTTCGCCTGGGAATGGCTGGCGGACGTCATCCTCGGCGCCGCTCACAAGTGGATAGGACTGGCGGGCGTGGCGTTACTGGCATCAGTGGCAATCGCAGGAACGGCCTGGATGTGGTGCTCTTTCGCGCTTTGGCTGGGCGGCAGTCCGTTCGTCGTGGCGGCGCTGATGGCCGTAGCGATATCTTTGTCCACCGTGCACTGGCATGCCCGGCCGCATGTGTTCAGTTGGCTGTTCCTGATCGGCTGGCTTTGGCTTGCGGAGAAGACTCCGGCCAGGCTCCGCCCTGCACGGCTTGCGGGTCTGTTTCTGATGATGGCTGTGTGGACAAACCTCCACGGCAGCTTCTTCCTGGCGTTCTTCGTCACAGGCGCCTACGTGATCCAGTTCTGGTTCGAGGACAGAAAGTGGGCCTTGACTGCGGTTCTCGAGTCATCTGCCGCCTTCGCGGCCACATTCTGCAATCCATATGGCTGGCTGCTCCATGTCCATCTGGTTCGATATCTCACAAACAGCGAGTTGCTGGCGCAGATCAGCGAATTTCAGAGCCCAGACTTCCACGGCGCCGGCATCTATTTTCTTCTGCTCTTCCTGCTCGCTGTTTCCGGCGCCGCGCTCAGCTTCGTAAACGGCAGGTATGCGCGCGCCCTCGTGGCGCTCATGTTCGCCGCGATCGCTCTGCGTTCCGCGCGGGGCATTCCCGTGGTCGCATTCGTTGCGCTGCCGCTGGTCGCGGACTCGCTGAGCGGGGCCCTGGGATCCATCAAGAAGTTGCAAGGGTTGAGTTCTGAAGCCGCCGGTTTTCAGTGGATCGAGCGGCAGTGCAACGGTATTGCGGTGATCCTTTCTGCGCTCTTGGTGTTGCTGGGTTGGTTCTCAACCGCTGGAGCTCGGGACGCGGCTCAATTCCCGGCGAAGCGATTCCCTGTGGATGCTTCGCGTGAGGTCGCCAAACTGGATTCCGCCGCCCGGATCTTCGCGCCGGACCAATATGGGGGCTACCTGATCTACAGATTCGGCGGGGCGAGGAAAGTGTTCTTCGATGGGCGAAGCGACTACTACGGGACACGGTTCGTCAAAGACTATGTGGATCTGATGGCCTTGAAGCCGGGATGGAGAAAGCATTTCGCCCGCTACGGCTTCACTCACTCCCTGCTGCCGGAAAACCATCCGGTGCGGGAAGCGCTCGAGTGCGCCGGCTGGCGGCGGATCTACGCGGACAAGACCGCCGTTCTGCTCGCACGTCCCCCCGCGCCGCCACCCGCGCCGGTTTGCCCGATGCCCTGACGGCAGCTCTCAAGCCCGGAGTGCAGCCCACATCGGCGTCAGCTCGAAATCCTGCCGCAGCGCCTCCGGCGGCTCGCCGCGCTGCTCAATCCATCTTGGATCCACCGGTCCCAGGTGGCTGGACATCTCGAGGAACCGCACCCGTTCAGGCGAGATCCCCATCAGCCGGCAGCAGGTGGCGTCGACCGCAGGCAGATTCGCGCCGGCCACGATCACTCCCGCCTGCCGCGGCTTCCCCTGAATGGGTCCGTTGCCTTCCATGCCCACGATGCCGTCCACAATGGCCACCGTCTTCGCGGCGAACGTCTCGGCCAGCTTCACGATCGAGCGCTCGATGCCGTAGTGATGCAGCACGTTCTTCGGCCATCCGTAGAGCGAGCCAGGCACGGCGCCGAAGAGGTTCTTCATCGACAGCGTGACGCCCGCCCAGTGGTGCGTCTTCATCTTGGGCAGGCTGACGATCAGGTCCGCGGCGAGCACCGAACGCGGCGCCCACAGCGGTCCCCACTCGCCCAGCTCTCCCGCCTGCTCCACATCGTCCCGGTTCAGATCCACGAAAAGGTCTTCGAAGCGGGGAACCGCCTCGAAGTAGCCCGCTTCCTCGGCGAGCGTCCAGGTGTCCCGGCGGTGCCCCGGTCCTTCGCCGATCCGCACCTCCGCGGCGCCCAGCTTCAGAAGCGCCTCCCGCACCGCCGCAACGAACGCCGGATGCGTGTTGATCGCCGTGGCGCGGCTGAACTCCACCAGGTTTGGTTTCAGCAGCACCCGCCTGCCACGCACCGCAATGCCTGCTTCCTCCACCGCGCGGCGGATGCCGTCCGCCAGCTCCCGTTCGTAGCTCTCGGCGCGGAGCACGAAAACCGGCTCCCGGCGATGCCACCGCGCCTGCCTGCGTTTCGCGCACGCCGCGCCCGCCGCAGCCAGCCCGCCAGCCATCCACTCGCGCCGGTTCACGCGGCTTCCCCTTTCCACAGCCGCCACGCGCCGTCCGGCTCTCCGATCAGCGCCAGCGCCAGCACCGTGGTCTCGGTCCGCCCATTCACTTCCACGGGACGGTCTTCGAACGCCACGCCATGCATGCGGAACGCCACCCGCAGCAGCGCCTGCGCCAGCCCTCGCGGGCGGCGCCGCCAGTGATCCATCGCGCACCGAATGCCGCGCTCCACCTCCGGTCCTTTGCCCCCGCACAGCCCGATCAGCGCCAGCGCCGTGCATTCCGGGAACGACTCCAGATCCTCGCCGAGCACCCGCTTGTTGCCGTAGTTCCAGCCGCCGTCACGGCACTGCCGGTCCAGGATCATCCGCCTTCCCAGTTCGATCCGCTCACGGAGCCGCTCTCCCCCATGTTTCGGGAAGCTCAGCTCCAGCGCCCGCACCGCATGGACTGTCGGCTCGATCCACGCAGCCGTTCCCGGAGTCCATGGCCAAGCTGTCAGGCTGGCATCGAGCTCGTTGACAGGCTCTCTCCTCAGCAGGCGGTCCAGCCAGCTTTGCGTGCCGGTGCGCCGCGCCTCGGTGCGGACCAGCCACTCCAGCGCCCGCCGCCAGCCGTTGTCCCATTCCCCCCGCGCACACTTCACAACCACTACGAGCGATGTCGCCCAGCCCGGTTGCCGCGTCTCCGGGCAAGTCACCCAGGCCCCATCGGGCCCTTGCCATCCCCGCAGAAGATCCAACGCCCGCCGGGTCGCGTGGCTTCCAGCCAAGGCCAGCGCGGCATACGCGGTTGGCTCGAGCCACGAAGACTGCCCCGCCCGGAAGCCCCACCCCCCGTCGGGATTCTGACGGGACAACAGCAGCGTCCGCGCCTCAGCCCCCATGGCGGTGCATCAGTTCCAGTTCCAGCAATTTCCGGTCGACACCTGGCACTCCATCGGCTGAATCGAACTGATCGGCTGGCCGGTAAACGCGCCGCTGAAACCGGGAATGAAGTGCCGGATCTGGTAATCCTGAACGGTCACACGGACGTAATAGCGCGTCACAGCCGGAAACGTGCCCGTCGGATCGATCTGATCCTGCATCGGGAAATGCTGGATATCAATATTGCCAACCGAGTAAAAAGAGTTGGACGTCGATCCGCACGCCGCCGTCGTCCCGCACATGACAATATTCCGGATCGTGGCAGTATCATCAGCCCGATTGGCGGCTGCCCAGCGGGCGGCGTCGGACACCCGCCAGGTGATCGTCTGATGCTGGAAAAACGCCCACGCCCAGCTCATGACGCCGAAATAGAGCATGAAGAACGCCATCGCGCCAAGAGCGAATTCGACGAGCGATGCGCCGCGTTCTCCTTTCCTGTGAACCACAATCTGGAAGCAGTGCATAGGCTCTCCTCCGCGCTACGGCATGTACAGCCCCAGGAACGGCACTTCCAGCGCCGGCTTCCCGTTCAATGTGATCGTCCCGATGAATGGGGACAGCACGCCATTGTAAGTCCAGCCGTTGATTGCCACGCGGATCCGGTCCGGCCGCCCCGTGGCTGCGTCGAAAACATAACTCACGCTCACCCGGTTGGGATCCAGACCGGTCACGAGCGCCGTCGTAGAGTTTGGCGATCCATATGCCGTCACTTGTTGAATCACGGACGTGAAGGAACCGGCATTCACGAATGTCCGGCTCGCCGCATACCGCGCCCCGTCGCGGACGCACTTCTCCAGCGCGTTGTACAGGTAAAACAGGTAGCCGAAATGGATGGCGCCCAGCACCAGCGAAACCAGAAGCGGCGCCAGAAGCGCCAGCTCGACCAGCACCGCGCCGCTTCTGCGGCGTTCCGCGCGTCTCATGGTCTTCACCTCACCAGCCGGATCTCGTACACCCCGTCCTGATTGACCGTGTCTCTGCCGGACCCGTATTGGCATCCGCCCTCGAACACCGCGCACCAGTTGGCGTTGCCGCTGCTCGAATAGGACTCGAGCACGCGGAAGCAGTAGAACCCCAGCACCTCGCCAGTGATCGGATCCACGATCGGAGCATAGACGATGTTGCCCGGGTACGGCATTGCACCCCGGTCTTCCAAAGCCTTGGCGATGGAGGAGATCTGCGGAGGACCGGTATCGAAGCCGGGCAGGTTCTCATCCACTTCCACCGGCTCGCCCTGCCAGCCGCTGATCATCTCGGCGTAATTGTTCGCGTTTCCCGCCACCTGATCGCTCGACCAGAAACCGGTCTTGTTCTGGAGGAGCTGCGAATCGTACTTCCAGACCTCCAGCAATTGGTTGGGGTACTGTCCGCCGTTCGCCGCCACGTCCCCCTGGCACCAGGAACTCAGCTCCGAAGTCTGAAGCTCATTGTTCTTGAATGTCTGCTGAAACGTGCTGGCGCCCCAGCGGAGAGTGTACTCCTGGCCTTCCACAAAGCCCAGGAAGGGGTCGGTGCATGCCGGCAGTCCGCCTGGAATGGGCGTACCCATCGTGCAATGGGCGAACGGCGCGAAGGGCACCAGCCCCTGATCCATCGTCGTCATCTTCACCTGCGCAGCCACGGCGGAAGCCGCCGCCGTCCCCGTAGACTGCCCCGTCAGAATCGGCGACAGGTACATCGGAACCTGTCCCGAAGCCGTCACGCGAACAAACCGGTATCCTGCGCCATCCGTCGGGTTCTGCGTCCAGTCCCCGCTTGCCGGGTTGGAGGCTACATACTGCGTGGCAAACTCCACCGTCACATTCTGGAACTGCGTGTTCTGAAAATGATAGGCCTTCCAGGCCCCCGTCGAGGCGTAATACTGCCCGGTTTGTGCCGCGGAGCGTGCTGCAGTGATGCCGTTGATCGTCCCGTTCAGCATCGACGCCGCCGCCAGCGCCGCCGCATCGCAGTACCCCTGCGCCTCGTTCCGAACGATGTACAGGCGCCCCAGATCGAACGCCAGCCCGATGAACCCGAAGATCACCACCGCGCTGATGGCGAACAGAATCAGCACCACGCCTCGCCTTTTCCAGCTCCCCGCTCCTGCTCTCATCACGTCCTCCTTCCGGGCGGAATCCTGCTTGCCCCGATCTTCAGGCTTTTCCCTGAAAATAGCAAGATCCATAACCTCACCCCCGCGCCTATGGTACCGGCAGCGGCGGAATCACCAGCAGAACCTCGATCTCCACCGGCGCCCTGCTCCGCGTCGCCGGCCGGAACTCCCAACGGCTGAACGACTTCAGCAGTCCGTCCGCCCGGGTGCCGGCGCGTACGGCGGTCACCCGGTCCAGCCTTCCCCGGGCCGTGATGTAGCCGTGAAACACCTGGTACCGGACCGACTTCCACTCCTCCGCCGGCGGCAGTTCCGCCCGCTGGATGTAAGGCGCATGCAGAGGCGGCGGGTCCTCGAGCGTCACCACCATGCTGTTCTGCTGCGCCTCCTGGCGTTTCTCCGCCACGCAGTAGTGCAGCGTCCACTCACGGCCCGCGCCTACATCCAGATACGCCGTGTAGACAGGACGCCCGGAGAGCCGCTTCGCCAGATCCGAGAGCGCCTCCGGAAACGCGCTCTCCACCACTACGACGTCAAACTTGCCGTCCTTCGGAAAGATCAACACCACGGTCCCGTCCGGCCACTGTTCCATCTTCACAAGTTGTCCACCCAGCCGCAGTTGGCGGACGTAAGGGCTCCCGCTCCTCGTTCCTCCTGACCCGGCGCCTGATGGTCCTGTCCCGGCCGCTGAGCCGGCGCCCGTGCCCGCGGCAGAACTTCCCGAACCTCCGCCTCCCCCAGCCCTTGTCCCTGTTCCTCTCTGCCGCATGCCGGGGCCGACGCCGTCTGCGATCCCCGTACCGGCTATGGCTGAACCCCGCCCCCCCGGAGCGCCGCCGCCAGGGTTGCCACGCCCCCCGGCCACACCCTCCGCACCGCCCGGTCTCGATCCGCCGGCGCCGGCGCTCGATGCCGTGCTGGAAGCACCGCCGGCCGTTCCGCCTTCGCCGCCGCCTCCTGCGCCGCCGCCGCCGGCTCGCCCTTCCTCCAGCGGCCCGCCTGCCTGCGTCACTTCCGGAATCTGCACCGCTTGGCCGGGTTCCAGCGGAGTCGGCGAAACCGAAATGACCGACACCGGCTCGCCCGGAATCAGAATCCCGCTACCCGGAACGGAACCACCCGCGGGTGGCAAGTCCACCGGCACGCCCGGCGGGGGCAGAGCCAGCTTCGGCTCCTCCACGCTCGGAGCAGAGGCGCGGACCGGCAAGCCCGACGGGAACGGCAGCACCGGCCGCCTCGGCGGCGCAGCGGCGGCCAACATCCCGGGAAGCGCCGAGCCGGGCACCGTCTGCGGGGACGGCACTTCGGGAACCTTGCCCGTCCAGGCCGCAAAGGCCGGCAGTTCCACCACCTCTCTCCGCGCCGCCGGCCGCCGCGGCTGCAGCAGCGTCGTTGCCGATACCGTCCGGTATGCCCGCTGCGGACGAGGCGCGCGGATCTGTTCTGCGGCCGAAGGAAGCCCCGGAGCGGGCAGAGACTCCACGGCTGCCTCCAGCTTGGGAATCGCCGGCTCCGCCAGGCGCCGCGGCCGCGGCGCCGCTGCAGCCTGCGGGCCAGGCTTCCGTGTCGGCGCGGACGGCTCCCTCTTCGCAATCACGACCCGCCGCGCATCCGGCAGACGCAGCGTCAGCGGAACCCGGATGGCATTGTCCAGCCGCACCACCAGCCGCTGCTCTGCATCCAGCGCCCTCGAGATCCAGAGGAACGCCTCCGGCCCCGTCGCCAGCAATGCGGCATGGAAACTCACCGATGCCAGCAGCGCGGGCGCCATGCGCCCCGTGCGCCGCTCACAGAGCTGGAACTTCGGGGGTTGAATCGAACTCCGCGCCTCAGCATCCTGAGCCGTCCTTGCCGGCTTCTCCAGCACCCCGCCGGGGAGAGCGGGCCACTCGGCCAGCCCGAGTATGCCGCCCGCCGGACCGCCCTGCTCCTCCTCTCGCGGGTAATCCAGCCGCAGCCTCACCTGCCGTGCCCGGATCGACTGGCGCAAGAAAGAAAGGCTCGCCACCAAGCTCCCGCCGGCGAGGAGGACTGCGATCAGGCTGGCGTCCATCCCGGCTTCCTCCCGGCCTCCCGGCTCGCCGCCGGCCCCGGATCAGGCGCTGAGCCGCGCACGGGCTTCGCCTGGATCCTGCGGGCGGATCACCAGCGACCGCAGGCGCGCCGGCGTCTCCGCCCCCTGCTGCCGGGCGCCGTCCCCGTCGCCGTTGAATGACAGGTTCCGCAGCCCGAATAACGCCAGTTCAAACCGGTCCTTGGCGCCGACCTTCTGGAAAAGCTTGCAGAGATACACCTTCACCGTCCCCTCGCTCAGTCCGAGCGCTGTGGCGATCTCCTTGTTCTTCATGCCCTGCACCAAAAGGCAAATGAGATCGCTCTCCCGGCGCGTCAACCGGATGCGGCGCGTGCCGCGCGGCCATTCGACGCCATGATCGAAAACGAACTCGCCCGCGCGGATCCGGCTCACCGCTTCCATCAGCTCCCCGGGCGTCGCCTGAACGCTCAGGGCGCCCGCCGCACCCGCTTCGCGCGCCTGGAACACCGCCTCCGGCGTCAAATTCCTGAGCAGGAGCAGAATGCGGCATTGCGGCGCCGCCCGGCGCAGCTCCTCCACCGGATTCCACTCCCCGCTTCCGCTCCATTCGAGCACGGCGATCTCCGGGCGCCATCGCCCCGCCTCCCGGCTCAACTCCTCCTGGACAAGCGCAATGCCTTTGGCTTCAAATCCCTGGCATCCGCCCAACACCACCTCGAGCCCCGCCCCCAGCAAAGGCTGCTCTGAAGCGAAAAGAACTTTCACCATTTCCCTCTCCTCCGTCAGTCCAATTTGCTACGCCTGAGAACACAGCTGCTCTCGTACGGCTGGTACTTTCCCGGGAATTCCGCCTTCGGCCTCTGCCATTCGCCTCCGGCCGCGTTCCATAGGCTCCGGTTCCTCAAGTGCCTACCATCGTACGGCCTTTTATTTACAGAGGCAAGGAAAAGTTATCCAGTGGCGGTACCAGAACATAAGGTCCATGACTGAGAAGAGCTTGCAGCCCCCGGGTGGATGCTAACCATGGTTATGCTAACCAAAAGGATTCTTGCAGGCGCCGGCCGGTTGACCTTAAGGTGAAACTCGGAAACGAAATGGGAGCCAAACCTCAGCCGGCCAAGGAAACACGCCCTAAGGCTCTCCAGTGTCTGCTGAGTCTTCCCGCCAGCGGTGTGGAGGGCGTTCCGGGCGTGATCCGTTCTCTGGACCGCTGGGGGGCGGTGCTCCGGTTCCGTCAATTGGTGTCAGCCGGTCCAGTGATCCCGGAGGCGCCCGTGTCCATCGACCTTGCGCTGCCGGGGGGGCGCTCCCGCGCCGGACGCGCGCTGCGGTGTGACGGGACGGTGACCAACGTCTCGACAGCCGCCGACGGGCACTGCTGGCTGGTCGTCCGGTTCCATCAGGTTCAGTTTTCCCGCTCGAGCCTCGCCGCCCTGCGGGAATCGGTTAGTGCGCCCCTCGCGGGGTGCGGCCGCGATCCGGCGATCGTGGAGGAGAGTGGATCGGGTCCGCAAGGACCCATAGCCGGCCGCTCGAAATAGCGGCCGCTGAATCTCAAGCCAAAGGAAGGAAAAGCAAATGAAACTGCTCAAGAATTTCTGGAAAGAGGAAGAAGGCCAGGACCTGGTCGAATACGCGCTGCTGCTCGGGTTCATCTCCCTGGCGGTCGTGACCGCCTTGGGGGTCATGCGGGGTGCCCTGAATGGCGTTTACAACAACACGGCATCACAGCTCACAAGCGCAGCGAGCTAGGGCGGATCGAGCGGATCCTAGTCAGGCCAGGTTGGACGCAATCCACCGCAATGGCCGGAGACTATAGGGGGGCAGCCGCCCACGGGGCGGCTGCCCTTCATCCGGAACCGTTTTCGGCACGCGGTGAGTTTCCGCCCGGCAGCCGCGGTAATGGCTGGGATGGGGCTGTATGAGCAGGCGCAGGAACAGGCCGCATGCTGGGGGGCGAAAACAGGGCCCCGTCGCCGGAGGTGAGAATTCAAGATGCAAAACCGTCTCATTGGAGTGATCGTTTTCGCCGTACTGGTAGCCTTGGGTGCCAGCATCGTGCTGTATCAGGTGCTGATCCGCCGCTTGGGCACGGGTCCCGGCGGTTCCGCCACAATGGTGCTGGTCGCCACCCGCGACCTGCCGGTGGGCTCGGTGGTCGGTCCTCAGGACGTGGAAACGGTGAAGTGGGGCGGTCCCTTGCCTGTGGGCGCCATCCAGAAGCCCGAAGAAATCACCGGCAGGGCGGCGGTGGTGCCCACCTACCGGGGAGCGCCCATCCTGAATGCAAACTTCGCCCCGAAGGGCGCCGGAGCGGGGCTCGCCGTGACGGTCCCGCCGGGCAAACGGGCGGTGGCTGTGAAAGTGGATCAGGTGGTGGGTCTGGCGGGATTCGTGCTGCCCGGCATGCGCGTGGACGTCATCGCCACCGGAGAGCCGCCGGACAAATCGAAGGAGGTGCTGGGGACTCAGGCGCGGACCATTCTTCAGAATATCGAGGTCCTTTCGGCGGGACAGAATTTGCAGCCGGATCGCGAAGGCAAGCCCGTGCCCGTGCAGGTGGTCAACCTGCTTGTGACGCCGGAGGAGGCGGAGATCCTCAGCCTCGCGGGCAATGAAACGCGCATCCAGCTCGTGCTGCGCAATCCGTTGGACCATGAAAAAGCCGAACCGCCGGGCACCGCCACCGCCTACCTGTTCTCCGGGCGTCCTGCGGGCAAGCAGATCGTGCCGCCCAAGCCGCGGGGCTACAAGCCGCCGCCGCCCAAGATGCAGACCGTGGTGGTTCCCGTGAAGATGGAGATCATCGCCGGCGCCAAGAAAGAAGAGGTCAAGGTGGGCGAGATCGTCGAGGAGCGTCCCGCTTCGGAGGCCAAGAAATGAATCGCCGTTACGCATTCGCCAGCCTGGCATTGGCTGCATGCCTTGCCGCAGTCCCGTTGTTCGCGCAGCCCGGTCCCGCCGCGCCACGGGAATTGAACCTGATCACCGGCAAATCGCTGGTGCTCGACAGCCCGGTCGAGGTCATCCGCGCCTCCGTGGCGGACCCGAACGTGGTCGAGGCGGTGGGCGTTTCCGCCACTGAGGTGCTGCTGAACGGCAAAAATCCCGGGCAGACGAGTGTCATCCTCTGGCAGAAGTCGGGCAACCGGCTGTTCTTCGACGTCACCGTGCGTCCCCGCCCGCAGGGGGAGGACCGGCGGATTGACATCCTCCAGCGCGAACTCGACAAGGCGCTGCCTGGGCATCAGATCGAGTTCCAGTTGGAGGGCGACGCGGTGTACCTGCACGGCGCGGCGAACAGCCTCCACGACGCCGAACGCGCCGCCGCCATCGCCGCCAGCCTGCTGGGCAAGGATGCCAGGATCGTCAACCTGCTCCAGGTGGCGGTGCCGGAGACCGACCCGCAGGTGCTGCTCCGCGTCCGGTTCGCCGAAGTGGACCGCAACGCCGTCCAGGAATTGGGCGCCAACTTCATTTCTACTGGCGCCGGGAATACGTTCGGCAGCGTGACGACGGGGCAGTTCACCCCGCCCCGGTTCACCGGCAATGTCGAATCCGGGAATTTTACCCTGTCGGATGCCCTTAACGTATTTTTGTTCCGCCCGGATATCGACATGGCAGCCACCATCAAGGCTCTTCAGCAGAAGAAAATGATCGAAATTCTGGCTGAGCCGAACGTCCTTGCCGCGAACGGGAAAGATGCCGCATTTCTCGCCGGCGGCGAGTTCCCCTACCCGGTGGTGCAGGGCGGGGGCGTGGGCGGCAATGTCTTCGTGACAATTCAGTTCCGCGAGTTCGGCGTCCGGTTGGGCTTTACGCCGTTCATCACCTCGCGCGGCAGCATCAAGCTTCGCGTGGAGCCCGAGGTGAGCGCGTTGGACTTCGCCAACGGCTTGCTGTTCCAGGGCTTCAACATCCCCGCTCTTTCCGTGCGCCGCGTGAGTACGGAAATCGAGCTCGAGGACCGGCAGGGGTTCGCGATCGCCGGTTTGCTGGACAACCGGCTGACGGAAACCGTCAGCAAGATCCCGGGGCTGGGCGACATTCCCCTGCTCGGCTTGCTGTTCCGTTCCCGCTCGATGAACAAGTCCAAGACGGAGCTGCTCGTGCTGGTGACCCCGGAGATCGTGCAGCCCATCCCGCAGGGACAGAAGCCTGCGGATCTCAGCTTCACCGGCAGGTTCCTCAAAGAAGGGGCGTCGGAAGCGCCTCGAACGCCGGCAGTGGAGGTCACGGGCAAGACTGCGCCCCAGAAGAAGATGGTTCCGGTGGAGGTTCTGAAAGAAGAACAGCGGCTGGAGAAGGAGCAGCAGGAGAAGCGCCGGGCGGCGCCGGCGTCCGGAATGGGCTTTAGCGTTCGGGGTCAATGAGGGCGGGGCAGGCACAGGGAAGTGCAGGAGCGCTGAATGTCGGGTAAGGGACCGCTGGACGTCGGAGTGGTTATCGGCAATGCCCGGCTCTGGGAGGAGTCGCAGGCGCTGCTGCGCCTGATGCCTGTCCGCCTCGTCTTCGAGACGGCGCAGGCAGCCACGGAAGACGCCCTCTTCGCCCGCATCGACCGCTTCAAGCCCGACGTCCTGTTGATCGATCCTGGCGCCTTGCCTCTCCCCCTGGCGGAACTGATCCCGCTCATCAAGGAGCTGCCTTCCGCCCCGTTCGTCGTGGTGGTGCAGGCGAGCGCCACCCCGGAAGAGATCATCCGCGCCCTGCGTGCGGGCGCCGACGAGTTCGTTTTCGCTCCGCTCGAAAGCAGCATGAAGGAGGCGCTGGCGAGGCTGGCGAAGCAGGCGGCGGCGCGGCAGACGGCGTCCGCCCAGCCCGCCGGCAAGTCGGTTGGCTTCCTCTCCGCCAAGGCGGGCTGCGGCGCCACGACCATTGCCTGCCATGCCGCGGTGGAACTCGCGGGAGCTTCCGGCAAGACGACGCTGCTTGGCGATTTCGACCTCGCCGCCGGAACGGTGCGCGTGCTGATGAAAGCCGACAGCCGGTACTCCGTGCTGGATGCCGCCCGCAACACCGCGGATCTCGACGAGCGTTACTGGCGCGCCCTCGTCTCCAACGGCATTCCGGGCGTGGAGGTGCTGGCGGGAGTCTCCACCGACCTTTACCGGGAGTATCCGCAGCCGGAGGACGTCCGCCGGGTTTTGGAATTCGCGCGGCAGCGCTACCCTTACGTGGTGGCGGATCTTGGGGCGGGTCTGGACGCCGCCGTCCTGTGCTCGCTTCAGGAAGTGGAGGAACTGGTCCTGGTGACGACGCCGGAGATGCCCGCGCTCCACATGGCGAAGCTTCTGCTGCAACGCCTGTGCGCCGCAGGCTTCCGGCGCGCCAACATCCGGGCCGTGCTCAACCGCGTCTCCCGCCGCGTGGAGCTGACGCCGGCTGAGATCGAAAAGGCGCTCGACGTGGAGTTGTACGCAACTCTGCCGAACGAATATGGCGCGCTCGACCGCGCCTTCACCGCGGGCAAGCTCCTGCCGGAGAACAACCATCTCCGTGTGGCGATCAGCCGGATGGTCCAGAGCCTGGCTGGGCTGGAACCGCCGGAAGGGAAGCGCCGGTTTTCCCTGTTCAATTTCTGAGGAGGATGAGGAGGGGTGTATGGCTTCACCATTGCGATTTGATTCGAGCGTCCCCGCAAAACGGGATCCCGGATGGGTCAGCCGCCTGTTCAGCCGGCAGTCGTTTTCGCCGCACCTGCAGGAACTGAAGTTCAAGCTCCACAAGGAACTGATCGGCCGGGTCAATCTGGAGGCGCTCTCGTCCCTGCCCGAGCCGCAGGTGCGCGCCGAGATCCGGCAGGCGGTGGAAAAGCTCGTCGATGAGCAGGACGTGCCGCTCACCATGCAGGACCGCGAGCGCGTCTGCTCGGAAGTGCTCGACGAGGTCTTCGGACTCGGACCGCTTGAGCCGCTCCTTGAGGACCACACCATCTCCGACATTCTGGTCACCACGCCGCGCCTGGTCTACGTGGAGCGCGCCGGCAAGCTCTATCGGACTCCCGTCGAGTTCAAGGACAACCAGCACCTGCTGCGGATCATTGAGAAGATCGTGTCCGGCGTCGGACGCCGCATCGACGAGTCCTCGCCGATGGTGGACGCGCGCCTCCCGGACGGCTCGCGCGTGAACGCCGTCATCCCGCCAGTGGCCGTCGATGGGCCGTGCCTCTCCATCCGCCGGTTCGGCCGGAACCCGCTTCAGATGAAGGATCTCATCGAGAACCTCACGCTGACGCCGGAGATGGCGAAGTTCCTGGAAGCCTGCGTGGCTGCCAGGCTCAACCTGATCGTCTCCGGCGGCACCGGCGCCGGCAAGACGACGCTGCTCAACGCCCTCTCGGCGTTCATCCCGGAGACGGAGCGCATCGTCACCATCGAGGACGCCGCCGAGCTCCAGCTCCAGCAGACTCACGTGGCGCGCATGGAAGCCCGCCCGGCGAACATTGAAGGCAAAGGCGCCATCAAGATCCGGCAGCTCGTCATCAACGCCCTCCGCATGCGCCCGGACCGCATCATCGTCGGCGAGGTGCGCGGCGAGGAGGCGCTGGACATGATGCAGGCGATGAACACCGGCCACGATGGCTCGCTCACCACGATCCACTGCAACAGCCCCCGCGACGCCATCTCGCGCCTCGAGGTGATGATGGGCATGGCCAACGCCAACATGAGCATCCAGTCCATCCGCCAGCAGGTCGCCTCCGCCATCGACCTCTTCGTCCATGTCTCCCGCTACAGCGATGGCACGCGCCACATCTCCCATGTGACCGAGTGCGTAGGAATGGAACGCGACATCGTCACGACCCAGGATATCTTCCTGTTCGAAAAGACCGGGATCGCTCCCGACGGGCGCGTGCTCGGACGCTTCCGCGCCACCGGCATCCGCCCGAAATGTTACGAAAAGCTGAAGACCGCCGGATTCCACTTCCCGCAGGAACTGTTCCAGTCGGTCACCGAGATTTTCTGAGGCTGCCATGCCCTCGACTCTGTTTCTCGTCCTGTTCGCCGTGCTGCTGGTCGTGATCGGCGGCGCCGCCTGGTTCGCCTGGGAGGTGCTCACTTCCTCGAGAAAGAAGGAACTCCTGGCGCAGCTCGGCTCTGGTGACACCAGCCCGGAGGCCTTCAACTACGGCCGTCCGGACGTCTTCATCCCCCGCCCGGAGGTCAAACGCCGGCCACGGCTGCACTTTCTCACAGGTTTTCTGGAGCGGCTCGACAAGAAGATCGCCGCCGCAGGTCTGGACTGGTCCAGCGGCGGGCTGGTGCTGGGAGCGGTGGCGCTGGCCGTCGCCGGCGCCATCGTGGGATTTCTCTACCCGGTGCTGTTGTTCCGTTGGCTGACGGCAGCAACGCTTGCCCTGGTTCTCGGCGCACTCCCCTTCCTGCATGTCGGATATCAGGCAGCGAAACGGCTGCGGCAATTCGAGGAGCAGTTCCCGGAAGCGCTGGATTTCATCGCCCGGTCGCTTCGCGCCGGACACGCTTTCTCCGCCAGTCTGGAAATGCTGGCCAATGAGGCTCCGGAACCGCTCAGCACCGAGTTCCGCCGCGTCTTCCAGGAACAGAACCTGGGCATGCCGCTGGAAAACACATTGGCCGGGCTGGCGCAGCGGGTGCCGCTGGTCGATGTGAAGTTCTTCGTCTCCGCGGTGCTGCTCCAGCGCGAAGCCGGCGGCAATCTCAGCGAGATCCTCGAATCTCTGGCGCACACCGTCCGGGAGCGCTTCCGGCTGAAGGGGCATGTCATGGCAGCCACCGCATCCGCCCGGATCACAGCGATGATCCTTTCGCTGATCCCCCTGTTTGTGTTCGTCAGCCTCCAACTGCAATCCCCGGATTACATCGGTGTCCTCGCCAAGGATCCGGTGGGCCCCTGGCTCCTGTTGTTCGCCGTTTGCGGGCAATTCGCCGGCTATTTCCTGATGCGCAAAATGATCAACTTCAGGTTTTAAGTATGCTGCTCACGGTCACTGTCGCATTTTTTGCGGCGCTCGCCTGCGCCATCGTCTGGTTCGGCTACCGCACGTATGTCAGACCTGGCGAGGCTTACCGGCAGCTCGCCACCGCAACGCCCGTTGGCGGTGTGGGGGAGCAGAGTGCGGCGCAGCAGACGTTCAGGGTCCGCCAATTCCTCCAATGGGTAGGCGAGAAGCTGCCCCAGGATCCGATGTCCGCCTCGCTGACCCGCCGCCAGCTCATGGTGGCAGGGTACCGGTCCGATGCGGCGTTGCCCGTCTTCATCGGCATCCGGACCCTGCTCACGATCGGCGCCGCGGCGTTGGCATGGCTGATCGTGCCCGCGTTCGATTGGCCCTTGTTACTGAAAGCCGGAGTCGTCCTCGTGGCGGGCGTCCTGGGCCATATGCTCACGAACCTCGGGCTCGACATTCTGGGGGAGAACTACCAGGAGAAACTCCGCCTTGGTCTGCCCGACGCGCTCGATCTGATGGTCGTCGCTGTCGAGGCGGGTCTGGGGCTCGACCAGGCCATCATGAAAGTGAGCGAGGAGCTGGCTCCCACCCATCCGGAGCTCTGCCGGGAATTCTCGCTGGTCTCGCTCGAAACCCGCGCCGGTGTCAAACGCGCTGACGCTTTACGCAATATGGCTGACCGCACCATGGAGCCGGAGCTGCGCAAGCTGGTGGCGGTGCTCGTTCAGACCGACCGCTTCGGCACGAGCGTCGCCGACGCCCTGCGCACCCACGCTGAATTCATGCGCGTCCGGCGGCGGCAGATCGCCGAGGAGAAGGCCAACAAGCTGCCGCCGAAGCTCACGGTCGTGATCTTCTTTACCATTCTCCCCGCAATCCTGATCGTTGCAGGCGGACCCGCGATTCTGATGATATACCGTCAGTTGTTGCCCGTCATGGGTGGACAGTAGACGCCTTGATCAAGCATGATTTCTCAAGGAGCGAATCTTATGGATCAAACTTGGCTTCCCGTAATCACCGGAATTGGCGCTCTCATTTGCCTGATTCTTTACCTGCGCCGCCGCCGCGCGCGGAAGTTGCGGGAGTTCAAGCAGCAGCGCTAGTCCGCCTTCACTTCGCCAGAGCCGCCGCCCTCCACCACGCAAGAGCCAGGATGGCGGCGGTTCCCGCGGCAATCGAGACCCCATGCGGCAGGCGTAGTGTGTCCGGATTTTTCACGTCCAGATTTCCATGCCGCATCCACGGGGCGCGGAATGAGGCCAGTTCGCGGGCGAGATACGCCACATTCCACAGCGTTCTTCCGAGCCGCCCTCTGACCAGCGCCAGCCCGATGGCTGCGATCATCCCGAAAATCGACGTCGCGGCGAAAATCGCCGCCCACGTCCACAGCCCCGCCACCGCTCCCACGGCGCCCATCAGCTTTACGTCTCCTGCCCCCATCGCATGCAGCATGTAGAGCACGAAGTAAAGCCCGAACCCCACCGCAAATCCGGCGAGCGAGCCCTTGAGCCCAGCCCATCCTCCCAGCGCCGCATTCGCCGCCACCCCGGCGAGCAGTCCCGCCACGCACAGCCAGTTCGGAATCCGCCGCGAGCGGAAATCGAAAACCGCCGCCGACAGAACGAGTACAATCAAAAGGAATTGGAGGAGAGGGTGCAAGGGCGGCGGAATCAGTGCGATCACGAGTCGTCGGCTCCTCATCCATCATAAGGGCAGCGTGGCATTCCGCATCGGAGGCAGGACATGGAAGCCAGCAAGTTCGTCGACTTCTACGAGCTGATGCAGATCAGCCCGAACGCCGAGCATGACACCATTGTGCGCGTCTATCGCATTCTCGCCGCGCGCTTCCATCCCGACAACCCGCACACGGGAGACCCCGAAAAGTTCCAGCTCCTCACCAAGGCGTACCACACACTCAGCGACCCGCAGCGCCGCGCCGGCTACGACTCGGAACTCGCCGTCATGCGCATGCAGCCCATCGGCGTCTTCAGTCTCAAGGATTTCGCCGTCGGCATCGACGGCGAGGCGAACCGCCGCATGGGCATCCTCTGCCTCCTTTACAACCGCCGCCGCAGCGATCCGGAAAAACCCGGCGTCTCCGTGCTCGAACTCGAGCAGACGATGACCTTCCCCCGGGAGCACCTGCTCTTCACGCTCTGGTACCTGAAGGAGAAGGACCTCGTCCGCCAGGACGGCTCCAGCGACTTTATCATCACCTCCGCCGGCGTCGATTGGGTGGAAGAGCACCTGCCCAAAAACCGCATCCTCTACCACCTGCTCAAGGCTGCCGAAACCGGGCAGACCCGCAGCGATGTTCCCGAGGACCTCGCCGAGTCCGCCGGGGAGATGCCGCAGGAGCCCTGAGCCGGCCGTCTCTCAGCTCCAGTAGCTCCGATCCAGGCTGCGGTACTGCACCGCCTCGGCTACATGCTTGGCCTGGATCTCCTCCACTCCAGCCAGGTCCGCGATCGTCCGCGCTACCTTCAGAATCCGGTCGTGCGCGCGCGCCGACAGCGCCAGGCGCTTCACCGCCTGCTCCAGCGTCCGCTCGCCCGCCGCGTCCAGCGGGCACAGCTCGCGCAGCCGCCCCGGAGGGATCTCCGCATTCACAAAGCCCCGCGCGCGCTGCCGCTTGCGCGCCTCGAGCACCCGCTGCCGCATCTCCGCCGACCCCGCTCCCCCGTTGCGCGTGCGGAGCTCCTGGAACGGCACCGCCGGCACTTCGATGTGCAGATCGATCCGGTCGAGCAGCGGCCCGCTGATCTTGCTCAAGTATTGCTGGATCTGCGCCCCCGTGCACCGGCATTCCCGCGTCGGATCCCCAAAGTAGCCGCACCGGCACGGGTTCATCGCCGCCACCAGCGTGAACCCCGCCGGAAACCGCACAGTCATCTGTGACCGCGCGATCACTACCGCCCGTTCTTCCAGCGGCTGCCGCAGCAACTCCAGAACATTTCTGGGGAATTCCGGCAGCTCGTCCAGAAACAGCACGCCGTGATGGGCCAGGCTCACCTCGCCCGGGCGTGGCATCCCTATCCCGCCGCCCACCAGCGCCGCATCGGAAATCGTGTGATGCGGCGCCCGGAACGGACGCGAGCGCAGCAGCCCCTGCCCGCCCGGCAGCGCGCCCGCAACGGAGTGGATCCGCGTCGCCTCCAGCGCCTCTTCCAGCGTCAGCGGCGGCAGGATCCCCGCCAGGCGCCGCGCCAGCATCGTCTTTCCCGAACCCGGCGGTCCGATCAGCAGCACATTGTGCCCGCCCGCCGCCGCCACTTCCAGCGCCCGCTTCGCCGTCGTCTGACCGCGCACGTCGCGGAAATCCAGATCTTCGCCCTCAGTCCCCGGCGCCGCCGCCGCGCTCGGCAGGTCCGGTTGAAACCGCGCCGGGTCGGTCAGCAGTCCAATCACTTCGCTCAGGTGCCCCACGCCGTACACTTGCAGGCCCTCTACCACGGCAGCCTCCGGGGCGTTCTCCTTGGGCACGATCACCGCCCGCGCCCCCTGCTCCCGCGCGCATGCCGCCACCGGCAGCACTCCTCGCACCGGACGCACGCTCCCGTCCAGCGACAGCTCGCCCACCAGCACTTGATCGTGCCGGGTGGGCGCGTGCCCCAGCGCACCCAAAATCGCCACCGCAATGGGCAGATCGAAGCCCGCCCCCTCCTTCCGCAAGCTCGCCGGCGCAAGGTTCACCGTCACCGTCTGGCTGGGCACGTGAAAACCGCTGTTGGCCAGCGCTGAGCGGATCCGCTGCCGGCTCTCCTTCACCGCCGTGTCCGGCATCCCCACCACGATGAAATCCCGCTCCGTCCCCCCGGGATAGACGTCGACCTCCACATCCACCGGTTGGGCATCGATGCCCACCAGCGCGGCGCTCAGCGTGCGGAACAGAGCCATCGGGCGCGGCGGCCTCCTCCCGTGTAGTGGTCAGGCAGCCGCTTTCCTCTCACCCTGCATCGCACGGTGGACGCCTTCCGGGTTCTTCGGTGATTCCCCAGCAGGAGTGCTTGCCTGACCTTTCGGCATCGTCTGGCGGTCCGCGCCCAGCCATCGCTTCCCACTCCGCCCTGCTGCCTTTTACAGAAGCTCTCTTGTTTCAGCACGAGCCCCTGTGAGACACTTTCAAGCCAGGAGGGCCCGGGTGCCTGACTTTCCCGGAGGAGCCTGGCTGTCCTGGCCAGGAAACGGCAAATCCCGTGTGCTTCTGCTCCCGGACGGATCATCGGTTTCCGGCGCCGGACTCCTGGATCGGGCAGAGCGGGCCGCACGCCGGCTGGCCGGCATCGGCATCCGCCGCGGCCATGTCGTGGCCACCCTCCTGCCGGGCTCCCTCGAAATGGCGGCCTGCCTCGTGGGCGTACCCATGGCGGCCACACTGGCGCCGCTCAACCCAGCCCTGACGGATGCCGAGGTTCAGACCTGCCTGCAGGAACTCGGCGCCTCGGCTCTCATCACGCCGCAGGGCGTCCGGAAGCTGCAACCCCAGCCGGAAGACGCTTCGCTCGAAGACATCGCTCTCATCCTCTTCACCTCCGCCACCACCGGCAAGCCCAAACAGGTCCCGCTCAGCTTCGCCAACCTGGACGCCATGATGGACAAGACTGGCACAGGACTCGCGCTCGGCCCCGCCGACCGGCTGTTGAGCTTCATGCCCCTCTTCCACTTGCAGGGAATCCTCAGCGTGCTGACGCAGCTCCGGGCGGGTGGCGAAGCTGTGCTCCTGCCGCGGTTCGAGGCGGCGGCGTTTCCAGCCTGGCTCGATCAGTTCGAACCCACGTGGTTCACCGCCGGCCCCGCCATCCACAACGCAATCCAACAGACTGGCCTGCCCCGCCCCGCCAGCACCCTTCGCCTCGCCAGGTCTTCCGGCGCGAAGCTCGCTCCTGAACTGTCGCGCCGGCTCGAAGACCTCTTGCAGGCGCCGGTACTGGAATCCTACGGTTTGACCGAATCCGGATCCGTCACACAGAACCCGCTCCCGCCCGCCATCCGTAAGCCCGGTTCAGGGGGCGTCCCGTTCGGAGTGGATGTGCGCCTCCTGCCTGGCGGCGAGATCGCCATCCGCGGTCCTTCCGTCATGCGCGGCTACCGCAGGAATGATGCGGCCAACCGGGAGGCCTTTCTTGACGGCTGGTTGCGCACAGGCGATGTCGGCTGGTTCGACGCCGGCGGCTACCTCTACATCACCGGGCGCCTCAAGGAAATGATCAACCGGGGCGGCGGGAAAGTGGCGCCCCTCGAAGTGGACGAAGCGCTCGCCGCGCATCCTGGCGTCCGCGAAGCGGCCGCCTTCGGCCTGCCTCACCCGACTCTCGGCGAAGACGTCGCCGCGGCCGTTGTTCTCCAGCCGCACGCAAACTTTTCCGCCCACGATCTTCGCGCCCATGCCGCACGCTTTCTCGCGCCGCAAAAGATCCCTCGCCGCATCTTCTTCGTCGAATCACTCCCGAAGGGCGCCACCGGCAAGCCGCGCCGCCACGAACTCACAGCCCTGTTCTCCGCGGTGAAGCGCCCGGCCATCGCTCCCTCTGACGCTCTGGAGGCCGAACTCGCAAGCCGGTGGCGGCGCCACCTGAACATCGATGAATCCTGCGTCCAGACGGACTGGTACTCGCTGGGAGGCGATTCGATCGGGTTGTTACACATGATGACGGAAGTGGAAGCCGCCTACGGCCTGCCTCCGGGAACGCTGGAAGAAAGCGGCTTTCTCATCGAACCGAACATCGCCGCTCTGGCCGCCTGCCTGCGCGCGCCCCGCATCGCAGCCCCGGTCCTGAGCTTCCACCCCAAAGGGAACCGGATCCCGTTCTTTTGCCTGCCCGGCGCCAACGGGACGCCTGAGTATCTGCAGCCCCTCGCCGAGAGCCTTGCCCCGGACCGCCCCGTTTACCTCCTTCGATTGCCGGCGCCCGAGAGCTCCCGCGCCCGCCCGGTCGAGGAGACGGCCGCCGCTCTCGCAGCCCGGATCCTCTCCATCCGCCCGGCTGGCCCGTACCTTCTCGGCGGCCACTGCTTCGGTGGCATCCTCGCCTGGGAGATCGCCGCTCAACTCGAGGCTGCCTGCGGCGCGCGCGGCCGTCTGGCATTGTTCGACGCCCCCATGCCGGGCTTGCCGCGTCCTCTCCGTCATTGGCGCCGCTACGCGGCGAGATCGGCCGCTCTGGCTTCCGGACTGTTCAGCGGCGGCGCGAGCCAGGTGTTCCAGGAAGGACTGAACCATCTGCGCTACCTCCATGCGATGCTCGAGCGGCGCAAGCGCGCCCGGGAGATCCTCAAGTCCCCCGAGTCCGCTCACAATGCCTCGGCCCTGGCTGCCGCCCCCGCCTGGAACTGGCAGCCCCGCCCGCTCAGCTGGGACGTCGCCGTCTTTCTCGCCAAAGACGGACCGGTTCGCGCGGAACTGCTCGAAGATCCCCGCCTCGCCTGGCAGGCCTTCACACACGGATCGTTCTCGCGTTTCTCCGCCGGAGGCAAGCACGAGACGATGTTCGCCGCCCCGTCCTGCGAGTCCCTCTCCGGCAGCCTGAGTTCGTGGCTTGACGCCGGAGAACCTGCCGCGCCCGGCGCCGCCTGATCCGGTCCGCCCTTACTTCTCCACTCTGAACCGCCCCCGCGCCTCCGCCGTCTTCCCGCCTGCTTTGTCCATCACCGTGACCGCCAGCACATACTCGCCCGGCTGCACCCCTTCCGTGATGCTCAGCGTCAGCGTCCCGGTCAGCAGCCGCCGCGGATAGAACGGCTCGCCGGAATCGTTCGCCGCCTCTTCCTGCGTGAACAGCACGTCCCCCTGCGCGTTCAGCACTCGCAGCCCGTAGCCCACGGCAAAGCGGTTCTTCTCCCCCAGCGTGAATCCCGCCACCTGAAACCGCGCCACCAGCATCTGCCCGGGGCGGTATACGGCCTCCGCCATGGGCTCCCGCTCCGCTTCATCGCGGTAAAACCCCAGGTTCAGAACACTCAGTCCGCTCGCCTGCGGAAACGGTTTTCCCCCCACGCGGAACCTGACATCCTGCTCCGCGCTCCGCTGCGCGTACTCGTCCGCCACGCGGATCTTGATCCTGTATTCGCCCGGCGGCAACTGCCCCGGCAGCGCCAGCGTGTACTGCACGCGCGGCAGCCAGTTCTTGTCTTCAAAGCTCAGCTCTTCCTGAATGGCGCCACTGGCCGGCGGCTCCAGCAGCCGTCCCTCCGGATCGGTGGCATAGAGCGTCCAGCGTAAATCCACGCGGTCCTTCACCACGCGGAACCCGGCGATGCGGAAGCTCAGGTAGAGCAGCTCCCCCGAGTGATATTCATAGGTCGGGCTGATGGCCGGGCCGTCTTCCTGCCGGTAGTGCAGCGTGGCGCCCGTCACCGACAACTCTGCCGCAGGCGGCGGGTCGGCCGCCCAAGCCACAAGCGCCGCCAGCAGCCACGTGCAGCCCACGCCTCTATTCTGCGCCTTTATTGTGCCGGAGGCATCTGCGGTTCCACTGCCGGACGGCTCTCCGGCGCTTCCACCCGGTAGGGGAGACGGATCAGCGCCGTCCGCTCCTGATCCACGTCCCCGCCGCTCGATACCCGCAGCGTGTAATCACCGGGCGGGACATCAAACAGCAGCGCTCCCGTCTCCGTCTGCGTGCTCTTCACCCGCCGCAGCAGCCCCATCCATTGCGCCACGCCGTCGCCCTTGTCCTGCTCCAGAGTCTCGCGCCCGTCTTTGTCGATCACCGCCAGCAACGGCGCGATCGCGTCTTCCGGACCGTTGTTCGTCACGCTCACCGTCACCAGCAGAAACCGGTGCTGCGGCTTGCGGGGACCCATCTCCGACTGCAGCTCGTCGCGCCATTCCGTGTTGAACACCGTGTAGCTCAGATCTCCCACGGTGACCGGAGTTCCCATCGCGTGCACGGCATCCGCCTTGCGGGTTCCGCACGCCGCCGCGCTCCACAAAATCAGGCCCGCCGCCGCCACTCCGAAAATGCCCCGAAATGCTGCGTACATTCGTCTCGCCTCCGAATCAGTATCAGTGTGAAACATATCGTATCCCGCACGCTGGCGCAATTCGCCGCGCTTCTTTTTTCCCTGCTCTCCGCCCCCTCCGCCGCGCAGCCGCTCCGCCACCCCGTCACCGGCCGTCTCATCGCACCGGTTATGGGCGCTGCCGGCGTCCACTGGCTGGAGCGCGCCGGGCGCGAGCCGGAACAGCGCCCCTCGCTCGCGGTTCAGTGGCTCCGCATCCAGCCCGGGATGATCCGTCTGCTGGAAGACCGCATCCGCCGGCGGCGGCTCTCCAACGTGCACGTCGTCCTCTGCACCGAATCCGACCCCCGCCTGCCCCCGGAATCGCTGGACCTCGCTCTGCTCGTCGATGTGTACCACGAGTTCGCCCGCCCGCGGGAGATGCTTCGTGGCATCCGCCGTGCTCTCAAGCCCGGCGCCCGCCTCGTCCTCATCGAGTTCCGCAAGGAAGACCCGGCGGTCCCCATCCGCGAAGAGCACAAGATGAGCGTCGCCGAGGCTCGCGCCGAAGTCGAGCCGGAAGGCTTCGTCTTCGACCGCGTCTTGTACGGCCTGCCCTGGCAGCATATGCTGATATTTCGCAAATGAAAAACGCGCGCTTCCCATCGGAATACCTGCTCGAACAGGACGCCGCCACCGGCGCGCCCCTTCACCGGCTCACCGGTGCGCCCGCCATCAGTCATCACACGTACTTCCTCAACTCGTCTCTCACCCCCGGCGAGGAGGTTCTCATCTTCTCGAGCAACCGCAGCGGCGCCTGGCAACTGTACTCCGTCGAGCCCTTCCCGCACGGCGGGATCCGGCAGTGGACCGATGGGGAGCCCGTTCATCCCTTCTCCCCCGCCATCCACCCCTCTGGCGAATCCGTCTTCTTCGTCCGTGGCGGAGCCATCTGGCAGATCCGCCGGGACTCGCTGCAAGAGCGCCTCATCGTCAGCCATGAGGACGCGCAACTCGGCGAAGTCTCTCTCTCGCCGGACGGCGAATGGCTCACCGCCGCGGCGAAGATCGGCCCCGATTACGGTCTCGTCTCAGGCCGCGCTGATGGCGCTCTCTGGTCCTTCCACCGCTTTCCCCGAACCGTGATCCACCCGCAGTTCCACCCGCTCGAGCCGGAATGGATCGAGTTCGCCGCCGACCCGGCGCCCCGCATGCACCGCATCCGCCGCGATGGCACGGGACTCGAGTGCCTCTATGAACACTCCAACGACGAGTTCGTCGTCCACGAGACCTTCCTCGGCTCCACCGGCGATCTTGTCTACGTCGAGTGGCCCTTCGCCCTCTGGCGCATGGACTGGACCACGCGCGCGCGCCGCAGGATCTGCGGGTTCAACGCCTGGCATATCACCCCCAACCGCGCCGGCACGCTTGTCCTTTGCGATACCAACCACCCTGACCGCGGCCTTTTCCTGATCGACGCCTCTACCGGCGCGCAGCGCCTTGTGGCCCTCTCGCAGAGCTCGAACCGGGGCTCGCAGTGGACCCGCTCGCGATACGCTCTGCCGGAGGACTTCGCCGCCGCGCGCGCCGCGCTTGGCGGCAAGCTGAGCTGGATGGAGAACGCCGCTGACACAGTCTACGGCCCTCAGTACACGCATCCCCATCCTTCTTTTTCGCCCTCGGAGCGCTACGCCATCTTCACCAGCGACCGCACCGGCCATCCGCAGGTTTACGCCGTGGAGCTCCATGGATAACCTCACCCACTCCCTCACCGGCGTCCTGCTGGCGCGCACAGGGCTCGCGCGCCGCGTCCCCTTCGGCACGGCGCTGGCTGTCGGCGCCGCCAACTTCGGCGACATTGACATCATCACCGGCGCAGAGAGCTGGATCTGTTATCTCCACTATCACCGCGGCTTCACGCACTCGCTCGTCTGGCTCCCCCTCGTCGCCGCCGCGCCTCTGCCGCTCTGGTGGCTGCTGGCGCGCCGCCGCGGCCCCGTCCCCCGCGCCCTCTGGCTTCATGCCTATCTGATCTCCTTCATCGCAGCGCTCACCCACCCCCTGCTCGATCTGCTGAACGTGTACGGCATCCGCCTCTGGACGCCCTTCAGCGGGCGCTGGTTCCACCTCGATCTCCTCTTTATCGTCGATCTGTGGGTCTGGGCGATCCTGCTCGTTTGCACTCTCGGCCCAATGCTGGCGCGGCTTGTCTATTCCGAAATCGGCGCCCGCGGCGCTTCCGGCCGCGCGATGGCGTGGCTCGGCCTCGCCGCCTTCGCCGCCGTCATCGGCTTGCGCGCGCTGCTGCATGAACAGGCCCTCGCGCAATTGAATTCGCGCGTCTATGCCGGCGAGCCGCCCCGCCGTGTGCTTGCCTCGCCGTCGCCCGCCAACCCGTGGAAGTGGACCGGCATTGTCGAAACGCGCTCTGCGTGGCGTCTCGTCCCCGTCGAACTCGGCCGCCCCTTCGACCCCGAGGCCGGATCTGCTTTCTACAAGCCGGCCATCGAGCGCTTCCGCCCCATCATCGCCGCCACCGGCACGGGGCGCGTCTTTCTCGATTTCTCGCAGGCTCAATCCTGGTCCGTCACACCCGCTCCCGATCCCGAAGGCGCAACGCTCGTCCGCATCACCGACCTCCGCTTCGGCCACCCGGAGGACAATGCCTTTGTGGCGGAATTCCTGATCGATCCGTCCGGCCGCGTCCTGCGCGAAGAGTTCTCTTTCGGCGGAAGGCGGGCCGGAAAGCGCTGAGCGATCCGCTCGAGGAGCCTCTTATGTCCGTACCTGAATTTCCCATGATCATCGGCGGCGCCGAGCACCGCTCGGATTCGCCTGTCACGGTCTGCGTCCCTTTCGACGGGCAGCCCTTCGCCACCGTCTACGCCGCCTCGCGGCAACACCTGCAGCTCGCGGTCGAAGCCGCTCAGCGCGCGGCGCCGCTGATGCGGGAGATGACTCGCGCGGAACGCGCCGCCATCCTCCTCCGCGCTCACTCGCTGCTTCAAGAGCGCTCGGAGACCTTCGCCCGCGCCATCGCCGGCGAGAGCGGCAAACCGCTGCGCGAGGCCCGCACTGAGGTCGGCCGCGCCCTCGGCACGCTTTTCTTCTCCGCCGAGGAGGCGCACCGCCTCGCCGGCGAAGAGGTCCCTATGGACGCCGCTCCCCCCGGAGCCGGCCGCATGGCCATGTTCATCCGCGAACCGCTCGGCGTCATCGCTGCCATCACGCCGTTCAACTTCCCGCTGAACCTCGCCATGCACAAGATCGGTCCCGCGCTCGCCGCGGGCAATTCCGTCATTCACAAACCCGCATCCGCCACGCCCGTCACCGCGCTCCTGCTCGGCCGCCTTTTCCTCGATGCCGGACTCCCGCCCGGCGCGCTCAACGTCGTCACCGGTTCCGGCGGCGCCATCGGCGATTTCCTCGTCGAGCATCCCGGCATCCGCATGATCACCTTCACGGGCAGCGCCGAAGTCGGCCTCCGCATCCGCTCGCGCGCCGGCATGAAGCGCGTCACCCTCGAACTCGGCAACAACTCCGCCGTCATCGTCTGCGATGACGCCGATCTCGACGACGCCGTCTCGCGCTGCGTCCCCGGGGCGTACGCCAACTCCGGCCAGGTCTGCATCTCCGTGCAGCGCATCTTTGCCGCGGAGGACGTCCACTCGAAGTTCGTCGAGAGCTTCGCCGAAAAGGCGTCCCATTTGCCCATCGGCCCGCCCCTGGACGAGAACGCCGCCGTCACTTCCCTGATCACCGCGGATGAAGCGCAGCGCGTCGTCTCCTGGGTCGGCGAGGCCATCGAAGCCGGCGCGCGCCTGGTCGCCGGCGGCGGCAGGCAGGGGGCCACCGTCCAGCCGGCAGTGCTCGCCGATGTCCCGCCCCAGGCGCGCATCTTCGCCCAGGAAGCCTTCGGCCCTGTGGCCGGCATCAACCGCTTCCGGAATCTCGATGAGGCCATCGCCGCTGTCAACGATTCCCCTTACGGCCTGCAAGCCTCCATCTTCACTCGCGATATCGAGAAGGCCTTCCGCGCCGCGCGCCGCGTCCGCGTCGGCGGCTTCCTGATCAACGACGTCCCCCAGCTCCGCGTCGACCAGATGCCCTACGGCGGCGTGAAGCTCAGCGGCACGGGCCGCGAAGGGCCGCGCTTCGCCATCGAAGAGATGACCGAAATCAAGCTCATCTCGTGGCGCGTGTCCTGATCCGGAGCGGACAGGGGCGGCCGCCGGCGCTGCCGCCCCCGGTCCATGCGCCGGCGCTCATCACCTGTGGATCTTGATGGCAGTCTGCCAAACCGCCCGCGAACAGGAGCGTGCCGGAAGGGGGCATCCTGCAGACAAAAGACGGCTGAGACCGCGCAGGCGCGTGGTAAATTGGGATGTGGGCGGCCTCCCAGCCGCTCCGCAGCCTCACTCCCCGGTCGTCTAATGGTAGGACAGCGGCCTTTGGAGCCGTGAATCGTGGTTCGAATCCATGCCGGGGAGCCA
>DYJN01000138.1 GCA_020723085.1 Arcobacter sp.
CCTTTGGGATTCGACTGCGGCGTGCCCATGTAGCGCTCGGTGTAGTGCGTGTCGTAGCCGTCCCAGTGGGTGACGGGCGCGCCCGCCACGGCGACTTTGAACGTCTCCGGCGCGCGCGCCAGACACATCGCCGCCATGTAGCCGCCGTAACTCCACCCGTAGATGCCGACGCGCGCCGGGTCCGCCAGCCCTTGACCGACGAGCCACTTCACGCCATCGACCTGATCCTGCACTTCGACGTCGCCCATAGTGTGCTTGAGCGCGCCCTCGAAGGCCAGGCCGCGCCGCGCGCTGCCGCGATTGTCCACCTTGAACACCAGAAATCCCAGGCTGCTCAGGTATTGCGCCCGCATGTCCGCCGTGACGGCCCAATCGCGCGTCACACGTTGCGCGTGCGGCCCGCCGTACACGCTGACGATGACCGGATACGGCCCAGGACCGTATTCTGCCGGAGGGAAGTAAAGCGCGCCGTAGAGCGTGTCACCGTTGCAGTTCTGGAAGGCGACGATCTGCGGCGCGGGCAGGCCCAACGCCGCGACGCGCGGATCGGGCGTGTCGTAGATGACGCGCAGCAGCGCGCCATCCTCTAAATCGCGCAACGTGACCGTGGGGGGCGTGTCCGGCGCGCTGTAGACGTCGACGAAGCGCCGCCGGGCGTGGTCGAGGGTGACGGCGTGCATGCCCGGTGCGTGGGTGAGCCGGCGCGGCTCACCGCCGTCCAGCGGGACGACATAGAGGTGCTGCTCGGTGGGGTGTTCGAGCGTCGCGGTGAAGTAGACCAGACCGCGCGTCTCGTCGATGCCGGCGAGCGTATCCACCATCCATGCACCAGCGGTCAGTTGGCGGAGCATCTGCCCATCGCCAGCATACAGGTAGAGATGCCGGAAGCCCGTGCGCTCTGAGGCCCACACGAAGCGCCCGTCCTTAAGCGGCGTGAACATGTCGTGCAGGTTGATCCACACGTCGCTGGTCTCGGTGAGGAGTGTTTCGCTTGCGCCGGTTTGCGGGTCGAAACGCAGCAGCCGCAGTTCAGTCTGCGCGCGGTTCTCGATTTGCGCGACGAGGCGACCGTCGGGCTGCCAGTGGACGCGGGCCAGGTAGATGTCGTCATCTGCGCCCAAGTCCATCCATACCGGCTCTTGCGTCCCGCCGGCACGGTCGGAGACCGGCCAGAGCGTTGTAGGAGTTTCTTGCTGGGGCCGGTCTCCCGACCGCGCCCCCTCATCCACGGAGACGACGCCGAGCCGCACTTTCGCGTTGGCCTGTCCCGCGAACGGGTAGCGGTGATCCTCCTGCGCGCCTTCGCCGGTTCGCTCCTCCCCCTGGTGGACGATGCGGTACACGGGGATGTGCGTCTCGTCCACCTCGGTGAAGGCCAGCGCGCGGCTATCCGGCGACCACCAGAAGCCGTGACTGCGTCCCATCTCTTCCTGCGCAATGTACTCGGCGAGGCCGTGCGTGCGCCCGGCGCCGCGCGCGCCGGTCGTGAGTTGTACCGGTTCGCCGCCCTCGACGGAGATGACGTAGAGTTCGGCGTCCCGCACGTAGGCGATGTGACTGCCGTCTGGTGAGAACTGCGGATCGAGCGCCGGGCCGCCGTCGCTGCTCACGAGACAGCGGAGCGGCGAAGCGCCGCTCTCGCCGTCCCGCACGTAGATGCCGCCTTTGAGCGGCGCGAGCACGCGGAAGCCCTGTTTGGCCAAGGCGTAGCGCGTCACGCCCACGGCGAGGGAGCGGGCGCGCTCGCGGCGCAGCTTCTCTTCCAACGAAAGCGTCTGCTCTTGATCCCCTGCGCCCGGCGGCGTGACCAACTGCCAGGATTCGCCGGTTTCCACGTCGCAGGCATAGAGCTGTTGCGTGAGTGTGCCTTCCGCGCTATGCAAATAGGTGATCAGCTTATCGTCGGCGCTGAAGGCAAACGCGGTCGGCGCAGCTATGCCCGGCAGGGGATAGGTTGCGGCATCCTCGATCGTTATGCGGGTTGTGGTAGAATCCATCAAACGTATCCTTTCAAAAGTCACATAGTCTTTAGTCGGATAGTCCATTCTTGCAAGATACAGCCGCCCAATGCTGAACTGGGCGGCTGTGTATGATTGACAAGGTTCCAAAGGCATGTCCCTGGCTAAACCAGGGCCGTCAACTTCTGCTCCAAATCGGCTGCGCTGGCGATGAACGTGATCGGCGTGAAGACGACGCCGGGATAGTAGATGTCGTACCATACCTGATCCAGGCCGGTGCCGATTTTCTCCGGATTGACGCAAATCACCCGGCGCACATCCAGGTCGCCGATGCCGGCGTCGTCCGGCGAGAAGCCGACGGTCCAGTGGCGCTTATACGCCAGTTTAAACACAATCTGGGCCATTTCCGGTGAGATGCTTTCCGGGAGCAAGATGTAGGTGCGCGCATATTGCTTTCTCGGCGCGCCGCGCCTGGGCGGTTCTACAGGCGGGGTGGGCGGCTTGATTGGCGGCGTGGGTGGTTTCACAGGCGGCACAGGCGGTTCTACCGGTGTGATCGGCGTGACCGGCCCGGTTGGCCCGCCGACCTGTTCCAGAGAAAAGGAATCCATGAACCAGTTGTTCTCGAAGCCCCACTTGGCCTTGCACTCCACCCAGACGCGAACTTCGCCGCTGGCGGGCGCTTCGAACTCCACCCATATGTCGTTGTATTCCCCGAAGGCGAAGTTCTGATTTTGCATGTTGAACCACGCGCTCCAGTTCACGTTGCCATCCTCGGCATGCGGCCATGGGGTATCCGGCGCGCTCCATCCCGCGCGGGCCTCGGCGGCCCACATATCCCCCGGGCGGATTTTCTTCCCGCCTGCATAGCCGGTCACGATGTCGGGATAGACTTTCGCGGTGAAGCGATAGGTTGCGCCCGGCGTGAGGCCGGAGACAGCTTGCGTCGCGGCATAGTAAAGAGGGGCGCTGGCCTTGAAGACCTTCCAGCAGTAGTTGCCGCTCAAAAAGAAGAGGGGCTGCTCGTGCGCGGGAGCGTCCTTGATGTTCCATACCACCGATTCCGGGCGGTAGGCTATGCCTCCGGCGCCTGGGAAGACTT
>DYJN01000064.1:0-12409 GCA_020723085.1 Arcobacter sp.
GCTGGTGGTGGGCGTACCCTGTAGCGGGGTTGATCATGACTCCTCACATCGCCCGCGAAGGCTGGCTGGCGCTGCGCGGCGGCGGCTGCGGCTGCCACTGAAGCGGGACGGGCTCGCGCCCGCCCCATCCAAGCCGCTCAGCTCATCAGCAGATGGCCATGGTGGCGGACCCACGGCGACAAATTGCTCAGGGAACCGCCCGGGGTGAGCGCGACGGCCAGGTTGCAGCGCCGGAGATGCTCGTGGTACCGCTCCAGCGGCCGGTCCACATTGCCGTCGGTCAAAATCAGGGCGCGGCGAATGCCGTTCCGCTCCATATGCCGCAGCACGCAGTTGATGTCGGTGCCGTAAGTGGTCTCGATCTTGCCGGACGCCAGTTCGTGGATGCGGCGGCGGACCACGCGTTCGGAGAACAGGCAGACCTCTTGCGCGACGAAACTCCGGCACTGCAGCACGACGCGGGACAGGCTGCCGATGAAATCGAAGACGCTCCCGCTGACGTCCACATAAACCTGCACCGGATCGACGCACAGCGGCTGCTGGATCTGGACCTCCCAGTTGTGCAGCAGCGTGGGCACGCCCAACAGGCGCAGCACGTTCGAGCGGCGGTCCAGGGCGGGGACGGCGGTCAGAGTCCGCACCGCTTCGAAATCGGGGATGGGAAGAGCGGCATGGCCGGCCGTGGCCACTTTTCTGACCAGCTGCGCCAGCACCGCCGTGTTCCTATCCTCGATGGACGGCGGAATTTTGACCTTCTCATTGATGACGAACAAATCCCCGTGGCGCCCGGGCAATTTCCTTTGAATATCCTGAAATACGCCCAGACATGCCTCCTGGAAGCCGGATCTCTTCAGGTCGTCCAGCGAGGCCCGGGGCGGGTGGCTGCCGAGCAGCCTCACTTTTTCCAGCGGGACTTCGCCCCCGGGCATTTGCGCCTGCCGCTGGTCCGGCTCGCCTTTCTCGGGAGCGGCCCTGGGGATCTCGTGGCCGGCTTGCGGATTGCCTGACTCCGCTTCGCCCTGCTGCACCCCTGCATACCAGAGCCGCCTGCCTCCCTTCGGGCGGAAGGTGGAGCTGGCCTTGAGGTCAAAGAGCTGGAGGATGTCGCTGTACGTGGCGCCCTCGTTCTCATACAGTGCCCGCAGGGCTTCCCTCCCTTTTTTCATCCTTTCGCCCGCGAGAATCCGGGGCGTCCTGAAGCTGTCGGGAGAGTTCGGGCGAAAACCGGCGGGCGGGCGGAGGAGGCACTCGGGAAAACGCTCGCTGCTGTAGTACGAGGTGAAGAGCGACCAATAGGCTTGATCGCGCGTCAGGTGGCAGATGGTGGCGTTGATGATGGCGTCGAAGACGAAGTTCTCCAGGGGCGTGGAGGCCTTCTGGATGTGCCCCAGGAAGTAGTGCATCAGCTCGTGCAGGATCAGCGCCGCTTGCCGCTCCGGAGTTGGCGCATGCCGGGCCACATAATCCGGATTCAGCAGAATGACGGCCGTGTCGCCGCCGGAAATCGCCGCCGTGGGGACATCGCGCGATTCGCGGATTTCCAGAATCCGCATCAGCCCCGCGATGGCATAGCTGCCGGCGGGAAAAGCCTGCCAGATTTCTTCCCTGCAGATCATCTTGCTTCTCGCCTCGCTTCCGGAAAACAGAGGACCAATTCCTGCGCGCCCCGCAAGCGCTCCAGGTTGGGCCTGCGGTTCAGCAACAGGATCTTGCCCGTGGCCTTGGAGGCGGCCACGCACCATGCGAGCGGGTCATCGAGGACGGCCTCATGGCGGCATTTTCGAGGTTCAACCAGCAGGGCGCGCGGCCAGGGGAGCGCGCGGCTCGCCTGCTCGATTCTCCGCGTCAGCTCCTGCTCCGCCTGCGGGCGC
Source organism: Arcobacter sp. (assembly GCA_020723085.1). Lineage (GTDB taxonomy): Bacteria > Acidobacteriota > Terriglobia > Bryobacterales > Bryobacteraceae > JANWVO01. The sequence continues at coordinate 1,872 of DYJN01000064.1, forward strand.
GAGCCGCGCCACGGCGCCCCGTCGAGGAACCGCAGGATCTCCGCCGGGCGCGCGCTGGCCGGCCATCCGGCTGGCGGACGCACGAGCACCGGCCGCATCAGGCGGGCGGAGGGGATAACCAGGATCCGGAAACCCATCGGCCAGCACATGGTCGCAACAAAGCCTCCTGTGCTTCACTCGCTGCCTTGTTCCAGCTGCTTGAGCAACGCGGACGTGCTCTCCCAGGAGGCGATCGTCTGCCCGGCTTCGCTGCGGGACTGGAACACGTCGCGGGCCGCCTTGTCCACCAGATACCGGGCCAGCGCCGCGCCCTCCCGGTCATCGGGCGCCAGACGGGAGAGCCAGGACCGGATCTCTTCGCTTGCGTGCGAAGACCAGCCGCCGGCTGGAGCCTTGTATTCGGTAAGCTTCGGGCCGTTGACCAGGCAGGAATAATCCTCGGCGATGCTTTCGGCGACCGCCGCCAGGAGGCGTCCGGCCAGGTCGTTCTCCATGAGCCACATGGCGACCCGAAGGCGCGAGCCCGCCGGAAGAGCGTTCAGGCAATCCGCCACGATGAGCGAGCGCTCTTGCAGGCTGATGTTGTCGTTGCGCACGGCCAGGATCAGCCGCCGGACCAGGTTCGGCTCGGCGAGGATTTTGACCAGCTCGCTGCACTTTCCCTCGGCTGCGCTCTTCCAGGCTTCCTCATGCGCCGCGCGCAGCTTCGGCTTGGGCAGGGGAAGCCCTTCCGCCTCGTGAGGCACGGAGCAGGAAAGGGCCAGCCACGCCGACTCCCTCGCGTCCGCCTTGCCGTCCAGCAGCAGCGTGCGCACGGCATGGACGGCGGGGATGTTGCGCATCAGCATCGCCAGCCGCCGGATGCTGAGGCGGATGTCGGCCTCCTTGAGCAGCGCGGCCACGGCGCGGACGTACTCGGTCAGCAGCGGCGCGAACTGGTTGGAGAGGCTGCGCCAGACCGGCTTGGTCTGCTCGATCAAGCCCCTCAGCCGGTCCGGCGCCGCCGGGTCGGGCTCCGCGCGGGCTCCGGACAGGATGGCTTCCTGCGCCTCCCCGGAGATCTGGTTCCAGTCGGGCGTCTTTACGATGAAGGCGTACCTGTCGGCCAGCGCCGAGTCGAGCGGGATCGAGCCCGCATAATGGTGCATTCCGCCCGACGAGGAGGGCGGATTCATGGCCGACCAGCGGTAGCGGAGCCGCTCGAGGGACAGCCCCTGCACCTTGCGCTCGTGAATGATGGAGAACAGCTTGTTCTGCACGTCCGGCTTGCAGCGGGAGACCTCGTCGAACAAGACTGCCTCGGCATCCCAGATCGTGGCCGGCGTCTGGAGGTAGCGGAGCGTGTTCGAGTCCTTCTCCGGCATCGGGAAGCCGATGAGATCGTCAAAACAAATCAGGCTGGCATTGTAGTGGCGGAAGCAGAGGCCCAGCGCTTCCGCCAGCCGTCCGAGCAGCATCGACTTGCCCGTTCCGTGCGCGCCGATCAGCAGCAGCGGATCCTCCGTGACCAGGGAGGCGAGGATCACAGGCTCGACGTCGTCCAGACCGTGGAGCCCAAGCAGGGGCAGAATGGCGTTGCCCGCGGGCGCGGGCGGCTCCGGGCGCGGGTCCGGCGGGGACGTCTCCGAGCCAGGCGGTTTGCGGGTTTTTCTCTTGCTGGCAGGGGTTGCCGCAGGGGCAGGGGTGCTCATCCTTCACGCTCCTTCGGGCGCGGAGAAGATCCATGCGGCGGGTCAAAATCTGGCGGGACAGCCCTTCGTTGCGCCATCTCGCGCCACATCGTTCCCGTTTCCAGGCTGACTTTGGCACCTCGGCGGCTGAGGCCAGGTTGCCGGGCGGTCAGCGGGTCAGGACCCTCGCGCCACTCTCGATGTGTTTCCGAGGCTTGCGCCTCACTGGCATGAACGCATCGCGGCGGCCGCCGGTTTCAACGGAATTCCGCGCCTGCGCGGGCGCCGTCGCCTGCCCTGGCAGGCCGGCGCGCCCGGCCTCACGCGGTCTTACGATGGTTGTATCAGGAGGCCGAAACGAGGCCGGCCGTTTTCTGCGCGCTCTGGCTCATGCCGGCATCCCAAACCCTCTCCAGTCAGGCCATGCAACCTCTCTCATTCCCTGAACTCCAGTCGAAGATGCGCGGCTTCCAGGAAAGCCGCATCCTTCTCACTGCCGTCGAGCTAGACCTCTTCACCGCCGTCGGCTCCGGCGCCTCCGCGCAGGAGGTGGCGCTCAAGGCAGGCACTCACCCGCGGGCTACGGAAACCCTGCTGAACGCGCTCGCCGCCATCGGCGCGCTCGTAAAGAAAGACGCCCGGTACTTCAACACTCCGGCCACCGAGCAGCACCTTGTCGCCGGCAGCCCCGCCTGCGCCCGCCCCGCCCTTATGCACACGGTTCACCTGTTCGACTCGTGGGCTACCCTTACCGAGTGCGTCCGCAAGGGAACCGCCGTGCGCAAGCCCGGCGTCGCAGCCGGGGACCCGCAGTGGACCGAGAGCTTCATCGAAGCCATGCACTGGCGCGCCCGGGATGAGGCGGGCGAACTCGCCCGCACCGCCCGCGCGCAGGACGTGAAGCGCATGCTCGACATTGGCGGAGGCTCGGGCGTCTTCTCCATCGCGTTTGCCACAGCCAATCCGGAGCTCCGCGCGGAGGTGTTCGACCTCGAGCCGGTGCTTCGAATCGCGCAACGGCATATCCGCGCAGCGGGGCTTGAAAGCCGCGTCACCACGCGCGCCGGCGATCTCACCAGGGACGAATTCGGATCCGGCTACGACCTCATCCTGCTCTCCGCCATCTGCCACATGCTCGACCCTCAGCAGAATTTCGATCTGCTGCGCCGCTGCTTGGGCGCCCTCGCCCCCGGCGGGCGCGTGCTCATCCGCGACTTCATCCTCGATCCGGACAAGACGTCGCCGCAGCAGGCTGCCATCTTCGCCGTCAACATGCTGGTGGGCACGAAAGGAGGATCGACCTACACGGAAGACGAATACGCTTCGTGGCTGCGCGGGGCGGGCTTTGCCGAAGTCAGGCGCGAAGGCGCCGGTCTGATCACCGGCGTGAAAGCCGCGCGCTGATCACTTTTTCCTGGGCGGATCCGGCGTGATGGAGGGCGGTACGGTCTTCGGCTTCGGCTTGCCGCCGTCCGCCTCGGGAAACGTGATTTCGCTCTCCACCTGAAGCACCTGCGATTCGACCTCGAACTTGCGGTAGTTCTTGAATTCAATCTCGTTGCGCGTGCAGGTGAACGTGCCGCGATAGCAGGCGAGGTTCTCGCTGCGCACCGGCAGCAGCCACTTTGTCCCGGCGATGTCCACCCAGCCGTAGTCCACCGTCATTTCCACCTTGTCGATATCGTAATTTGCGGGCAGCCGCCGGCTGCTCATCTCGATCCGCAGCACGCGCGCCGATTCCGGGTCGATCCAGAGCGAACCCTCGTGCGCCGGCTTTACCGCGTAGCCGTAGCGGATGGTCCACTGCGAGCGCTCCTTCGGCACAAAGAAATCGTAAATCTTCGCCTTCAGCCCCGAGGCTTCGGAATCGCCGCGCAGCCGGAAGTCCTCCGGATGCGTCGACGAGAAAACACTCACCAGCGTCGACCCGAAATCGCCTGTCGACCACGACCCCGAATCCTCCGGGCTCCCCTTCTTCAGCCGCTTGCCGTTGATGCGGATGTTGCGGTACTCCTCCTTGCCTTTCGTGTAGGCAAGTTCGAGCTGCACCCGGTCCCGCAGCTTCCATTTCGGCTTCAGAGTCTTGCTCTCGTAGCGGTTGACGAACTGGTCGCAGATGAAGCTGGGCAGCTTCCTGTCGAATTCGAACGCCGCCTCCTCCGCCCGCTCGAGCAGGTCCACGCGCCCGGCTGACGGGGCGCCCGCCAGCACCTTTTCGGTGCGCCCTTCTTCGTCCACCACCACCTCGCGGTACGGCCCTTGCGCCGGGCGCCGGTCTTCGGGCGCCTTCACCGGCTCGCGCTTCTGCGCCGCGCCGCCGCGCCGCAACACAGGGCGGCCCGGATCCGGCGCCGGCTCGGGCGCCTGCTGCGCCGCCAGCGGCATGAGAATCAGGGCTGCCATCCAGGCCCGCATTTCCATCGCCGCCGTTGAGACGCGCCCCCCGCCCAGCCGGTTACCGGGCCGGAATGATGCCCCGCACGGCCAGCCAGTCTCTCAGGCGCGCGGGCCAGGTGGACAGGACGGCATCTTTCGGCGCCAGCCCCACGCCGTGCCGCCCCTCCTGATAGATGTGCAATTCCGCCGGCACGCCCGCCCGCCGCAGCGCCAGGTAATACAACACGCTGTTCTCGGACGGCACGCCCGTGTCGGCGTTCGTATGGAACAGAAACGTCGGCGGCGTCTGAGATGTCACCCGCAGCTCGTTCGACAGCTCCCACACGAGAGCCGGATCCGGCGGATCTCCCAGCAGCGCCCGCATCGATCCGCTGTGCGTGTAGCGCGTCGTGAAGCTGATCACCGGATAGCAGAGGATCGCGAAGTCCGGCCGTTCACCCTCCTGAAAGTGCGTCGACAGCGTCGATGCCAGATGCCCGCCCGCGCTGAATCCCATTACGCCCACGCGCGCCGGATCGATGCCGAACTCCTTCGCCCGCGACCGGATGATGCGCATCGCCCGGCGCGCGTCTTCGATCATCGCCGGGTGCCGGTAGCGCGGCGCCAGCCGGTACTTCAGCACAAACGCGGTCACGCCCAGGGCATTGAACCACTCGGCGATCTGGCGTCCTTCATGATCCGCGGCGAGATGTACATAGCCGCCGCCCGGGCAGACGAGCACGGCGGCGCCGTTGGGCTGCACGGCAGGATAGACGGCAAGCGAGGGCTTGTCGGCATCTTCGTTGCCGATGGCGCCCGGCGCGCCTTCCGGCCATAGCAGCTCCGTGCGCGGCGTCTGCGCCGCCGGCAGCGGCAGCATCAGGAAGAAACTGAGAAGGAATCGCATGGCATTTACTCCGTCAGTGCGGACTCGAGGATCGTAAGCGTGCCGGCGCCGGCGTCGAGCTCCGCTTCCACGCCGAGCGGCAGCGTGAGCTGGTCGTCGGTATGCCCGATCACCAGCCCGCTCAGCACGGGCGCGTCGAGCGCGCCCAGGATGTTCTGCACCACCTCTCCGGTGGAAAACGTCGACTCGAATCCCGGCTGGAAGTCGCGCGGGCGGCACGAGGCGCACTCCCCCCAGACAAGCCCGCGGATGCCGCGGAACTTCCCCGCCAGCCGCAGATGCGTCAGCATCCGGTCGATGCTGTAGGGCTCCTCGCCGATGTCTTCGAGGAAGAGAATCCGCCCCTCGGTCTGGATCTCGTAGGGCGTGCCCAGCGTCGTCGAGATCAGCGTCAGGTTGCCGCCGATGAGCGGTGCGCGCGCCTTGCCCGGGCGCACCGCGCGCCAGGGATGGCGCGGGCGGATCGGCCGGGGCTCGGGAGGGTTCGACAGCCGGCCCAGCGGTTTTGTTTCAAACAGGGCGCGGCGGAAATGTTCCAGCGTCCAGTCGCTGAGCCCCGACAGGACGACGGGACCGTGAAAGGTCGCCAGACCGCTCAGGCGATGGATGGCCAAGTGCAGGGCGGTGATGTCGGAGTAGCCGAGGAAGATCTTCGGGTTCTTCCGGATCAGCGCATAGTCCAGCGAGTCCAGCAGCATCGCCGTCCCGTAGCCGCCCCGCACGCAGAACACCGCCTTCACCTCCGAGTCGGCGAACATCGCGTGCAGGTCTTCCACCCGCTCCCGGATCGTTCCGCCCAGATATCCCTCGCGCCGCCCGACGGAACGCCCCATCCGGCAGCGCAGCCCCAGGGCTTCCACCGTGCGCCGCGCCAGCCACAGCCTGTCCGGATCGGAGACATAAGTCGCGGGCGTAACCAGCCCCACCGTGTCGCCTTCGCGCAGCGCGCGCGGCTTCACCAGCGCCGGCTGCGCCAGCCTCAGCGCCGCGCCCGCCGGCGCGGCGGCGAGAAAGCTCCGCCGCTTCATAGGCACAAGTCTTTCGCAATCGCCCCTGCAAGGGCAACTCCGGCACGCTGGTTCCATGCTGCGCCACAGGCGCCTGCCGCAGAAGCTCGACGAACTCCGCCGGATATTCGCGCCTGCCATGCGGGCAGCACTTTGCAGGTGCGCCCTGCCCTCCAACGGGGCGGACAGGCGCATCCTGCCAGGATCCCTCTGCCCGGGCTTCGCTGCGCTTTGGAGCCTGCCGGGCGATCCGAACGCCACCCTCAGCCCGGAGCGCCACTTCCTGGAATCCGCCGCGAATCCCCGATGACCGCCGTCCTCCTCCCAATGGCTGCCAGCGCGCGGTTAAAGTGCTTTCACAATCTGACGGTTGGCGAAGGGCCGGCTCTGGGCTAGACTGAAGGAGATCCGTGGGGCCGGCAGGACTGGTTCAGGCCCCGGGGAGGGAAGGGGAATTGCTGTGAGTCGACACCCGGATTCCGAACTCAAACCCACTCAGGACAACCGGCGCGGTGTCTCGCGCCGCGGACTATTACAGAGCATCGGCGTCACCGGCGCCGTCGCGCCGGCGCTTCTGGAACAGCCCGCCCAGGCTCAGACGCCGGCGGGCGTGATGGGGCCCGGCGCGGTTCCGATCACGCTGACCATCAATGGCAAGCCCAGGAAGGTCTCCGTCGAACCGCGCGAGACCCTGCTGGACGTGCTCCGCAACAAGCTCGACCTGACCGGCGCCAAGCGCGTGTGCGACCGCGGCACCTGCGGCGCATGCTCCGTCCTGGTGAACGGCAAGGTCATGTACGCTTGCACGATCCTGGCCGTCGATGCGCAGGGCAAGCAGATCACCACCATTGAAGGCTTTGCCCTGACGGGTGGACGCCCGCATCCCGTGGTCCAGGCCTTCGTGAACAACGACGCGCAGCAGTGCGGTTACTGCACGCCGGGCTTCGTGGTCGCCGCCAAAGCATTTCTCGATGCCCACCCGAATCCCACCTACGAGCAGGTGAACGACGGCCTTGGCGGCAACCTCTGCCGCTGCGGCACCTACGTTGGAATCCGCAAGGCAGTGCTCGAAGCCGCCAAGTCGATGAAAGGAGGGTCCAATGCCTGAGTACCGTTGGCCTGAGATGTCCAAGCGGAGGGTGATGGGCAAGCGCCTGAACCGCATCGATGGGCTCGAGAAAGCGGCCGGCAGGGCGAAGTACAGCTCGGACCTGAACAAGCGGGGCATGCTGCACGGCGCCACGCTGGCGTGCCCCCACGCGCATGCGCGGGTCAGATCCATCGACACGAGCGCCGCGGAAAAGCATCCCGGAGTGCTTGGCGTCCATGTCGTCTCTCCTGCGGGCACGGAAATCCAGTGGGCGCACTGCGAGGTGGCTTTCGTCGCGGCGGAGACGGAACTGGCAGCCCGGGACGCGCTGAAGAAGATCAAGGTCGAATACGAAGTGCTCCCGCACGTGGTGCACGAGAGGGATCTGAACAAGGTCCAGTCCCGCGCCAAAGCCGCCGGAGAGCAGATCGAAGGCGATCCCGACCAGGCGCTGAAGGAAGCCGCCGTGGTCAGCGAGGGCTTCTACGGCATTCCGGTTCTCGAGCATAGCTGTCTGGAGCCGCACGGCAATGTGGTCTCCTGGACGCCTGACAACAAAATCGAGCTGAACCCCAGCACCCAGGCGGTGACCAGCATCCGCAGCGACATGGCGCGCGCCACGAATGTGCCCGCCGCCAACGTGCACGTCCATCAGGACCACATCGGCGGCGGTTTCGGGTCGAAGTTCCAGCCCGACCGCTGGGGCGTGGCCGCTGCGCATCTGTCGAAGATGGCTGGCGGGCGGCCCGTGAAGCTGTTTCTGGAGCGCGACATCGAGCAGGTGATCGCCGGCTGCCGCCCCTCGGCTTTCGCGCGCATCAAGCTCGCCGCCAACAAGGACGGCAAGATCACCTTGTGGGAGAGCACAGGCTGGGCCACCGGCGGATTCACCGGCGGCGGCAGCCCGCCCATCCCCTACGTCTTCACGCGTATCCCCAACCAGCGGAAGAACCACAGCGCGGTCAGCACCAACACCGCGCCCATCCGCGCCTGGCGCGCTCCGAACAACCAGCAGGCTTCGTATCTCACCTGCGCCGCCATGGAGGACCTCGCGGCGAAGATGAAGATGGATCCGCTGGAGCTGTTTCTGAAGAACGTGGACCTCACCGCGCGGGCCAGCACTTATGAACGGCAGCTCAAGAAGGCCGCCGAGATGGCCGAGTGGAAGAAGCTCTGGCATCCGCGCGGCGACTCCGGCCGAGGTCCGCTCAAGCGCGGCCTCGGCATCGGCGTCAACACCTGGGGCGGCGCCGGCCACGATTCCACCGCCCGCTGCAACATCCACGCCGACGGCGCCGTCGAGGTCGAACTCGGCTCGCAGGACCTTGGCACCGGCACCCGCACCGTCATCGCGCAGGTTGCCGCCGAAAGCCTCGGGCTCCGCGCCAACGACGTCCGCGTGAAGATCGGCGACACCAACTACCCGCCCTCAGGCACCTCCGGCGGCTCCACCACCGTCGGCGGCGTCAGCAGCTCCACGCGCAAGGCCACGCTGAACGCGCTGGCGAAACTCTTTGAAGAGGCCGCTCCCTCTCTGGGCGCGCCCGCCACGGAGCTGGAAGCGGTGGACGGCAAGATCCAGGTGAAGGGCAATCCCGCCAAGAGCCTCTCCTGGAAGGCCGCCTGCGCCAAGCTGGGCGTCAAGACCATCAGCGAGACCGGACAGAACATCCCGCGCGAAGCGCCCAAGGAGGGGCTGAACACGGGCGGCGTCGGCGGCGTCCAGATCGCCGACGTGACCGTGGACGTCGAGACCGGGATCGTCAAGATCAACCGTGTGGCCGCCGTGCAAGACTGCGGCACGGTGATCAATCCGAAAACAGCCGAGAGCCAGATCTATGGCGCCATCATCATGTCGATCTGCGGCGCGCTGATGGAAGAGCGTGTCATGGACGCAGTGACCGGCCGCATGCTGAACAACGAGATGGAATTTTACAAGCTCGCAGGCATCAAGGATATCGGCGAGATCCTCATTCATCTGGAGATCGACGAAGTCAACGACAAGCGCGGCGTGATCGGTCTGGGCGAGCCGCCGGCCATTGGCGGCATCGTGGCGATCGCGAACGCGGTGGCCAATGCCATCGGAGTCCGTGTGCCCATTGTGCCCATGACTCCGATGAACGTTCTGGATACGCTGAGCGGGAGGATGAGCTGATGCAACCCTTCGAATACGCTAGCCCCAAGACCCTGAAAGAGGCCCTCGCGCTTCTCGGCAACGGCTGGAGCGACGCGGCGGTGCTGGCCGGCGGCACCGACCTCATCAGCCTCATGAAAGACGAGGTCATGAGCCCGAAGCGCGTCGTCAACATCAAGGAGATCGCCGGGCTGAAGGGCATCTCGAAAACCGCCGCCGGCATCCGCATCGGCGCTCTCACGACAGTGGACGAGGTGATGACCAGCCCGCTCATCCGCGCCTCTTTCCCTGCTCTGACCGAAGCCGCCCGCGGCGTAGCCAGCCCGCAGATCCGCAATATGGGAACCTTCGGCGGCGACCTCTGCCAGAGGCCCCGCTGCTGGTACTTCCGCGCGGGCTTCGGCCTCATCGCGCGGCATGAAGGCAAGGACCTCGTGGCCGAGGGCGACAACCGTTACCACGCGATCTTCGGCAACGGCCCGGCGCGCTTCGTTTCCGCTTCGAGCTTCGGCCCGGCGCTGGTCGCGCTGGGGGCGAAGATCAAGCTCGCGTCGCCTTCGGGCGCGCGCGAGGTGGATGCCGAGAAGTTCTTCGTCGCCCCGTCTTCCAGCGAGGCGCGCGAAGTCGACCTGAAGCCGAACGAGATCCTCACCGAGGTGATCGTCCCGGCGCGAGGCGCGAAGAACGCGACCTACGAAGTCCGGCAGAAGGACGCCCTCGATTGGCCTCTGGCCACGACTTCCGTCGCGCTGACGATGAAGGGAACCGCGGTGGCATCGGCCCGCATCGTGCTCGGCCATGTCGCTCCTACGCCGTGGCTCTCGGCGGATGCCGCCAAAGCCATCGAGGGCAGGGCCGTCACCGCCGAGACCGCTGAAGCGGCAGGCAAGGCAGCCGTCGCCGCGGCCAGGCCCCTGAGCATGAACGCTTACAAAGTGCAGATCGCCGCCGCCGCCGTCAAGCGCGCCCTGATGGCTGCCGCCGGCGTGAAAGCCTGAGGAGGCGCCGTATGGCCATCATCAACCGCGAGCGCGCCGGCCTCACCCGCATCGGCAACGACCGGTGCGACAACCTCCGCTGGAAGGGGCTTTATATCGAAGCCGAGTGGGACCCCACCGTCCCGCACAGCAACGACCGCGCCTTCTGGTGCGACAAGACGCTGATTCCGATCGGCCCGGACGGCAAGCCCGTGGACGAGTACGAGTGCAACGAGACCCGGAGCTGCTACAAGCCGCTCTGACCGTTCAGCAGTATCAGATTGCGGCGCGGAGAGGGCTGCGTCCCCCTCCGCGCCTCATTCTTTCTGAACCCGCCTTTCAGGAGGCCTGCGCCGCCCGCTGCCGCGCGCGGCTCA
>DYJN01000064.1:12509-20044 GCA_020723085.1 Arcobacter sp.
GCCCATTGCGCCGGCGCGGCACAGGAAGGTGCCGCGAGTGACAACGAGCGGCCCACTGCGCCCGGCCCGGCACGGAAAGGTGCCGCGAGTGACAACGAGCGGCCCGCTGCGCCTGTGGCGCCATGATCCGGCCGCCGAACGGGCGATCGAGGCCGCGCCGGCGACGTGCTGACCGGGCGCCGCCGCCGTGAGACCATGGAAGAGTGCAGGCAAGCCGGCCGGCGCCGCGCGGAGCGCTGGGAGCGATCTTCCTCATCGTCTTTCTCGACCTGATGGGCGCTGGCATTCTTGTGCCCGTCATCCCGTTCGTCGTCCAGCCCTACCGCAGCGACGCGCTCACGGTGGGGCTGCTGGCGCTGGCGTTCTCCGCCGCGCAGTTCGCCGCGGCGCCGCTGCTGGGCGCGTGGTCGGACCGGCGCGGGCGCAGGCCGGTGCTGCTGGCATGCCTGGCGGGCACGGCGGCCAGCTATTTCCTCTTCGGCGCTGCGTGGTCGCTGGCGGTGCTGTTCGCGGCGCGCCTCATGTCGGGCTTCGCAGGCGGCTCGATCACCACGGCGCAGGCATACATCGCCGACATCAGCGAACCGCGCGATAGGGCGAAGAACTTCGGCCTCATCGGCGCAGCCTTCGGTCTCGGCTTCATTCTCGGACCCGCTCTGGGCGGCGCTTTGAGCCGGATCAGCCTTTCCGCCCCCGCTTACGCTTCCGGCACATTGTCGCTGTTGACCCTCGCCGTCGCCGCCGTCACGGTGAAGGAGACGCTTCCTCCGGACACCCGCACCGTGCACGGCATCCGCTGGCGTGATCTCGATCCTCTGGCGCAGATCGGCGGCGCGCTGCGGCGCGCCGAGTTCCGCGAGCTGATGCTGGCGACGTTCGCGTTGAATTTCGCGATGGCTGGATTGCAGACGAACTTCCCGGTCTTCACCCATGCGCGCTTCGGTCTGGACGCCACGGGCAACGCCATCCTGTTCTCGTTTCTCGGACTGATGGCCGCCTTCACGCAGGGCTTTCTGTTGCGGCGGCTCACGCGGCGGGTGAGCGAAGCGGCGCTGGCTGTGTGGGGCGCGTGCCTGTTCGCCGCCGGCTTCGCCGTGGCTGCCGCGGCGCACGCGGTATGGCTGCTGTATGTCTCGGTGGCGCTGACAGCGCTGGGTTACGGACTTGCCGGACCGGCGCTCACCGGGCTCATTTCACGCCGTGCGGGCGCGGGCGAGCAGGGCGCGCTGCTCGGCACGGCGCAATCGGCGTCAAGCCTGACGCGCGTCATCGGCCCCGTGTGGGCTGGGGCGGTGTTCGACCACGTCAGCGACGGCGCCCCCTACTGGAGCGGCGTGTTGTTCTCTTTGGTCGCCGCCTATTGGGCCTTCCACGCCACCCACGCCCGCCACGCGCCGGCGCACGAGGAGGCGGCGGCGCAGAAGTAGCTCACCGGGATTTGCGCAAACTGCGCGGGTCCTTGCCCGGCAGCCCGGCGGGATTCTCGTGCACCCTCTCGCGGTCATCCGCCGTCATGCCCGCGGCCAGTTGGACGCTTTTCTCTCCGAACCGGTCGCGGATGCGGTCCACTGCCGCCAGCGCCTGCCGCGCCCGCTCTTTCTTTTCCCCCTCCAGCAGCGATATCTGGCCCTGCGCTTCGTCAAGCCCCGAAACCCCCATCCCGATCAGCCGCACCGCGGCGCCCTTCTTCCATGCGGTCCGGAACAGCTCGCGCGACACCGCGATCAGGTCGGCGTCCACATCGGTGGCCTCCTGAAGCGTCCGCGAGCGGCTCAGCGTCGTGAAGTCCGAGTACCGCAGCTTGAGCTCCACGGTGCGCGCAAACAGGCGGTGCTCGCGCAGCCGGCGCCCGACCTTCTCCGCCTGCCGCGCCAGCGTGGCTTCCAGCAGCGCCGCATCGCTCACATCCTCGGAGAACGTGTGCTCGTGCGAGATGCTCCTGGGATCCTCGTAAGCGCCGATCTCGCCCGCGAACCACGCGCCCGCGTCGGCGCCGCGCGCCTTGCCCGCCAGCGCAAGCCCCCACTGGCCGAAACGCCGCAGCAGGAAGTCTTCGTCGAGCCGCGCCAGATCGCCGATCTTCCGCACGCCGATCTCGTGCAGCCGCTCCTCGGTCACGCGTCCCACGCCGGGAATGCGGCTGACATGGAGCGGCGCGAGAAACGCCGCCTCCATGCCGGGCGGCACCCAGGCGATGCCGTTCGGCTTGGCGAAATCGGAGCAGATCTTGGCCAGCATCTTTGACGTGGCGATCCCGATGGAGCAGTTCAGCCCGGTGCGCGCCCCGATCCGGTCGTGCAGCAGCGTGGCGGCGCGCAGCGGCGGTCCCCACAGCCGCTCCGTGCCGGTCATGTCCAGATAGGCTTCATCGATGCTCGCCATGGAGACCTGCGGCGTGAACTCGAGCAGAATCTCATGGATGCGCTGCGAGTACTCGCGATACCGCTCCGGGTGGCCCTCGAGGAAGACCGCCTGCGGGCACAGCTTCGCCGCCGTGCGCAGCGGCATGGCCGAATGCACGCCGTAGCTGCGCGCGGCGTAAGACGCCGCCGCCACAACCCCCCGCTCGTCTTTCCGCCCTCCGACGACCACGGGCTTCCCCTTCAGCCCCGGATCGAACAGCTCTTCGACCGAGACGAAGAAAGCGTCCATGTCGGCGTGGAAGATGGTTCTCACGGCGTGAAGCGCGCGCGGACGACGCGCGGCCATCCAGCCAGATCATACTCTGTCGCCAGTTCCGGCCACGCCGCCCCGAAGGCGGCGCGCACGCCCGCCTCGCCCTGATAGCCGATTTCCACGATCAGCCAGCCGCCGGGCGCGAGAAGCCTTTCGGCTTCGGGCACGATGCGGCGGTAGAACTCGACGCCCGTCTCGCCTCCGGCAAGCGCCGCGTGCGGCTCGTGATCGCGCACTTCGCGCTGCAGGGCCGGGATCTCGTGCAGCGGGATGTAGGGCGGGTTGGCCACGATGAGATCGAAACGCCCGCCGACGGCGCCGGCCAGATCGCATTGCACGAGATCCACGCGCGCCTTGTGCCGCTGCACGTTGCGCCGCGCCACAGCCAGCGCGTCGAAGCTGACGTCGGTGGCCGCGGCCCAGGCGCCGAGCTCCAGAGCAAGCGTGACGGCAAGGTTGCCCGAACCGGTGCAGAGATCCAGCACGCGCCGCGCGCCCGGCGCATGCAGCAGGGCCTGTTCCACCACGTGCTCGGTTTCGCGGCGGGGAATCAGCACGGCGGGCGTGACCTCGAACTCGCGCCCGTAAAACTCCTGCCGCCGCGTGATGTGCTGGAGCGGCTTGCCCTGAAGCCGTTCGTGCAGATAGCGGCCGAAGTGGAGCCACTCGACCGCCGTCAGTTCGTGCTCGGGGTGCGCGTACAGGTAGCTGCGCTCGCGCCGGAGCGCGTGGCAGAGGAGCAATTCGGCGGTCAGCCTCGGCTCAGGGGTGCCGGCCGAGGCGAGGATCTCAGACCCTTGCCGGAGCGCCGTCCGCAGATTCATGCTGGGCCGCCTGCGCGGCTTCGGCCTGCTCGCGCAGCTTCTGGGCGTTGTAGAACGTCGTGCAGGCGTCGATCAACGGATCCAGCTCGCCTTCCATGATGCGGTCGAGCTGATACAGCGTCAGTCCGATGCGGTGGTCGGTGACGCGGTTCTCCTTGAAGTTGTACGTGCGGATCTTCTCCGAGCGGTCGCCGGTGCCCACCTGCGAGCGGCGGTCGGCGCCGATGGCCTGCCGCTGCTTCTCGAGTTCCATCTCGTAAAGGCGCGAGCGGAGAACGCGCTCGGCCTTGGCGCGGTTCTTGATCTGCGACTTCTCGTCCTGGCAGGTGACCACCAGGCCTGTAGGCAGGTGCGTGATGCGCACGGCGGAATATGTGGTGTTGACGCTCTGGCCGCCCGGGCCGGAAGAGCAGTAGGTGTCGATCCGCAGGTCCTTCGGATCGATCTTCACCTCCACTTCGTCGGCTTCCGGCAGCACGGCGACCGTGATCGTGGAGGTGTGGATGCGGCCCTGCTGCTCGGTCACCGGGACGCGCTGCACGCGGTGGACGCCGCTCTCGTACTTGAGCTTCGAGTAAACCCGGTCTCCGCTGATGAGCGCAATGACTTCCTTGTAGCCGCCGGCTTCCGACTCGCTGACCGACGTGATCTCCACCTTCCAGCGCTGTGCTTCGGCGTAGCGCGCATACATGCGGAACACCTCGGCGGCAAAGAGGCTGGCTTCGTCGCCGCCGGCGCCGGCGCGGATCTCCAGCACCACGTCCTTTTCGTCGTTCGGATCCTTGGGCAGCAGCAGGATCTTCAGCCGCTCGGCCAGCTCCTGCTCGCGCGGTTCGAGCCGGGCGATCTCCTCTTCGGCCATCTCCCGCAGCGCGGGGTCCTTCTCTTCCAGCATCAGGCGGGCGCCGTTCAGATCCTCCAGAACCTTGCGGTATTCGCGCCAGACGCCTACGATCTCTTCCAGATCCCGGTGCGCCTTCGCCGTCTTGCGGTACAGGGCTGCATCCTGGATCACCGCCGGATCCGCCATCTGCCCGGCGAGCGCCTCGAACTTGCGCTCCACTTCCTGCAGTTGCCGCGTAAAGTCCATCAGGCGATCACCAGCTCTCCGCCCTGCTTCTCCTCAAGCGCCATGGCATGGTCGAGGGCGAGAATGGCCACCTCTGTCTGCTCGTCGGACGGCGGCTGCGTCGTGATGCGCTGCAGCCACAGCCCCGGCGCGGTGAACACCGCCAGCAGGCTCCCGCGGCGGCGCGCGGCGAAACGGATCACCTCGTAGCTGAGTCCGGCGATCAGAGGCAGCGCCAGCACCCGCACCGCCATCTTCTCAAGGAAGCCCTGCGCGGGGATCACGGCGTAAACGGCGATCGACACCATCATCACCACCAGAAGGAAGCTGGTGCCGCAGCGGGGATGGAACGTCGGAAACCGGCGGGCGTTGTCGACGCTGAGTGGCTTGCCGCTCTCGAAGTTGAACACCACCCGGTGCTCCGCGCCGTGGTACTCGAACACACGGCGAATGTCGGCCCACAGGGAGATGAGCCACAGAAAGCCGAGGAAGATCAGCAGCCGGACGATGCCGTCCACGAGATTGAACAGAATCTGATTGTGGAGCTCCGGATAGATTCCTTCCAACCGGGTCGTGATCCAGAGCGGCACGAACTTGTACAGTGCGATGAAAAAGACGAAGGAGAAGGCCAGGTTCAGCCCCATCAGCCAGCCGGGGATCTCGCCTGGCTTTCTTGTCCCCTCGCCCGCCTCAGGCGCCGTTCCGGCTTCCGCCTGCATGGCCACATCGGCGGAGAACCGCAAGGCCTTCACCCCCAGAGCCATCGCCTGACCCAGCGTGCCGACGCCGCGCAGCACAGGCAGTTTGAAAATCGGGTACTTCTCGGAAAGCTTTGGAAGCGGACGTTCGTCAATGACGACTTCGCCGTCGGGGCGCCGCACCGCCACCGCATAGCTGTGCGGGGCGCGCATCATGACGCCCTCCATCACCGCCTGCCCGCCGACGAGGGTCTCCTCGCCGCTTTCCAGCACGGGCAGCATCTGCGTCCAGGCGGCCAGACGGAGGAACTCTCGCAGGGTCAATCGGAATCAGCCTCTCTCTTTCTGAGTATAGCGGCCGGCGTGAGGATTCGCGCAAGAACCTGCCCGCCCCTGTCCTGCCAGGTGCGCGAGGGGGCTGCCGGGTTCAGGCAGCTGCCATGGACTGCTTCGCGCCCGCGTGCGTCTCCAGAAGCCAGCGGATCTGGATGGTCTCAAAAGGCGGCGCGCAATAATCCGCCGCTCCCTCTTCCAGGGCATCCAGCCAGCCGTCCACCTCGGGCAGCCGGCTCACCACGATGACGGGCGTCTGTGGAAACAGGCTGAGTGCCCGACGCAACAATGGGCGCGCGGAAGGGCAGAAGACGATGTCGGCTCTCTCCGGCATCCCGCCGCTGGCGGGTTCCACCTGGCAGCCGCAATGGGTAAGTACGCTCTCCAGGCTGCCGGCCAGAGAAGGATCGACAGAGAACAGCACTGCCCTCCTGGAGGCGGAACCCGAATCGAATGCATTTGTCATCGCTCACTTCCCCCTTTGGCCGATCAGGCCTTTCTTGCGGTTGATCCGTGCGCTGCGCAAGCAGCGCGCTTCCGGGACTCCCCAGCGTCCCGCATCATTTTTTATTCTATCCCCGACAAGCCACTTTTCCAATCCAATTTTTTTATTGCCGCGGCCCATTCCGGCCGAGGCTAGCTTCTTCCTGCTAGAATGTAAATTTACGGAGGCATAATGGCGAAGATCCAGCGTCGGAAGACCGTCTGTGTCGATGTGGGCGGCGTCAAGGTCGGCGGCGGGCATCCGATCGTCGTGCAGTCGATGACGAACACCGACACGGCGGACGCCGCCGCGACGGTCAACCAGGCAATGGAGCTTGCGCGCGCCGGCTCGGAGATCGTGCGCGTCACCGTGAACACGGAGGACGCAGCCCGCGCCGTGCCCCGCATCGTCGAGACGCTTGACCGGCTTGGTTTCCGTACTCCGATTATCGGCGACTTCCATTACAACGGGCACATCCTTCTGAAGAAGTATCCGGACTGCGCAAAGAGTCTCGCTAAATATCGAATTAACCCCGGAAATGTAAACATCGGTCGAAAAACTGATGAAAACTTCCGCACAATGATCGAGTGCGCCATCGAATACGGCAAGCCCGTCCGCATCGGGGTCAACTGGGGATCCCTCGACTCGGCGCTCCTGACCCGCATGATGGATGAGAACTCCCGCCTTCCTGAGCCGCTGGACGCCGCTGAAGTCACCAAGCGGGCGATTGTCGCCAGCGCGCTGGAATCGGCGCGAATGGCGGAGAGCTATGGCTTGCCGCACGACCGCATCATCCTCAGCGCCAAGGTTTCCGGCGTCCAGGACTTGATCGACGTTTACAGAATGCTGGCGGCGCAGTGCGACTACCCGCTCCACCTGGGGCTGACCGAAGCCGGCATGGGCGCCAAAGGCATCGTCGCCACGGCGGCGGCTCTTTCGATCCTGTTGCAGGAGGGAATCGGCGACACCATCCGAGCCTCGCTGACGCCCGCGCCTGATGGCGATAGGACCGAGGAGGTGCTTGTCTGCCAGCAGATCCTCCAGTCGCTGGGAATCCGCAGCTTCACGCCGCAAGTGACCGCCTGCCCGGGCTGCGGGCGCACCACCAGCACATTCTTCCAGGAGATGGCGGAACAGATCCAGACCTACCTGCGCGAGCAGATGCCCGTGTGGAAGGAGCGCTACGCCGGAGTCGAGGATATGAAGGTGGCTGTGATGGGCTGCATCGTGAACGGTCCGGGCGAGTCGAAGCACGCCAACATCGGGATTTCCCTGCCGGGCACATTCGAGGAGCCCAAGGCGCCCGTCTTCGTCGACGGGAAGCTGGTGACGACGCTGCGTGGCGATAGAATCGTGGCGGAATTCATCGCGATGCTGAACGATTACGTCGAGCGCACTTACGGCCCGACTGCTGTACGCTGAGCGCCGCGAAAGTGCCGCTAAAGTGCCGC
>DYJN01000065.1 GCA_020723085.1 Arcobacter sp.
GGCGGGAGACGGAATCCACGGCGAGGGCGAAGGCGGCGTCGGCGGGCGGCGCGGCGGCAGGGTGAGCCGGATCGCGGATCAGCAGCAAGCAGGAGCGCGATGACGGGGGGCGCGGATCGAATCCGAGGAGCGTGTGGGGCTCGAGGACGGGAATGGAGCGGCGTTCGAGCTGGAGGGCGAAGCGGAGCGGACCTTGCGGATGCTGCCGGCGGAGGCTGGCGGCGTCGAGCAGCATCATGCCGCAAAGGCGGGCGGCAGGGACGGCGAAGTCGCGCCCCGCGAGGCGGACGATGATGAAGCGCAGGGGGTGCGGCGCTGGAGCGGGCATGGGGCCTTACTCGATGGAGAGGATGGCGGCGGGCTGATCCTTGTGGAACCGGGCGGCGGCGGGGTCTTTGCTGGGAGCAAGGCAGAGGTGGACTTCGATGATTTCGGAATCGAGATGGAAGGGGACGACGGTCCACTTGCTGCGCCCGATGGTGCGGGTGGTGAAGTTGCGGCCGTAGATGACGGTGGGGATGGAGAGGCCCATGGGGCCGAGTTTTTCCTCGATGGCGGTCTTGACGTTGCCGAGGACCATGTTGGTGATTTCGCCGACGGCGTCGAGGACCTCGTCATCGATGGCCTCGTAGGGCTGCATGAGCAACTGCGAAGCCAGGCGCAGGGCGGTCTGGGCGGTGCAGGAGAAGGCGCCGGAGCCGGCCCAGCGGCCGGCGAGCCCGATCAGGGCCAGAACGCCGTCAATGGGCGCGGGGGCCTCTTCCTTGACGAACGGTTCTCCGTCGGCAAGCTCGAGGCCGAGCATGGTGGAGAAGACGTCACGGGTGGAAGTGCGGATATAGGCGACGAGATTGTCGTGAGTCATGGTGGGTTCCTCCTCGGCAGACAGCGGCCCGGGTCAAATCAGGCCAGCCAGCTTCTCCTTGATCTGTTCGGCGGTGAACGGCTTCCGCACATATCCGGAGGCGCCGAGGTTGACCGCCTCCATGACGCGGGAACTGGATCCTTCCGTCGTGACCATGATGACGGGCACGTCGCGCGTGGCGTCCTGCGCCTTCAGCGCGCCGAGCAGCGCCAGCCCGTCCATGTTGGGCATGTTGATGTCGGAGAGGATCAGGCCGACTTTGACCGTCTTCAGCTTTTCGAGCGCCTCGACGCCGTCGCCGGCTTCGATCACCTTGCCGAGCGGCACGTCCGCCTGCAACAGCACGCGCTGCAGGATCTTCCGGATGGCGGCGGAATCGTCGACGATCATGACATCCACAGGCATGAGCTGAAAACCTCCCTGTTGCCTGTGCCGCTTATCGGCAGCGGAAGCTGAGGATATGAAGGAAATGCGCGGGGCAAACTGGTAGGCTGGCAGGCATGGACGTCATGGAATGGTTCCGGCTGGAAGGGAAGCGGGCGCTGGTGGCGGGGGCAAGCCGCGGCATCGGGCTGGCGATTGCGGAAGCGCTGGCGCGGGCGGGCGCGGAGACGGTGCTGGCGTCGCGGAACCTGGCGGCGCTGGAAGAAGCGGCGGCGCGGCTGCGGGGCGAGGGCTGCCGCGCCGAGGCGCTCGAGCTGGACGTGGCTTCGCGCGAATCCCGGCTGCGGGCGGCGGAGGCGGCGGGGGCGGTGGACATTCTGATGAACGTGGCGGGGATCAACATCCGCAAGCCGATGACGGACTACACGGCGGAAGAGTATGCGCGGATCGTGGAGACGAACCTGACCGGGCTGTTCGACCTGACGCAGGCGGCCGGGCGGGGCATGATCGCGCGCGGGCGGGGAAAGGTGGTGTTCATCGGCAGCCTGACCTCGGTGCTGGGGCTGCCATACGCATCCGTGTACGGGGCGACGAAGGCGGCGCTGGCGGGGCTCGCGCGGATGCTGGCGGCGGAGTGGGGGCGGCACAACATTCAGGTGAACTGCATTGCGCCGGGCTTCATCCTGACGGATCTGAACCGCGAGATGTGGCAGGCGCCGGAGATGCGGGAGTGGCTGAAAGGGACGCAGCCGCTGGCGCGGCTGGGCGCGCCGGAGGACATCGCTTCGCTGGCGGTGTTTCTCGCCGGGAGCGGATCGGACTACATCACCGGGCAGGTGATCGCCGTGGATGGGGGATTCTCGACAACGTCGGTGTGGCCGTTTGAGCCGCGCGCGTGAGCCGCTTCCGGTGCCGCAAGGCGCAGTCCGGCGCCGTCATTGCGGCGCGGAAAAGCGGCTGCCGCCGAACCGGCGCAGCGGTCGCACCGCCGCGCGCTGATCAAAAGCCTCGTGCGGAATGACAGCAGATCAGCCGCAGAAGATTCAGCGTATTGCAGGCCCGGCAGGCCAGTGATATCAATGGAAATGCCCAACCAGCAGGATGCTGCCGAGCGGCAAGCCATGAGCGGCGGCGAAGCCAGATCGAAGCCGGACGGCGCTCCGGCCCAATCTCAGCGGAAGGGAGACGCCCCGGAGCGCATCCTTCAGGCGTGGATCGCCATGGAGGTGCTGTCTCCGCCCAGGTTTGACAAGCCTGAAGATCTTGCTGGCGGGGACACCAAGCGGATCGCATGGTGGCGGCATGGACGCCTGCCTTGGGAAGCCGGAGAGCGGTCGAAGAAAGACTACAAGCTCTTTTACCAAGTGCCGCTGGGGGCGGTCCTGCTGGAGCCGGCGATGCAGGCGTTACTGGAGAAGTACGGAGATTCCCGCGCAGAACCGCCGCGCGTCCGCGGAAAGGCGCTGATCGGAGCGCTGCTTGTCGATCAGCGGGGCATCCCGAGCGCGGACAACCCGGTCACTGTCGCCAGCTTCCCGTGGGGTCTGATGAGATCTCTGAAAGACCAGATCTCCAGCCTTGCCGGCTGGTTGGAGGCCGAAGCCCGGTTGACGGATGCCATGGGAGGAGTCCTACAACAGGCCATCAGCCGGCGGAGGGGAAAGCAGGATGTGGAGCAGACGCCCGTGGATCTGGAGATCCTCGAAGAAGTGCGGGCGGCGTTGGCGCGGGAACTGGAACTGCCGGCGGAGTGGGTGGAGCAGCCGGAGTTCGCCGTCCGGACCTATGTTTATTACAAAGATCCCAATCCTCCCGAAGCACTGTTGTTGAACTGTTTTTTCCTGGAGGACCTGATCCTGGCACGCAGGTTGATTCAGGCTGGCGAGGCGCCGCAGGTCCTGCGGTGTTATCTGGGCACGCGGGGGCCGGAGGAGCAGGAGGACTTGCTTCGGCGAAGCGCCTGCCTGCGCAGAGCAGTGAGTCCGGGGCTCGCCCCGAAGGGCGCGTGGCCCCATCCCGGCGGCGCCTCGCCGGTGCTCCTGCAGCAAGCGGCGCTGAATCTTGCGCTGGAGGAGACGGCGCAGGGCCGCATTGTGGGGATCAATGGTCCGCCAGGCACCGGCAAGACGACGCTGCTGCGCGATCTGATCGCCGCCATTGTCACCGAGCGGGCGATCCGCATGGCGGAGCTGGACGATCCAGAGACAGCTTTTTCGCGCTCCGGGATAAAGTCCGGTGCGGCGTGGCGGCACCTTTACAGCGTCGATCCGAGGTTGCGCGGTTTCGAGATTGTCGTGTCCTCTTCGAACAACAAAGCTGTGGAGAATATCAGTTCCGAAATCCCCGCCGCACGGGCCGTATCGGAGGGAATGTCCAAGTATTTCAAGACGCTTTCCGACTGCCTGCACCGCCAGGATACCTGGGGGGCCATCGCGGCCGTGCTGGGCAAAGCGCAAAACCGGGCGAATTTCAGCCAGACCTTCTGGTGGAAAGATGACTGCAGCCTGAACTCCTACCTGCGGGCTGTGCTAGGGATGCCGGTGTCTGTGGAAGAGCGCTCCGCCGATGGCCAGACTTTTCAGAGGCCACCCCGGATCATTCAAGAGGAGCATCCACCCAGCATCGAGGAGGCCAAGCACCGCTGGAAGCAGGCGAGAGCGGACTTCCTGGATGCACTGAGAGAAGCTGAGTCCCTTCGGGCCGGGCTCCTGAAGGCCGAGGAGGCACTGGACGCGCTGGAACAGCTGCCCGCCCAAGTCGAGCAGGCAATCAGGGACGTCTCTCAAGCCCAGGACCGCCTTGCGGCGGCGAAAAAAGAAGCGGAGCAAACCGAGTCTGCCGTGCCAGCGGCTCAGAGAGATCTGGACGCGCTGCGCAGGGAGCGGGAGGAGCTGCAGCGGCGGCGCCCGGGGTGGCTGCAGAGGCTGTTTCGGACGGCGGCAGCGCGGGGGTGGTCAGCGCGGAGCCAGGAGCTGGAAAAACGAATGACCGAGAGCGAGGCGCGGCTCGAGGAGGCGGAGCGGCTGCGGCGCCTGAGAAAGAAGGCGGTGGAGGAAGCGGCAAAGGGCATGGAAAGCGCCCGACGGCACCATTTGGAAAAGTCCGCGAGCCTGCAGACAGCCGAGAGGAAAATCGAGAGCGCCAAGCAAGGTGGCGTCGTCTTTGCCGACGATGCATTCTTCCGCCTGGATCATGCCGAGCGGCAACTTCTTTCGGTCTGGGCTCCGGCCCGCCTGCGGAAGGCGCAGTTGAAGGTCTTCGCCGAAGCGATGAAGTTGCACCGGGCGTTCATCGACGCGGCCGCGAGGCCGATCCGGCATAATCTGGGGATCTTGATGACCGATTTCCCCGGCCGGAGACTGGCTGCCGGACCGAATCGGCGGCTGCTGGGCGATCTATGGGCGACGCTTTTTCTGGTAATTCCGGTTGTTTCCACCACCTTTGCATCCGTCTACCGGATGCTGGGCGCGCTCGCGCCCGGCGAACTGGGCTGGCTGCTGATGGATGAGGCGGGTCAGGCTGTTCCCCAAGCCGCGGTCGGCGCCATGATGCGATGCCGGCGGATCGTGGCGGTCGGCGATCCTGCCCAACTGGAACCAGTGGTGGAGCTGCCCGATCAGCTGACCAGCGCCATCTGCCGCGAGTTTGGCATCGACAGCGGGCGCTGGGCGGCGCCGTCCGCATCGGTGCAGACGCTTGCCGACGCCGCCGGCAGGTACGGCTGCGAGTTCGAAACGAGGACGGGGAGCCGGCGGACGGGGATTCCTCTTCTGGTCCACAGGCGGTGCTCGGAACCCATGTTCAGCATCTGCAACGCGATTGCTTACTCGGGTCTGATGGTGTCCGCCAAGCAGCCCCGGCAATCTGCGCTGGCTGAACTGCTGGGACCATCCCGCTGGATTCACGTCGAGGGATCCGGCACAGACAAGTGGTGCGAGGCAGAAGGCGAGCATGCTTTGCGTCTGCTCCAGAAAATCGTCCGCAGCGGAGAGAATCCGGACTTGTATCTCCTGTCGCCGTTTGTCGTGGCCGCAGACAATCTGAGGAGGCTCATCCTGGACTCAGGGATTTTGGAAGGCGTTGTGGAGAAGCCATCCCGGTGGGTTTACGAGCGGATCGGAACGGTTCACACGGCGCAAGGGCGGGAGGCGGACGTCGTGATCCTGGTGTTGGGCGCGCCCATGGACGGGCAGGAAGGCGCCCGGAGATGGGCGGGCAGCCGGCCGAATCTGCTCAATGTGGCCGTCTCGCGCGCGAGGGAGGCCCTTTATGTGATCGGCAACCGGCGCTTGTGGAAAGAGGCGGGATTTTTCGATGAGCTGGCCAGACGGCTGACTGAGAGGAGGGAGTGAACCAAGAGTCCGCGCCCGGGGCGTGTGCAGGCGCAGGGCTGCAGTGTTGTGGAGGCGCCGTAGCCGGCAGAGCAGCGGGGAGAGCGGAGGCCGAGGCTGCATTGCGCATCCCCCGGACGGGAACTGCTCAAGCTGGAGGCCGGCTACCTGGCGTGGGTTTGGCAGATGGCGGCGTCTCGAAGGGGGGTCGGGCTGGGAATACAAAGCCAGTGGCGGACGCGCGAGAGAGCGTCAGCGGGAGGGGCGGATGCGGATGAGCTTGTGGTGGCTGGTGGCGCCGGCGACGATTTCGATGGCGGAGCGGGGGACGCCGAATTCGGCGGCGAGGAAGCGGATCAGCTCTTCGTTGGCCTTGCCGCGCTCGGGAGGCGCGGCGACCTTGATTTTCCAGTCGCCGCTTTCGAGAAATCCGGCCCATTCGGTTTTGGGGCTGCGGGGGACGATGCGCACCTGAAGGGAGAGCTTGCCTTCGGCTTTCAGGCGGTCGTGCAGGCGGGCGATATCCATGGCGTTAGTCATGGCTGAAACGAAACCATTTCTCCCACATGGAGCTGCCATCCTTCTTTTGGGATTGCGGGAAGACCGGCGGAAGCGGCAGGGCGGCAGCGGGAGTCGAACGTCAATAATCCGCCGAGGCGGAGGATGCGGCAGAGGCCGTTTTTCGGCACCGGCTGTTTCTCCAGATCGCGGCGGGAGAGGCACTGGAAGGCGAACTCGCCGATCCCGGCGAAAGAGCGGCCTTCGGGCAGTTCCACAGCGGCGCGCGCCCAGCCGTCGCGCTCGATGAAGTTCCTGCCGATGCCCAGAGCGGAGGCGCGCCACAGGTTTTCATTGCGGAAGCGGTACAGAAGCTGAACGGCGGCATTTTCCGTTTCCGTGTAAAACTCGGCGACAAAATACCGGCGGGGATCGGCGATTTTTTCGGCGTCGATCCACTTTCCCGGCGCGCGGATCTTGCCTTCGCGCCGGATTTCCTTGCAGGCGATTTCGTAAGCGAACGGCGCGGCGTCCATCACGCGTTCGCGGGATCCGCCGGAAAGATCCGCGAGAACGGGCGCAAGCTGGAAGCGCAGCCCGGGGGGATCGTTCAGGACGGGCTCCACCATGTTGTTGTCCGTGACGGGAGCAAGCAGCGGGTGGAGGCCGAAGTACGGGCCGTCGTAGGGGACGTCCTGATGCTCGCGGGTCTGGATGAGGGTGCGGGCGGGGCGGCCCTGGGGGTCAAGCCAGACGCGGTAAACGTACTCGATGTCGGTGGCGCGGCCCCACCGGGCCATGAGATCGCGGGTGGAGGTGCCGCCGTCTTCGTTGGAGAAGACAGCCGTGTACTCGATCCAGGGGCCGCGGGCATCGCGGCCGCGCGTGCAGTAGACGAGGAGCAGCGCATCGCTGAAGCGGCCGGCGGCGCTGTCGCGGGCGAACAGGACAGGGGCGTGGCGGACGGGCTCGTAGAGGGGATCGCCGGGCGAGAGGGGCCGGATGCGGGCTTCCCCGATGACGAGACTGGAGCCGGGGGCGGAGTGGCGCGGGTCGCGTTCGACGGAGAGGGTGTGGCGGCCGGCGGGGAGGGGGCCGAGGAAGACGCGGTAGCGGCGGGAATCCTTTTCGGCGAAAACAAGAACGTGGTGTTTTGTTTCGCCATCGAGGCCGATGGCGGCGGCGGCCGCCTCGCGGCCCGGGGAGGCCCAATCGGAGGAGGGAGACGCGAGTTCGAGTTCGGCGACGACCTCGGCGGGGCTTTCGAGCAGGAACGGGAAGCTGCGCTGCTGGGCGGCGGCGGGCAGGGCGAGGAGGCAGGCGAAGAGGAAAGAGGCTAGGCGGGAGAGGGCGTTCAGGAGGCGTTCGGTGCGGACGGGCTTGCGGAGGACTTCACGGACGAGGCTGCGCTCGGGCGAGGACTCGAAGCCCGCGGCGCCGGTGAGGACGACGACGGGGAGGTCGGGATGGAGCGCGTGCAGGGTGCGGATGAGGCGGCGTCCGTCTTCGGAGCGGGGCAGGCGGAGATCCATGAGGACGCAATCCGGGAGTGCGCCGGAGGCGGAGAGCATGGCGAGGGCTTCAAGGGCTGAGGAGGCGCAAGCCACCCGATAGCCGCGCGACTCAAGCAGCAGAGCGCGGAGGCGGCGCTGATCGGGATCGTCTTCAATGAGGAGCAGGCGCGGCATGGCTTCACTTTTCGAAGTCGATGCGCGCGATGACGAGCTGCGGCAGCACCTGATTCCATCCGGAGGGGATGTTGTCAAAGGGCAGCCGGAACGGGCGGGTTTCGCCCGGCTGGAAAGGCTTGCCTTTCACGCGGCGGACGATGGGGACGCGCTCGCGGAGCACAACCTGGCCGTAGGGATCGTAAAAAACGCAGTTGAGTTCCACGGCGCTGATGGGGCGCGGACCCTTGTTGGTGATCTTTCCGGTGACCTCCACGAGCGTGGTCATCATGTAGTTCTCGGCGGCTTTCATCTCCACGCCGGAGAGGGCGAGATAGCCGTTGCGGACGTAGGCGCGCGCCTCTTCGGTCAACGGAGGCGGCTCGGGAGGCTTGGGAGGAACGCGAAGGACGAACCACCACAGTGCGGCGCCGGCGAGAGCGAGGATGACGACGATGACGGCGGCGTAGACGGGGAAGGAGGGATTGCCGGTGGGAGACGCGGGAGCGGATTGCGGTTTCAGTGCCACGGGCGGATGCCTCCTGAAGTGCGGGGCGGCGCCTGGCGGGGCGCGCCGGGGAGGGCGCAGGACCCGCGGGCGTCAGCCCTCAGGAATAGTTTGACACCGGAGGGAGAGGCGAGCCAACTCAAGTTTCCAGGAGGCGCCCCTGCATGCGCGCGGCGGTGCGGGAGATGTCGCGGACGAGCGAGCGGTAGGGGATGTCATCGAGGGAGGAGAAAGGGCGCCATTCGGCGTCGCGCGCGGCGCCGTAATACCAATGGGCGAGGAGGGCGACGTGTTCAGCTTGACGGTCGAGAGGGAGGGCCGGAGGCGTGAGCGGCGAAAAGAGAGCGCGCAGGCGGGCATCGAGGCTGAGGGCGGGTCCGGAAGGAGCGATGGGGAACGCGCAGAGCGGGAGCCACGCGCCGGCGAGCATGACCGCGAGCTGGAGCACGCCGGGCGAGGGCGAGGGCAGGACGGCGGCGCCGGAGAGGCGGCTGAGCGGGGCGGCGAGGCCGCCGCAGAGGGAGGCGGCTTCGCGGATGCGGAGCCAGCGCGAGTGCCAGCGGGCGGCCTGTTCGAAGTCGAGTTCTTCGCTCGCGCGGTCGCGGGCGGCGGCAGCGGACTCGAGCAGGCTGCGGCCGCGGGTTTCGAGGAAACGGACGAGGCGCGCGGCTTCGGCCGAGTACTCCTCGCGGGAGACGGCCTGCTGGCAGGGGCGGAGGCACTTGCCCATTTCGCCGTAGGCGCAGCCCGGGTGGTCCGGCGAAGGGGCGAGAATTTCCTGGCAGCGGCGGACCTGGAACAGATCGAGCACTTCCTGTTCAAAACAGGAGGCGATAGTTTTGTTCTGAAACGGGCCAAAGCAGAAGGAGGCGCCGCGGCTGGGGCGGGTGGAGACGGAGGTGCGGGGCCAGGGGTTGGAAAGCAGCACTTTGATGAAGACGGGCGGACGGAGGCGGAGGCGGCGGGCGGCGCTGCCGGGGGCGCAGAGGTTCAGCAGCTCGTAGTGGCGGAGCAGCGCGGCGAGGCGCGACGGGGCGAGTTCGTATTCGACGGCCGTGGCGAGCTCGCCGAGGCGCAGGGCGCGCCCGGCGATGCTCGAAGCGCCGAGGAGGCGGCGCAGGCGGCGGCGCAGGAGGCGGGTGCGGCTGACGTAAGGCTCGCCATCGCGCAGACGGATGACGAAGACGGCGGGCGCATCGGGGACGGCAGAGAGGTCGAAGGGCGGCTCGATGCGGGCGGCGGGCATCATTGTCCGGATTCAAAGAGCGAGAGCCAGCGCTCGAGCGGCGCGGGGGGCACGCCGGCGAGGGCCAGGTTTTCCTCGACATGAGCGAGCGAACTCATGCCGGCGAGCGCCGTGGTGACTCCAGGCGCGGAGCGGGCGAACTGGAGGGCGCGCTGGGCGTCGGTCCAGCACTCAGGGAAGGCGTCGCGGACGCGCGCGGGGAGCGAGGACGCGAGCCGCCCCTGGCCGAGGGGGGCGCTGGAGATGACGGTGATGCCGAGGCGGGCGGCGAGTTCGAGCAGTGTGGCGTGGCTGGGCGGCTCGCCCTGATGGGCGCGGGTGAATGCCTCGGGCATTGCGAGATTGAAAGGGAGCTGGACGAAGCGGAGGCGGCAGTCCTCGCCGGCGGCTTCGCGGGCGAGTTCGACGATGCGGGGCAGGCTGAGGCGGAGATCGGAGTCCTGGCGCTGGCGGAGACCGTCCCATGTGGCGATGCCGTAGCAGGCGATGCGGCCCTGGCGGCAGAGGCGCTCGAGAAGCGTGAACGCGGCGCGGAGGCGGTCTTCGAAGACGGCGCGGGAGACGAAGCGGAGCTGGGTCTCGGGGTTGTGGAGGTAGAAGACGTCGACGGCGTCGAGACCGAGATTGGAGAGGCTGCGGGCGAGCTGATCTTCGAGAAAGGCGGGCGCCATGCAGTGCATGCGTCCGGCGACTTCAGGCGAATCGAGCACGCCCTCGGGAACCGCTCCGGGCGTGAGGAAGCCGGCTTTCGTGCAGACAAGCAGCTCGTCGCGGGCGGCGGCGCCCTGATCGAACAGGGATATCAGAGCGGCGCCGATCGAGCGCTCGGAGCGCTGGCGGCGGTAGTTGATGGCGGTGTCGATGACGTTGACGCCTGACCGCACGGCGGCGGCGGCGGCGGCGGTGCAATGGGCGTCGTCTTCTTCAGTGGGCTCGCCGAGGTAGGTGCCGATGCCGATGGAGGACAGCAGGCAGCCCTGGGCGAGGCGGTAGAAGCGGTTCTCAAGAGCCTCGGCGTGGCGCGCGGCGAATCGGCGCGAGCCATCGGGCGTCATGCGGAGGGCGGCCACCCCTCGATTGTATCGGGGCGGCGGCGGCGTGTCGTACACTTGCGGTAACGCGGCGCAGGAGCCGCGCAGAAGAGGAGCCATGCTGCAATCGCTGATCCGCCTGCTGCTGCGGCTGCTGTACAGGCTGGAGGTGCATGGGGAGCCGCCGCGCGGGGGGCGCGGGCTGGTGATCGCGAACCATCAGTCGTTTCTGGATGCGCCGATTCTATGGTCGATGCTGCCGCGCGACGCGCTGTGGCTGGTGCACACGCAGGTGATGGAGCAGTGGGTGTTCCGGTTCCTGCTGCGGGCGGCGGACTACATCGTGATCGATGTGACGAAGCCGCTAGGCGTGAAGGAGGCGATAGCGGCGCTGGAGCGGGGGCGGCAGGTGGTGATTTTTCCCGAGGGGCGCGTGACAGTGACAGGCGCTCTGATGAAGATCTACGACGGACCGGCGTTTATTGCGGCGAAGACGGAAGCGCCGGTGACGGTGGCGGTGATCGACGGCGCGGTGCGGGCACGGGGCTTCACGCGGATGCGGGGCGACTTTCCGCTCGCGTGGCTGCCGAAGATCCGCGTGACGTGGTTCGAGCCGGAGGTGATCCGGATGCCGGAAGCGCGCACGGGGCGCGAACGGAGGCGGGCGGCGAGCGAGACGATGCGGCGGCTGCTGGAGCGTGCGATCTGCCGGGCGAAGCGGAGGCGGAGCCTGTGGGAGGCGTTTCTGGAGGCGGTGGAGATGTTCGGGCGCGGGCGCGCGATGGTGGAGGATGCCGGCGGGACGAAGATGACCTACGGGCGGCTGCTGCGGGGCGCTCTGGCGCTGGGGCGGCTGGCGGGGAAGTTCACGCGCGAGGGCGAGACGGTGGGGGTGCTGATGCCGAATGCGGCGGCTACGCTGGCGCTGGCGCTGGGGCTGATGAGCCGGCGGCGCGTTCCGGCGATGCTGAACTTCACAGCAGGGCTGGAGGGGTTGCAGAGCGCGCTGCGGGCGGCGCAGGTGAAGACGGTGATCACGTCGCGCGCGTTTCTCGAGCGGGCGAAGCTGGAGGAGACGGCGTCGCGGCTGGAGGGAGTGCGGGTGGTGGCGCTCGAGGAGCTGCGCGAGCGGCTGACGCTGGCGGACAAGCTGTGGCTGATGCTGTTCGCGCTGCGGGCGCCGCGGCTGGCGGCAGAGCGCGCGGCGCCGGACGAGCCGGCGGCGGTGCTGTTCACTTCAGGCAGCGAAGGCAAGCCCAAGGGCGTGGTGCTGAGCCACTGGTCGATCCTGAGCGACATCGAGCAGGCGCTGGCGGTGCTGGACGTCTCGCCGGCGGACAAGATCTTTTCGGCGATGCCGGTGTTTCACAGCTTCGGGTTGATGGCGGGCTTTCTGCTGCCGGTGGTGAGCGGGCTTCGGGTGTATTTGTATCCGACGCCGCTGCACTATGCGGCGATTCCGGAACTGTACTACGACCAGGACGCGACGGTGATGTTCGCGACGCCGACATTTCTGAAGCATTATGCGAAGCGGGCGCACCCGTACGATTTCCGGCGGACGCGGCTGCTGGTGGCGGGAGCGGAGAAATTGACGCCGGAGGTGGAGCAGACGTATTTCGAGAAGTTCGGGCTGCGGGTGTACGAGGGCTACGGGGCGACGGAATGCTCGCCGGTGATCAGCGTGTGCACGCCGATGCGCGGGCGGCGGGGCACGGTGGGCGAGCCGCTGCCGCTGGTGGAGACGAGGCTGGAGGCGGTGGAGGGGCTGGAGGAGGGCGGGCTGCTGCACGTGCGCGGACCGAATGTGATGCTGGGCTACCTGCGCGAGAGCCGTCCGGGCGCGCTGGAGCCTGTGGAGTCGAAGTTCGGCAAAGGGTGGTATGCGACGGGCGATCTGGCGGCGATCGAAGACGGCTTCATCCGGCTGCTGGGGCGGCAGAGGCGGTTTGCGAAGGTGGCGGGCGAGATGATTTCTCTGGAGCTGCCGGAGCGGATTGCGGAGAGGGCGTCGCCGAAGCATCCGCACGCGGCGGTGGCGCGGGCGGACGCGGCGCGCGGGGAGATGATCGTGCTGGCGACGGAGGACGCGGCGCTGGGGCGCGAGGCGCTGCAGGCGGCGGCGCGGGAGATGGGCGCGCCGGAGCTGGCGCTGCCGCGGCGGATCATCGCAGTGGAGAAGCTGCCGCTGCTCGGAACGGGCAAGCTGGATTATCCGCGGATCGCCGCGATGGTGGAGGAGCGCCTTGGCGGAAGCAAAGGTTGAAGCGGGCTACAGCGCGCGCGAGCAGCGCGCCTGGTACATGTACGATTTCGCCAACTCGGCGTTTTCGTCGACGGTGGTGACGCTGTTTCTGGGTCCGTATTTGACGGCGCTGGCGAAGGCGGCGGCGGACGCGGACGGGATGGTGCGCCCGCTGGGCATTCCGATCGACGCGAGGAGCTACTGGAGTTATCTGGTTTCCCT
The DNA here is from genome assembly GCA_020723085.1 of Arcobacter sp. Classification (GTDB taxonomy): domain Bacteria; phylum Acidobacteriota; class Terriglobia; order Bryobacterales; family Bryobacteraceae; genus JANWVO01. The sequence goes on from DYJN01000065.1 coordinate 12,995, forward strand.
CTCGGTGCTGAGCCAGGTGGCGGTGCTGCCGGTGGTGGGAGCGATGGCCGACGCGAGTCCGAACAAGAAGCGCGTGCTGGGCGTGCTGGCGTATTCAGGGGCGGCGGCGACGATGGCGATGTTCGCGCTGACGGACGGGATGTACCTGACGGGAGGCGCGCTGTTCCTGGCGGCGAACCTGGCGTTCGGCGCGTCAATCGTGGTTTACAACAGTTTTCTGAACGACATTGCGCCGCCGGAGCAGCGGGACGCGGTTTCGAGCCGCGGCTGGGGCATCGGATACCTGGGAGGGGGAATTCTGCTGGGGCTGAACCTGCTGCTGTACCAGCAGGCGCCGCGGCTGGGGCTGGAAGAAGGGCTGGCGGTGCGGATCAGCCTGGGATCGGCGGGGGCGTGGTGGGCGTTTTTCAGCCTGATTCCGATGCGGGGGCTGCGGGCGCGCGGCGCGCCGCGCCCGCCGGAGAAGGCGGTGTGGAAAGACGGGTTCACGCAGCTCGGGCGGACGATCCGGAGCCTGGGGCGGTACCGGCAGGCGCTGCTGTTTCTGGCGGCGTACCTGTTGTACAACGACGCGATTCAGGCGGTCATCACGTTGTCGGGGCAGTTCGGCGCCGACCACCTGAAGATGCCGATGGGCGAACTGACGATGGCGATCCTGATGGTGCAGTTCGTGGCGTTTGCGGGCGCGATGGCGTTCCAGAAGGCGGCGGAGAAACTGGGCTCGTACCGGACGGTGATGGCGAGCCTTTTCGTCTGGACGGGGCTGATGTGCGGCGTATTTTTCATTAAGACGTCACGAAATTTTTTTATTGCAGCGGCTCTGGTGGCGCTGATCATGGGCGGGACGCAGGCGCTCAGCCGGTCGCTGTTTTCTCTCATGATTCCGAAGGGAAAAGAAGCAGAATACTTCTCTTTATATGAGATCAGCGACAAGGGCACGAGCTGGCTGGCGCCGCTGATATTCGGCATGGCGCTGCAATTCACGGGCAGTTATGAATGGGCCGTGGCGAGTTTGATCCTGTTCTTTCTGGCGGGCATCGCCGTGCTGGGGAAGGTGGACGTGAAGCGCGGGATGGCGGAGGCGGAAGCAAGGGCATGACGGTGCAGGCGTATCATGGCGGGGCTTTGTTCGAGGCGATCGGCGTGGATCCCTGGCGCCTGGAGCGGGCGGCGGCGATGGAGGCGCTGCGGCACCCGGAGCATTACCGGATGCGGTATGAGGAAACGCGGAGGCTGAGAGAGGGATTCCGGCAAGCGGCGAGCGGACTGAATCCGCTCCCTTCCTGCATGAATTATTTCCTCGCGCGTCCCGCAGATCCGGCCAGGCTGGCGGGGCGTCTGCGGGCACAGAACATTTTTGTACGAGAGTTTTTCAGCGGGGCTCTGGCTGGAAGATATCTCCGGATTACCGTGAGATCGGGAGAAGAAAATCGGCGGATGATTGAGGCGATGCAGTGAAATTTGTTTACCGGACCGCCGAAACAGAAGAGGATTATGAGAAGCTGCGGCGGCTGAATCACGCTGCTTTCGCCGAGGAACTGGGCCAGCACGAGGTGCGGCCGGACGGGCGGCTGGAGGACCGGTTCGAGGCGAAGAGCCGGTATCTGCTGGCGCTGGAAGGGGAGCGGCTGGCGGCGATGATCTGCTGGTCGATGGAGCGGCCGTTATCGGTGGAATCGCGGCTCAGCGACCCGCGGGCGCTCGAAGAGCTGCCGCAGCCGCTGTGCGAAGTGCGGCTTCTGGCGGTCGCGCGTGAATACCGGCACACGGCGGTATTCGCGGGGCTGCTGGCGAAGTTGCTGGGAGCGGTGAGGGCGGCGGGGGCGTCGACGCTGCTGATCAGCGGGGTGGAGGAACGCGCGGCGATGTACGAGAGGATGGGATTCCGGCCGCTGGGACCGGCTGTGCCGCAGGGGGCGGCGCGGTTCGTGCCGATGGCGCTGAGCCTGGGCGGACTGCCGGAGAGGATCGAGCGGGAGGCGGGGAGGGTTCAGCGGCGGATCTCCTGATCCCGGTACTGGAGCTGGTAGAGCTTCCAGTAAATGCCGCGGCGGGCGAGCAGCTCCTGATGGGTGCCGGTTTCGCGGAGCCGGCCTTTGTGCATGACGAAGATGCGGTGAGCGCGCTGGATGGTGGAGAGGCGGTGGGCGATGATGATGGAGGTGCGGCCTTCGACCATGTTGTCGAGGGCCTCGCGGACCTTGAGTTCGGTCTCGGTGTCGACGCTGGAGGTGGCCTCGTCGAGGACCAGGTACAGCGGGTTGTGGGCGAGGGCGCGGGCGAAGCTGATGAGCTGTTTCTGGCCGGTGGAGAGGCCGGCGCCGCGTTCGCGCACGGGATGATCGAAGCGGCTGGGGAGCTCTTCGACGAAATCAAGGAGGTTCACCTGTTCGGCGGCGAGTTCGATGGCGTCCTGGCTGACGTGGGCGGAGCCGAGGCGGATGTTTTCGGCGATGGTGCCGGTGAAGAGAGTGGGATCCTGGAGCACGACGCCGAAACGGCGGCGGAGTTCGCGCGGGCCGAACTCGCGGACATCGATGCCGCCGATGCGGACGGCGCCGCGCTGCACGTCGTAGAAGCGCAGCAGGAGATTCGTGAGAGTCGTCTTGCCCGCCCCGGTGTGGCCGACGACGGCGATGACCTCGCCGGGCTGAATGGTGAATGAGACATCGCGGAGGACCCACTCTTCGTCCTTGTATGCGAACCAGACGCCGTCGAACTCGATGGGGGCGATGGAAGACGGGCAGGGGCGCGGGCGCGCGGGCGGCAGGATGCGGGGCGGGGTGTCGAGCAACTGGAAGATCCGCTCGGCGGCGGCGAGAGCCGCCTGGAGGATGTTGTAGCGCTCGCTCAGGTCCTGGATGGGACGGAAGAGGCGCATCGCGTACTGAAAGAAGGCGATGAGGATGCCCAAAGAGAGGCCGTTGTGGCGGACCTGCCAGCCGCCGGCGACAAGCAGAGAGGCGATGGTAAGAACGCTGACGAACTCGATGGCGGGATAGAACCAGCCGTAGGCGCGGATGGAATCGAGATAGGCGTCGCGGTGAGCGGCGTTGACGGCGGCGAAATCGCGGGCGGCGCGGGTTTCCCGGTTGTAGAGCTGGAGCACGGTGATGCCGGAGACGTGTTCCTGAAGAAAGCTGTTGATGCGCGCCACAGCGGCGCGGATGCGCCGGTTGCTGGCGGCGACGGCGCGCCGGAAAAGGACAGTGATGAAGAAGACGAGGGGGAGAGCGGCGAGCATGAGCAGCGTCAGCACGGGGCTGAGCCGGAACATGGCGGCGAGGATGAAGACCAGAACGAGGGCGTCGCCGAGGAGAGACACAAGCCCGGAGGCGAACATCTCGTTGAGGGCGTCGACATCGCTGGTGACGCGGGTGACGAGTCGGCCGACGGGGTTGGTGTCGAAGAAACGGAGATCGAGGCGGTGGAGGTGGCCGAGAATGCTGCGGCGCAGGAAGAACATGGCCTGCTGGCCGGTCCGCTGCATGATGAACTGCTGGGAGAAATCGAGCAGCAGCCCGGCGGCGAGGGTGCCGAAGTAAAGCAGGCTGACGGCGGCGATGCCGGCGACGGGTTCGGCGGGCAGTCTTTGTTCGAGCCAGGGGAGAGTGGCGGAGGCAATGGGAGCGAGGTAGCGGTCGATGGCGATTTTCGTGAGCAACGGCCCGAGGATCTGGAGGACGGAGTTCACCAGCAGGCAGACGAGGGCGAGCAGCACCCAGGGCCAATAGGGGAGAACGAGAGCCAGGAGGCGGCGCGTAAGGCGTGGATCAAACGAATGGGTGAGCGATACGTCTTCCTGCACTCAGATTTCAGTGTAGCGTCTGCACTGCCCGCGGCAGGATCCGAGAAAAGCGGCAGACCGCGCGGGCAGCTTTCCCGGGAAGTGCGTTCCAGAGGGGTGGACGGCCGCACGGCCGGGCGAAGAGAAACCAAAGCGCGGTTTCCAGGGATGAAGAGACTGATGACGATTGCGGCAGGCGGCGTGCTCCTTGCAGCCCTGACTCCGGCGGGGGCGGTGATGGGCGGGCGGGGAGAACAGCGCCCGGCAGTTTGAGCAAGGCTTCGGTTACCAGCGCTACCGGCTGGAGCGGGTGGCCGGGGCTCTGCCGGGGCAAGAGGGGTACGGCGATCCTGTAGAGTTCGCGGCACACCGAAGGGGCGCCCGTCCAATGCAGGGCGCCGCCCCTTTCTTCACTCGGCGAGCAGCCTGGTGACCGCGGAATCGATTGCGGCCATTGTGGCGAGGGTGGAGAATAGCGCCGGATCCGGGCGCAGCCCGGAGCCGCGCGCAGGGTGCGGCGCGGCGGGCGGCTACAATGGAGAATTGCGCCGTGCGCGCGCAGAGCGCCGGGGCATGCTTTCCTGCATGAATCAAACATTGAACGGGGCCGTTGTCGTCGATAAGCCTGCCGGGTGGACCTCGCACGATGTGGTGAACAAGGTGCGGCGGATCTTCGCCACGAAGAGGGTGGGCCATCTGGGCACACTGGATCCGCCGGCGACGGGTGTGCTGCCGCTGCTGCTGAACCGGGCGACGAGGCTGGCCCAGTTCTTCGGCGCGGGGCAGAAGGAATACGAGGGCGTCATCCGGTTCGGCTACGCGACGACGACCTACGATGCCGACGGGGAGCCGCTGGGCGAGGACCGCGCGCCGGAGCTGACATGGGGGGACGTGGAGCGGGCGATCCGGCCGTTCCGGGGGACGTTTCTGCAGACGCCGCCGCCGGTGTCGGCGAAGAAGATCGGCGGACGGCCGGCGTACGAGCTCGCGCGGAAAAGGGTGGAGTTCGAGCTGAAGCCGGTGGAGGTGACCGTGTACTCGGTGGAGGTGCTGGGCGTGGAGGGCTGCCGGCTGAAGCTGAAGGCGCGGTGCAGTCCGGGCACGTATCTGAGGGCGATCGCGCACGAAGCCGGGCAGGTGCTGGGCTGCGGCGCGCATCTGGAGACGCTGCGGCGGACCGTGTCGGGACCGTTCGGGCAACGGCAGGCGAGGACGCTGGAAGAGCTGGAGGCGATGGCGGAAGCAGGGCGGCTGAAGGAGGCGCTGGTGCCAGCGGCGGAGCTCCTGCCGGAGTTCCCGGCGCAGGTGGTGGACACGATCACGGAGACGCAGATCCGGCAGGGGCGGGACTTCCGGGTGTCGCCGTTCCGCGGGGCGGGCGGAGCGAAGTATGTGAAGGCGGTGAACGGGCGGGGCGAGCTGGTGGCGATCGGCGAAGCGGCGATGCCGAACGTCTATCATCCCATCGTCGTGCTGTAGGCGCGCGATCAGTGGAGGCCGAGGATGCGGCCCTCGCCGTCGACATCCAGGCGCACGGCCTGGGGTTCGCGGCCGAGGCCAGGCATGCGCATCATGTTGCCGGCGATGACGACGACGAAGCCAGCGCCGGCGGCGAGGTCGGCGTCGGTAACGGTCAGGGTCCAGCCCGTGGGAGCGCCGAAAATCTTCGGATTATCCGTAAACGAAGACTGGGTTTTCGCCATGCATACGGGGAGATTTCCGAAGCCTGCCGCCATGAATTTCTCCAGTTTCCGTTTGGCTTTGCTCTCGATATAGACAGCGGAAGCGCCGTAGATTTCCCGGGCGACGGTTTCGATTTTCGTGCGCAGGCTGACCTCGGGCTTGTAAAGCGGTTCCGGGGCGGCGGTCCGGTTCTCGAGAGTTTCGAGGACGGCCTCGGCGAGTTCGACGGCGCCATCGCCGCCGCGGGAGAAGGCCTCCACCGGGACGGCGGGCACATCGCGTTCGCTCGCAAAGAGGCGGATATCGCGGATCAGGTCGTCGGTGTCTTCGGGGAAGCGGTTGATGGCGATGACGACGGGGACGTGGAACTTCTGGAGATTGTCGAGGTGGCGCTCGAGGTTGGACAGTCCGCGGCGGAGGGCGTTGGCGGTGTACGGGCTTTTCTCGCCGCCGTTGCCCTGGGCGCAGAGGGCCCGGGCGCTGGCGATGAGGACGGCGGCGTCCGGCCGGAGGCCGCTGGAAGGCATGACGATGTTGAAGTATTTTTCCGCGCCGAGATCGGCGCCGAAGCCGGTTTCGTTGACGACGTAGCCGGCAAGCGCCAGAGCCATGCGCTGAGCGATGACGCTGGAGGTGCCATGAGCGATGTTGGCGAAGGGTCCGGCGTGGACGAGCGCGGGCGCGCCCTCGGTGGTCTGGACAAGGTTGGGCATGATGGCCTCATTGAGGAGGACCATCATGGCGCCGGTGGCGCCGAGATCGGCGGCACGGACGGGTTCTCCCTTGAGATTGAGGCCGATGACGATGCGTGCGAGGCGGGCGCGAAGGTCCTCGCGGTCGCGGGCAAGAGCGAGGATAGCCATGATTTCGCTGGCGGCGGTGATGACGAAGCCGGTTTCGCGCGGCACGCCGTTGGCCTTGCCGCCGAGTCCGACAATGACGTGGCGCAGGGCGCGGTCGTTCATGTCGAGGGCGCGGGGCCATGCGATCTCGTCGACGTCGATGCCCAGCGCGTTGCCGTGATGGATGTGGGAATCGATCATGGCGGCCAGGAGGTTGTGGGCGCTGGTGACGGCATGGAAATCGCCGTTGAAATGGAGATTGATCATCTCGCTGGGAATCACCTGCGAGAGTCCGCCGCCAGTGGCGCCGCCCTTGAGGCCAAAGACGGGACCGAGGGATGGCTCGCGGAGGGTGACGGCGGCGCGACGGCCGAGTTTTTCCAGCGCCTGAGTCAAGCCAATGGAGACGACGGTCTTCCCTTCCCCGTGGCTGGTGGGGGTGATGGCGGTGACGAGGATGAGCCTGCCGAGGCGCTGGGGGTTCTGGAGGAGTTCCAGGCGGAGCTTGGCGGTGTACTTGCCGTAATATTCAAGGGCATCTTCGGGGATACCGAGCTTGTCGGCGACGGAGCGGATAAGCAACATGGCTGTGCCTCCGCCAGCCATGCTATCGCAGCGGGGTCGCGGCCAGGAGGGGGTAGGAGAAATGATGGTGCGCCCGGAGTGATTCGAACACCCGACCTACTGGTTCGTAG
>DYJN01000015.1:0-29920 GCA_020723085.1 Arcobacter sp.
CCGCACGGGCGGCTGGAAATCGGCGCAGGCTGTGCGGCTGCTGAAAGAGATCAAGGAGCAGGTCAGCGACCGCCTCCCCGTGGTCTCGCGCTTTTACTGGACAGGCGGAGGCGGAGTGAACCAGTAAGGGCAGCGCGCAATCTCAGGCGCGGTAGCAGCCGAAGACCCGCAGCAGATCGCAGAGCTCCTGCAGGTGCCCAAGAGCCCGCTTCACGCGCTCGTCCTCGACGTGACCGAGGAAGTCTACGTAGAAGAGGTACTCCCAGGGCTTGCCCCGCAGAGGGCGCGACTCGATCTTGGTCAGCGAGAGGTCGCGCAGCGCAAAGGCGCTCAAGGCGCGGAACAAAGAGCCGGGCTGGTTCCGGGTCGAGAACACGATGGATGTCTTCCAGCCCTTCTTCCCTGCCTCGTCGAGCTTCAGCGGCGGCTGTTCGGGGCGCCGGAGCAGGAAGAAGCGCGTATAGTTCTGCCGGTCATCTTCAATCGACCGTTTGAGAATGCGCCCGCCGTAAATGGCAGCGGAGACGGCCGAGGCGATGGCTGCGGCATCGTCCAGCCGCTCTTCCATGATCATCTTGACACTGCCTGCCGTGTCGTAGAACGGCACGCGTTCCCATTCCGGATGCTCAGCCAGGAACCGCAGGCACTGGTTCAGGGCCACAGGGTGCGAGTAGATCCGCCGTACATCCTTCAGCCTGACGCCCGGCCGCGCGATCAGGTTGTGCACGATCCGCAGGTTCATCTCCGCCGCGATCCGGAAATCGAAGTTCAGCAGGTGATCGTAATTTTCGTGCACCGATCCGTGCAGGGTGTTCTCGATCGGCACCACGGCAGCGGCTGCCGTTCCGCCCCCAAGAGCGTGAAAGACCTCCTCAAACCGCTGACAGCAAAGGACCGAGATCCCTTCGCCCAGCAGTTTCAGGGCGGCTTCATGGCTGAAGGCTCCAGCCTCCCCCTGGATTGCCACTGTCATCGGAATTTTCCGGGTCGCCATAGTCTTCCCTGCGGAAGGGCGCGCCTGCCCGTCTCCGCCTTCTTTTCCAATTTCGGGGCGGCTGCCTTGCATCTGTTCCGAATTCGGAACAGAATCGGAGGAGTGGCCCGTCCTGCTGCCTCAACCTCGTATTGTGGCTCTGGTGCAGCGGCTCCGGCGCTCCCGATCATACCATGATGGAAGCAGGACTCAGATTCAAACAGATCCGGGAGCGGCTGGGGCTGCGCTACCGCGACGTTGAAGAGTTCAGCCAGCAGATCGCCGATCGCCACCGCAACAACGAATTTCTCGTTCCGATCAGCCGGCTCTCCGACATCGAGAACCGCGGCGCCATCCCGGGCCTGTACAAGCTCTATTCGCTCTGCGCCATTTACCGGCTGGATATGGCCGAAGCGCTTTCCTGGTATGGCGCAGATCCTTCGCAGCTTCCCGCCGACAGCGTCGCTCTCGTAGCCGAACGCACGCATCTGGTGGGTTTCGGCAGATCGAAGTGGAAGTCCGCCACGGGCAGCGTGCAGGTGCCCCTGACACTGGATCCGGGCTTCGACCCGGGCAAGTCCACTTTCCTGAGCCGCTTCATCCAGGGCTGGGGCGTGCTGCCCCTGATGATGTTGAACGGCATCGAGCCGCGCAACTACCTGTACGCCTATCTGGGCGCCGAAGACTACTTCATGTATCCGATCCTGAGGCCTGGCAGCCTCCTGTTGATCGACGAGAACCGGCGCAGGATCGTCCTCAGCGGATGGGCCAACGAGCTTGACCGGCCAATTTACTTCCTCGAACACAGGGACGGCTGGCTCTGCGCCTGGTGCAGTCTGGGGGAAGGCCATCTGATCGCGATGCCCCATCCGTCGACTTCCCTGCCGCCTTTGGTGTTCGCCTATCCTGACGATGTGGAAGTGCTCGGGCAGGTGGTGGGAGTCGCCAGCCGGCTTACGGCTCCTGCGAGGACTCGAGTCCGCTCCACAGGAGTTTGAGCAGCAGGGCGAAGTTCGACTCGAAGAGCTGCCGCTGCGCCGGGCTGGCCCAGGCAGGCGCCGCCGTGCGGTACGGCATGAGCCGCAGCCAGTTTTCCACCAGCGTCTTTTTCGATGCGGGCAGCGTGGAGAAATAGAGTTCCAGATCCGCCTGCTGCTGTTCCAATTGCAGCGAAAGCCACGTCAGGAACGCCTCTTCGTGGCTTTGCCTGAGGGCCCTGTCCGCCTCGGCCTCGCCGAAAATCATCGACAAGCCGTGATGTTCATAACGCCCCGTGTGCACGTTTACGAGCGACGCGAGAAAGGCCAGCCTTCCGTAAACCGACGGAATGTGAGCCAAAGTCCGCCGCCATAGCTCTTCAGCCGGCCGCGGATGCGGTTCCATCGTGATGCGCCTGTACACCGGACTTTCCTGTATCCGGCGGAACCCTGCCTCGTGCGGAGGAAGCAGCGCCCCGCAGGTTCCATAGTATAACGTTCATCCCAAAAATAAAGCCCGTCCCCGGCCCGTTGCAAGGCGCCGCCCGGGGCGTCTGTTCTGATTGCGGAAATCTTTGCGCCGGAAGGCCGCTGGAGAGGACTTTTCGGGTTAGTCTGACGATCGGAACGAGCGTTCCACACCACCAAGGAGATCCGTCGATGATGAAGAGAATTCTGCTCGCCTTTCTGCTGATGCTGCCAGCCATCTCGGCAGTGAACAGTGCCTCAGACCCGATGCCGCCGTGCTTCCCATGCCCGCCACCTCCGCCTGATCCAAGCAAGCCAGGCGGCGTGGTTGTCGAGATGCCCCTGTTCCTGCGCTAACCGATTCCGGCCCGGCAGGCTTGCCCGAGGGCGGCAAGGGAATCCCTGCCGGGCCATCGTGTTTTTCTTCCCTGTGCATTTGTTATGATCGGCTGCGGGAAGACGACGTTTGCCAGGCATTGCCGAACAGTTGTTCTGGTATCTCACGATTGCCCTGCATGCCGGTCTTGTTTTCCGTCTGTGGCGTCTGAAACTCGCCTCCTCGTACCCGGCCATATTTGGGCTCCTCCTGATGCAGCTCGTGCGCTCGCTCTGGCTGACGCAGTACCTCGTGAGTCCTGCGGTGTTCCGCTCCAGCCTGAACCAGTATGCCTTCTCGCTTGTGTTCACGGAGCCGGTTCTGATCGCCGGCCGCGCGGCGGCCGTGTTCGAGCTGAGCGCCGCCCTGTTGCGTTCTTACCGCGGGCTCTCCGTGCTTGGCCGATTGACGATGCTGGTGACGCTCTGCGCCAGCATTGCGGCGTCAGTCGTGCTGCACTGGCCCGAGTTCAACTTCGCCGGAGAGCCTTACCACAAGCTGCGCGCGCTTTACCTGCTGGAGACGACGGTGTACAGCTCGCTGCTGTTGTTTCTGCTGCTGCTGGCGCTGTTCGTGCTGTATCACCCGGCGCCAATCCGGCGGAACCTGCTGGCGCATGGGGTCGGGTTCGGCGTGTATCTGCTGAGCTCGGCGGCAGCCGTCTGGCTGCGCAATCAGGATGCTGCGCAATGGACCCGGGCGGCGAGCACGCTGCGGCTGGGGGTGACCGCAGCCGGGCTCGCGGCCTGGGCGCTGATGTTAAGCGCGCGAGGAGAAGAAGAGACCGTGAACGTGCACGTGCCCCTGTCGCACGAGACAGAGCGGCAGGTGCTGGCGCGGCTCAGCGCGCTGAACTCCGCGCTGGAGCGCAAGTGAGCGCGCCGGGCGCCCCCGTCCCCTGCCCGGTCCGGCGACCCTGGTTGAGCCGGGCAGGTTTGCGTGGCATCATCGAAGCGGAAAGCCGTGGGCGCGGTACTGCTTCTATTTCTCCTGCTCGCCGACACATTCGAAGTGCGCGGCCGGCTCGTGCCCGCCACGCAGGCCTCCGTATCGCTGCATGGATCCACTTCGCCGTTCCACAGCAACACGCTTGCCGGTCCCGACGGGCGCTTCCGTTTCCGGAAAATTGAACAGGGCACCTACACGCTGATCGTGTTCATCCCCGGGCAGGGGGAAGTGCGCAAGACAATCTCCGTGGGCCCGTCGACGGCGGACAAGAAGGGACGCGTCGAGCTGGCCGTGCGGCTTGACGAGGCCAAGATGACGCCCGACCGCTCCTCCGTCGTCAGCGTGCGCGAACTGGCCATACCGCAGAAGGCGCGCGACGAGTACCGGAATGCAGGCAAGAAGCTCGAATCGAGAGACGTGGCCGCGGCCATCGCGCATCTGCAGCGGGCCGTCGATCTGGCGCCGCAGTTCTCCGCGGCATGGAATTTCCTGGGCACCATCGCTTACCAGACGCAGCGTTACGCCGACGCGGAGAAGTACTTCCTGCGGGCGCTCGAAGCGGACCAAAACGCCTACGAGCCGGTGGTGAACCTGGGCGGGGTCTACGTCACCATAGGCAGGTTCGACGAGGCCTGGAAGTACAACCTGAACGCCGTGCTGCGGCGGCCGAACGACGCGCTGGCCAACTCGCAACTGGGCATGACCTATTTCGGGCTGGGGCGGTTCGACCTGGCGGAGAAGTATCTGCTGGAAGCCATCCGCCTGGATCCGGCGCACTTCAGCCACCCGCAGCTGACGCTGGCCGAGATATACATCCGGCGCGGCGACAAGATGCGCGCTGCGGACATGCTCGACGACTTCCTGCGCCGCCACCCCGACAATCCGGCGCGCGATTCCATCCGCACGGTGATATCGAGGCTCCGCGGCAGCCCGGGGGCGTGACTTCCCCGCCCCGGCGCGCCGGTCAGCGGGAATGGACGTGCATCGGCTGATAGCAGGGATGCAGCCACGTGTGGTAATCGACGATGCGGCCGTGCACCGCCTGCGAGTACAGCTCTCTCAGATGCGCGGTGACGGCGCCGATGCGCCCGGAGCCCACCGGAATATGGTCGATGCGCGTAACCGGCGCCACTTCGACCGCCGTGCCGGTGAGAAACACCTCGTCGCAGCAATAGAGCTCGGAACGGTCGATGGACCGCTCGATCACTTCCATGTGCAGCTCGCGGCGGGCCAATTCAAAGATGGAAGTGCGCGTAATTCCTTCGAGGATGTTGTCCGAAGGCGGCGGCGTGATCAGCCTGCCGTGGCGGACCATGAACAGGTTGCATGTGGCGCCTTCGGCCACGTGGCCGGATTCGTTGAGCAGGATGGCTTCGTCGTAGCCGTGGCGGTGAGCCTCCGTGGTGGCGAGAACGCTGTTCACATACGCGCCGCAGATCTTGCCGCGAGCGGGCAGCGCGTGATCCTCCAGCCTCCGCCAACTGACAATGCCCGCGTGGAGCCCCTTGGAGCTGTCGATGTAGACGCCGAACGGAACCGCGATGACCGCGAAATCGAACTTGCCGTCAGGGCGCACGCCGATGCGCGGCGAAGACATGTAGGCGAGCGGGCGCGCATAGACATCGGTACGGAAGCCGTTCAGGCGGATCAGCTCCGCGGTCAGTTCGGCGAGCTCCTCCGCAGGCTTTTCCGGCTCGATGCCCAGCATTCGGCAGTTCGTCTTCCACCGCTGATAGTGCTCTTCGCATCTGACGAGGAAGAGCTCCTCGGCGTCCTGCGACCAGTAGCCGCGGATGCCTTCAAACACGCCGGTGCCATAGTGCAGCGCATGCGTGAGGATGTTGATCTGGGCCTCCCGTAGAGGGACGGTGCGGCCGTTGAACCAGACGAGCGTGTCCATCATGTCAGGCATGGCAGGGCTCCTTCGCGGGTTGGGTCCTCATGGACCGGATGGCCTCCATGCCGCGCGACAGGGCGCGGCGGTCGATTTCCAGCCACTTTTCGGATTTGATGAGACGCGCCATGGCGTGGTCCACCACTTCGGCAGGCAGCAGCCGGGTGGCTTCCAGCAGCGCCCCAAGCGCCACGATGTTGCCCGCCTTCGCCGCGCCCTCCTTGTCCGCAATCTCGAAGAAGGGGAGAGCGTACAGCGCAACATCGCCGCGGCGCAAATCTTCCGGAATCTCCGTGCCGTTGTAGAGCACCGTCCCTCCGGGCAGGACGAAGCTCAGAAACTTCCGCAACGAAGGCTCGTTGAGGGCGATCAACACGTGAGAACGGGACACCAGAGGCGAATCGATCGGGCGCGAGCAGAGCCGGACATGGCAGTTGGACGTGCCCGACCGCATTTCAGGACCATAGCTGGGCAGCCATGACACATCCAGCCCGTAATCCATCCCGGCTTCCGCAATCAGCTGGCCAAGCAGCAGCACGCCCTGCCCGCCGAAGCCGGCCACTTTGATCCGGCAATCGACCTCTCCGGCAGCCTGCGCCCGCTGCACGGGCCCCTCCTCCAGTGGTATGCGCAGCAGCCGCGGCAGTTCCTCCAGGGGCGGAGGCGGCGCCGGCGCGGGCTTCGGCTGCGTCTGCGCCGTGCGGTCGCACTTCACGCCGAGCGGGTAGACCGTGGTCATGAATTCGCGCACATGCCGCTGCGCCTCCACCGGATCCATCCTCCAGATGGTGGGGCATGGGGAGAGAACTTCGACGAGCGAGAAGCCGAGGCCCTTCATCTGGTTCTCGAGGGCCTTGCGGATGGCGCGCTTCGCGCCCAGGATCTGTTTGACGTTGCCCAGGGCCACGCGCTCCAGGTAGACCGGGCCGTCGAGCGCCGACAGCATCTCGGAGATATGGATGGGATACCCGTCTTTGTGAGACGCCCGGCCGAAGGGCGTGGTCGTGGTCTTTTTGCCCAGCGGCGTCGTGGGCGCCATCTGGCCGCCGGTCATGCCGTAGATGGCATTGTTCATGAAGATCGAAGTGATGGATTCTCCGCGGTTGGCCGCATGCAGAATCTCGGCCGAGCCGATGGCGGCCAGGTCGCCGTCTCCCTGGTAGGAAACGACGATGGCGTCCGGACGCGAGCGCTTGAGGCCGGTGGCCACAGCCGGCGCGCGGCCGTGCGCCACCTGCACATTGCCGGTGTCGAAGTAGTAGTACAGGAAGACCGAGCAGCCGACAGGCGACACGATGATGACGCGGTCCCGGATGCCGAGCTCGTCGATGGCCTCGGCGAGCAGCTTGAGGGCCACGCCGTGGCCGCAGCCCGGGCAGTAATGCGTCTGGTGCGGATTTTCGCCCTTGCGGAAGTAGGACTCATACAGGCACTCGGCCTTGCCGTGAACCGGCTTCATGTTGGCGGGAATCGTGTCAGGCATGGTGCGTCACCTCCGAGACGGCCTGCTCGGCGCGGCCGTCGATCCACTCGAGGACATGTTCGACGATCTCTTCCGACGAGGGCACGTTGCCGCCGCAGCGGCCGTAAAACTCGACAGGACGCCGTCCCTCCACCGCGAGCCGCACGTCCTCCACCATCTGCCCCGTGCTCATCTCCACGGCGAAGAACACGGCCGCCTGCTCAGCGAGGCGGCGGATTTCCGCCGACGGGAACGGGTACAGGGTGACCGGACGGAGCAGCCCGGCACGGACGCCGCGCGTGCGGAGCGTTTCGACAACCGATTTCAGCACGCGGCTCACGATCCCATAGCCGACGAAAATCAAATCGGCGTCCTCCGTCCGGTAGTTCTCCCACCGCGCCTCGCGCTGCTCGGCCAGGCGGTACTTCTCAGCCAGCTTGCGGATGTGGGCTTCCAGCTCGTCCGGCTGGAGATAAATGGAAGTGATGAGGTTGTCGCGCGTGGCGGCGGCGCCGGTGACGGCCCACTCCGGCACAGGGGGATCGACGGCCGCGGTCGAATAGAAATCCACCGGCTCCATCATCTGGCCCGTGTAGCCGTCGGCAAGGATCATGACGGGGTTGCGGTAACGGTCCGCGAGTTCGAATGCCAGGCGCGCCAGATCGCACATCTCCTGCGCCGTGGCCGGCGCCAGCACCAGGCAACGGTAATTGCCATGGCCGCCGCCCTTCACGGCCTGGAAGTAATCGCCCTGTTCGGGAGCGATGTTGCCGAGGCCCGGCCCGCCGCGCATGACGTTGACAATCACGCATGGCAGCTCCGCGCCCGCGATGTAGCTGATCCCTTCCGCCATCAGGCTGATGCCCGGGCCGCTGGAGGCCGTCATCGCCCGGATGCCGGCGCTGGCCGCGCCGAACACCATGTTAATGGCCGCCACTTCGCTCTCCGCCTGCAGGAACGTGCCCCCCACCTGCGGCAGATAGAACGCTGCCGCCTCCGTGATCTCGTTGGCGGGAGTGATCGGATATCCGTAGAAGGCGCGGCAGCCGCCAAGGATGGCGCCCTTCATCAACGCTTCGTTGCCTTTGATCAGTTGTCGGGGCATGACAGACCTCCTGCGGATCAGGCGACAGCCTTGTAGACGGTGATCGCCCCCGGCTCAGGGCAGGCGTAGAAACACAGCCCGCAACCGTTGCAGCCGTGGCCGTCGTATGCAGCCGGATGATAGCCGTAGCGGTTCAGGTACGGGGCAGGGTGCAGAACCTTCTGGACGCAGGCCTCGATGCACAGGCCGCAGCCCTTGCATTCCTCCTCGTTGACCACGATGTAGCCTTTGTCTTGCTTGACTGCCGCTGGCATGGCGCCTCCTTAAGAAACCGGGATCAATTTCGGCCGCAGATAGCGGGCCTTATAAGCGAATTCCGTGAGCGAATCGCGGAATTTCGGATCGGCAATCGCGATCAGCGCTTCGGCGCGCTCCCGCAGCGTCTTGCCGTGCAGGTACGCGATGCCGTGCTCGGTCACAACGTAATGGACGTCGGCTCGCGACGTCACCACGCCCGCGCCCGGCTCGAGCATGGGCACGATGCGCGAGACCGTGCCGTCTCTCGCCGTGGACGGCAGGGCGATGATCGGCTTGCCGCCGGGGCTGTGCGCTGCCCCGCGGATGAAGTCCACCTGCCCGCCGAATCCGCTGTACGGGCGCACGCCGATCGAGTCCGAGCAGACCTGCCCGGTCAAATCGACCTGAATAGCCGAATTGATGGCAACCATCTTCCGGTTCTGCGCGATCACGAACGGGTCGTTCACGTACTTTGTGGGGTGGAACTCGAACAGCGGGTTGTCGTCAATGAAGTCGAACAGCCGCCGCGTGCCGAGGACGAACCCCGCCACCAGCTTCGCCGGATGAATCGTCTTCTGCGAGCCGTTCATCACCCCCTTTTCTATCAAAGGAATGACCCCGTCGGAGAACATCTCCGTGTGCATGCCCAGATCGCGGTGGTTCGCCAGATAGGACAGCACCGCGTCCGGCACCGCCCCGATGCCCATCTGCAGCGTGGCGCCGTCGGGGATCAGCGAAGCCACGTTGCGCGCGATCCGCCGCTGAAGGTCATCGGCTGGGTCGGCGGTCATCTCCGGCAGCGGATGGTTCACCTCGACGATCTTGTGGATCTCGGAGATGTGCAGGAACGTCTGCCCGTGCGTGCGCGGCATGTTGGGGTTCACTTCCGCGATGACACGCCGGGCATGGCGCGCCGCCGTCAGCGTCGTGTCGATGCCCACCCCGAGACTCAGATAGCCGTACTTGTCCGGCGGCGACACTTGCATCAGCACAGAATCGAGCTGCAGTTCGCCCCGCTCGAACAGCCCTTCGATCTCATGAAGGAATATCGGCATGTATTCGGCGCGCCCTTCATTCACCGCCTGCCGCACGTTGTCGCCGATAAAGAGAGCGATCGTCCGGAAGCTCCGCTCGTATTCGGGCAACGTATAATCGGCGCCGCCGAGCGTTTTCATATGAATGATCTGCACGTCCTCCAGGTCGCGCGAGCGTTCCATCAGCGCCGAAACCAGATCCACCGGCACCGCGCAGCCGGGATGGATGTACACCGTCTGTCCCGATCGGATTTCACTCACCGCATCCGTGGCGGAGGTGCGCTTGTCGAGATACTCAGTCAACCATTGCATGGCCAACCCCCTTGTCTCTGCCGGCGCGATCCGCCACGCGCCGGATAGACCAGTTTAATACCTGCATAACCGTTACTTTCATGCCCGCTTCCTTTATGCGCCAAACCAGGTCTGTTGTCAAGTCCCTTTTTCCCAGTATCTTACAGTCATCTGCGTAGACACCACTTGCAAGTGGTGCTTTCATATCGAAGTCCCTTCCCGACAATGTGTTAGAGTCACCTTAAGGCGGTGGGCAGAGCTGGCCACGAGCCGGCGCCTGACGCCGGAAAGAACACAATGGCAACGAAGGACGCAGAGCAACCGGCAAAGGCGTTTGAAGTGGCAAGCCAGGCGTTTCTGGCGCAATGGCCGGAATACCTGGCCACGCGGGAACTCGATGAGCTGCGGGCGCGGGACTACGCGCGGCTGAACCAGTTGGGAGAGGTGTACCTCGACTACACCGGCGCCGGGCTGTACGGCGCGAGCCAGGTGGAGGAACACGTGCGCCTGCTGGAGAGCCACGTCTTTGGCAACCCTCATTCGCGGAATCCCGCCTCAGCGCTGATGTCGGAGTGGGTGGAGCGGGGCCGGAGGGATGTACTCGAGTACTTCCATGCGCCGCCCGAAGAATACGTGGTCATCTTCACGCCGAACGCGACCGGGGCCCTGAAACTCGTGGGCGAAGCCTATCCCTTCACGCCCGGCGGCCTGTATCTGCTTACGTTCGACAACCATAATTCCGTGAATGGAATTCGGGAATTCGCACGGGCCAGAGGCGCGCAGATCCGCTATATTCCCCTTTCCATTCCAGAATTGCTGGCCGATAAAGAGCAATTGACTTCGGCATTGGCCGAGAAACCGTCCGGCTCGGATTGCCTGTTCGCCTATCCGGCGCAGTCGAACTTCTCCGGCGCGCAGCACGATCTGGGCTGGGTGGAAAAGGCGCAGGCGGCCGGCTGGGACGTGCTGCTCGACGCGGCGGCGTTCGTGCCGACCAATCCGCTGGATCTGAGCCGCGTGAGGCCGGAGTTCGTCACGCTGTCGTTTTACAAAATGTTCGGCTATCCCACAGGGATCGGCTGCCTGATCGCGAAGCGGAGCGTCCTGGGGAAGCTCCACCGGCCGTGGTTCGCCGGCGGAACCATTACCGTGGCGTCGGTGCAGGGAGACCGGTATTTCCTGGCTGATGGTCCGGAGGCATTCGAAGACGGCACGGTGGACTTTCTGAATATCCCAGGCGTCGAGATCGGGCTGCGGCACCTCCGCAGGGCGGGGCTGGACAAGATCCACACGCGCGTACGGTGCCTGTCTCAGTGGCTGATCGGAGAGCTGGAACGCCTCCGCCACAGCAACGGCCGGCCGCTCGTGCGGGTCTACGGTCCGGGCGCGCGGGGTCCGCGCGGCGGCACCATCACCATGAACTTCTTCGATGCGGAAGGCGAAGTGATCGATCATCTCCGCATCGAAGAACTGGCGGCGCGCCGGCGCATCTCCATCCGCACCGGCTGCTTCTGCAATCCAGGCGGCGGAGAGGCCGCTCTGGGGCTGGGGGCGGAAGAGCTCTCGGCGTGCTTCCATCGGGTGGAGACGGAGCATCGTTCGCGCTTCACGCTGGAGGACCTGCGGATGTGCATTGACGCCAAAAGCACGGGCGCGGTGCGCGTCTCTTTCGGCATCGCCTCGAACTTCGCCGACGCCTGGCGCTTCGCCGCCTTCGCGCGCTCCTTCCGGGATTGCCGGGCAGGCGCTCTGCGATAGCATGACCGGAGTGACCTTCCCGATCCTGCTTGCGCTCCTGTTCGCGCCGCCGCCGCCTGCCGCCACCGAGGGCCGCTACGGCCGGCTGGAGACGGACCGGCCTTCTTACCGGCCGCTCGAACGGGTGCGCGTCACCGTCACCGGCCGGGCGCGCGGGGACGCGGCGGCTCGCGTCCGCGCCGCCGACCCGGATCAGCGCGTGTACCTGGAGCGGGAGGTGACGCTTCGCGGCGGCCGCGCGACGCTCGGCTTTCCCGCCGCCGGCAAGGCGGGCGTCCACTATATCTACCTGCTTTTCCCCGGCGAACAGCGCCACAGCCGCTACCTGAATTTCCGCGTGGCGCCCCAGACCTCCATCGAATCGGGCGACCCGGATTTCGACAGTCTGTATCCGCTGACCAAAGAGCTGATGCAGCTCGGCCGCCGCGATTATCAAACGGACCGCGGCCGGTTTGTCGGCTATATTTCCGGCGATACATGGCGCTTCGACGGCATCTGGCTGCGGGACTGGATCTACTCCCTGCCCGCCTACCGCCACTGGGAATCCGAAATGCAGTGCGGGCTGGACCGCTTCCTCGAATCGCAGCGCGAGGACGGCATGATCCCCGACGGCATCCACCGCGACGGGCGCGCCTGGCGCGTGGGGCTGGAGAGCGACGTCGAGTACATTCTCGTGCTCGGAGTGTGGCAGGCGTGGCGCGCAACGGGAGCCGCCGCATGGATGAAGCGCGCCCTTCCCAGGCTCGAGAAGGCTCTCGCATACGTCATGAGCGACCCCAAACACTGGGATCCCGGGCGGCGCCTCGTCAAACGCCAGCACAGTTGCGACACTTGGGACTTCGACATCGACGGCGCCACGGACTCGGGCGCGTCGCGCCATGTCATCGCCATCTGCGATCAGACCGGCTATTATCAGGCGTTCCGCGCCCTCGCCGAAATGCACCTTGCCGCCGGCAATGCGGCGCGGGCTGCCTACTGGCGCGGAGAAGCGGAACAATACCGGCGCCGCGCAGCCGGGCTCCTCTGGGACGGCGTCAAGTTCCAGCACCACGTTCACATCGATCCCATCGATCACGGCGATTTCGACGAGCGCCGGCAGCTCGCCATGAGCAACACCTGGGCCATGACGCGCGGCTTCGCCACCCCGGAACAGGCGCAAAAGATTCTCGACGAATACCGCCGCCGCCACGCCGCCACCGGCGACAAATACCCCTGGTGGAGCCTGCAGCCCGGATATCCCGATCACCTCGGCTACTGGAAAGAGCCCTTCCTCAAGCAGGGCGGCTACGCCAACGGCGGCTTGATGCCCTGGGTCGGCGGCGAATTATGCCGTGCCGCTTTCTGGTTCGGACGCGAGAAATGGGGTGTCGAATTATTGCGTCAATACGCGCGCCATCTGCGCGAAACCGGCGGAGCGCAAGTCTGGTACTGGCCCGACGGTACTCCGGGATTCCGCACGACGAACGAGGCCCGCTACGCGGGCTGGGGCATGGCCCAGTGGGTGGAGGCGCTGATGGAAGGGCTCGCCGGCGTGCGCATGCTGGCCCCGCGGTTGGATCGGGTGGAGATCTCTCCGCGGTGGGCGGCTGCCGGAATCCGCGGCGCCCGGGTCACCTTCCACCTGCCCGCCTCGGACGCCTATTTCAGCTATATTTGGCGCCACGGCGCCGATGGCATCACGCTGGAATACGCCGGATCCGGCGAAAAGGCGGATCTGCGCATTCTGCTGCCCGAAGGTTTTGATCCCGGCGCCGTCACCGTGGACGGCAGTCCAGCCCCCAGCCGGCTGTCCGCCGGAGACGGGCGTTATCTCGATATCTCCGGCGCGCAGGGCAGGTACGGACTCGTTCATGTCAGTCCGCGCCGCCGCCCGGCGCCCGGACAGCAACGTTGACGATCCGGAGCAGCCCGCCCGCCCACTGTTGGAATCGTGCGCCCGGCGCAGCCCGGAGAGATTCCGCAGCGAGCTTCTCGGCCGACTCCCGTGCTTTCGCGCGCGAAAAATCGCCGGTCGCCGCTGCGGCCGCAACGCTTCCGGGACGCAGGCGCAGATCCGCCGCGTTTCCCCCGCCGGCGCGCCGCCGTCCCTCGCGGCACGCACGGTCTTGACAACGGCCGTGGCCGGCTTGGCCGCCGGCCTCCTCAGCCCGCAGCCGCCGGCAGCGCCGCCAGCGCTTTCAGCGTCTCGGCCACCTGCGGCTTGCAGAAGTCCGAGTGCCCGAGGATGACGCGGTCCGCATTCAGATTGATCACGGGATAGTGGAGGAACTGCCCGAGCGAAGCCACATCGCCGAGGTTCAGGTGAATGCACTCCTCAGCCGTGAGCCCGCGCGCGCCGTTCGCGCCCAGTCCGCCGTATGGGTCGTTCGGACCGCCCAGTCTGGAGGCGTTCTGGCGCTTGAGCATGGAGGCGACGGGATAGGCCATGCCCACGGCCTTGTCATGCACCGAGTGCGTCACCGCGATCGGCCCGCGCACCATCCGCTCCGCTACAACCGGCCGGTACAGCCCCTGCGGGCTGAAGGCGAACTGCGAGAATGCCGCCTGCAACAGCATCATGCTCTCCACCAGCGGCCCGCCCCCGGGCCGCCCAATCGCCATCGCCGCCGCCGTGATCAGGCGTCCGCCGAAAGAGTGTCCGGCGAAATGCACCCGCGTCTCCGGCATGAGCTGCTTCAGAGACCGCACCAGCGGCGCCAGCCCGCCCGCCCCGACTTTCGCCGCGCGCTCTTTCATCAGGTAATACGATGTGGCTTCGATGCCCGCTTTCACGACGCCCGCGGCGTTCCGCTTCAGCGGATGCGAGGGCCACGCGATGCCGCAGACAGGCAAGGGCCTCAGCGCCTCCCCGAACCACGCGAACATGCGGCCGCTGGCCTCCGTGTCGTTCAGCCAGCCATGCGCGGCCATCAGCACAGCCGCCGGCCGTTCGCGCTGGAGAAAAGCGAAGAACTCGTCGCGCTGAGCCGGATTGCGGAATCGGCCCGAGGCGTCGAAATCGATACGGAAATAAGGCATCCAGTCCTCTCTTTTCCGGCGGCTCCCGCCGCCTTTCATCGCGCCTGCAAAGCGCGAAACAGGTTGACCATTCCGCGCCCCTGAAACTGCGGAGCGCGCCGGAGATCCGTCGCGGTCTGGAGGAAAATCTCCTTGATATCGAGCGGCCGGCCGGTGAATTCCGGACGGACCGAGAGGAATGCGGCGATAGCGCCCGAAACATGGGGCGCGGCCATCGACGTGCCGGAGTCCTCGACGTACGCCACGCGCCAGTCCGTCCCATCGGGCGCCTTCCCCGGCGCGGCGCAGCAGACGATCCGCTCGCCGGGCGCCACCAGATCCGGCTTCATCCGCCCGTCGCCCGTCGGCCCCTTCGACGAAAAGTAGGAAACGCCGTACGTGTGCGGCCGCTCCCGGTGCGTCGAGCCCACCGTGATCGCCAGCTCCGCGTTGCCGGGATCGTTGATCGTCAGATCCAGGCACGCCGGCGTCATCCCGGTGTGTTGCGAGTTCTGCCAGCCGTAGCCAGAATTGCCCGCCGCCACCACCACGCACACGCCCGAGTGAACCAGCCGGTCGATCTCCTGGCACAGCGGCGAAGCGCCGCAGGCGAACCACTCTGGGTCGAATTCATATCCAAGCGAAAGGTTGACGCCGTGGACGAGCAGCCTCCGACCGTACGCGTTCAACTGCTGCACGTAGTCGACGGCAGCCAGAATATTGGAGACCTCGCCGCAGCCGTCCGGTCCCAGAACCTTGAGCGACAGCAGCTTCGTCTCCGGAGCGGCGCCGCGTGGCGCCGCGTCCGGCGCGCCCGCCGGCAGAACCGCGCCGTCCGGCGCCGACCCGGCGATGATTCCTGCCACGTGCGTCCCATGGCCGAATTCATCCGTCAGCGGCGAACAGGCGCCGGTGAAATCGCGGTGCTCGATCCCTTCGGGAAGATCCAGGTTCCGGTGCCGGTCGAAATGGGCGTGCGGCGCAATGCCGGAATCCGCCACCGCCCAGACGATGCCTCTCCCGGTGGCCTGAAATCCCGCCATCGCGGCGTCCGCCTGAATGGCCCGCAGGGAAAGCGCGCGCACGGAGTGATTCAGCCAGATGCGGTAAAGCACCGTTTGCGCCTGCCCGGCCAAGGCGAGGATCTCCGCCTTGGTTAGCCGGGCGGTGAACAGCCCGCGCGCGGGCGCGCCGATCGGGCGGGCTGAAGGACAGAGCGCAAGCAGGTCCCCGGCGCGCGCGCCATAGCGGAGCTCGAGCAGAACGCTGAACGGATCGGGAGAGGCAGCCTGTTGCAGCCTGTCCTGCAAGGCAAGGTCGATCAACGTGGGTTTCAGTCGGGCGGGATCGAATGGACGCGGCGCCACGGTCTTGGATCTCCGGCCAGAACCGTGCCGCCCCGCCGCCGCAGGGCCCGCCCGCGCAGCCGGAAGCTCTTCAAAACGGGTGAGCTATTTTTTCTCAACCGCCGTGACGCCCGCGCGCCGGCATGCTCGGGAATTCTTCTCACGCGAGCTGCGGCCCCTCAGGCTCCCTGCACGGCGCCCTTTCCGCGAACGCGGTTGCTCCACAGCTTCCGCCAAACCCTCCCGGCCACGCCTTCCCCTCCCGCTCGCGCGCCTTGCCCCGCCAAGGAGGCGGCTCTCGCCTACGCCCGCCGGCACTTCCCCTCGCGCCCGCATGCAGGCTGACCTGCTTCTCTCCGGACAACTCCCGCGCCGGAACCGCACGGCCGCCGCATCTTCCGCTGCCAGGGGCACAGGGGAGTTTGCCCTTGCCTCCGAAACGAATGGGAGCTTCCGCCTCCCTGCCCCGGCGCAGGATCAGACGTCCATACGGAGAAGCGCCCGCTGCACCTCGCCCGTCGCTTCCGCCCCTGTCTCAGACCGGAACACGTTCACCTCGCTGCGGATGCCGAACTCCGGCAGGTAAACGCCAGGCTCGATGGAGAAACACAGCCCGGGCACGATGGGGCGCTCGTCGTGCGTCTCGAAGTTGTCCATGTTCGCCCCGGTTCCGTGGACTTCCTCGCCGATCGAGTGCCCGGTGCGGTGAATGAAGAACTCCGCCAGCCCGCGCTCGCGCAGGAAGCCGCGCGCCGCGTCGTCCACCTGCCAGCCGCACAGCGGCTCGCCCGCCTCCGCCGCCCGCTTCACCCGCTCCACGGCGGCGTCGCGCGCGCCTGCCACCGCCTCGAACACATCCACCATCCGCCCGGGAGGCGCCGAGCCGCAGTAGGCAGTCCAGGTGATGTCGTAGTAAACCGCGCCCGGCTCGCGCAGCTTCGCCCACAGGTCGATCAGCAGCAGGCTTCCCCTGCGGATCTCCGCCGAGCCGGACGCCTGCGGCTCGTAATGCGGGTCGGAAGCGTGCGCGTTCACCGCCACGATCGGGCCGTGATCCGTGAACAGCCCTTCTGTTTCAAACGCGTTCAGGATGAATTGTTTGATCTCGAACTCCGTCGCCGGCGCCCCCCGCGCCAGCCGCTCCTCCGCCAGGCGGAACGCCGCCGCGCGGATCCCGTCCACCTTCCCCTGAGCCCGCTTGTGGCTCGCGTACTGCCCCGGCGTCCACAGCGCTTCGAACTGCTGCACCAGCGCCGCCGAGGAGACCACCTCCACGCCCAGCGAACGCACGAGTTCCACCGTGCCCGCATCCACCATCGCCACGTACGGCACGGCGCACTTCGGCGAATATTGCATCGCCACGCGGCGCGCCCCGGCGAGCATCCCGCCAAGCCGCTGCTCCTGCTCCTGCCAGCCCGCATACAGGCGCTTCTCTCCCGGCAGGGCGTCCAGCATGCCCGCCTCGATCCGGTGCGCCAGCTTCACAGGCTCGCCTTGCGCCGGCACATAGTAATACCAGCGCCGCGTCGGCGTGCGGGGCGGCTCGAAGCCCAGAATCCGGTACGCCAGCCCGTCCCGCCGGTGATGATCGAAAAACAGCCATCCGTCCACTCCCTGCTCGCGCAGCGCCGCCTGCATCGCTTCCAGCCGCATGCCCATAGTGTACGGGAACGGCCCCCTGTTAGACTGAAAGTTCACCCCATGACATTGGAGAAAGTCTACGAACCGCAGCGGTTTGAGCCGCGCTGGGCGGAAGCCTGGATCGCCGGCGGCTACTTCACCCCGCCGGAGAAAAAACAGGATGGCCGGGAAGTGTTTTCGCTCGTCATCCCCCCGCCCAACGTCACCGGCAGCCTCCACATCGGGCACATGCTCGAACACACGGAGATCGACGCCACCATCCGGTGGCGCCGCATGCGCGGCGACCAGACCCTGTGGCTTCCCGGACAGGACCACGCCGGCATCGCCACCCAGATGGTGGTCGAGCGCGCGCTCCGCGAAAAGGAAGGCCTGTCCCGCCACGACCTCGGGCGTGAAGAGTTCGTGCGCCGCGTCTGGCAATGGAAGGAGCAGTACGGCGGCGCCATCATCCACCAGATGAAGCGCACCGGCGCCTCCTGCGACTGGACGCGCAACCGCTTCACCCTCGATCCCGGCCTCTCCCGCGCCGTCCGCGAGACCTTCGTGCGCCTCTACGAGAAGGGCCTCATCTACCGCGGCGAGTACATGGTCAACTGGTGCCCCCGGTGCCACACCGCCCTGAGCGACCTCGAGGTCGTGCATGAGGAGGCGCCGGGCAACCTCTGGCACATCCGCTATCCGGTGAAGGACATGCCTGGCCGCTTCGTCACCGTCGCCACGACACGGCCGGAAACCATGCTCGGCGACACCGCCGTCTGCGTCAATCCCGGCGACGAGCGCTACCGCGATCTCCATGGCCGCACCGTCGTGCTGCCGCTCGTGAACCGCGAGATCCCCGTGATCACCGATCCGCTCGCCGATCCGAAGTTCGGCACCGGCGTCGTCAAGGTCACGCCGGCTCACGACCCCAACGATTTCGAAGCCGGCCGCCGCCACAATCTCCCGCACGTCGCCGTCATCGGCCTCGACGCGCGCATGACCGCTGCCGCCGGAGCCTACGCCGGGCTCGACCGCTTTGAAGCCCGCACGCGGGTCCTCGCCGACCTCGAGGCCCAGGGGCTGCTTGAGAAGACCGAAGCCTATGCGCTCAGCGCCGGCCGCTGCCAGCGTTGCAAGACCATCGTCGAGCCGCTCGTCTCCACGCAGTGGTTCTGCCGCATGAAGCCTCTGGCCGAGCCCGCCATCCGCGCCGTCGAAGACGGCCGCATCCGCATCGTTCCGGAAAGCTACGCGAAGACCTACTTCGAGTGGATGCACAACATCCGCGACTGGTGCGTCTCCCGCCAGCTCTGGTGGGGCCACCGCATCCCCGCCTGGCATTGCGCCGGCTGCGGGCAGGTCACGGTCTCTCGCGAAGACCCCGCGGCGTGCGCGCACTGCGGCTCGCCGCGGATCGAGCAGGACCCCGATGTGCTCGACACGTGGTTTTCCAGCGGCCTCTGGCCATTCTCGACCCTCGGCTGGCCGGACCGCACCGCGGATCTGGAGACCTACTACCCCACCACGCTCCTCATCACCGGCTTCGACATTCTCTTCTTCTGGGTCGCCCGCATGATCATGCTCGGCATTGAGTGCACGGGCGACGTGCCCTTCCGCACCGTTTACATCCACGGTCTGGTGCGCGACGCGCACCGCCAGAAGATGTCGAAGACGCGCGGCAACACCATCGATCCTCTCGAAGTGATCGAGCAGTACGGCACGGACGCCGTGCGCTTCGCCCTTCTGCGCGGCGCCGCGCCCGGCATGGACATCGCCCTGAGCGAAGAGCGCATGGCCTCGAGCCGCGCTTTCGCCAACAAGATCTGGAACGCCGCGCGGTTCCTGTTCCTGCAAATGGAAAAGGTTGGCCTCGGCCAGTTGCCGCTGGGCGAACCGCCGCGCGAGGTGGCCAAGCCGTGCGCGATCGCAGGCGCCGTGCCGCTCGAGGACCGGTGGATCCGCCACAAGCTCAATGAAGCCGCCGCCCGCATGGAGCAGGCGCAGCTCAGCTACCGCTATCACGAAGCAGCCGACATCGTCTGGACCTTCCTCTGGGACGACTTCTGCGACTGGTATGTGGAGATCAAGAAGCTCCGCGTGCAGCAGGGCGTCGAGCCGCGCGCCCATGTGGAGACCATGGCGGAAACCTTCGAGCTCGCGCTGCGCCTCCTGCACCCGCTCATGCCCTTCATCACCGAAGAACTCTGGCAGCGGCTTGCGGCAAAGGACGCGCGCAGACCGGAGTCCATCTGCATCGCCCCTTGCCCGCAGCCCGGCGGCGCCGCCGATGAAGAAGCCGCGCGGCGGTTCGGGCTCCTGCAGTCGATGGTCACCGCCGCCCGCGCCCTCCGCGCCGACAACAGGGTCGACCCCGGCGCGCGCGTCGACGGCTGGATCGAATCCATGTCCACGGACGTGCAGAGCGTTGCCGCTTCGGAAGCCGCCGTGATCGACGCTCTCGCCGGCGGCGCCTTCGAGCTGAATCCGGCGGCGCGCCCCGCCGGCGTGCGCCGCGCCGCCGCCGATTTCGCCGTCGGCCTGAAACTGTCCGGGGCGCAGATCGACTCCATCCGGCAGCGCGTCCAGAAGCGCCTGGCCGAACTCGAGAAAGTCATCGCTTCCAGCCGCAGGCAGCTTTCCAGCGGGAGCTTCATCGCGAAGGCGCCCGCGCACGTCGTCGAAGGCATCCGGGAGAAGCTCGCCGCATACGAGAAGGAGCTGGCCGAGCAGCAGGCGGTGCTCGCCGAATTGGGCCTTTGATCCGATGAACTGGCAGCACCCTGACGCGCTCGATCTGATCCGCCGCGCCCTGTCGGAAGACATCGGCGCCGGCGACGTCACCACCGAGCTCACGGTACCCGCGGAGCAGCGCGCCGCGGGCGCTTTCTACGCGCGCGAGCCGCTCACCGTGGCGGGCATCGAGCTGATGCAGGCGGTCTACGACCTGGCCGGCGGCGGCGTCCGCGTAGAAGTGCTCGCCCCGAGCGGGTCGGACGTGGACAAGGGCGCCTGCCTCGCGCGCGCCGCTGGCAGCGCCCGCCGCCTGCTCACCTGCGAGCGCACGGCGCTGAATCTGCTTCAGCGGCTGAGCGGCGTCGCCACGCTCGCACGGCGGTTCACGAGCGCCATTGCCGGCACGCAGTGCCGGATCCTGGACACGCGAAAAACGACCCCGGGGATGCGTTTACTCGAGAAAATGGCCGCGTCCTGCGGCGGGGTCGTCAACCACCGCATGGGGCTGTATGACGCTGTTCTGATCAAGAACAACCACATCGCAGCCGCGGGCGGCGTGCGGGCGGCGCTCGCGGCTGTGCGCGGCACATCGCTTCCCGTGGAGATCGAGGTCCGCACGCTCGAAGAGCTCGACGAGGCGCTGGCGTGCGGCGCGCAGAGGCTGCTGCTCGACAATCTGACGCCGGAGCAGGCGCGCGAGTGGATCGCCCGCATCGGCGGCCGCGCCGTGGCGGAGCTGAGCGGCGGCATCACGCTCGACAACGTCCGCGAATATGCGCTCGCCGGCGCTCAGTACCTGTCGAGCGGCGCGATCACGCACTCGGCGCGTGCGGTTGACATTCACTTCCATCTGGATCTCCATGCGGCGCATTGAGTGGCACGACACGATCGACACGACCATGCGGCGCGCGGCCGAGCTGGCGCGCGAAGGCTGCGCAGCCGGGACAGTGGTCGCCGCGCGCACGCAGACCGCCGGGCAGGGGCGGCTGGGACGCACGTGGGACTCGCGCCCCGGAGGGCTGTACTTTACGATCGTCCTGCGGCCGCGGCTGGAACCGGCGCAGGTTCCACTGGCCACTCTGGCGCTGGGGTTCGCGGTGGCGGACGCGGTGCAGACATTCCTTGGGGTGACCGTCGATCTCCGCTGGCCGAATGATGTGCTGATCGGAGACCGCAAGCTGGCAGGCATCCTGGCGCAGTATCAGGACGGAGCTCTGCTGGCGGGCGTCGGGCTGAACGTCAACCAGCGCGAGTTTCCGCCCGAACTGGCGCCGCTCGCCACCTCCCTCCTCATCGAAACGGGCTCGGAACAGGATGCCGGGTTTTTGTTGCCGGCGCTAGCGCGCTCGATCGAATCCCATCTGAACATCCTGGAAACCAGCGGCGCCACGGCGATCCTGCGCCTGTTCGAGTCGGCGTCGTCGTATGCCGCCGGACGCCGCGTCCGGGTCGAGCTGCCCGGAGGAGAATTGACGGGCACGACCGCCGGACTCACCGCCGAAGGGTTCCTGCGGGTGCGCCGCGGCGACGGCAGCGAGGTGACGGTCACGGCGGGCGGCGTGCGCCCTGCCGGTTGACTTCACCGTTCTGCAACCTCCGGCATCTATGATGAAGAGGAACGGGATGAATTTCCCCTCGGCAAACGGCGGGCGGCGGTTTCCTGCATGGTTCGGCTCGGCGGTGGTGTACCTGCTGTCTCTGGCATGCCTGCTGTGGGTGTATCACGACTTCGATTGGCGCACGGAGCTGCCGAAGCTGCGGCAAATCCATCCGCTGTGGATCGTGCTGGCGGTGGCGGCCGACGTGCTCGTCTATGTCTCTCAGGGCTGGCGCTGGAACATCCTGCTCGCGCCGGTGCGGCGCCTCCCGCTCTGGCGCAGCGTGCAGGCGATCTACATCGGGCTGTTCGCGAACGAACTGCTGCCGTTCCGCAGCGGCGAACTGATCCGCTGCTACCTGGTTGCGTCGTGGAACCGGATTCCGTTTCCGCTGGTGCTGAGTTCGGCGCTGATCGAACGCCTGATCGACGGCATGTGGCTGATCTTCGGCTTCGCCGCCGTCTCGCTGTTTGTGGAATTGCCGAAGGACCTGGTGGCGGGCGTGTGGGGGCTCGCGGGCTTGGTGGGCGCCATTGGAGCGCTGCTGGTGTTTGCGGTGCTGAGCCGGCGTTTCTCGCACCACGTCACGACGCGCCACCGCTGGTCGGAGGCGCTGCGCACGGCGGTGGAGGGGCTGCACGCCATGGGACGTTCGCGCACTTTCCCTCTGGCGATCGGCTCGAGCATCGTGTATCTGGCGCTGCAGGTGCTTCCGATCCACGCGATGCTGGAGGGCTACGGGCTGGAGCTGCAGTGGGGCGCGGCGGCTGTGGTGCTGGTGGTGCTGCGGCTGGGGACGGTGCTGCCGTCGGCGCCGGGCAACGTCGGGCTGTTCCACCTGTTCGCGTATCTCGGACTGCACCGGGTATTGGGAGTCGATGCCCAGACTGCGAAGTCGGTCGCAGGCGTGATGTTCTTCATCGTGACGGTTCCGCTGCTTGTCGCCGGGGCGGTGGCGCTGGCGTTCACGGGGACCGAAATCCGCGAGTTGTACCGGCGCGCCCACCAGCATCACCAGGAACACCGCAATGCCGCGGCGCAGCCCCGCTGAACCCTGCGATAGAATTGCACCGCAGGGTTTCCTATGCCGAGCCAGACTCTCCATCCCCTTTCGCGCCGCGCCGTCCTTTCGGCCGCGGGCGCGTTCACGATCGTTTCGCCACAGGCTGTCCGCGGCACGCAGGCCAACTCGAAGGTCTCCATCGGCCTGATCGGCAGCGGCGGACGCGGCACATACGACGCCCGGATCGCCCACAACGATCCACGCGGGCAGGTCACGGCGCTGTGCGACCTGTTCGACGACCGCATCGAGCAGGCCAAGACGGCGCTGAAGCTCGAAAAGGTGAACCAGTACAAGGATTACCAGAAGCTCCTGGCCAATCCTTCCATCGACGCCGTCATCATCGCCACGCCGCCCTATATGCACCCCGAGCATTTCGAGGCGGCGGTGCAGGCGAAGAAGCATGTCTACTGCGAGAAGCCGGCGGGCGTCGACATTGCCGGCTGCCAGCGGGTGATCCGCGCCGGACGCAAAGCCGAGCCGAAGAAGGTCATCTCGTTCGGCTACCAGCAGCGCTATGGTCCCGTCTATCTCGAGGCCTGGAAGCGCGTCAAAGGCGGCGACATCGGTCCGCTGGCGGCGGCGCGCGCCTACTGGATCAGCGGCGACCCGTTTACGCGCCGGGCTTATCCGGGGCTCGACCCGAAGCTCGCCGAAGTGCGCAACTGGTTCTGCTATGCCAAGTATTCGGGCGACATCATCGTCGAGCAGGACTGCCACAATTTCGACGTCCTGCACTGGTTCCTGGAAGGGCTGCCCATCCGCGCCGTCGGCTATTCGACCCGCAAGGTGCGGCTCACGATGGACATCGTCGACAACCTGACGCTGTCGTTCGAGTGGCCCGACAACATGCTGGTGAACTACGAGGCCAACCAGCTTACGCCGCGCGGCTTTGCGAAAGTCGGCGAAGAGTTCACGGGCACAAAGGGAACGATCACTGTTTCGCGCGGCGGCATGACGCACTTCAAGAGTCCGAAGGAGAGCGAGCGGATCGATTCCAAGCGCGACATCACGTTTGAAGCGCTGGAGCAGTTCCTGAACCGCGTCCTCACCGGCGATGTGGAAAACGTGGCGGAGCGCTCGGCGCTGTCGACGATGATCGCGCTGCTTGGCCGCGAGGCCATGTACACTCGCAAAGAACAGACCTGGAAAGGGCTCTTCGGGAACATCGCATGAAGTATTTCGCCACTCTCATCGCCGCCGCTGCCGCCGGCGTCCTGCTCTCCGGGCAGGGCGCCGCGCAGCCGCCCCGCAAGCTGCGCGTGCTCGCCATCGGCGCCCACCCGGACGATTGCGACATCAAGTTCGGCGGAACCGCCGCCAAGATGGCCCGCGCCGGCCATGCAGTAAAGTTCCTCTCGGTAACCAACGGCGACGCCGGCCATCAGTCCATGGGCGGAGCGGCTCTGGCGAAGCGCCGGTTCCTGGAAACGCAGGAGTCGGCGCGCCGGCTCGGCATCGCCGAATACGAGGTGCTCGACAACCACGACGGCGAGCTCATGCCCACGCTGGAAGTCCGCCGCCAGATCATCCGCGCCATCCGCAGGTGGCAGGCGGATATTGTGATCGGGCCGCGCACGAACGACTATCATCCCGACCACCGCTACACGGGAATGCTGGTGCAGGACGCCGCATACATGGTGATCGTGCCCAACATCGTCGCCGACACGCCGCCGCTCGAGCGCAACCCCGTGTTCCTGTATTACCAGGACAATTTCCAGAAGCCCGCGCCGTTCCGCCCCGACGTAGTGGTTCCGATCGATGACGTGTTTGACATCAAGATCAGCGCGCTGGACGCCCACGTGTCGCAGTTTTACGAGTGGCTCCCGTGGACGGACCGGCGGCTGGACCAGGTCCCCAGGGATCCAAAGGCGCGCCGGGCGATGCTCGAGAAGATGCGGGTTCAACCGATCAGCGAGCAGGTGCGGAAGGCGCTCATCGAAGAGCTTGGCGCGGAGGCTGCCGCCAAAGTCCGGCAGGTCGAATCCTTCGAGCTGTGCGAATACGGGCGGCGCCCGAAGCTCGACGAGCTGCGGGCGATGTTTCCACTGAAGTGACGCGGCAGGACCAGCTCCGCCAGTTGCCGGGCGTGGACGAGCTCGCCCGCTCGATGCGGCTCCCTTTGCCGCACGGGCTGGTGATCCAGGAGGCGCGCGCGGTGCTGGAGGAATGCCGGCATCTCATCCAGCGCGGAGAGACGCTGGCTGAGGAGCCGCGCGCGGCGCTCGAAAGGCGTCTCCAGACGCTGCTCGAGCCGTCGCTGCGGCGCGTCATCAACGCCACGGGCGTCATCCTGCATACGAACCTCGGACGCGCGCCGCTGCCGGAGCTCCCCTCCCGTTCGGGCTACTCCAATCTTGAATACGACCTCGAAAGCGGGCGGCGCGGCAAGCGCGACGTGCATGCCGCGCCGCTGCTGGAGCGGCTGCTGGGCGCGCCGGGCATCGTGGTGAACAACAACGCGGCTGCCGTCTTTCTGGCGCTGCACGAACTCGGCGCGGGCGGCGAAGTGGTTGTCAGCCGCGGCGAGCTGATCGAGATAGGCGACGGCTTCCGCATTCCGGAGATCATGGCGCGCAGCGGCGCGAGCCTGGTGGAAGTGGGCACGACGAACCGCACGCGGATCGAGGATTACCGCCAAGCCATCACGCCGGAGACGCGGCTGCTGCTGCGCGTGCATCCGTCGAATTTCGTGATCCAGGGATTCACGGGGCGTCCCACGATCGAAGAACTGTGCCTGCTGGGACGCGAGCGCGGCATTCCCGTATATGAAGACCTGGGCAGCGGATGCCTGACGGATCTGTCGCCGTACGGAGTGCACGAGCCGCTGCCGCAGACGAGCCTGCGCGCCGGCGCGAGCCTGGTTTCGTTTTCCGGCGACAAGCTGCTGGGCGGACCGCAGGCGGGGATTCTGGCGGGCAAGCACGAGATCGTGCAGCGGCTGCGGCGGAATCCGATGTTCCGCGCCCTGCGGGTCGACAAGCTCATTTACGGAGCCCTGGAGACTGCACTGCGGCTGACTCTGCTTGAAAGATGGGACGAGCTGCCGGTGCTGCGCATGATCCGGCTCTCCGCGGACGAGATCGCGGAGCGCGCGCGGCGTCTGGCGGGCGGGATCAACGCTTCCGGCAAGCTACATGCCGAAGTGATGCGGGGCGAGTCTGTGCTGGGCGGCGGCTCGACGCCCGGGCAGGCGCTGCCGACGTGCCTGCTGGCGGTGACGCCGGGCGCGGCGGAGCTGGAGCGCAAACTGCGCGGGTATTCGCCGCCGGTGATCGCGCGCGTCGGCGACGAGCGGCTGCTGATCGACCTGCGGACGGTGGATCCGGGCGACGACGATACGGTGCGTTCCGCGCTGCTGTCGTAAAGCGGCGCCGTTCCCCGTTGCCGCCCCTGCCGCGCCTGCCGCCGGCCCCGTTGCAGGGCTGATGGAGGTCAGCGGAGGGCGGCTTCCAGGGTGTGGGTGCGGCGGAGGAGCTCGAGGCGGGCGAGCTCGAGATCGTGCACCGCGTCATAAAACAGAATCCAGCGTTCCTGTTCCTGGAATCGGGCCTGCTCGAGGTCGCGCAGGGAAGCGCGGCCTTCTTCGACGCGCGCGAGGGTCAGAGAGACCTGCTCGCGGGCGACGTCGAGATCCATGCGGGCGAGTTCGCGGGCGGCTTCGGCGTCGCGGACCTTCTGCCACGCCTGGCGGGTTTCGCTCTCGACGCGGCGGCGGTTCTGCTGGAGCTGAGCCTGGAGGCGGCGGGCCTCGATGCCGGCTTGTGCTGCGCGGGCTTCGTCCTGGCTGCTGGCGAAGAGCGGGATCTGGATGGAAGCGCCGATCTGGCCGTTGTGGCGTTCGAACCGGTTGAAGAATTGCTCGTAGTTATTGAACTTGGCGAGCAGCCCGTACTGCGCCACCAGGTCGATGCGCGGCAGACGCATGGCGCGGTAAGAGCGGCCCTGCAGGTTCTTCGCCGCGACCTCGGCTTCCAGCCGCCGGACTTCCGGGTCGTCGCGCAGGGCGGCGGCGACGGAGGATTCTTCATCCAGCGGGATTTCCGGGGCGGGGCGGTCTTCGGCGGCAGGCACGATTTCTTCTGAAGGCTCCAGGCAGAGCGCCACAGCCAGAGCCCGGGACGCGGACTTGCGCTGAGAATCGAGCTGCTGGAGGCGGAGCCGGGCGCGGGCGGTTTCGAGCGCGGCGCGGCGGGCCTCGATAGGGGTCTCCCGCCCTTCCTCCGCGCGCAGCCTGACGGCGGCTTCGATGCGCTGCGCGTGCTCGAGCTGCCGGCGGGCGGCATCGCTTTGGCGGGCGAGACGCTCCAGATCGAGAAAGAGTGCGGCGACGCGGAGCCCGGCGTCTTCGCGCGCCGAAGCGGAGGCGGCGGAGGCGGCGCGGGCGCTCTCGCGGGCGGCGGCGACCTGGTAGCCCTGCGGGCGATTCCAAAGCGTGCGGACGCCCTTGGCCTGGACGACGGCAGGGGTGGCGCCTTCGATCGACATGGGCATGCCGCTGGAATACGCGAGGCCGCTGCCGGCATAGAAGCGCGGCAGCAGGGGCTCGCGTACGGCAGCGACCTCCAGCGCGGCGCGCTGCTCGTCAAGCCGCGCGAGGACGACCTCCGGGCTTTGGCGCGAAGCGAGCTCGACAGCCTGTTTCAGGGTGAGCACGCGGGGCTCGGCCAGAGCCGGCAGTGCAAGAAGGAAGAAAGCGGAAAAGCTACGCATGGCTGATACTCCACAGGGTAGCGTGCGCCGGGCCAGCGAGGCGCAGGCGGTGCAGCGCCCGGGATGGCTCCTCGTGGGGAGGGGAGCCGGCTCATTGAGGGCTCCGGCCGGCTTCCGGCTCTGTAACCGGCAGCAGACGGGGGCGCGGTCACTCGTAGCGCAAGGCTTCGGTGGGGTTGAGGCGGGCGGCGCGATTGGCGGGCAGGAGGCCGAAGCCGACGCCGACAGCAGCGGAGACGAGGAAGGCGACGAGGATGGAGAGTTTGGAGACGGGGATGTAGACCTCGCTCTGGAGCGAATTGGCGAGTACGGGCAGGCTGACGCCGAGCAGGATGCCGAGGACGCCGCCGCCGGTGCTGATGAGCAGGGCTTCGAAGAGGAACTGCAGCAGGATGACGCGGCGCGAGGCGCCGAGCGACATGCGGATGCCGATTTCGCGCGTGCGCTCGGTGACGGTGACCAGCATGATGTTCATGATGCCGATGCCGGAGATGACGAGGGCGATGGCGGAGATCAGGATGAGCACGATGGTGAGCACGGTGGCGATGGCGGAGGCGGCATCGAGGATGGCGCCGAGGTTCTGGACGGTGTAGCGGGCGCCGGGGCGGTGGCGCGAGGCCAGGATATCGGCGATCTCCCGGGTGACCGCGGGAACGTCTTCGGCGTGGCGGGCCTGGACATACATGGGGTCGACGCGCTCGATTTCGACGAAGTAGCGCTGGACGGAGAAAGGGATGAGCGCGGCTCCGTGGTCGCCGAGCTCGGACTGGCCGAAGGTGGAGGTGCGCTCGCGGAAGACGCCGATGACGGCGAATTCGAGCGAGCGGATCTTCAGGGTGCGGCCGACGGCAGGGGCGGAGCCGCCGAACAGCGTGCGGGCCAGCTTGTCGTCGAGCATGGCGACTTTCTGGCGGAGGGCGACGTCGGAGGGATCGAGGAAGCGGCCGGCAAGGAGCTGGAGGCTGCGGACCTGAGGGTAGTATTCGTCGGTTCCGATGATGCGGACGTCGAGGGGGCGGCCGTCGACAATGACGGTGTCGGTGGAATTGAGCACGGCGGAGGCGGCGACGATGCGGTCAGCGAGGCGCGAGCGGACGGCCTCGACGTCGGCGAGCTTGACGAAATCGGCGGCGGCGCGCGAAGCCGACTGGCCGCCGGCGTCGTAGTACGCCATGACGAGGTTGGAGCCGATGCCGCGGATCTTGTCCAGAATGATGTCGCGGCTGGCAAGGGAGATGGTGACAACGAGGATGACGCTTGCGTTGCCGATGACGAGTCCGAGGGCGGTGAGGGCGGTGCGGACTTTGTTCGAGTGCAGAGCCTGAAAGGCAAAATGCAGGCACTCGCGCAAGAGGAAGAAAGGAGGCATCGGGCAGGCTATCCGCCGAGCCGCTCCAGCAGCTTCAGGGCTTCCTCGCGGGGCGGGTCATCGGGCGTCAGCGGCGATTGCAGGTATTGTTCGATGAGGCGGCGCGCCTCCTGAGGATTGCGGTGGGTCCGGACGTACAGTTCGGCGCGGGTGAAGAGCACTTTCGGCGAGCCTGGCGCGATGTGCTCGGCCTGTTCCACGGCGCGGTAGGCATCCTGGATGCGGCCGCGGCGGGCGAAGAAGCGGGCGAGGTCAATGACGCGGCCCACCTGCCTCGGGGCGAGTTCCACGGCGCGCCTGAGGTGCGCCTCGGCGCGGTCGTATTGCTTCTTTTTCTCGGCGAGCTGCGCGAGGGAGTATTCGGCCTCAGCCGAGTCGAGGGCGCGGATCCTGTCCACGAGAGCCTCGGCCTTGCCGATGCCGCCGCCAAGGAAGCCCGGAGCTTCGAGGTAATAGGAGAAGAGGTCGTTGAGGGCCTCCTTGTTGGACGGATCCAGCGCCACGGCTCTTTCGAAGCACCGGCGGGCTTTGGACGCATAGGAGGGGGCGACGAACATATTGGAGGTCTCGGCCCGCCGTCCCCACGCCCGGCCGAGCCAGAGCCAGGCGGCGGCGTCGCTGGGCCGGGCTTCCACGGACTTCTCCAGAGCCCCAACGGCCTTCTTGAAATCGCCGAGCTGATAATGAGCGCGGCCCAGGAGGAAGAGCCCGCCGGGACTGCGGGCTTCCGGAGCGGACTTGAGCAGTTCGATGACGTGGCGGTACTCGGCGCGGTCATAGAGCGCACGGGCCCTGTCGAGATCGGACGCCCCGGCGGGCGCCGCCAAAAGGAGACAGGCGAGCCATCCGGCCCAAGTCCGTTTCATAGGCGGCCAACCCCTCCATGATAAGCCGGAACCCCCGGCTTTCATCTTGGAAGACGCAGCCAAACGGGCCTGAGTGACAAGAAAAAGGGGCGGTC
>DYJN01000015.1:30020-60020 GCA_020723085.1 Arcobacter sp.
CCCCCATGGGATCGGAGGGCGCCCGAGCTCGATATCCCTGACCCGGCTGCGATTGTAGCGCCCCCCCATGGGATGGGAGGGCGCCCTCCGGGCGCGGTCCGGGTTATTTCAAGGCCACGGCGCGGCCGGTGCGGATGCTCTCTTTGGCGGCGTCGATGATCTCCATCACGCCGACGTTGAGGTCCAGCGAGGTCATGCCTTCCGGCTCGGTCTTCGATTCGATGCAGTGAATCATGTAAGCGATGGGCTCGGCCTTTTCGGGAGGCAGGGGCTGGGCGGGGATGTCGCGCGTTTCCCTGCCCTGGCGGAGCTCTACAGAGCGGCTGGTCATGTAGAGGCTGCCCTTGCGGCCGAACAGTTCGAGGTCCTGAAAGCTGCGGGGCAGGTCCCAGGAGGCTTCCAGCAAAGCCACGCCCTTCGGGTAGGCAAGGACGATGAGCGAGGTGTCCTCGACCTTGGGGAACTCGTCGGGGCGGAGGCGGTGGGAGACGGCGTAGACGGTGGAGGGACGGCCGAGATACATGAGGCTCCAGAGGGCGTTGTAGCAGCCGAAATCGACCAGCGCGCCGGCGCCGTTTTTCACCGGATCGGTGAGCCACTCGAAGAAGTACTTGTTGAGGCCCCTGGGGCCGCCGGGGCCGCCATGGCCGACAATGCCCCGGAGACGCCAGACATCGCCGATCTGGCCGGAGGCGGCCGCTTCTCGCACCGCGTGGGAGGTGGGCCACCAGGCCATCTGGTAGTTGCAGAGGACGAAGATGCCATGCTTGCGGGCCAGATCGCGGATCGTCACCGAATCCTTGTAGGTGGACGCGAGGGGCTTCTCAAAGATCACGTGGATCTTGCGGGGCGCGCAGTACTGGACGATTTCCAGGTGGCGGTTGTTCTCGACGAAGGCCCAGACGATCTCAGGCTTGACGGTGTCGATCATCTTGCGCCAGTCGGAGTGGAAGAGCTCTTTGGCGACGCCGCGCTTTTCGGCTTCGGCGACGAGTTCCGGCGCGGTCTCGGCCACGCCCACCAGGCGGGCAGGCTTGCCCTGGACCATCTTGCCGAGGTGGCCCCAGACGTGGGAGTGAACAAGGCCGACGACGGCAATGGTGTGCCCGGCGGCCAGCGCATGGACCGGCATCAACAGCGGCAGGGCGAAAAACAGCTTGTACATCACAGGCGAAAAGAACCTCCACGGACAGCATAAGCCTTCTGCGGCCCTTGCATCCGGCGCCGTTGTGAGGCATTCATGTATAGACAGCCAAGGCCGGCGAGGGCCGGCGGCGGTGTCGGCGTCGTCGCCCCGGATTTGTGATACATTGATCGTCCAAATCCAGCACGGCAGCATCATGGCTGGGATCTGACGAGGTGCTCCATGTTGAAAGGGATGGTTTGGGCTGTCTTGGCCGCAGCGCTGCTTCCCGCGTGGGGATCGGATGAGCTGGCGCGGCAGGTGAGGGAGCTGGAGTTGCGCGGGCGGAGCGGTGAAGCGCGGCAGCTCCTGGAGGGCGCTGTGAAGGCTTCGCCGCAGGACGCGCAGGCGCTGAGCCTGTGGGCCTCGTTCCTCGACGAGCGGCGCGATCCGGAGGCGCTGGCAGCGTACGAGCGGCTGGCGGCGCTGGCGCCCGAGCGCACCGAGGAAAGGCGGCGGGCGCAGGCGCGCATCGTGATCCTGCATCTGCTGCAGGCACGGACCGTGGAGGCGCGAAAGAGCCTGGAGGCGTGGCGGCGCGCCGGGGGCAGCGGGTGGGACCTGGCGCCGGGCGGCGCGGCGGCGGCGCTGCCGATGGGGACGGTGACGGTGCCGGGACCACTGGAGAGCTTTGCGCGCATGGCGGCGTTCTCGCCGGAGATGCCGCCGCAGGAGATCCTGCTGGCTCTGGCGCGCAATGTGGTGACCAACGGCTATCAGGCGCTGGGCGGCAATCAGGGGCTGGAGCAGACCGAGTATCTGAAGCTGGTGGTGCGCTACCTGAATCAGGCGCGGGAGCTGGAGAAGCTGGCGGGCAGCGAGAAGACGATCCGCATCGAAGCGTGCGAGTCGCCGCAGACAGGCGAACTGCTGCGCGTGCTGGGGTTCCGGATGCGCGGCGGTTGCGGCGGGGACCTCGTGCTGGAGACGGTGAACGCGACACGCGCGTTTCTCTCAATGGATTCAGGCTTCCCGCTGGCCGAACTGGAGCAGGCGCTGCGCACGAACCGGCCGTTTGTGCACGATTACAGGCCGGCGGTGATCCCGGTGCTGTACTCGGCTGAATACTGGCTGTCGGCGCGGGAGAAGCAGTCGGGCGGGTTCATCGATATGTTCATCAACGACCCGTCGCTGTGCCGGCTGTACCTGGGGCTGGCGAAGCTGGACCCGTCGACGGCGGAGGAGATCCGCAGGGCGCTGCCCGTGACGCGGGTGCGGGCGTTCGCGCATGTATTCGACTTTTTCGGGGGGATGTTCCAGATCCGCAACGGCAAGGTGGCGGTTCCGGGCGGGGCGCGGGCGGAGAAAGCATGGGAAGACCTGGTGGGGGCGGCGCCCGGCGAGGGCGTGAAGTTCCTGGACAGGCTGGTGGCGAAAGACGACGGCTGGATGGCGAGTTACTTCGATGCGCTGTCGCGGATCGAAGGGCCGACGCTCGACTATCTGACGGAGCCGGGGAGGCTGAAGCGCTTTTATGCGGCGCTGCGCGGGCGCGTGACGTCGCCGGGACCGGCGCGCCCGGTGTTCCGGTCGAACACGGATCTGATGCTGCTGACGGCGCGGCTGCGCGTGGAGGGCGGGCGTCCTGTGATCCCCGGGGGGCTGGATGTATGGAAGCGGCTGTTCACGGAGCACCCGAACGGAAAATACGACGGCAAGCTGACGCGGGCGGCGGCGGCGTGGAAGGAGCCGGACGATCTGATCGAGGCGCTGTTCGGGCTGTCACGGAAAGCGGTGGAGAACGAGCCGCTGCGGATCTTCCTGGCGGTAAGCGACGTGGAGAGGAGGCGGGCGAAGCCGCTGGAACCGGCGACGGTGCAGGCGCTGGCGTTCCGGTGGAAGGCATACGGGGCGCAGTATCCGCTGTTCAGCGAGACAGGCGCGTTGAGCGATGCGACGATCCTGCAGTTTCTGGAGACGGCGGACAAGATCAGCCGCACCGGGGGCAACGAGCTGAAGGCGGACTCGGCGGGCATGATGCAGGCGCTGGCGGGATTGTGGCAGGTGCTGGTGCGGCACAAACTGATTGCCGAGGAGAAAGCGGACGGGGCGCTGTCGGCGGTGCTCAAGCCGTTTCAGACGGCGAGCAACACGCCGCTGCTCTTTGATGCGGGACGGGCAGGCGTCATGCAACTGCTGCGGGCGGCAGGCGTGGAGGATGCATCGAACCCTCAGGACAGGATGCTGGACCTGCTGGCAGGCGCGCTCAAGCCCGCCGACGAGGAGACGCATCAGGCGCTGCTGGGAGAGATGCTGCGGGCATTCGAAGCGCAGCGGCTGGTATCGCTGAAACTGCTTTTCGATCTGGACGACCACCTGGAGGCGCTGTCGCGGGGAGAGCCGTTGAATGCGCAACTGCTGAACCGGCTGGCGGCGCGCGTCAGCGATCTGAACTTGCCGAAGGCGTCGCTGACCACGGCGGAGCGGAATTCGATGGCGTTCGGCTTTTACAGCGAGAAGCACATCGATAAGCAGCGGAAGCTGAACCTGAGGGCGGTGGTCGGGAAGGCGGGAGGTAACGCCCAACGGCTCAAGGAAGCGCGGGGGCTGCTGGCGCCGCTGCTGCGGGACACCTTGGTGGGGCTGCTGTACATCCACTATGCGCCGCCGGGGGCGCAGTTGCTGTACACGAACCCGCTGTTCGCGCGGAGCCACGACTTCGTCGGAATCCAGGGCTCGAACCAGACGTGGAAGGCGACGGAGGTGCTGGGCATGGGGTGGCCTTCCAGCGCGGGCGGGCGGCTGGTGGGCTCGCTCGTGAACCTGCCGTATGCGCTGGCCGAAGCAGAGCAGAATTTCCTGGTTCCATCGCGCGAGCAGGCGCTCATCTGGGGCGATTTGGTGCCGCAGCTGCTGGTGAGCGCGCGGCTGCCGCGCTTCTGGCGGGCGACGCCGCAGCAGCTGCATTATGTAGGGCTGCACCTGCGGCTGGCCGAGACGGTGATCGCCGAATCGGCGCTCCGGGCCGATCTGCGGGAAGCGGCGATGCGGGAACTGGAGCGTCTGGCGCCCCCGGCGCGGGTCGAAATCGTCTCGCGGCTGCTGGCAACTGGCAAGCCGGCAGAGGCTTTCGATCACCTGATGCCCTCGGAGCTGTACTTCCTGGGCGCGCAGGCGGCGGCGCGGCAATGGCGCACGAGCGCGGGGTTCGCCGAGAAGATCCGGCTGATGGCGGCTGCGTTGCCGCAGCAGTGCAATGCCAAGGCGGTGTCGGAGCTGTTCGGGACGCCGAAGCCGACGCTGGCGAACTCGCACCATCCGGAGCTGCTGCAGCTGAGGACGTTCCCGACGCTGATGGGCTATTCGAGCCGGATCCTGGCCGAGAGCTGGGAGTCGCACAACCTGTTCTTTGCGGCGCTGGCCGATGAGCTGGGGCTGCGGCCTTCGCAGTTGAACCTCAGGCTGCCCGAATGGACGGTCAAGACGGTGGAGGCGATCTTCGCCACACACCTGGAAGACTGGCCGGCGGTGCTGCGGGCGATGCGGGAAGTGGCCGAACGGGCGCGTGGCGACGCGCGGCGCGCGCAGGCGATGGAAGCGGGAGCGGGCCTGTAGGAAGGGGGCAATCGATGAGAGGAGCAAGGATGAACCCGCAGAGACGAGAACTGCTGAGCCGCGCGCTTTGTTCCGCGCCTCTGCTGTGGCTGCCGCGGCTGCTGGCGCAGCGGCAGGACCGGCCCACCTTCCGCGTCAAAGTGGACATGGTGGTGCTGAGCTTCACGGTGACCGATTCGAAGGGGCGGTATATCAACGGGCTGCGTCCTGAGGATTTCCGGATCCTGGAGGACGGGATTCCGCAGCGGATCAACACATTCGCGGAGGGCAACAAGCCGCCGCTGCAAATTCTCGATGATGGCTCCGCGCGGCCGATGATCACGGCGCGGGCGGATCCCCAGAGGGGAGGAATCGCGACGGACGCATTCGTGGGGACGAACGTTTTTATTCTGTTCGACACGTCGAATTACATGTACCGGGGGTTTGTGTACGCCTCCGACGCGATTGCGGACTTCGTGCGCGGGCTGGACCGCGCCGATTCGGTGGCGGTGTACACGTTCTCGCGGAACCTGACGCGTGCGGCTTCCCTTTCGCGCGACAGGGGCGAGGCGTTGCAGGGGCTGCGCAAGGCAGTGGCCGGCGACGAGGCGGCGCTGTACAACTCGCTCCTGCTGACGCTGCGCGATGCGGCGAAAGTGCCCGGGCGGAAAGTGATCATCGTGTTTTCCAATGGCCCGGATTCAGCCTCGATGGTGGCGCCGGATGACGTGAGGGCGGTGGCCGAGGACGAGGGCATTCCGATCTATGTGATTTCGACGAGCGATTCCAACAGGGATCCCATTTCGACAGGCGTGTTCCGGCGGCTGGCTTCACGGACGGGAGGCAAGAGCTTCTTCGCCCGGACGTGGCAGAAACAGGTGGAAGCGTTCGAGGCGATCCGCGAGGATCTCGGGAATTCTTACACGATAACGTACTACCCGGCACCGAATCCCAATGAGGGTTTCCGACGCATTACGGTGGAAATCAAGTCCGATATTTCCCGGAAATACCGGGTGACCGCGCGCCCGGGGTACCGGCCGCGGACGGGGGCATAGGGCGAAGCGGCAAGGCGCGGCGAGGGGCGGGAAGCGGTCCGTTCGCGATGCCCCGAGTCCGCGAGGCATCCGGGCGGAATGCCGGAGGGCGGAACGCGCGCCCCCCGAGGGCTTTGAAGAGGGCGCCGGGGCGGGCGCAGGTTGCCAATCCGCGGCAGACTCTGTGTTCCGCCGGATTTCGCGGAGGGATGGGAGCGAATCCGCCCTGCGAGCGCGCGCCTGCGATTCCTGCGGATCTCGCGCAGGCGCGTCCTCCGCTGACCGCGGGCGGGGGCGGATTCCGTTTCTCTAGTCGAGGGCAAGGTCGTCCGCGCCGGCAGAGCTGGGGGCGGCTCAGGAAAAAGTAAGAACCGGAATCGGGTTTGGCACGTCAACTGCTGCGAACGGCTGTGGAGGAAGTGGGGGTTGCCATGTGGATCGGTGCAATTATCACGGGGCTGATGATCCTGGGGCTGCTGCTGTCGATGCTGGGACAGTCGCCGGGCAAGCAGAACTGAGTCTTCCCGCCTCGGGTGGCGGATTGTTCTGACACATCCAAGGGTGGCGGAGATCCCTCGGCGTCCGTCTCCTGGGGAGCTGCCGGGGGAGGCGGGACAGAGGAACCTCGAGGCGGGGGCCGGTAGAATACGGTTCATGCGGAGAATGAGTCTTCTTGCGCTGGGCCTGCTGCCGGCGTTGGTCTCTGGCCAGCCGTATGACGTGCTGATTCGCGGGGCGCGCGTGGTAGACGGGACGGGGGCGCCGTGGTTCAGGGCGGACGTGGCGATCACCGGGGAGCGCATTGCCGCGGTGGGACGGCTGGACGGGGCGCAGGCCAAACGCGTGGTGGAGGCCCGAGGGCTGGTGCTGGCGCCCGGCTTCATCGACATCCACAGCCACGCGTTGGCGGGATTGCGCCGCCACCCGGACGCGGAAAACCTGGTCCGTCAGGGCGTGACAACGGTGCTGGAGGGCCAGGACGGCAGCTCGCCGCTGCCCCTCAGGGCGGCTCTGGAAGAGATGGACCGGCTGAGGCCCGCGGTGAACATCGGATTCTTCGCAGGGCACGGGACGATCCGGCGGCAGGTGATGGGCGCCGAGATGCGGGCGCCGTCGGCGGCGGAGATGCAGCGGATGAAATCGCTGCTGCGGGATGCGATGAGCGACGGGGCGTTCGGCCTTTCTACCGGGCTTTTTTACGTGCCCGGCAATTATGCCCGGACGGAAGAGGTGATCGAACTGGCCCGCACCGCGGCGGCGCTGGGCGGAATGCACATCTCCCATATTCGGGACGAGACCGCGGGCGTGCTGGCGAGCGTGGCCGAAACGATCCGCATCGGGGAGGAGGCCGGGCTGCCGACGCAGGTAACGCATCACAAGATCATCGGCAAGGCGAACTGGGGGCGGA
Organism: Arcobacter sp.; assembly: GCA_020723085.1. Classification (GTDB taxonomy): domain Bacteria; phylum Acidobacteriota; class Terriglobia; order Bryobacterales; family Bryobacteraceae; genus JANWVO01. The sequence goes on from DYJN01000015.1 coordinate 37,180, forward strand.
GCCGCGAGACGCTGAAGCTGATCGAGGAAGCGCGCCGGCGGGGTGTGGACGTGACGCTGGATGCGTACCCCTATACAGCCTCCTCCACGGGCACGGCGGCTCTGTTTCCGCAGTGGTCGCTGGCTGGAGGCGCTGCGGCGCTCAAAGAGCGGCTGGCGGCGCCGGAATCGCGGGCAAAGATCCGCGCCGAGATCGTGCGGCGGATCCTGGAAGACCGCGGCGGCGGGGACCCGGCGAACGTGGTGCTGGCATCGTGCGGATTTGACCGTTCGCTGGCGGGCAAATCGCTTGCGGATCTGGCGCGGGCACGGGGGCTGGAGCCGACGGCGGGGAACGCCGCCGATATCGCCATCGAAATTCAGGTCCGGGGCGGGTGTTCCGCCGTGTACCACGCGATCAGCGAAGAAGACGTGGAGCGCGTGCTGGCCTGCCGGTGGACCATGGTGGCATCGGATGGAGGCGTGGCGGCGCCGGGCGAGGGGGCGCCGCATCCGCGCAACTACGGCGCGTTTGCGCGCGTGCTCGGGCGGTACGTGCGCGAGCGCGGCCTGCTGCGGCTGGAAGAGGCGGTATGGAAGATGACAGGGCTGCCTGCGCAGCGGCTGGGGCTTTGGAACCGCGGGCTGATCCGGCCGGGGTTGCAGGCTGATCTCGTGCTCTTCGATCCGGAGAGAGTGCGCGACCGCGCGACGTTCGACAACCCGCACCAATATGCCGAGGGCGTGGAGGCGGTGTGGGTGAACGGCGTGGAGACCATGGCCGGCGGGCAGCCGGCGGGAAACAGGGGCGGGCGGGCGCTGCGGGGCCCCGCGGCCCGGAGGTAGAAAAGGTTCAGGGTCCTCCACACGGGAGGACCCTGAAATGTTTGAAACAGAACCGGGCCGTTATTTCACTTCGAGGATGTCTTTTTCCTTGATCCTGCTGAGCTGGTCGACCTTGGCGATGTAGCCATCGGTCATTTTCTGGATCTCATCGAGCGCGCGGCGCTCGTCGTCTTCGCTGATCAGCTTGTCCTTGAAGAGTTTCTTGACCGCCTCGTTGGCGTCGCGGCGGACATTGCGCACGCCCACGCGGTGCTCTTCGGTCACGTGATGGAGGTGTTTGACGAGGTCCTTGCGGCGCTCCTCGGTCAACGCGGGGATGGGCACGCGGATGAGCTTGCCGTCATTGGACGGGTTGAGGCCGAGGTCGGAGGCGCGGATGGCCTTCTCGATGGCGCCGATCTGGCTGACGTCATACGGCTGGATGGTGATCATGCTCGGCTCAGGCACGTGGAGCGTGGCGAGATGGTTGATCGGCATCTGCGAGCCGTAGGCCTCCACCTGAATGCCGTCGAAGAGGTTGATGGAAGCGCGGCCGGTGCGGATGGAGGCCATTTCGTGCTCGAGGCCGGAAATGACCTTCTCCATTTTGGCCCTGGCGTAGTTCTCGACATCCTTGACGGTCTGGAAAGCTCCTGCGGGAGCGGTGTTCGGTTGTTCTTGTTTCATAGCGCGTTTCCAATCAGCGTGCCGACGGGCTCGCCCATCGACATTCGCATTATATTGCCCCGTTCGGTGAGGTTGAACACGATGATCGGAAGCCCGTTGTCGCGGCACATGGCCACGGCGGAGGCGTCCATGACGGCGAGGTTGCGCGCCAGGACCTCGCCGTAGGAGATGCGGTCGAACCGCACGGCATCCGGGTGCAGGCGCGGGTCCTTGTCGTAGACGCCGTCGACGCTGGTGGCTTTGGCCAGCACCTGGGCGCCGATTTCGAGAGCGCGGAGGCTGCCGGCGGAATCGGTCGAGAAGTAAGGGTTGGACGTGCCGCCGCCGAACAGGACGATGCGGCCCTTTTCCAGGTGGCGGAGGGCGCGGCGGCGGATGTAAGGCTCGGCCACCTGGTTCATCTGAATGGCGGTCATCACGCGGGTGGGAACGCCCTGTGTCTCCAGAGCGTCCTGCATGGCGAGGCAGTTGATGATGGTGGCGAGCATGCCGATGGTGTCGGCCTGGACGCGGTCCATGTGGCGCGCCGCGGCGGCGGCGCCGCGGAAGAAGTTGCCGCCGCCGATGACGATGCCGATTTCGACGCCCGCCCGGTGGACCTCGGCGATCTCCTCAGCCAGAGAACGCGTACGCTCGGGGTCGATCCCGAACGGCGCGCCTCCAGCCAGCACCTCCCCGCTCAGCTTCAGCAGAATGCGGCCGTAGCGGACCGGCATCGGCGAACCTCCTCCGGAAGGTTACTCAGCAGCCGTTTCTTCGGCAGCGGCCGTCTCGCCCACTTTATACCGCAGGAAGGCGGCCAGGGTGAGATTGTCGCCAAATTCCCTGCTCTTGTTGGCCAGCAGCTGCGCGATGGAAACGGAGTCGTCCTTGATGAAAGGCTGGTCGAGCAGGCAGACCTCGGAGTAAAACTTGCCAAGGCGGCCTTCGACGACCTTGTCGACGATCTTCTCGGGCTTGCCTTCGGCGAGGGCGCGCGCGCGCTGGATTTCCTTTTCCTTGGCCAGAGCGCCGACGCTGACGTCGGCTCGGCTGAGGAACTGCGGCGAGGCGGCGGCCACCTGCATGGCGAGGTCGTTGAGAAGCTCGGCGAACTCGGGCCGGGCTTTGGTTTCGGGCCTGGCGCACACCACATCCACGGCCGAAACAAGCCTGGCGCCGGGGTGGACATAGGCGCTGAGGACGCCTTTGGCCCGGTAGATGATGAAGCGCGGGATGCCCATGTTTTCGCCGATCTTGGCGATGAGCTGGGTGAGCCGGCCCTCGACGGTAAGCGAGGGATCCAGCTTTGAGGGCAGATGCCTGAGTTCATCCACCGTCGCCGGCTGCTTTTCGGCGATGAGCTGGACGACTTCCTCGACGAACTTCTGGAAATCCCCGGTCTTGGCGACGAAGTCGGTTTCGCAGTTCACCTCGACGAGCACGGCGGAATCGGCGGCAGGGGAGACGTGAAGGCCGATGATGCCTTCGCGGGCGGAGCGGGAGGCCTTCTTGGCTGCCGTGGCAAGGCCGCGCTTGCGCAGGATGACCTGGGCCTCCTCGAAGTCGCCGTCGGCCTCCACAAGGGCCTTTTTGCACTCCATCATGCCTGCGCCGGTCAAATCGCGGAGCTGTTTCACCGTTTGGGCGCTGATTTCTGCCATAAATATCCTCTTATGCCTGACAAAAACGAACCCTGAGCCGCCACAGGGGCCTAGCTGGCCGGCTGGCTGGATTCTTCAGCCGGCTCGTCCAGCGTGCCGCCCTTGTGCTTGGGCAGCGAGACACTCGGCAGGTCGAGATCGGCGATGCCTTCGGTGAGCACTTCTTCGTGCAGCCGCGGGTCGACATACTGGGCGTACTGCGACATGTCTTCGATCACGCCGTCATCGGCCGCGATCTCTTTCACGGCGGCGAAGTCCTGCTCGGTGGCGAGGGAGCGGCCTTCCAGCACGGCGTCGGCGATCTTGGACGAGAAGAGCCGGATGGCGCGGAGGGCGTCATCGTTGCCGGGGATCGGGTAATCCACCATCTCGGGATCGCAGTTGGTGTCGACGATGGCGACCACGGGGATGCCCAGGCGGCGCGCTTCGCGCACGGCGATCTCTTCCTTGTTCGAGTCGATGACAAACAGCACGTCGGGCAGCGACTCCATGTCGCGGATGCCGGCGAGGTTGGCGTGCAGCTTTTTGCGCTCGCGCTCGAGGTGGATGATTTCCTTCTTGGTGCGGCGCTCGCCCGCGCCCTCTTCGATCATGGCTTCCATCTCTTTCAGCCGTTTGATCGACTGCTTGACGGTGGCGAAGTTCGTGAGCAGCCCGCCCAGCCAGCGGTTGTTGACGTAGAACATGCCGCAGCGCACTGCCTCTTCCTGAATGGCTTCCTGCGCCTGGCGCTTGGTGCCGACGAAAAGGAACGTCTTGCCCGCCGACGCCTGCTCGGCGACGAAGCGTACCGCGTCCTTGAACAGCTTGAGCGTCTTCTGGAGATCGATGATGTAGATCCCGTTGCGTTCGCCGAAGATATACTCTTTCATCTTCGGATTCCAGCGCTTGGTCTGGTGCCCGAAGTGAACGCCCGCTTCGAGCAATTCTTTCATGGAAATGGAAGGCAAGGTTTCTCCTTACTTCAAAGAGAAAGCCGGCGGCGAAACCGGCTGGTTTACACCAGATCCTGCCGGCGCGGGCTGCGGCGTCCAAAGCGAAATTTGCCGTTCCGCAGCCGGCGGACCCAAAATGCGGAAGCGCGGCCGCCGGGCCGCGCCGCACGGTCAGCGCTTGGAGAACTGGAAGCGGCGGCGGGCGCCGCGCTGCCCGTACTTCTTGCGCTCGTGCTCGCGCGGATCGCGCGTGAGAAATCCTTCGCTCTTCAGCTTGCCGCGCAGTTCGGCGTTGAAATCGCACAGGGCGCGGGCGATGCCGAGCCGGACGGCTTCCGCCTGCCCGGCAGTGCCCCCGCCGCAGCAGGTGACGAGCACGTCCAATTTGTCCGCCGTTTCGGTGGCCAGAAGCGGCTGGCGGATGACGGCGCGGCTGGAGAACGTGGTGAAATATTCGTCCGCGGGGCGGTCGTTCACGGTGAACTTGCCCGTTCCGGGGCGCAGGAACACGCGGGCTACGGCGCGCTTGCGCCGCCCGGTGCCGAGATATTGCAGCGTTGCCATAGGCTTCAACTCCGTCCTGATCACAGCGCCACGGCCATTGCCTGTGGCTTCTGAGCAGAGTGGGGATGCCGGTCGCCTGCATACACTTTCAGCTTCCGGTACATCTGCTTGCCGAGCTTGGTCTTGGGCAGCATGCCGCGGATGGCCTCTTCCACCAGCCGGACGGGGCGCTGCGCGCGCACCTTGGCGGCTGGGATCTCGGTCAGTCCGCCCGGATAGCCCGAGTGACGGCGGTAGATTTTCTGCTCTTCTTTTTTGCCGGTAAGAACCGCTTTTTCCGCGTTGACGACAATGACATGGTCGCCGCAATCCAGAAACGGGGTGTAAATGGGCTTGTGCTTCCCCATGAGAATCTTTGCGGCCTGGCTGGCGACCCGTCCCAGAGCGAGGCCGCTGGCGTCGATGACGAACCAGCTGCGATGGATCTCGCCCCTGGACGGAAATTCAGTCTTCATAGACAAACGATCTCCGTTCAACGAGGTACAAACACTTTATTCTACGGATCGCCGGCGCGGGGTGTCAAACACACCGCGCCCATCGGCGGGCGCAGTCAAACACCCACAGTATAGCAGGTTGCGGCTTTCCATGCCCAGTCCGTTTTGAGTCCCGCCGCGCAGAGGCGCGGCGCGAAGCACAGGGCGTCGTAGTCACCCGTGCGGAACTGCGCCCCACGGTGGTCAAACGTGTATCCGCCGGGCACCGTGGAGCAGTTCAGCGTGAACAGGCAGCCGCCCCCCGCCGCCAGTTGCAGGCAGGTCTCAAACGGCTCCCGGGTCGAAACGAACGGCATCACTTCGGGGAACAGCGCGTTGTGCCAGGCGACGAGAGAGCGAAAGCCGCCATCGGCGGGCAGGTTGGGGCCGGGCACGTAGGGCGCCCCCGGGGCGGGACGGAGGCGGGGGATGCCCAGAATGTTCGGCCCGCGGCCGTAGCGCCGCCGCAGCCACCGCTGATGCACGGCAAGCATGGACCAGTCGCGCCGCCAGTCCGCCAGCCCGCTCAGAACGCCGTAGCCGATCCCGTCGAGACCGGCTTCGATCATCCGCTCGTAGGACTCCAGCCGCCAGGAGAAGTCCGTCTTTATCTGCCGCCCCGGGTGCAGCTCGCGGTAGCGCAGCGGGTCGTAGGTTTCCATCCACACGACGGAGAAGGCGAGCCCCGCATCGCGCAGGCGCCGGTAGTCAGCCACGGTGGCGGGTTCCGCGCTGAGTCCGACGGCCGGACGGCCATGGCGCGCGAGGATCCGCGCCGTCAGTTCGACGTGGCGGCAGATGTCGTCCACGCGGATCAGCGGGTCGGAGGCATAAACGAGTTCCACGGCGCGGAGGCCGCGCTCTTCGACCAGGAAGCGGACTTCGCGTTCGAGCTCAGCGACGCTGAGCCGCGTGCGCTTCAGATCCGGGTCAGTGGATCCGGCGCGGTAGTTGCAGTAAGTGCAGCGCTCCTTGCAGACGCTGGTGACGTACAGCGGCGAAACCGGGAACACGGCGCCGCCGAACCGTTCGAGCTTGCGCAGACGGCCACGCGCGGCGATCCCAGCGTCGAGAGCGCCGCCGGCGCCGAATTCCGGGCTGTCCAGCGGCGCTACTGGCCGCTCGCACACCTGTTGCCAGAGCTGTTCGAACTCGGTCGGAGACATCCCCGGAGAGCCTGCCTGTCCTCAGGATAACGCGGAGGCGCGCTCCCGCCCGCGCGCGGGGCGGGAGACGCGCCTCCGGCGGGGAATCAGGCGCGGGCGAGCTGGCGCAGCACGTAGGGCAGGATGCCGCCGGAGCGGAAGTAGTCCTGTTCGCGCGGCGTGTCGATGCGGACCTTCGCCTGAAAGACCTTCTCGCCGCCCGAGGCGTCCACGGCGCGCACGGTGGCTTCGGGGCCAAGAACATTTTCGATGGAATATGTTTCAAAGCCCGTGAGCCCCAGCGACTGCCGGGACTGGCCGGGCAGGAACTCGAGCGGCAGCACCCCCATGCCGACGAGATTGGAGCGGTGGATGCGCTCGAACGACTCGGCGATGACGGCTTTCACGCCGAGCAGGGCGACGCCCTTGGCCGCCCAGTCGCGCGAGGAGCCGGAGCCGTACTCCCTGCCGGCGATGATCACCAGCGGCACGCCCTGCCTGCGGTATTCGACGCTCGCGTCGTAGATGAACATGGGCTCTGCGCCGGGCGCCATGGCGGTGTAGCCGCCCTCGACGCCGGGGACAAGCTCGTTGCGCAGGCGGATGTTGGCCAGCGTGCCGCGCACCATGACGTCGTCGTTGCCGCGCCGCGAGCCGTAGCTGTTGAAGTCCTTCGGCTGCACGCCTCGCGAAATGAGGTACTGTCCGGCGGGGCTGTTGGCGGGAATGCTCCCGGCGGGGGAAATATGATCGGTGGTGATCGAGTCTCCGAGCATGGCGAGGACGCGCGCGCCGCGGATGTCTTCGACGGGCGCCGCCGGGTCGCGCATGGATTCGAAATACGGCGGGTGCTTGATGTAAGTCGACTGCGGGTCCCAGGAGAAGGTATCGCCTTCGGGCGTCTTGACGCCCTGCCAAAGGGCGTCGCCCTCGAACACTCTGCCGTATTCGTGTTCGAACATCTCCGGCTTGACGAACCGGCTGACGGCGTCGAGCACCTCTTCGCTGGTGGGCCAGATGTCGCGCAGATAAACGGGCCGGCTGTCCCTGCCCGTACCGAGCGGCTCGTTGACGAGGTCGATGTCGATGCGCCCAGCCAGCGCGTAAGCGACCACCAGGGGAGGTGAGGCGAGGTAGTTGGCGCGCACCTGCGCGTTGACGCGCCCTTCAAAGTTGCGGTTGCCGCTCAGGACGCTGGCCACCACCAGCTTGTTCTCGGCCACGGCCTTCGAGACGTCCTCGGGCAGCGGACCGGAGTTGCCGATGCAGGTGGTGCAGCCGTAGCCGACGAGGTGGAAGCGCAGCTGCTCCAGGTAAGGAAGCAGACCGGACTCCCGCAGATAATCCGTGACCACCTTCGACCCGGGCGCCAGCGAGGTCTTCACCCACGGCTTCACGGTCAGGCCCTTTTCCACAGCCTTCTTCGCCAGGATGCCGGCGCCGAGCATCACGGAAGGATTCGACGTGTTGGTGCAGGAGGTGATGGCGGCGATCACGACGGCGCCGTCGCTGACCGCCGGGGTTTCGCGCTTCGGCTGCGTGAGCGTGGAAAGAAAGTTAGCCTTCACCTGGGAAAGGGTGAGCCGGTCCTGGGGGCGCTTCGGACCCGCCATGGAGGGCTCGACGGAGGCGAGATCGAGCTCGAGAGTATCGCTGAACTCCGGCTCGGGCGACTCCCTGGTGAGGAACATGCCCTGCTCGGAGTAATAGGCCTCGACGAGCTCGATGAGATGCTTGGGCCGGTTCGTCATGCGCAGGTAGGCGAGGGTCTGCGCGTCTACGGGGAAGACGCCGATGGTGGCGCCGTACTCGGGCGCCATGTTGGCGATGGTGGCGCGGTCGGCCAGCGGCAGCTCGAGCACGCCGGACCCGTAAAATTCGACGAACTTGCCCACGACGCCCTTCTTGCGGAGCATCTGCGTGACGGTGAGCACGAGGTCGGTGGCGGTGACGCCCTCGCGCAGGCGCCCGTGGAGTTTGAAGCCGACCACCGGCGGCAGCAGCATGGAGATCGGCTGGCCGAGCATGCAGGCCTCGGCTTCAATACCGCCCACGCCCCAGCCGACGACGCCAAGGCCGTTGATCATCGTGGTGTGGGAATCGGTGCCGGCCACAGTATCGGGGAACGCCATTCCGTCGCGCGTGGCTACGACTGAAGCCAGGTATTCGAGATTCACCTGATGGATGATGCCCGTACCGGGGGGCACGGCACGGAAATCGGCGAAGGCTTTCTGCGCCCAGCGCAGGAGCGAGTAGCGCTCGCTGTTGCGCTGGTATTCGAGCAGCACGTTGTGCTGGAAAGCCGTGGGGGAGCCGAATTCATCGACCTGCACGGAGTGGTCGATGACGAGATCGACAGGGATAAGCGGATTGGCCTTCCCGGGATCCCGGCCCATCCGCGCGAGCGCATCGCGCATGGCGGCGAGATCCACGACGCAGGGCACGCCGGTGAAATCCTGAAGGATGACGCGCGCAGGCATGAACTGGATCTCCTGCGCCTGCCCGCGTACGTCCCAGCGCGCGACATATTCGATGTCGCTTCTGCGGACCACCGAGCCGTCCTCGCAGCGGAGGAGGTTCTCCAGCAACACCTTGATCGAGTAAGGAATGCGTTTGATCTGGAAGCCTGCCTGCTCCAGCGCGCTCAACTGGAAGATCTGGTATTCGCGTCCGCCCACACGGAGGGCGGCGGCGGCATGGAAGGAATCTTTGCTGCTCATGGGTGTCTGCTTCATTGTAGCGGGGCTGCGGGCCGCGAGCCGCAGCGCCTGGCTACCACGTGCGCTGCTTGAGGATCTCCTGGATCTGCTCCTTGGGAACCGGCAATTTGTCGATATGGCCGCGCAGCCACTGGGAGAAGTCCTTTTCGATTTCCGCCGTCCAGCGGGCATCGATCTGGCCCGGCGTGTACTTGCCCTCGCGCAGGCGCTGATGGCCGAACATGTCGCGGAGGCGGACAATCTCGCTGGTGACGGCGACCTTCTCGGCCAAATGGGGCGGGATGAAGATGACGCCGCCGTCGCGGCCCAGCACGACATCGCCCGGCATCACCGTGGCGCGGCCGATGCGGACCGGCGCGTTGATGGAAATCAGCGTGGAGTTCAGCCGCGGCCCCGAGGAGCTGAAGTGGTGCGACGGGTGATAGAAGCGCACGAAGGAGACAAAGTTCTCGAGTTCCTTCAGTCCCGCGATGTCGCGCACGGCGCCGTCGTAGACGATGCCGTTGCCGGATTTCGCGTAGATCGAGTTGCCGACGTTGTCGCCGATCGAAGGGCCGTCGATCTTCAGCCCGAAATGGTCGCAGACGTAGACGTCGCCGGGCTGGAGCATGTCGACGGCCCAGGCGTTCGGCGCGCCGACGCGGCCGTCGCGCTTGCCCTCGGCCTCAATCACCTTGTGGATGTCCGGACGGCCCGGCACCCAGGCGGCCGTGAGCGCGCGTCCTACGAGCACTTTGCCGGGATGGATTTCCAGCCAGCCGTCCTCGTACTGGAAGTTGTACCCCGCGTTGCGCAGCACCGCCCACGCTTCTTCCAGCGTCACGGCGCGCATGCGCCTGAGAATGCCGCCGGGCACTTTGGGGCGGCCATCGGGAAACCGCTCGCCCTTCCATTCAGGCGTGTAGCGGATGAGATCCTCTTTGGAGAAAACCCCGGGCTGGGCCCAGACAGCCGCGGAGACCAGGAGAAACGCGGCGGGAAACAGCTTCATCTCAGCACCTCGGATCGTGTCCACTATATACGCCCCGGCCTTGAAATGCGCGGCTAGAAACTCAGCACCAGGTGCCAGATGTAGGCGTAGGCGAAGGCGTCGAGGTTCGACCAGATGCGGCGGCAGAGATCGGCATCGCCCTGGATGGCAGGAATCTCGCGCAGTTTGTCCTCCCAGCGGAAGCAGGCAGGCGGGGGGCCGAAGTCCGGCGCCGCGCACCGCTCCGCCGGCGGCGGAGGCGGCGGCGCGGAAACAGGCGCACCCGAATACACGCCGTATTCGCGCGTGAATTCGGTCATCGCGCGGACATTTTCCACCCGCGCATCGCTTTGCATGATGGCGGAGGCATCCATAATATAGCCGCCGTTTTCCCCGCAAATGTCGATCAGTTCCCTGCACTTCGCCCGGACCTGCTCCGGCGTCCCGTGCGCGAGCAGCGCATTGGGCACGCCGCCGCTCAAGCAGAATTTGCCGCCGAGCTTTTCCGCGCACAGCCGCGGATCGCCGCGGTCGATGTGGTAGATGATGCTGCCTTCGGGAAGAGCAGCGAACGCGTCCAGATGCGCGTCCCACTTGCCTTCGGCGTAGAACAATACCTGGTTGCCCCGCGCCCAGATGGCTTCGACGATGGGGCGGAAGGTCGGCCAGAAGATCCTGTCGAAATGCGCGTGCGAGATGAACGGGACGCAGCTGCGGTGCAGCCAGACGGGGACGGGGAGGTGGCGCTCCGGATCCAGCCCGGAAAGAGCGACGCGAGCCAGATGCGGCATCAGCGCGCGGCAGGCGGCTTCCACCTTCTCCGGGATCTCCTCGAGGTCGAAGGCGAGGCCGAGGTAGCCGCGGAACTTGTCCGCCAGCACGTCGAGCGGCGCCTTCAGCATGCCGCTGATGGCCGATACCGTCCCGGTCTCGTTCTTCATGCGCTCGATCTGCGGGCCGAAGGCGCTGAAGTAGTCCGCCATCGCCCAGGCGCTCTTGACCAGCGCGAGGTCGCGCCGCAACGGCGACGCCGCGTACTCGGACGAGATCCGCGGGAGCCATTTCGTCCAGAGGTAGGCGACCGGGTCTTCGATCAGCTCGTCGTAGTCCTCCCGGGGCATCCACGCCTTTTCGGGCGGCGGCTCGCGGTACTGGAAGCCGGTGTAAGCGTCGACGTCGATGCCGGGGATGGCGTAATAGCGCAAGCCGACCGCCTGGGTCAGCCCGGTCCAAACGTAAACCATGTTGGGCACGGCGGCGTCCCAGTCGTAGTCCCGGCAGCAGCGGAGGACGGCTTCAAACGCCTGGCTGTAGTCGTGCGTCACCTGCTGCGCCGTCATGCCGCAATAAGCAGCGGTGAATTCCGCCGCGAAGGGGCGCAGCGGCACGCGGTCGGGCTTGCCGTTGCGCATGGCGGTGACGTAGCGGTTCAGGCGCTGGGCGTAGAGTTCCTGAAGGTCGGCGGGCATGGCTCGAAATCCCGCAACGAGAATATCAGACCGGGCTGCCGGAATCGGCGGATCAGGGGCTGGTGGCGAGCGCGGGCGGCGATGTCAGCCCGTAGTCGAGCACGTCGTAGGCGCCGCCGGGCGGCTGCTGTTCCGGGAACTGAGACCAGGCGCTGGGCCAGGCGCGGAAACGGAGCTTTTCCGGATGGTGGAACGGACCGAAGACGTTGCGCGGCGTGCCGTAGACGCGGACATCAATGCTGCAGGTGCCCGGCCGGACGGGAACTTCGGTTTCATACGGCGGCCAGCCGATCCAGCCGACCGCCTGCCCGTTGACGAGCACTTCCGCCAGAGCGCCGTGCAGATCTTTGAGCGAGACGCGAAGGCGGCGGCGCCCGCCGGGGATGCGCACTTTGGCCGAATAGCTGACCGCGTCTCCGTAAAAAGGCCTGCCCTGCTTCGCCCACGAGCCGAACGCGAGCGGCCTGGCAGCCGCGGAGATCTGGAAGCCCTTCTCCGCAGGAATCACGGCGAAGCTGCCCAGCACGTAGATGTTCTCGAGTTCCATGCGCGGGTCGAACGGAGCGGCTTCCAGAACAACTTCATTGACTCCTGTTTTGACCACTCCGCCGGCCGGCGCGATCTTCAGAAGGTGCGGATCCAGCCAGCGTCCGGCTTTCGAGAAATCCACCGGCCGGCCGTTGAGCGAAATCCGGTACAGCCCGGGCGATTCGACGGCAAGGCGCAGGTCATTGGGAGGCGCGCCGGCGACGGTGAAGCGGAAGACCGCTTTGAAACCCGTGCCTTCGCCGAATTTCCGGCCGAGCACGTTGCGGCGGAACTGCACGGCGCTGTCCCACGCCGGGCGCTCGAAGCCGTGGCGCTGCCAGACGATCCAGTTGGCTCGCCAGGCATGGATGCCGGCGAACGTTTCAGCGCCGATCTCCAGATCGCAGTAGTCGAGCACGAGCACGTTCGGCTCAATAGCCGAAACCGTCCAGGTTCTGGCGGAAAGCGGGCGCCACGCGGGCTTGGCGGGCGCGGCTGCGGGCCCGGCGCTCCTGCGCGCCACAAGCAGCAGCGAGCCGGCGGGCGGCAGTTGCACGGTGAACTCCGCGCCGTGCGCGGTTTTCGTGAATGGATACGCGCGGATCCGCCCGGTCAGCGTGTCCCACTCCTCGAGCCCTGCCGCTTCCAGCGACGCCTGAGCGTGGATGGCGGAACTGGTGGAGTTGGCGAGAAAGATCACGCGGTCCCCGGAAGGGAGCCAGCGCTCTAGGAAGCCCACGGGCGCCTGGATCCGGATTCGCGCCGGCAGGCGCTCGCGGATGGCGGCGAGCAGTCCGTCGTCGTCGAAGATGCGCACCCACTGCTTGCCGTACTGCTCCCGCAGCTTCTGCACCGCGCCGCTGGCGCGCCCGTCCACGCAGGGCGGAGCTTCCGCAAGCGCAAGCACCGCGCCGCCCTCCTTCAGCCAGGCTTCCAGCAACGCAACGGTCTGGCGGCGCAGATTGCCAACGTCGTAGGAGAGGACCACGAGATCGTAAGCCGCCTTGCCTACGCGCAGCTTCTTCCCTTCCACCTTGCCGAACCACTCCAGCACATACTCGTCGCCGTAGTCGTAGTCCACCTGGTGGTCGGCGAGAAACTGCGCCAGCCGGGCGTTGCTTTCGCGCATCCTGGCAAGTTCGGGCGTCTGGCCGCCGCGCCGCGCGTACAGGAAGCCCGTGGTGGTCGGATGGATGACGAGCACGCGATGGCGTGCTTCGGACACGCCTGACAGGAGCGACACGCGCGCCAGGTGGTCGGCGTGCGGGCGGTAAGCCGGCCACCAGGCAGCCGCGTCGGAGAAGCTTTGCGGATGGTCGCGCTTGCGGGCGCCGCGGATGGTAGCGAAAGACAGATGCTGGGAGACGAAATTCACGCCGTTCGCCAGCAGCCAGTCGCCGAACCGCTTGAGGTGTTCCATCGTCGCGTCCCAGCCGGAGACGCCGTAGGCTTCGCAGAACAGGCGGCGCCCGAGCTGGCGGCTGACGCTGGCGGACTGCCGGATCGTGAACAGGTAGTGAGGCTGGAGCTCCTGCCCGCCCAGCATGTCGATGCCGGGAACGTGCTGGAAGACGTGGAGCGAGGCATCCGCCGGCGAGATCCACGGGTAGGGCCATTCGTGTTCCATGAAGTGGCCCGTGAACTGCAGCCCGTTGCGGTCGCACCATTCAAACACGGGCCGCATGAAATGTTCGATCCACAGATCGTGGAGCGTCTGCCAGTAGTCGAAGCGCACCTTGCGCCAGTCGCCCGTGTCCCAGTACAGCGAGACGAGATGATCGGCGAGATCGTAACCATTGCGTTTGCGGAACTCGGCCAGCGTGGCGTAGGACAGCGGCAGCGCCAGCCGCGCGGCGTCGTACGCGCCGCCGGTGGCCAGCAGCGGCTCGTCGGTGAACGCCCAGCGGATGGTCTTGCCGAACTCGGCGCCGAACTCGCGCCGGTAGGCTTCGTAGGTGGTTTCCAGGAACACTTGCGCGGTGCGCGGGTGCGTGAGGTCCACGTAAGGGAAGCCCGCCGTCCACGGACTGCCGGAAGCGCGGCGCAGTCGGAAGGCCACCACCTGCTCGCCGTCCTTCACTTCCTGCGCCGAGCGGACGCGGCGAAGTGTGGCGGGCTCATTGGGCGCGCCGGCGAAAAAGGCGAGATGCTGCGGGTGAGTGGAAACGGCGGTGGCGGGCAGACCGGTTTCCACGACGACGAACTGGCTGGCGGTTTCCGGCGCCAGCGCCGGCACATGGCCGCCGGCGAAGCCGGAAGGATACGAGTTCTCATCGTAGATGCTGACGAGCAGACCGAGCCGCCTGCCCTCCTCGAGCGCTTCGCGCCAGAGCTTGAACCACTCCGGGCTGAGATACTCGGTCATCAGGCCAGGCCTGGGATGCACGAAGGCGCCGCCCATGCCCTGGCGGCGGTATTGCGCCAGCATCTCCCTGATCCGCGCCGCGTCCATCTCGTCGTTCCACACCCACAGCGGCATGGAGCGGTACTCGGGAGGGGGATCGGCGAAAGCCTTCCTCAACTCGTCGAGCGTCATCGCCGGCGCGGGTTTCAGCGCCTGCGCCTCCAGCCGCGGCTGCGCGGAGCCCAGCGCGGAGGCGGCGGCAACAAGAAGGATAATTCGGAGCACGGCGTCCTCCATTCGCCCTGATCCTATCGCACCCGCGCCGTGAGCGGAGGCTGCTGCTTGACTGCCGCCTCGCCGCGCCATAGAGTGGCACAGGAAACCCGCATCAAGGAGCCGCGCCCATGAAAACAGACCGGCGAAGATTTGTTCAGACCGCACCCGCGTTCTCGCTGATCCCGCGTCATGTTCTCGGCGGCCAGGCCGCGCAGCCCGCCCCGAGCGAGAAGATCCACATCGCGCTGGCCGGCTGCGGCACGGAAGCCATCCGCGAACTGCCGCAGTTCATCCGCAATCCCATGTTCCGCTTCACAGCCGTCTGCGACCCGTGCCGTCCGGCGGCTGGCTACCGCGACTGGTCGCCCAACGGGCTGCTGAACGGCATCCGCAAGATGCTGAATCAGCCCGGGTGGGGCGCCGGATTCGACTCCGTCATCCCGGCGGGGCTGGACGTGGCCCGCAACGTCATCGAAACGTATTACAACGCGCCGGGCTCGGTGCGCGCCTACACGGACTTCCGCGAGCTGCTGGAAAAGGAGTCCGACCTCCAGGCAGTGTGGATCATGACGCCGGACCACCACCACGGCTGGATGTCGATGCGCGCCATGTCGCGCCGGCTCCATGTGATGATGCACAAACCCATCGCCAACCGGCTGAACGAGGCGAAGGCCGTGATCGAGGCTGCGAAGAAGACCGGCGTGGCGACGCACTTCCTGGCCTGGAACACGGGCCACGGCATCGCGCAGGTGAAGGAGTGGATCGACTCCGGCGCCATCGGCACGCTCCGCGAGATCCACAACTGGACCAACCGCCCCGTGTGGCCGCAATACGCGGAACTGCCGCAGGAGGGCGCGCCCGTGCCGCGCGGCTTCGACTGGAACCTGTGGCTCGGCCCCGAGAAGGAGCGCCCCTACCACCCCTGCTACACGCACATGGTGTTCCGCGGATGGTACGACTTCGGCGGGGGGACGCTGGCCGACATGGGCATCTACTCGCTGTGGAGCGTGTTCCGCGCGCTGAGGCTCGAGTCGCCGGACCTGATCGAGCCTCTGCGGACGCATCACTGCCGCTTCGACGGCAACACCGCCACGCGGATCCAGAACGATTTCTCCTTCCCCACCGCCTCCATGACGCGGATCCGCTTCCCAAAGACCGCCGGCCGCGGCGGCGTGGATCTGATCTGGTACGACGGCGGGATGAAGCCGTTCGCGCCGGTGGAATCCGGCATCGAGGAGCTGCCCGCCGAAGGGATGATCTTCCGCGGCGACAAGGGCTTCATCCTGTCCGGCTTCCGCGTGGAAAAGCCGGTGCTGTACGCCGAAGGCCGCCAGCCGCAGGAAGCGCCGCAGGCGCCGGAGCGGCCGGATGTGTCGGAGCTGTTCACACAGGCGTGCCGCGGCGGGCAGCCCTCGCCCGGCGCGTTCACGGAAGCCTGGGGCATATCGGAGACGGTATGCCTGTGGGGCGCGGCGCTGCGCGCCGGGCGGAGGCTGAAGTACGACGCCGCGGCAGGAGGGTTCACCAGCGACGGGAAAGCGAACGAGTATCTGTCCCGGACGTACCGGGCGGGATGGGAACTGCCGCAGATCTGAAGACCGGCCGCCGCGTTGTTAGCCTGTGAGAGATGATCTGGCTCTGGGCTTTTCTCCTGCAGGCGGCGCTCGAACCGATGCCGCCGGCGTCGCTGGCGGAGACGGAGGCGATACGCGCCGCGCGCTCGTTGCGCGAGAGCACCGCCGCGGCGCCGAAGGGCTGGCGGATTCACGCCGAGAAGACGGATTACCGCGAGACCGGCTCTTACGCGGAGTGCGTGGAGTTTTACCGGCGGCTCGCGGCGGCGTCGCCGTTCGCACGGCTCGAAGAGATCGGCCGCACGGGCGAGGGCAGGCCGCTCTATGTGCTGATCGCGAGCCGCGCCCGGGCGTTCACGCCCGCGGCGGCGCGGCGCGCGGGCAGGCCCGTGGTGCTCCTGCAGAACGGCATCCATGCGGGCGAAAACGGCGGCAAGGACGCGGCCATGATGCTGCTGCGGGACCTGCTGGTCACCCGGCGGCTGGAGAAGCTGCTCGATGCGGCGACCGTGTTGTCCATCCCCGTGTTCAACCCTGACGGACACGAACGCGTCTCGCCGTGGAACCGCATCAACGAGAACGGTCCGCGCGCGATGGGCTTCCGCGTCACGGCGCGGAGGCTGAATCTGAACCGCGACTACCTGAAGGCCGACACGCCGGAGATGCGCGCCTGGCTGCGCCTGTACACGCGGTGGCTGCCCGACCTGCTGATCGACAATCACGTCACCGACGGGGGCGACGTGCAGTATGACGCGACCGTGGCGGCGCACACGGAGCAGGACATCGCCGAGCCCGTGGGCGGATGGGTGAAAAAACAGTTCCTGCCGGAATTGTTCCGGAGGCTGGAATCCTCCGGCCACGTGCCCGGCTTCTACATCGAAGGACGCGCCGCCGGAGGCAAGGCTCTGGCGGTGATGACCGCCTCGCCGCGCTATTCCACCGGCTACGCCGCCGCGCAGAACCGCGCCGCGCTGCTCGTGGAAACGCACAGCCTGAAGCCGTTCCGCACGCGCGTCTGGTCGCACTACGGCATCATGCGCACGGCGCTGGAGCTGGCGGCGGAGACGGCGGGCGATCTCGTGCGGGCATCGCGGGAAGCCGACAGCCGGCAGAGCGCCGTGGCGCCGGGCACGCCCGTCTTCCTGGAAGGAACGCCTGCGGGGGAGGGCGAGCCTTACGTGCTGCGGGGAATGAAAGCGGAGCAGATCCCGAGCCCGGTGAGCGGCGGCATGGTGGCGCGCTATACGGGGGAAAAGGCGGATCAGCCGGTGAGGCTGGTGCGCACGCTGGCGCCCAAAGTGGCGCCGCCCGCGCCGCACGGTTACATCGTCCCGCGGGAGTGGGGCGGGATCATCGAACTGCTGGCGCTGCACGGGGTGGAGATGATCCGGCTGGAAAAGCCCGTGGAGGGCGAGTTTCCGGCGCTCAGGTTTTCCGATGTCCGGTTCGCGCCGGCTCCGTTCGAGGGGCGGTTCCGCGTGATTTCGTTTTCGGCCGCGCCTGCCAGAGTGCGCCGCACAATACCCGCCGGCAGCGTCTATGTCCCCGTGGCGCAGCGCGCGGGCAAAGTGGCCATGCACATCCTGGAGCCGGAGGCGCCGGATTCCGCCCTCCGGTGGGGATTTTTCCTGCCGATTTTCGAGCAAAAAGAATACTTCAGCGATTTTGTTTTCGAGCCATTTGCGCGGCTGATGCTCGAGCGGGACGCAGGATTGCGGGAGGAATTCGAACAGAAGCTGAAGGGGGATCCCGCCTTCGCCTCCAATCCGCGGGCGCGGCTGCTGTGGCTGTATCAGCGGTCGCCTTACGCGGAGCCGGACAAGGACCTGTATCCGGTGTTGCGGATCGAGCAGGCGCCGGAGTGGCTGCGCCGGCGCCAGTGAACGACGCTGAGCGGCGGCGCGCGGACGCGGAAACGGCCGGGGGACGGCTGCGGGGGCGGCGCTGTTCGGCAGCGGGCGAGGCGCAAGGGAGGGGTTGGGGACGCTCCGTCCGGCGGTTGGCGCCGCCGGCAGGCCCGGGCCCTTGGGCCATCGGACGCAGGGCGGTAGAATCGTGTGCATCATGCGGCTCACCAGACGGGAACTGATGGCTTGCGCGGCGCTGCTCGAGCCCGCGCGGCCGAAGCCGGGATCCGCGCTGTACGTGCGGTTCGAGCATCAGGGGCGCGTTTCTTACGGCCGCCTCGACGGCGGCGGCGTGCAGCCTCTCAGCGGGGATCTCTTCGCGAATCCGCACCCCGCCGGACAGCCGTTGCCGCTGCGCTCGGTGAAGCTGCTCTATCCCTGCACGCCGCCGAAGGTGCTGGCCGTGGGGCGGAATTACCGCTCGCACCTGGGCCAGGCGCCGGCGCCGAAGCGGCCGGAGTTTTTCTACAAGCCGGTGAGCTGCCTGCAACATCCCGGAGAGCCCATCCTGATTCCTCCCGATGCGAAGAACGTGCATTACGAGGGCGAACTGGTGATTGTCATCGGCAGGCGCTGCCGGCGCGCCTCGCGCGCGGAAGCCGCCGCGGCGATCTTCGGCTACACGTGCGGCAACGACGTCAGCGAGCGCGACTGGCAGGGCGGGCCGGACCGCGACATGCAATGGTGGCGGGCCAAAGGCGCCGACACGTTCGGCCCAATGGGGCCGGCCATCGCCACGGGCCTCGATCCGGAGGCGGGCCTGCTGCTGGAAACGCGGCTCGACGGCAGGACGGTGCAAAAACAATCCACCTCGGATCTGGTTTTCGACTGCGTCGAATGCGTCGAGTTCGCCTCGCGCTACGTGACGCTCGAGCCGGGCGACGTGATCTTCACCGGCACGCCGGGCGAGACGCGGGCGATGCAGCCGGGCAGCGTGGTGGAGGTGGAGATCGAAGGCATCGGGACGCTCAGGAATCCCGTGCGCGCGGGCTGAAATTTCAATCCGGATTTGAGACGCCGGTGTGTGATAACCTGTAGAGGAAAAATGAGCGCCACGGATGCCGGCCCGCTCGAGTGAGGCCTACGTTCTTCGTACCTACCCCTACAAGGAAGGGGACCTGATCGTCAGCTTCTTCACCCGCGATCAGGGCAAGCTGCGGGGGGCGGCCAAAAGGGCGCGCCGGATGAAGAGTCCCTTCGGAGCGGCACTGGAGCGGCTGTCGCGGGTGCGCATCGCGTACTACCAGCGGGAGAACGCCGAACTGGTCCGGATCGACGGGGCCGAGCTGATGGAGAGTCAGTTCGCTCTGTCCGCTTCCTATGAAGCGGGCGTGGTGCTGGATTACATCGCGGAGGTGTCCGAGCAGTTGCTGCCGCCGGCCGAGCCGAACGAACGCTTCTACCGCCTTCTGAACGCGGTTCTGGGCGACCTGCGGGCCTGCGCGGACGAACGGCTGCCGGCCGCGCTCTGGCGCGCCGTCACGTATTTCACCTTCTGGTCGGCCAGGCTCTCCGGCATCCTGCCCGAGCTGAAGACGGGCGAAGCGGACCGGCAACTGGCGCGGGCAATGGCGGTGACGCCGGTGGAAGCGCTCGGGGGTCTGGACTGGACGCGCGCGACGGGACTGGAGCTCCGGCGCGCGGTGCAAAGGGAGATCGAATCCCACATCGAGCGCAGGCTCGCGACCGTTGCCCTGTTGGAGGCGCTGTAAACACCGCATGGATTCTTATCAGGAAACGATATTCAAGCTGAAGAGGTTCTGGGCGAAACACGGCTGCGTGATTCAGGAGCCGTATGACGTGGAGGTGGGCGCGGGGACGATGTGCCCGGAGACGTTCCTCCGGGTGCTGGGACCGAAGCCGTACAACGTGGCCTATGTGCAGCCGTCGCGGCGGCCGGCCGACGGCCGCTACGGGGAGAACCCCAACCGGCTGTACAAGCACTCGCAGCTTCAGGTGATTCTGAAGCCGGCGCCCGCCAACGTGATGGACCTGTACCTGGACTCGCTGGAAGCGATCGGCATCCGGCTGGACCAGCACGACCTGAAGTTTGAAGAGGACAACTGGGAGTCGCCCACGCTGGGCGCCTGGGGCATCGGCTGGCAGGTGATGCTGGACGGGCTGGAGATCACGCAGTTCACGTATTTCCAGCAGTGCGGCGGCGTGGACCTGGACCTGGTGCCCGCCGAACTGACCTACGGGCTGGAGCGGCTGGTGGCGTTCCTGCAGGACCGCAGGTCCGTGTTCGACATCGAGTGGGTGGAAGGCGTCAGTTACGGGGACGTGCGGTTCCGCGAAGAGCAGCAGTTTTCCGTGTACAACTTCGAGAAGGCCGACGTGAGAATGCTCTGGCAGCTGTTTGATCTGCACGAGGCGGAGGCGCAACGGCTGATCGGCGAATACAGGGGGCTGGATGAGGAAAAGGATTTCCGCGAGAAGCGCCGTTTCCCGCTGCTGGCGGCCTATGATCACGTGCTGAACTGTTCGCACGCGTTCAACCTGCTGGAGGCGCGCGGCGCGATCAGCGTGACAGAGCGGGTGGCGGTGATCGGAAGAGTGCGCAAGCTGGCTGTGGGCGTGGCGCAGTGCTGGATCGACCAGCAGAACCTGCCGGAGAGGCAGCCTGCCGCGGAGGTGCAGGCATGAGCTCCCGGCTGCCCCTGTTGTTCGAGATCGGTGTGGAGGAGATCCCGCACTGGATGATCGCGCCGGCGCTGGGCGGGATGGAGAGGCTGTTCGGCTCGCTCTGCGCGGACCACCGGATCGAGCCCGGCCCGTTGCGGCTGGATGCGACCCCGCGCCGGCTGGTGCTGCGGGCCGAGGGTCTGCCCGTGCGGCAGGATGACCGCGAGGGGCTGGTGATCGGGCCGCCGAAGGCCGCGGGCGAAGGCGCGGCGCAGGGATTCGCGCGGAAAAACGGCGTCACGATGGCGGAATTGCGCGTGGAAATGACGCCGAAGGGCGAGTATTTCGCGCTGCAAAAGCGGATTGAAGGTCGGCCGGTGATCGAGATTCTGGCTGAAATTCTGCCCCTGCTGATCGCCAGAATTCCGTGGCCGAAGACGATGTACTGGACGGGCAGGGGCGGGCCTTTGTTCATCCGGCCGGTGCGGTGGATCGCGGCGCTGTTCGGAGATCAGGTGGTGGAGTTCGAATTCGCGGGCGTGCGTTCTGGCGCGCTGAGCTGCGGGCACCGGCGGCTGGGGGCGAAGGAGATCGTGTTCGATCATGCCAACTTCGAAGAGCGGCTGGAGAAGAACGGCGTGATCCTCAGCGCCGCGAAGAGGCGGCAGCGGATCGAAGCCGGAGTGAAGAAGCTGCTGCGCGGGACGGGGCTTGAGTGGGTGCGGGACGAGGCGCTGCTCGACGACATTGTTTACCTGACCGAATACCCGGCGCCCGTGATGGGGCGCTTCGATGAGAGTTTCCTGGAGCTGCCGCGCGAGGTGCTGGCAACGGTGATGCGGCACCATCAGCGCTACTTCACGGTGCAGGACGGAGAAGGGAAGCTGGCGCCGCGGTTCATCGCCGTCATGAACCTGAAGGCGGACCGCAAGGGCTATGTGGTGAAGGGAAACGAGCGGGTGCTGGAGGCGCGGTTCCGGGACGCGCGCTTCTTCTGGGAGGTGGACCGGCAGCGGACTCTCGCCAGCCGCGCCGAGGGGCTTGCCACCGTGACCTTCCAGGCGAAGCTGGGATCGTACAGGGAGAAAACGCTGGGCATCGTGGAAAGCGTGCGGAGGCTCGCCGGGTGGCTCGGCGTGGATGTGGAACCGGCGGAGCGCGCCGCCCGGCTGGCGAAAGCCGACCTGATGACCGAGATGGTCAAGGAGTTTCCGGAACTGCAGGGCGTGATGGGCGGGCTATACGCGCGCGCCGACGGCGAACCGGAAGAGGTGGCGCAGGCCATTTACAGCCATTACCTGCCCCAGAGCATGGAGGATCCCATCCCGCCCACGCTGTACGGGCAGATTCTCTCCGTCGCCGACAAGCTGGATACGCTGGAAGGATGCTTCGGCATCGGGCTGGTGCCGAGCGGATCGAAAGATCCGTTTGCGCTCCGGCGCGCGGCTCAGGGCGTGGTGAAGGTGCTGGCGGAAGGGCGCCTGCACGTGGATCTGAGGCGCGCGGTGGAAGAAGGCATGGAGGCAACGGCGCGGCATTTCCCCGAGTGCGGTCCGGAGCAGAAGAAAGCCCTCTGGGAGTTCCTTGTCGACCGGATCCGGCATTACTTCCGCGAGGTGCGCGGCTTCGCCTACGACGAAGTGAATGCGGCGCTGGCGGGGGACTGGAAGAGTCTGCCGGACCTGGAGGCGCGGCTGTATGCGCTGAAGCTGGTGCGGCAGACGGAGAATTTCGAACCGCTGGCGGCCAGCTTCAAGCGGATCCGCAACATTCTCCGGCAGGCCGGCTGGCAGCAGGGCGAGGTGCGTCCGGAGCTGCTGGAGGCGCCCGAGGAAAAGGAGCTGCACGGCGAGGCGGAACGGGTGCTCGGCGAGGTGGCGCGGCTGCGGGCTGCCGGAGATTACATCCGGATCCTGCAGGAGGTGGCCACGCTGCGGCCGGCCGTAGACGCGTTTTTCGATCATGTACTGGTGAACGCGCCCGGCGAGGGTGTGCGCGCCAACCGGCTGGCGCTGCTCGGCCGGCTATTGAACGAAGTTTCTTCGATCGCCGATTTTTCGGAGATCGTGACGACGACAACGACCGAATGAAGCTCAGGAACTCATCACACAAGCTGATCCACCAGGAGAATCAAGCGCTATGAAAAAATACGTCTATTTCTTCGGCGGGGACCTGACC
>DYJN01000015.1:64268-71209 GCA_020723085.1 Arcobacter sp.
GGGCAATCCGCCCGCCCGCGCAACCGGCACCGCGCTTCCCTGCCCCGTCAGCCGGATGGCCCGGCTTTCGTCAGGCTGGCGCGCGGAGCGGTGTCGTCCGCAGACGCGGCGGGCTTGGAGGCCTGCGCTGTCAGCGACTGCTCGACCAGGCGCGCCAGCCCGAGCCCTCCTTGCGAAGCCAAGGCGGCCGCCAGGCACTGCTCGGCCATCTCCATCAGACTGAAGGCCGCATCCTGCTCGTCGCCTCCCAGCCAGCCGCCTCCGCCGGCTTCTCGCATCGCGCGCAGCATCTGGCCGACCAGGAGCGCCTCGAACTCCGCAGACGCGGCGCGAATGCCTGCCGGGTCCGTGCCTCTGTTGCCGGCCGCCAGCGAGGCCGAAGCCCAATCGAGCGGCGATGCCACAGGCGCCGCGCCGGACAAGCCTGTCATGAGTGTGTCCCTCCGATCCTCTTGCCGGGGTGTCTGCGCTCCGTCGACGGCCCCTGTGGCGTGGATCCTTCCGATCCACTCCGCGGCGCCGCCACTCCGCAGTTCCGGTGCAGCGCCCCCCCGGACGGCCATGCCGTCCGCAGTCGAGACGGCCGCAGCGGTCGGCCGCGCCGCGCGGCGCGGCTCAGATGACTTCAATCTCCGCATCGAGAGCTCCTGCAGCTTTCAAGTTCTGGAGGATGGCAATGATATCGCGCGCGGTGGCGCCGATGGCCGTCAGCGCGCGCGCCAAGTCGTCCACCGTAGCCTCCGGCCTGAGCTGAATGTGCTTGGCCCGCTCCTCGCGCACGCCGACCTGCACATCCGGCGTCGTCGTCGTTTGACCAGCCGAGAGCGGCGCAGGCTGACTCACCTCGAACGTGGTGCGAATCTCGATGCTGAGCGCGCCGTGCAGAATGGCCACGGGGCGGATGCGGATGTCGCTGCCCGCGGCGATGGTGCCCGTCCGTTCGTTGATCACAATTTTCTGGACCGTGTCGGTCTCCAGCGTAAGAGCCTCGATAGCTGCCATGAACTCGATCGGGCGCCCGGCGAACTTTGGCGGAATCGCGACCTCCACGAGGGCGGCGTTTTCACACCGCGCCGATCCTGCAAAGCGCCTGTTGACAGCCTCGGCCAGCCGCGATGCAGTAGTAAAGTCGGGGTGCCGAAGCTGGAGCCGCAGCTTGTCGACCGGAACCACGGACGGGGGAGCGCGCTCCACGATCGCCCCGCCTGGCACGCGCCCTGCGGTGGGGTGATTCAGCGTGGCCGTGTTTCCGCCTCCGCCCCGGGCCACGAAGCCGGCAGTCAAGACCGGTCCCTGCGCGGCGGCGAAGACTTCGCCGTTGGCAGCCTTCAGCGGCGTGAGCAGGAGCAGACCTCCCTGGAGGTTGGTGGCGTCGCCCACGGCGGCCACGTGCACGTCGAGGCGCGTGCCCGGCTGGGCGAACGGCGGCAGGCTCGCAGTCACCAGGACGGCTGCAGTGTTGCGGACGAGCATGGCTTGCGCCGGCACTTGCACGCCCATCCGGTCGAGGAGGTTGGCCAGCGTCTGGGCCGAGAAGAACGTCTGCCGCTTGTCGCCCGTGCCGTTGAGCCCCACAACGAGGCCGTAGCCGATGAGCTGGTTGTCACGAACTCCCTCCAGAGAGGCGATCTCCTTGATCCGCACGGCTGCCCGGACGGGCAGCGCAGGGTACAGCCCCAGCAGGGCCGCCACCACGACTGGAATGACCCGGCAGCAGCAGCCGCGGTGCCGCCGCGGGCTTTGCTGAGGAACTTCCGCGTCAGATGAGCCAGCACCGTGCCAAGCGAAGCCGTGCAGGACGGTCGACGCATCCGAACCCGGCGCTCGAAGTTCTTGTTTCATCCTCGACTCCATTCCGTGGACTCTGGAGGAAAAGCCGTGCGCTCAAAACGGCAACAATCCGGTGAGTAGCCGGTAAAGAAAGTTGGGCCGGCGGATGGCGTCCTGCACCACGCCCTTGCCTTCGACACGCACTTGGAGATCGGCCAGTCGGTCGCTGGAGACGCGGTTGCCTGGACTCAGATCATTCCATCGCACCAGGCCGCGCACCATCACGCGCTGGCGTTCGGAGTTGATCCAGACTTCCTTGGTTCCTTCGATGACGAGATTGCCGTTGGGCAAGACGTGCGTCACGCGGGCCGACAGCGTGGTTTCGAGGACCGACTCGCGCGACGTCTCCCCCTGGCCGTCGAGCGCGCTCTTGCTTCCCAGGTTCGCCAGCTGACTCAAAGGCCCTGCCGCGCGCACCGGGCCAGCCAGAGCCGTGATGCCTCCGCGCGCCTCCGATTTGCGCGTGGCCGTGGTCGAGCCGCGCGACAGGGCGCTGGCCCGGTCGGACACGACAATGGTCACGATGTCGTGCAGCTGTGCGGCCCGCTGGTCGCGGGCGAGGTCCGCCAGCCGGCCGCCGACCTCGTAGAGCGACCCCGGAGAGGCAACCGGCGAGGCCCGGCGGGCTTCCTCCACTTCCGCAACCAGGGCATCCAGCGGCGAGGGGTTGGCGCCTCTTGCGCCTTTGCGCTGCCCTCCCAGGATTGGACTGCAAATCAGTAGGGCTGCAACGGCTACAACTCCCGCCGTATTGGTTTGGCGTGCACAGAGAGGCGCGGATGCTGTCGTGCCGCTTCCTCGCCTGCAGCAGCCGGGCTGCGGCGACCGCATCGCCAGACTCATGGATCGCTCCTTTCCGCCACCGCCCGCCCCGGACCCTCAAGCCGGGCGCGGAGGCGCTTGCCGCTCAAGGGGCTCTTCACGAGGATCACGTCGCCAAGCCTGCCTCCCGTCAGCGCCTCTGCCTCCACTGAGACTCGAATCTTCCCGCTTGCGCAGGTCAGCGTAACGGTCTGCCCTGCACGCGCGGCCGGAGGAGGAATCATCTGGGCGACATCCACCGGCTGCCCTGCCGCTATCGGCCGTCTGGTGCGGTAGCCGGCGAGCGAGCGGGGATCCGGCTGGGCCGGCCCCAAGGGAAAGGCGAGGTCCCGCCACTGCGTTGTCACGTCGCCGGGCCCCAGCGCGATGCCCGGCTCGAGAGCCCGGGCTGCCACCAACACGGGGCGGCGCAGCCGGATGCGGACGCGCGCCGCGATCGGGATCGAGCGCCCCCCGCCTTCTGGCATCCACAGGCCCCGCCAGACGTAGCGTTCCGGCTCGGCGGTACGCCGCAGTCCTGCCAGAGAAAACGAGGCCTGCCCGGCAGGCACGGCTGCGGCGGTCCAGTCGATCAACTCCAGCGCCGCGTCTTCAGGCAGGGCCGCCTGCATGGCGCTGCGGATCGCCTCCGGGCGGATTCTCGAGGCCCGCCGCACCACGCACAGCGAAGCCGGCAAGTCCGCGTCCGCTCCGCGGCTGCCCAAGGCGTGGCGCAGCTCGCTTCTCGTCAGCCGCCGCTGCAGTCCGGGAAGCGGAGCGTATCCGATCACCGAATGGGGGTCGATGCTCGAGAACGCAGCCACGGAGGGCGCCAGGTCACCAGCCAGAATCCGGTCTCCGGAAACGGCGATGCAACCGGCCTGGAACAGGAACAGCAAGGGAACCCACATCTTGTGCCGCCTAGCGGGTCATGTTGTTGACCTGCTGATACATCTCGTCGGCCGCACGGACCACCTTGCTGTTGGCCTCGTAGGCGCGCTGGCTGACGATCAGATTCACGAACTCCTCCACTACGCTCACATTGGACTGCTCGACGTAGCCCTGCATCAGCGTGCCCAAACCTTCCTGGCCGCCGGGGTTGCCGACCGTCGGTTCGCCGCTGGCATCGGTGGGCAGATAGAGATTGCGGCCGATGCTGTTCAGACCGGCAGGGTTCGCAAAGTTGGCAAGCTGGATCTGTCCAGCCAGTTGCGCGGCGGCCTGGCCCGGCAGGGTGTAGCTGACCGTGCCATCGGCGCCAATGGTGATGCTCTGCGCCTCGGGCGGGATCGTAATCTGCGGTTCCAGCGCGTCGCCGAGAGCGGTAACAATGTTGCCGTCGCGATCCAGGTGGAACTGCCCGGCGCGCGTGTAGGCGATCTCCCCCGTCGGACGCCGCACCTGAAAGAACCCGCGGCCTTCGATCACCAGATCAAGAGGATTTCCCGTGGAGGAGAAGCTCCCTTGGGCAAACGAGATGCTGTTGGAAACGACCCTTGTGCCCAAGCCGAGCTGGAGTCCACTGGGCACGACGGTCTGCGCGCCGGCGGCAGCGCCCGGCTGCAGGACTGTCTGGTAGAGCAGATCCTGGAACTGCGCGCGGCGCGCCTTGAACCCGACCGTGCCTGCGTTGGCGAGATTGTGGGCGATGTTGTCTACGTTGGTCTGCTGCGCATCCATTCCGCTGGCTGCGCTGTATAAAGCTCGGATCATGACGGGCGACTCCTCTCAGGCGGATCTGACAAGCTCATGGGGTGACCTTCGCGACATCCTCCACCGCACGGCGGCTCATCTCTCCGCCAAGCTGGACGGCCTTCTGCAAAGCTTCAAACTGTCTCAGCACCTGAATGAGCCGGACGCCGGCGCCGGCTGGCGAGACGTTCGACGCTTCGACTTTCCCCTGATGCAACTCCGCTCGGGCGGGCTTCAGCGAGGGGGCCGATGACTTGTCGAGCAGGAAGTAGAGCCCCTCCCGCCTGGCTGCCGAGTCCAAGTTGGCCTCGACTACGCGGAGGCGGCCCAATGGTGCGCCATCTTGCCAGACCTGCCCGTCCTTGTCCACGACGACGGGACGAGCGGGATCGGCCCGGATCCGGCGCGGCTCGACAGTGACGAACTCATGCCCTTCCGGCGAGACAAGCCGGCCATCCGGAGCGACTCGGATCCGGCCGGCCCGTGTCAGCAGCAGTCCGTCTGGCGATTCAAGAAGAAGGTAGCCTTCGCCTGAAAGCGCCAAGTCGCCCGGATTCGAGCTTTCTACCAGGACTCCCTGTTTCGGATCCGTCCGATGCCTCTCGAGCACGGGCGCAACGGCTTGCTCGAAGCCGGCGCCTGACAGGGCGGCGAGGCGGCTGTCTTCTCCGAGATACAGCGAATAGACCTCCCAGTCGGCCTTGAATCCGGGCGTGGCCGCATTGGCCAGATTGTTGGCCACAAGGTCGAGGGCCTCCAGGCGGGCTCTCATGCCGGCCGCCGCGACTGAGGTGAGCGCATCCATGCCGCCATTGCCACGAGCAAACGCGTGACCAATCCGAAAATACGCGGATTTATAGGCCTTTGCGCAGCTGGTGCATCAGATTGGAACAGATCAAATCCGGACGAGTGTTCCAATCGGGAACACGAATCGCCGTCCGGAACGGCACCAATTCGCCAGCACCTTGGAAATTCAGCGACTTGAGAAATGGCAATGATTCTGCTGGAACCGTGGCGTGACGGCGTTCCCCATTCCAAGCCTTCTCATGCAGGAGGCTCTTTCACCCTCCACGGATCCGCAGGTGGCCGGCATCAGCACCGGCCAGGAAGACGGAGATTCCAGCGGGGCCGCCACACAGTGGGAATCGGTTTGGCGAGAGGCTGCTCCCATTGAAAATTCGAAAGGGCGCCAACAGGAGGGCGCCCCGGCAGCAGGGGGAGTGCAGAAGGCCCAGGCAGAGGAAGCTGGCGACGGCCTGAAGACAGCCCTGGCAGCACTCTTCATGCCGCTCATGCCGGCACCGGCCGAAAAGCCGCTTCTCCATACCCAGTGCCGTGAAACCCCGGACTGCCAGTCGGAGCCAGCCGCGCCCGGTGGGATCGGGCACAGGAATGAACAGGCGAAAAATGCCGATGACAATTCCTGGAACTTCGACGCCGCAGCCGGTGAGATCCTGCGCAGCAATGCGAAGGCGATGCCTGTACCTCCTCCGTCCACAACAGACTTGGAACCGGCAGCACAGGCAGCCGGCGCGCAGAAGCCCGACGCAGAGCCCACCCTGACAGAGCCGTTGCCTACTCCCCGGCCTGCAACATCATATGAATCCGCAGAGCCGACTCCGCCTAGTGGCGCACAACACAGCGGTCCAATCTCGGTCGAGGCGAGGCTGGAGCATCCGGCTGATCCCGTGGCCAGTGTGTTGTTGCGGCCCGCCGTCCGGCAGTCCGGCGCAGAAAACCGCGGCAATGCGGCCACGGCAGTCATCGACGGCGCTCCCATAACAGGGTTCCGGGCCGCTTCTGAGCCCCTGGGCATGCCGCGTCCGGCCGATGACCGCATCGCCGCATGGCGGGGAGCCATGGGTGGGCCAGAGCATTCGGCGGAACGGTCGAACGGCCTAGCTGGCGGGAACACGTCAGCCGCCGCTCTCCATTTTTCGGAAAACGAGACGACAATTTCCGAACAGGAGCCGCACGCGCCTGGCAAGGATGTGGCCGCTCATCCTGCTCAGGCTCAGTCAGTAGAGCCGGAGCAGAATGGGGCGGTTGAGCCGGGCGGCCCAGGAGGGGAACAGGAGCGCCCGTCGAAGCAAAACACGCCGCAAGAGGGTGCTCAGCAACTGGACACGGTTCACGGGGGCGGATCCTCTGGCCAGTCATTGGCGACGGCGGATGCCGGAAAGCTCCGATCCACGACAGATCCGGCTTCCCGTGCCGGCCTCCCCCCGGGGGCTCCTGCCGACCCGGAGCCCGCTCAAGACCCGGCCAGGCTGAACGGGCAGCTGGATTTGCAAGTCGACGGGCGGGGAGGCGAACGGGTGCGGATCCGGTTCGCCGAGGCCCCGGGGGGGATCCGGATGCGCATGGCGAGCAACGACGCACGGCTGGCGGAGTCGTTGCGGGCGGAGTGGCAGTCGCTGGAGGCGGCACTGCGCCGTTCGGGCTGGGATCCGCAGCCGGTGGCCGGCGAACCGGCCGAGGCCGTTGGCGAAACTTTGGGCGGCATCCAAAGCCAGTCAGGCGAACCTGGCGGCTCCGCAGACGCTGGAGACCGGCGGGCTTCGCCGGCGGCGGCCGAACATGGCCAGCGGCAACAGACGCAGCAGGGCGGCAGCCGA
>DYJN01000139.1 GCA_020723085.1 Arcobacter sp.
GTCCAGTCCCGCCGAGACGCTGTGTGTGAGCGCGATCTGCCCGTCGGCGTCTTGCAGCACATAAGTCTGCGTCCCGTGGAGCACGCCGAGCCGTCCCATCGTGGGATCGGCGAAGCGCGCCGCGTGACGCCCACCGGCGATTCCCTCGCCGCCCGCCTCCACGCCGATGAGAGCCACACCTTCATCTTGCAGGAATGGGTGGAACAGCCCGATGGCGTTGGAGCCGCCGCCGACGCAGGCCACGAGCGCGTCGGGCAGACGGCCTTCGGCGGCGAGGATTTGCGCGCGCGCCTCCGTCCCGATGACGGACTGGAAGTCGCGCACGATGCGGGGGTAGGGGTGCGGCCCCAGCGCCGAACCGAGCAGGTAGTGCGTGTCGCGCACGTTCGTCACCCAGTCGCGGATGGCCTCGTTGATGGCGTCCTTGAGCGTGCAACTGCCTGCGTCCACGCCGCGCACCTCCGCGCCGAGCAGGTTCATCCGCAGGACGTTGAGCTTTTGCCGCTCGATGTCCACCGTCCCCATGTAGACGATGCACTCCAGCCCCAGGAGCGCGCAGACGGTCGCCGTGGCGACGCCGTGTTGGCCGGCTCCGGTTTCTGCGACGATGCGGCGTTTGCCCATGCGTTTGGCGAGCAGCGCCTGCCCGAGCGCGTTGTTGATCTTGTGTGCGCCGGTGTGCGCCAAATCCTCACGCTTGAGGTAGATGCGCGCCCCGCCGAGCGCCTCCGTCAGCCGTCCGGCGAACGTGAGCGGGGTGGGCCGCCCGGCGTACTCGCGCAGCAAGTGGTCAAGCTCGCGCGTGAAGTCCGCGTCGGCGATGGCGGCTTCGTAGGCCGCTTCCAATTCGCGCACGGCCGGCACGAGGGTTTCGGGGATGAACGCGCCGCCGTAGGAGCCATAGTATGGGCCGTTGGAAATAACAAGATTGGATTCTGTTTTATTCATTGTTTACTCGTTTGATTCTATGCTATGCTGTGAATAGACGTCTATTTTTCACTGCTGCTATAAACGTTTTCACCTTTTTGTGATCTTTCTTTCCCTTCGTTGCCTCCACCCCGCTCGATACGTCCACGCCCCACGGGCGCACCTGCACGATGGCCTCCGCCACGTTCTCCGGCGTGAGGCCGCCCGCCAGCAGCAGGCGGCAGCGCTCCGCCAGCCAGCGCGCGAGGGTCACGTCCGCAACCAAACCTGTGCCCCCCTTTTCCTGGGGATGGTAGGCGTCGATGAGAAGGTCGGGAGTAGACGGCAGACGGTGTGCAGTAGACGGTAGACGCTGTGCAGTAGACGGTAGACGGTAGACGGTAGACGGGGGGGAGAGGGATGTGGCGGTTAAGTAGTTTTCCATTGCCTCTTGGGCCTCAGTGAGGGTTTGAGGGCGCAGCGCCTTGAAGGCATGCGGGGCCAGGGCGGCGACCTCGGCTGGAGATTCCGCGCCGTGCAATTGTGCAAGGTCCAGCCCGGCGGTGTCGATGACGGCGCGCACGGCGTTGACCGGCGCATCGACGAAGACGCCCACGCAGCGCGGAGCCGCTTCTCCGAACTCTGCGCGGATCTCTCGTATGATATCCCCGGCTTGCTCCGGCGTGACGTAACGCGGGCTGGGTGGGTAGAAGATGAAACCCAGGAAATCCGCGCCGGCCTCTGCCGCGCAGCGCGCATCTGCAAGGTTCGTAATCCCACAGATTTTGACGTAAACCATGGTAGTCCAAAGTCAAAAGTCAAAAGCCCAAAGTCGGATCTCCGCCAGGAGACTTTAGACTTTGGACGTTAGACTTTTGACTTTCCCTCCTATGTCTCCCGCCGTGACCAGTGCCTCGCCGACCAGCATCGCGTCTACGCCGATAACTGCCAGTCGCGCCACATCCTCCGGCGTGTGGATGCCGCTTTCGGCGACGAGAACCACCTCATCTGGGATGCGCGGGCGCAGCGCGGCGGTCGTATCGAGCGTGACGTGGAATGTGCGCAGGTCGCGGTTGTTCACGCCGATGAGGCGCGGGCGCAGCGATAGCGCGCGCTCCAGTTCCGCTGCGTTGTGGACTTCGATCAGCGCCGCCATACCCAGTTGGCGGATCCGTGTGTAGAGGTCGTGCAGCGTCGCGTCATCTAGTGCGGCGACGATGAGCAGCACGGCGTCGGCCCCGGCGGCGCGGGCCTCGTAGACCTGGTACGCATCCACGATGAAGTCTTTGCGCAATACAGGAATGTCCACGGCCTCGCGCACGGCGCGTAGATCATCCAGACTGCCCTGGAAGAAACGTTCGTCGGTGAGCACGCTGATCGCTGCCGCGCCGTTGGCGGCGTAAGTGCGCGCCAGCCTCACCGGATCGAAATCCGGGCAGAGCAGGCCCTTGCTCGGCGATGCTTTCTTCACCTCGGCGATCAGGCTCACGCCCGGCGCGCGCAAGGCTGCCAGAAAGTCGCGCGGGAGAGCGGTAGACTCGGCCTCGGCCCTCCATGTAGCCAGCGGTTTGTCTCGCTTCTGTTGGACAAGCTCTTCACGCTTGTGCGCGATGATTTTATCCAGGATAGTGCCATGCATGCGTTTTTACTCTCGGACGTGAAGCCGACTTTGCGCTTGACTTCGCGCAGTTTCGGATCGGCGACAGCTCGTGCGCGCTCTGCTCCCATTGCCAGCAGCCGGTCCAATTCGGCGGGATCGGCGATGAAGGCGAAGCCGCGTCGCCTGCAACTGATGTTTGCAGGCTGCTAAATGTGTTTTGAACTCTTTGATGCTTGTTTTTGCTGACCTGTACTTAAATAAAACTTCTCTTCTCCCCTTTGTACAATCCCTCTTAGTACATTAGGGAAATACTCCGCATCTCTCGTATTTATTCTAAGTTTAATCGCGGTTCCACTAAAGGCTATGTCATAGGACTCTCTGCCTTTAGCAGAAATGCTCACTAATTTTCCATTAGTGCAAATTGCAAAATCTCCGTACATCATACCAAGTTGCGAAACTATATA
>DYJN01000066.1 GCA_020723085.1 Arcobacter sp.
CAAGAAGGAGAGGCACTCGGTGGGCGTGGCAAGACAATACTGCGGGCAGCTGGGGCAGCAGGACAACTGCCAGGTGCGGTGAGTCTGAGTGTGGCCACCTGGGAGGCGAGCCTGCCGGTGGCGTGGCGGCTGCATCTGCCGAAGGAGTGGGCCGAGGACCGGGCGCGGCGCCGGCGGGCTGGGGTGCTGGAAGAGGTGGAGTTTCAGACCAGGGCTGAGATCGCGCTGGGGATGATGGAGAAGGCTCTCAACGAGGCCGTGCCGGTGGGCGTGGTGTTCGCCCGTGCCGGCTATGGCGCTGACACGCGGTTTCGCGAGTCGCTGGAAGAGATGGGGTTGCGCTATGTGGCAGGGGTGCAGGCGAGCGTGAGCCTGTGGCGGCAGGGCGAGGGGCCGCTGGAGGCCAAGCCCTGGCGTGGGCGCGGCCGGCGCCGGTGAGCGGCATGCGCGGATCAGACCGCCGTTGGGTTGCCCGCCGCATTGATCCCGATTCTCCATGTGGCGATCCCTTGCCCCTTCAGCCCAGCCCCTGAACAGGGTGCGGCTCGCGGGCGGGCTCGCCCCTGTGGCGCGTCAGCGGCGGGCGCCGGCGGGCAGCGGTTTCTCCTCATCGAACAGCCGTTCGTAATCCTCCCAGTACTTGGCCATGATCTTCACGCGCTGCCGGAGCTGCGCTGCCAGATCCGGTCCGAGCACACGGATGTTCTCTTCCTCCCTGCTCTTCGCCAGATCCAGCAGAACCTCCCTCGTCGACTCCAGCATGTCCGCCAGCACGATGCTGTTGTCCATCTCGCGCCGCGCGATGTCCTTGATCTGCCGCCACTCCGTGATGTCGGTCAGGTGCTCCTGAAATTCCACCGGACGCCGCAGCCGCCCGCCCTTCATGAAGTCGAGCAGGTATTGATACTCCAGCCCGTCGCGGCAGTTGTCGATCAGAATGTCGAACACGCGGAGGCGCTTGTCGAGCAGCGCGAGTTCCGCCCTGCGCGAAGCCGCGGCGGGCGAGGCTGCCGCCTTGCCGATCAGCTCGCGCGCCTGTGCGATGTCGGCCTTCATCCGAGCGAGCAGCTGGCCGGAGACGGCAGCCCCTCCAAGCCCCTGATACTGCCGCGTGCCCTGAATGTCGCCCAGATCGCGCGCCCGGTCCTCGCCGCGCGCCTGGAACAGGAATTTCCGGTAATAGCTCCGCTCGTGTTCCTCCAGCTCCTCGGGAAATGGCACGAACGGCCTTGTGAGCCACCGCTGGTGAACGCCGCCGATATAGAACAGCGTGCCGCCGAAATTCAGAATGTCGGCATCGCGCCCCGCGCGGTGAATCGCGTTCCACGCGCTCACAAGCGCCCCGGCGCCGTCCTCGCCCGCCCGCGCGGCCGCCAGAGACCGCAACAGCTGCTGGCGTGACACGTCATCCGCCGCCGGATTCTTCCAGAAGGTGTCGTAAAGGTCGAAGTACAGGTCCGTGTTGTACCGGTCGCCGATCAGATAAAACAGCCGCGGTGCGTCTGAACGCGACGCTTTCTCGAGCTCTTCCAGATACCGCACCGGCAGCGGAATTCCCAGCGCGGGATAGAACGGATAGAAGTAATCAAGCAGAAATCCCACCACGGCTTTGTACGCAGTCGCTCTCGGCCCTTCGAAGTTCGCAAGGGCCATCCCGGCGTCGAGCCGCGTGGCGAGCAGCTCCGGCGCCGCCTCGCGCACCCATTCGGCGTCAATCTCCAGCGGTCCCTGACGCGCCTCCTGCGCCCCCTGCCGCAGCGCGCCGAAAAAGTCCCGGTACCGCTCGTACATCTTGCGGTGGCGCGTCAGCGCGGCGCCGTTCGGCCCCTGATACAGCCCCGGACTCCAGCTCATGCCGGAGCCCGAATCGTTCGTGTGCAGTGACACCACCTCCACTTCCGGACACGCCGTGCAGAACTTCCGCATGGATTCGCGGTATAGCGCCAGCACTTCCGGGTTGTCGATGTTCGGCGCGAAGCGCGGCACGCGCGAGCGCAGCGGATGGTCCACCTGCGGCCCGCGCCAGAGCGGGTGATCCCGGTACACGGCTTCGGGCAGGATCTGCGGCTCGAACGTCGTGTACGCCGCCTTCAGCCCCAGCTTCCGCAGCGCCTCGCAGCGCTCTTTGAGCATGCCCATCACGCGCTCTGCATAATCCTGCGGCAGATACGGCTTCAGGGCCTCGGGCGTGGCGGCTTTGAAGACGCCGATGTTCGACATTGCCCACGCGGGGTACGGATCGTCCGGCTCGTCCAGCATCCACAGGGCCCACGGCAGGTCCTCAGCCGTGATGACGATGTGCGTCGCGCCGGACTGCTTCGCGCGCCGCGCGAACGCTTCGAAACTCTGGATCGACTCCGAATACCGCCCGAAGATGACCTTGCCGAACCGCTTCTGCCCCTGCGCCGCGCCCGGCTCCGCCAGCAGGCAGACTGCCGCCACCACGGATGCCCATCTCATATGCGATGCCTCCTCAACGATGCCGGTCCCGGCGGGACCGCTCCTCCAAAAGACTATCCCATCGCCGGCCGCCCGCGCCTCCTGCGCATCAGATCTCGAACCGCCCGCCGTACATCATCTGCGACGCGCGGAAACGCTCGCGGAAGCGGGCGATTTGCAGGTCCACCACCACTTCGATCACCCCGCCCGGCGGATCGAGCGCGCCGCGTTCGAAGTGCGCGTAGAGATCCAGCGTCAGCCCCGTGATGTCCGCGCGCGTTTTCACAGGCGCCGCCATCCTGCCCCGCGGCAGCCGCAGCCGCACGCCCTGCATCGCCGCCAGTTCCACCGATCCCGCTCCCTTGTGCGCGATCTGCGCCGGCAGCCCGTGTATCTCCAGGATGGCGTGCTCCGGCTGCTCCTCGAGCAGTTCGGTCAGCGCTCTCCCCTGTCCCCCGTGCGACCGCTGAATGTACAGCGCCCGCGCCTGCCGCACCGGAAGCGCTGAGGACCAGCGGATGATCACTTCCGCCTCCAGCGGCAGCGACGTCCGGGGCACGCCGATGCCTCCGATCGGGTTGCTCCCCCCGGGTCTTCGCATATTCGGTCCCGTCGCCCCCGGCATCTCCTCCGCGCGCGGCGGTTCTGGATCGCGGCGGTACCAGTCCAGCCGCACCTTCCGGCGGTGCGCCCAGGGGGAATCCGTCAGGATCTCGAGCACCTGCCTGCCGCTCCAGCGTGTCCAGTCTTTTGCAGGCCCGCCCGCCGCAACGGCAGGCAGGCAGCCCAGAAGCCATGTCCTTCGGTCCACAGCCTGCGTCATGTCCGCATCCTCGACATCAGGTAGAGTCCGGCGAGCGCGAACAACGCGTTCGGCGACCACGCCGCCAGGTGCGGGGGAAGCTGACCGGCGTTGCCCAGTTGTTCGAAAAGAAAATTCAGCGCAAAATACGCCACCGCAATGCCCAGGCTTACGCCCACTCCGGTGAGCGCCCCCCGCGTGCCCGTCAGGAACGCGAACGGCACGCTCAACAGCGCCATCACCAGCGCAAACAGCGGCGCCGAGAACTTCTTGTGATACTGCACCTGCAGCGGAATTGTGTTGAAGCCGGACTGCCGCATCTCGGCGATATAGCTGCCCAGCTGCTCGAACGTCATCTGCTTGTAAGTCTTCACCTCCTTCACGAACCATGATGGCGGCTCGTCAATCTCCGGAAACGTCGCCGCCTCCCCCTCGAACTTCCGGAACCGCTGTTCTCTGGAGCCCAGATCGCGGACCCAGCCGTTCTGGAAAACCCACGTCCGCAGCGCCGGCTCCCAGCGCGCCCGCTCGGCGTAGATATGGCGCGCCAGCCCGAATCCCTTCTCCTCGAATTCATACACGCTGACTCCGCCCAGCACCCCCTCCGCTTCGTTCAGATACCGGTAATAGTAAATGCGCGGCCCCTGTCCGAAAATCCACGGGCTCTGCGGGCGCATGTAGGTCTGCGCCGGGCGCCCCTTGATCTGGTTGCGCAGCCGCTCCTGGATCACGTTGGCGCCAGTAGCCACATAGTGGTCGAAAGCGAACAGCGCCACGCTCAGCCCCGCGCCCGCCGCCAGCACGGGCAGGCTCAGCCGGTGAAGGCTCACGCCGCACGCCTTCATCGCCGTGATCTCGTTGTGCTTGGAAAGGATGCCGAACGTCACCAGCGTGGCCACCAGCACACCCAGCGGCGAGGCGTCGTAAATCAGCTTCGGCGACAGGAAGAACAGATACCGGAAAAGATCCGTTATCGGGATCTGATTCCGGAAAACATCCCCCAGTAATTCAAAGAAATTGAAAACTTCAGTTAGAGCAACAAATGTGAATAAAAGAACCAAAAAATAGAAAAAGAAGCTGGAAATGACGTAATAATCAGTCACCTGCGGCAGGAGGAACAGCCTCATGGCGCCCCCCCTCAGGTTCATCGCGCCGGGCGCGGGCGCCGGAAGCCGGGGCAGCGAGCGGAACCGCCCCAGCAGCGCGGCGGCGCGCGCCCGCCACCCGGCCAGCCAGTCCCGGTCGCCGGGCTTCTCCAGCCGCACGAGCAGCGCCGCAGCCAGCAGCGCAAACAGTGCGTCCGGCAGCCATGCGGCGAGCCCGGCGGAGATCCGCCCCTCCCGCGCCAGCCCGATCAGGCTCACCAGCGCCGTGTAGTAGAACAGCGCGAATCCCACCGTGATCACAAACGCCCCGCTCTTGCCGCCCCGCCGCGACTCCACCCCCAGCGGAAACGCCGCCAGCCCCAGCAGCAGGCACGCCGCCGGCAGCGCCAGCCGCTGATGGAATTCGATGCGCGCCTCCACGCTCCGCGCCATCTCCGGCAGCAGATCGAGCGTGCGCGTCGCCGTGTAGTTCTTCGCCCGCACCTCGGACCGCGGGCGCGCCTCCAGCGCCTGCTCGCCCCGCGGAAACTGAATGCGGTGATACTCGGCAGGGTCCGGCGCCGCCTCGTAGCTCGCGCCGTTCTTCAGCGACAGTTGCAGCCGGTTCCTCGCGGGATCCGGCAGCACCGCCGCTTCCGCCGCCAGCGTCACCACGGGCCAGTCTCCTTTGCGCGGCGCCGCGCTCTGCCGCTCGGAAGCCGGCGTCAGATCGGCGATGAAAACCTTCCGCCACACTACCGGCGTGCCGGGGATCAGATCGCCGATGTAGAGCACCTTGTTCGGAAAGCTCTCCTCGAACACCCGCGGCTGAATCTCTGAAGACAGTTGCGCTGCTCCCAGCTTGTTGATCACGCGCACCAGTTCGCGGTTGCTCAGCGGCGTCAGATACAGCGAGCAGAATCCGGCTGCCGATGCTGCCAGCAGCGAAAGCGTCCCCACCGGCGCCAGCACCCTCCATGCCGGGATGCCCGCTGCCCGCAGCGCCGTCACCTCGCCGTCGCCCGACATCCGGCTCAACGTGATCAGGATCCCTGCCAGCACGCCCAGCGGCACCGTCAGCGGCATGGTCGACGGCAGCAGCAGCAGGAACAGATACCCCACCGTCCCCGCCGTCGCCGACGTCGTCACAAGAATGGAAAACAGTTGCGCCGCCCGCTGCAGGAAGAGAACGAATACAAACAGGCCTGTCCCGAAAAGCGCGCTGGTGGCGATCTCTGCGAATATGGCGCGCGTCAGCAGTCCCACGGAGCTTCCGATTTCGAGCTTAGCAACCTCGCGCCCGCTCCCGCCGCCTCACTGTGGCGGCGGCACGATGGGCGGCTTGGGCAGATCCGCCGCCGCCGGCTCCAGTTCGAGCTCTTCGAACAGCACCGGCGGCGCCACCACCGAGCACCCCACCACATAGCTGCCAGCCCCAGCCAGCGCGAGCGGCGCTCCGTTATCCATATAGTCGAACTGATACCGCCGGTCGCCCGCCGCCACAATGTTGCGAAACTGTCTCGTGCCGAACGAGCGCAGCCGCAGTCCCCGCACCAGCTCTTCGCGCCCGTCCGGATACGCCCGGTAGACCAGCACAGGCAGCGGCGCCGGACGGTTCCCGCCTCCGCTTCGCCCTGCCTGCGCGGCCAGTTGCCGCAGGTCTTCCACGGAGCCGAACGAGGGGAAGTCCAGTTTGCGGATCACGATGGCATACCCGCGCCCCGCCCGCGCCGCCAGCTCCAGCAGCCGCTTCTTCATCGCCGCCTCGCTCTCCGTCACACGCGCCTGCACGAACAGGTTCGAGATCCGCGGGATCTTCAACCCGAACGCCCCCGGCAGCCGCGACCGCCCGTTCGGCCCGTCCATGCCTTTCACCGGCTGGCGCGTCGTCAGCACCGCCTTCAATACGCCTTTTTCGACCAGCGTGAGCCGCCGCGGCCGTACCCCGTCCAGGTCCAGCAGGTAAAAGCCCAGCAGCGGCCGCCCGTCCAACTCGCGCTGCCCGGGATCGTCGACCAGATCCATCCACTCAGGCAGCACCCGCAGCCCCAGCCGCCCTTCCAGTTCGCTCGACAGCACCGGCGCCTGACGCCCCGGCTCCGAAACCGGCCGCCGCGTCACCCCCAGGTTGGCGCCGAACACATCGGCGAACGCCTGCGCCGCCGCGATCCCTTCGAGCAGCACCGGTCCTGTGTAGCTTTCACCCAGCGGCGCCGCCGCCAGCGCGGCCACATTCTTCGCCACCGCTTCCACCATCTGCGCCAGTTCCGCCTCGCCCGGCATCCGCTGCGGGTCCAGCGACTCCACCGAGTCGCCGTCATACAGCGCCATCCCGTCGGGCGCCTGCGCTGCCGCACGCGCGCGCACATACGCAATCCGGTCATGGACCCGCGCGATCGTCCCTTCCGTGTTCAGGTAGTATGATGCGCCCTGCGACACCTGAAAATCCACGCCCGATGAGGCGATCGACGGATAGGACGAAAAAACCGCCGAAAGCTTCCTGACGCGCTGCGTCCACGCCGCTTCGTCGATCTTCACGCGCGACGGCGTCTCGATCACCACCACCGGGGTTGAAGCCCAGAAATCCGGCAGAACTTCGCTCTGCGTCACGCCGCGCAGCGCCGCTGCTTTCCGCCCCAGCGCCCCGTATGCCGTCTTGTAGGCGCGGTCGAGCGCCAGCCAGAGCGCATGCCGGAGCGCAGGCACGGCATTGTCCAGCGGCAGCACGCCGGCGTCGAACCGCGTGCCCTCGAAATAATCCGAGTAAACCGATCCCGTGTTGTCGAAGGCCGGCTGCCCCACGCGGAGCAGCGGCCGCACGGGCCGGATCGACGCCCGCTGCGGAGCGTACAGCGAGCCGAGAACCGCGGAAATGGAGAAGCTCTCCGCGTCGTCCACGGAGACCTCTCCGAAATACACGGCCTCCCCCAGCGCCCGCAGGTTCTTGGCCCGGCCAAGCTCTTCCGCCATCGCCCGCAGCACCGGGTCGGTGTTCAGCGCCGCGTGGATCTTCGCCGCGACAGCCGGATCCGGCTTCGGCGGCTGCGCCGCCGCCATGGCCGCCATCAGTACGAACGTGGCGCCCTTCACTTCCGCACCTCCGCCGGCGGACGCGGCAGGATCGGCGGAATGTCCTTCGATTCCGGCTGCCTCTGGATTTCAATCTCTGCCACCAGCAGCGCCGGCGCCACCACGGCAACCGGCACATTGCCGGACTCAGCCCCGCAATATCCGTTGAACACTTCCGCCTCGTCTCCCGTGGCCAGGATTTTGGAAAAGCTCGCCAGCGGCGTTCCCACAATGTCAGCGCCCCGGATCAGCTCGTCCGGACGCCCGTCGGCATATACCCGGTACACCACCAGAGGAATCACCGTGAACGCCTGAAGCCCGCCCCGCCGCGTCCGTGTGAATCCGCCCGTCACCTTTTCGAAGTACAGCCCGTACGGTTTGTTTTGCCGCCGGATCTCGGACTGCAACAGCCGCCGCAATTCCTCTTTCGGCACGCGCTTCGCCGACTCCACGATCAGATTGGATTGCCTCGAAAGCGGCTCCATGCCCGGTTGCGCGCGTCCGTGTCCGTTCGACCGGGAAAAGCCCGGCACGGGCAGGCGGGACAGCAGGAAGTTGCGCAGGATCCCGTTCTCCACCACCGTCACCCTCTGCGCCGGCACGCCCTCGTCGTCATAGACATACCACCCGTTCAGATCCGTCCCAGCCGCGCGCCGCAGCGTCGGATCGGAAACTACGCTCAGAAATTCCGGCAGCACCAGCTTGCCCGCCGAATTGGCGAAGGTGTGGCCCTCGGTCTCGTCCCGCAGCCGGTGGCCCTCGATCCGGTGGCCGAAAATCTCGTGAAAAAACACACCTGCCGCCGTGCCGGACAGGATTGCCGGGCCGATGTATGGCTCGGCCGGCCGCGCGCGCAGCAATGCCGTCAGTTGCGCCCCCACTTTCCGCACCGCCTGTTCCACCGTGCCATCGCGGGGCAGCCGTGCGGCGTCGTCGGCCTCGAAGCTCTCGAACAGGTTCAGGTCATTCCCGTCATATCCCTTCGCCGTGGCGCTGATCGAAAGCCGGTAAAAATACCGTCCATGCTGCGTCCGCGTCCCTTCGCTGTTGAGGAATGTCCGCGTTTCCCGCTGCCATTGCAGGCTGATATTCGAGGTCACGAGCATCGAATATTCATTGAAAATGGCCGACCATTTTCTCAGTTTGGCCGCCCATTCCTCCGCCGGGAATTTCTGCCGCGGCGGATTGTGGAAGCCCGTCGTCGCCGGCTCCTCGGAAAAATCCGGCAGGTCGGCCGTCTCGGCCGCCTCCCTGCGCATCTTCATGGCCGATTCCAGCTGCATCAGCCGCTGCGCCGCCGCCCGCCACGCCCGGTCCGTCTCCCTCCAGGCGATCCGCGCGATCGCCGCCCCTCCGTCCTCCACCGGCAGCGGCGCCGACGCCGTGAAGCGCGGCCTCTGCCCCTGCAGCAGGTGAAAGTTGTCCCTCTTGGGCGAACCCGCCCGCACGGTGACATCCAGAACCCGCCGGTGGCCAAAGTTGCGCTGGGTCACGCTCCCCAGCGTCGCCGCCAGGGTGCCGCCCTCCACTTCCGTCACCCGGTAGCTGATGTGATACGGCTTCGGCTCCGCCTTCTCCCTCAAAATGCGGAAATTACGCTCCAGCTCTGCGGCCAGGATGTTCACCAGCGCGGGGGCGGGACCCGTCTGCGTCTCCCCCGCCGGGCTGCCTGTCTGGATCGTGGCGGCTGCCAGCAGCACAGCCGCGCTGAATCGTCTGACGTAGCCCTTTCGCACCCTGTCAGAATACCAGAGGCGCGTCCCGGCCCATCGCCGGGCCCGGCTCTCCCGGCTCAGGCCACCTCGGCGTGCCGCGACTGCGCCGCCTGACCCGCCGCCATCAGATTCAGCGCCAGCGAGAACCGCCCGTGAATGCCCGTCTTCTCAAAGATGTGCCGGAGGTGAATCTTCACCGTCCCTGGCCGGATTCCGAGCGCTGTCGCGATCTCCCGGTTCCGCATGCCCTGCCGCACCAGTTCGAGCACCTGCGACTCCCGCGGCGTCAACTGCGGCTGCATTCGCCCTGTGCCTCCTCCAGCCGGGTCTGCCACGGCATCCTCTACCCACATGCCGCCCTGTCCCACGGTCGTCAGGCACCGTTCAATCGTGGCTAGGCTGGCGCTCTTCTTCAGCAGTCCGCGCACCCCTGCCTGCAGGTAGCGCAGCGCTTCGGCTTCGCCGATTCCGGTGCCCCACACCACGATCCCGGCGCCCGGGCTGTGGTGGAGGATCTCCTCGACGGTCCGCAATACCAGTTGCTGTCCGAAATGCTTGTCCAGCAGAACCACGCCTGCCGTCGACTGCCGCATCAGCTGAAGAGCCACAGGCAGGTGCGGCACCACCCAGGCGCAACGCAGCTTTGTGCTGCCTTCCAGAAGCGAACGGAGACCCTCCGCCGTAGCCGGCTGCGTCTCGCAGACCCCGACTTGGATCGGAGCGGGGGGCGGCGTGTTTTCAGAATCCATAGTCTTTGTCCCGGTCATCTGACGGGCAGCCCGCGCCGGGACTGACCCGTCCCATGCAAAAAGTCGGCCGAGCCGGGCAAGACTCTCAAGTTTTTCGCTCCGAAAGTCGATAGCGCTTATAGACGGGAAGGGAGGGTTCAACCCGCCCTCGGTTCTGCACATGTCCGGCACAAGCCGCAATTTCGGTCAATGGAAAGTCCTCCTCATCTGCCCAGACCCCGGCCTGAAGGCCGAAATGGAAGCCTTGCTGGCGGAATCGCTGCCATTCTCTCCGGTCATGGCCCTCGACGAGTACCCCACGCGGGCCATCCTCGAAGAGATCCTCCGCGGCCATGGCGTCAGCCTGTGCTTCGTGGATGTCTCCTCCCGCGACGAGTGGGCCTTGGCCCTCCTCAGCGACCTTTCCCTGCTCGATCCGAAACTCCCCATCGTCGCTCTGCACGCCACCAACCAGCCTGAACTCATCCTGAAAACTCTCCGGCAGGGCGCCACGGAATTCCTCTGCGCGCCGCTCACCGGCGACCAGTTTTGTACGGTGATGGAACGGATCGCGTCCGTCCACCGGGCGCGGGGCGGCTCGGAGGCCAAGGTCGTCTGCTTCATGCCGGTCAAGGGCGCCAGCGGAGCTTCTACTTTGGCCTGCAATGTGGCCTGGCGCTGGCGCAAGCTGGCCCAGGCCAAAATTGTCCTCGCCGACCTCGATCCGTTGGCCGGAACCGTCGCTTTCCAGGCCAAGGTCAAGCAGAACTACTCTTTCCTCGACGCCCTCTCACGCGCCGGAGAGCTCGACGAGGACGTCTGGAAAGGCCTCGTCTCCCCCAAATCGGGAGTGGACGTGCTGGCAGCCCCCGAGCAGCCCGTTCACGGCATCGATGGCGATACCAATCCCATCGGGCTGATCCAGTTCATGCGCTCCACCTACGGCGTCGTTCTCATCGATTCCGGCGGTCCCTTTGGCCCCTGGAACCTCAGCCTCGCCAGGCTGTGCGACGAGCTCGTTCTGGTCACCACCAACGAGCTCCCCTCCCTGTACGCCGCCCAGCGCGCCCTCGCCAGTCTCCAGGCGCAACGCGTGGAGCCATCCAGGATCCGCCTTGTCATCAACCGGTTCCGCAAAGAGATCGGACTCCAGAAAGAACTTGTCGAGTCGGCGCTCCATCTGGAAGTCTTCCATGTGGTACCCAACTCCCACGAGGAGGTCCAGCGTGCTGTCGTCGAAGGCAAGCCTGT
This sequence comes from Arcobacter sp., assembly GCA_020723085.1. GTDB lineage: Bacteria > Acidobacteriota > Terriglobia > Bryobacterales > Bryobacteraceae > JANWVO01. Next base: position 11,090 of record DYJN01000066.1, read on the forward strand.
CCCCCTCAATTGCCCTGCGGGCAAAGGCTTCCTTCAGGTCGCCGAAAAGCTGGCCGGCAAGTCCATCGAAGACGGCGAACCTCAGGGCAAGGCCGGCGGAGGCGCACTGTCGGGCATCTTCTCCCTCTTCGGCAGGAAATGAGCCTGCTCCACTCAGGTTCGGGCAGCGTTTGGTGGCGAAGCCGCGCATACCCCGCAGTCCCGAAATAAGGCGGCACGGAAGCGTGCCGAAGGCCCGGGGAAGAAGCCGGCCGGAGCTCCTGCGGATTGTGGCGACGCCGCGTTTCCCCGCGGATCCGAAAAGCGCAGGGGCGGAATCGGGCCGAACCCGGACAAGAAGCGGACGCAGGCCCGTGTGGTAATTGGTGTCAGCCTCAGAGGCGTTCCTTCCCGTTCGGGGAACCCTGTTCGCCCAGCCGGCTGTCGGGCGCTGTCGGGCGGCGTTCCTCCCCGTCCGGGGAACCTTGGGTCCCCATTGCGGGTCTTGTCCCGGATTGAAAGATGCCCGGATCCCGCCACGCCGGCGCTGCTGTACCAGCGCCGCCGGAGCCGGGTTTTTGGTGTGCTGTCCCCACGGCCGCTTCGGACATATCGCACTCCCCTCCCGCCACCTCCGGCCTTCCGCTGGCGCCGCGGCGGGTGAGGGCCGCCGCGCCGGGTTTACGGCATTCTGGGCCGGCCGGAGAACGGCCCCGCAGCCCGGCCGGTCAGCGCGGGTCCGCAGTGTCGCTCACCGCGGCGGAGTGGACCTGCCGGCAGCGCCCGCCGTCCCTGCCAGGGATCACAACGCTACGCCTCCGCTGGTACAGTGGGCGCCAAGGGGAGCTTTCTCGCTTGCCGCCGGCGCCCGCCTTCAGGCCGCTGTGCCGGAGCTCGGGGGCGCTCCCGCGCCCGCCGCCTTTCCCGTCTGGCGCCGTGCCCGCTTCCTGCACTCCTTCTTCAGGTTGATCGTGCCCCGGCAGTTCGGGGCGCCGCAACGGCACTTCACCTCCTCCACGTCGGCGTCGAAGCGGTAATCCACGGTCAGTTCCTCGCCCGGCTGAATGTCGCGGGCGGCGAAATACAGAATGTGCCCTTTGAGGATCCGCGCCACGCAATTGGGCTCGCAGCAGTGGTTGATGAACTCCGCTCCGCTGCCTCCTGCGCTGCCGTCGATCGTCCAGTAATCGTCCAGCGTGAACAGATAATTGTAGCGGCGCCTTGCGCGCCGCGCCGTCTCGCGCCGGCTGATCTTCTCTCCGGTGTATTCAATGATTTTCCGCCCTTTAGGGATGAATTCTTCCGCGAATACTCCCCACCTGTGAATCCGCGACGGCCGCACCGAAAGGCGGAAACAGCAGTGTTTTTCTGAAATAACAGGAATTTTTCCTGTCTTCTTGCGCGTCTCAGGCATATGGCTGCGCCTCGCGCTCCGTACGGCCGTCTCCGGCCGCTCCCGCCGCGGGGCGGTTCAGGGCTCCGGGTGATGTTTCGACTTGCGCCGGGCGCGCCGCCGCAGCAGCAACACAAAACACACCGCCGCCAGCACCCCGCTGACGATCCGGATGCTCTGCTCGTCCACGGCGCCACCTCTGCGCGGGTCTGTATTGTAACGCGGCAGGCCGCTTTGCGTTGCCGTCTGCCCGCAGCCGGGGCGCCGCCGCTCTCAGCCGCCGCGCCCCGTCTCCGGCCAGACGTTCAGAGGCCCGCCTTCTCCTTCAGCACGCCGATCAGCTCCTGCACAGCGTTGGCGCTCTTCTGCAGCTGCGCCCTCTCTTCGTCGTTCAACGACAGTTCGTAGATCTTCTCGATCCCGCCGGCGCCGATCTTCACCGGCACGCCTACGAACAGGCCGTTCAGCCCGTATTCCCCTTCCAGATACGCCGCGCACGGCAGCACTTTCTTCTTGTCCTTCAGGATCGATTCCGCCATCTCCACCGCCGCCGCGGAAGGCGCATAATACGCGCTGCCCGTCTTCAGCAGTTTCACGATCTCCGCCCCGCCGTCCCGCGTCCTCTGCACGATCGCGTCGATCTTCTCTTTCGGCAGCAGCTCCGGCAGCGGGATCCCGCCCACGGTCGTCAGCCGCGGCAGCGGCACCATCGTGTCGCCGTGCCCGCCCATCACAAGCGCCGAAATGCTCTCCACCGATACGCCCAGCTCCATCGCCAGGAACGTCCGGTAACGCGCCGTGTCCAGCACCCCCGCCATCCCCATCACCCGGTTCCGGCTGAACTTCGAGATCTGGTACGCCACCCAGCACATCGCGTCCAGCGGATTCGTCACCAGAATCAGGAATGCGTTCGGCGAGTGCCGCACCGCCTCCTCTGTGGCCTTCTTCACGATCTCGTAATTGGCCATCAGCAGGTCGTCCCGGCTCATGCCAGGCTTGCGCGGGAAACCCGCCGTGATGATCACAATGTCGGAATTCTCCGTCGGCCCGTAGTCGTTCGAGCCGGTGACCATGACGTCATAGCCTTCCACCGGACCGGACTGAAGGATGTCGAGCGCCTTGCCCTGCGGCATGCCCTCCACAATGTCCACCAGAACCACATCGGCCAGTTCTTTGCCGGCGATCCGGAGCGCGCAATTCGCGCCCACGTTTCCACCGCCCACAACCGTGACTTTTTTCCGCATATCAGGACCCTTCCTTATTGAGAACTTGAATGAGATTGGGGCAGGCCCGCCTCTCGGCGGACAGTCCTCTTCGATTGTAGACCCGCGGCTCCGCCCGGTGAATCGCGTTTCGCGCCGCGGGCGCTAGAATGAGAGATTCATGCAGGAGCCTGAGTCCGCCCGCCGCTTCTTCGACCAGCAGAGGGAGCGTCTTCGCCAGCAGATCATAAAGAAGAGGATCGCATTCCCGGAAGGCGAAGACCCGCGCGTCATCGCCGCCGCCAACCGCCTCTGCACTGAGGAGCTCGCCATCCCGATCCTCATGGGCCGCCCCTCCGGCCAGGTGGCCTCCTGCGTCGTCGTCGAGCAGCCGGAAAACAACCCGAAGCTGAATGACTACGCCCGGCTCCTCTACGAGAAGCGCCGCAGCCGCGGCGTGACCGAGATGGAAGCCCGCCGCATGGCCCTCGACCCCCTCGTCTTCGCCGGACTCATGGTGGCTTGCGGCGACGCCGACGGTTTCGTCGGCGGCGCCGCCACCACAACCGCCGACACCTTCCGCGCAGCCCACCGCACTATCGGCATGCGCCCCGACATCAAGACCGCCTCCGGCGTCATGATCGTCTGCACCCACGCCGAACAGTGCGGCGTCCAGGGCGTGCTCGCCATGGCCGATCCCGCCCTCGTCATCGAACCCACGCCTTCCCAGCTCGCCGACATCGCCATCGCCACCGCCGACACCGTGCGCAACGTCATCGGCGTCGAACCTGCCGTCGCGCTGCTCTCCTTCTCCACCAAGGGCTCCGCCAAGCATCCCCTCGCTTCGAAAGTCATCGAAGCGCGCCGCATCGTCGAGGCCCGCCGCCCGGACCTCCACGTCGATGGCGAACTCCAGGCGGACGCCGCGCTCGTCGAAAGCGTCGGCCGCTCCAAGGCGCCCGGCTCCACCGTCGCCGGCAGGGCCAATACCCTCATCTTCCCCGATGTCGGCAGCGCCAACATCGGCGTCAAGCTCGTGGAACGCCTCGGCGGCGCCGTCTGCACAGGCCCGTTGTTCCAGGGCTTCGCCAAGCCTGCCAACGACCTCTCCCGCGGCTGTTTGGCCGAAGATATCTACCGCCTCGGCATTCTCACCGCTCTTCAGGCGGGCGATTAGGGTGCGCCTGTGCTGCCTTTCAAACTGGTCTACCACGAACGGTACGACCTGAGTCTGAGCGCCCACATCTTCCCCGCCCAGAAGTACCGCCTCGTCCGCCGGCGATTGCTCCAGGGCGGCATCGCTTCGGAAGACGATTTCCTCACCCCGGAGCCCGCCTCCCGCGAACAGTTGCTCCTCGTCCACACGGAAGAGTGGATCCTGAAGCTCGAGCGCGGCCGGCTCAGCTACCAGGAGGTCCTGAAGCTGGAGATCCCATACTCCCGCCGCATGGTCGACGCCTCCATTCTCGCCGCCGGCGGGACTCTGCTTGCCGCCCGCCAGGCCCTCGCCGCAGGCGCCGGCTTCAACATTGGCGGCGGTTTCCATCATGCATTCCCCGGTCACGGCGAAGGCTTCTGCGCCATCCACGATGTCGCGGTCGCCGTCCGCACCCTCCAGAAAGAGGGTCTCGTCAAGAAGGCGTTGATCGTCGATGTGGACGTGCACCACGGCAACGGCACGGCGGAGATCTTCGGCGCCGATCCGGATGTCTTCACCCTCTCCATCCACCACTTCAACAACTACCCCGCCGTGAAGCCTCCCTCCACCATCGACATCCACCTCGAAGACGGCGCCGGAGACACCGAATACCTCTCCCGCCTCCAGCCTGCCTGTGAAGCCGCAGTGCTCGGATTCCGCCCGGAGATCCTCTTCTATGTCGCCGGCGTCGATCCTTACGAAGACGACCAGCTCGGCGGACTCTCCCTCACCAAAGAGGGTCTCTATGAGCGCGACCGGCTCGTGTTCAGCCTCGCTCTCCGCAAGCACGTCCCCGTCGTCGTCACCCTCGCCGGCGGGTACGCCCGCTCGATCGCGGACACTGTAGACTTGCATGTACAAACCGCCGTGGCGTTGAATGAATGCATAAAGGAATGGGCGCGCCGATGGTGAACCGAAGACACTTCCTCTCCTCCATTGCCGCCGCGCCGCTCAGCCTGAGTGCTGCGCCCGCACGGCCGAACATCATCCTGATCCTCGCCGACGATCTCGGCTACGGCGACCTCGGCTGCTACGGCCAAACCCGCATCCAGACGCCGAACCTCGACCGCATGGCCGCCGAGGCCATCCGCTTCACCTCCGCCTACGCCGGCTCCACCGTCTGCGCGCCGTCGCGCTGTTCTCTCATGACCGGCTTGCACACGGGCCACGCCCGCACCCGCGGCAACCGTTCGCCCGACCTGCCCCTGCGCCCGCAGGACGTCACCGTCGCCGAAGTCCTCAAGGGCGTCGGCTACCGCACCGCCCTGTTCGGCAAGTGGAGCCTCGGCGAACTCGGCTCGACGGGCTACCCCACGCGCAAGGGCTTCGACGAGTGGTTCGGCTTCTTCTCGCAACTGCACGCCCACAACTACTACCCCGAGCACCTCCTCGACGGCGAGACCGCCTTCCTCTGCCGCGGCAATATGGGTCTGCAGCGCAAAGACTACGCCCCCGATCTCTTCACCCGGCGCGCTCTGCAATTCATTCAGAAACAGAATCCATCCAATCCGTTTTTTCTCCACCTCTGCTACACCGTGCCCCATGCCAACAACGAAATGGGCCGCGACTCCGGCGACGGCATGGAGGCGCCTTCCTACGGGCCTTACGCAAACAGGCCATGGCCGCAGCCCGAGAAAGGCTTCGCCGCCATGATCACCCGCATGGACGCCGGCATCGGCCGCCTGTTCGCCGCGCTCAAGGAAAAAGGGCTCGACGACAACACGCTCGTGATCTTCACGTCCGATAACGGCCCCCACAAGGAGGGCGGCCACAGCCCCGCCTTTTTCGAATCCTCGGGACCGCTGCGCGGCATCAAGCGCGACCTTACCGAAGGCGGCATCCGTGTGCCCGCCATCGCCCGCTGGCCCGCCCGCATCCGGCCCGGCCAGACCATCGATTTCCCTTGGGCCTTCTGGGACGTCCTGCCGACTTTCGCCGAGCTCGCCGGCGCGGCGGTCCCTTCCGGCCTCGACGGCGTTTCCATCCTTCCCACCCTGCTCGGCCAAAGCCAGAAGCCCCACGCCTGGTTCTATTGGGAATTCCACGAAGGCGGCTTTTCCCAGGCTGTCCGTATGGGACCCTGGAAAGGAATCCGCAAGGGGCTCGGCGGCCCCATCGAACTCTATAACCTCGACGATGACCTGCGCGAATCCCGCAACCTCGCCCAGGACCGGCCCGCCATCGTGCGCGAAATCACGCGGCTGATGAGCGAGGCCAGAACCGAAAGCGAGTTCTGGCCGGCGAAAAGGCCCGCCTGAACACCTGTCCTCCCCGCGGCCTCATTCGGCCTCGAGCAGCAGCGCGGACCGCGCTTCCACCTTCACCGTGCGGCCGGTCGGAGGAGGCGTCTCACCGGAATACGCCACCGCCTTCCACCCGGCGTCCGGCGGCAGCTCGAACTCCAGCGGCTCCCAATAGGCGTTGGCGATCAGGAGAAGGCGCTCTCCGCGCCAGCGCGCCTCCATCGCCAGCGAGCGCGAGTCGAAGCTCCAGTCCGGCTGATGCAGCCTCACGCCGTGAAACTGAATGGCCGCCTGATCCTCCTGCGGCGAGGGATTCCAGTTGATGCGCGCGAACAGCCCGTGCCTCCTCCGGTAAGCGATCAGCTTGCGCACGAAGTCCAGCAGATCCCGGTTCGCCTCCGCCAGCCGCCAATCCACCCACCCGGTTTCGTTGTCCTGACAGTAGGCGTTGTTGTTTCCTCCCTGCGTGCGGCCGAATTCGTCCCCAGCCAGCACCATCGGCACGCCGCCGCTCGAAAACAGCAGGATCAGGAAATTCCGCATCTGCCGCCGCCGCAGGGCAAGGATCTCCGCATCGTCCGTGGGCCCCTCGGCGCCGCAGTTCCAGCTGAAGTTCTCGTTCGCACCGTCCCGGTTGTCCTCGCCGTTGGCCTCGTTGTGCTTCCAGTTGTAGCTGACCAGATCTGCCAGGGTGAACCCGTCGTGGCACGTGACGAAGTTGATGCTGTGCTGCGCCTGCCGCCCGCTGTGGGAATAGAGGTCCGGGCTGCCCTTCAGCCGCTCCGCCAGCACGGGCGCCAGCCCCACGTCGCCGCGCACAAAGCCCCGGATGTCGTCGCGGTAACGCCCGTTCCATTCCGCCCAGCGTCCCCACGCCGGAAACGTCCCCACCTGATACAGCCCCGCGGCGTCCCACGCTTCGGCGATCAGCTTCGTGTTGGCGAGCACCGGATCGTAAGCCAGCCTCTCGAGCAGCGGCGGGTCCGGCAGCGGCTCGCCCGTCTTGCCGCGCCCCAGAATGCTTGCCAGATCGAAGCGGAAGCCGTCCACATGCATCTCCATCACCCAGTAGCGCAGGCAGTCGCCGATCAGCGCCCGCACCACCGGGTGGTTGCAGTTCAGCGTGTTCCCGCATCCGGAAAAATTCAGATACCGCCCGTTGGCATCCAGCAGGTAATACACCGAATTGTCCAGCCCCCGGAACGACAGCGTCGGTCCTCGCTCATCGCCCTCCGCCGTATGGTTGAACACGACGTCCAGGATGACTTCGATCCCCGCGTCATGGAACGCCCGCACCATCTCCTTGAACTCGGTCACCGCCGCGCCCGGCTCCTTGCGCTGCCCGTATGTGGAGTTCGGCGCGAAAAATCCGATCGGATGGTAACCCCAGAGGTTGAACAGGCGCTCTCCGGTCAGCGGGTTGTAACGGTCCGTGTCGGCTTCCTCGAACTCGTATACCGGCATCAGCTCCACCGCCGTAACGCCAAGCTCTTTCAGATACGGAATCTTCGCCGTCAGCCCCAAATACGTCCCCGGCGCGCTCACGCCCGAAGAAGGATGCTGCGTATACGCCCGCACGTGCAGCTCGTAAATCACCGATTCCGCCAGCGGCGTGTTCAGCGGCTGATCTCCGCCCCAGTCGAACCGCTCCTGCGGCATTCCGCACACCCGCCGCGACCGCACCCCCCACTCCTCGCCTCCGGCGAGCACCTTCGCATACGGATCGAGGAGGAACGCCGCGGGATCAAAGCGGTGAATGGCCGGATTCGGATTCGGACGCATGTCCATGCGCCATGCATACAACACGTCCCGCGGCAGCCCGCTGACCGAGATGTGCCAGATGTGCCCCGTGCGGTTCGCGCCCGGATCCAGCGCAATCTCATGGAACGGCGTGTCCATGCCCGGGCGAAACAGGCTCAGCCACGCATGCGTCGCATGCTTGCTGAAAACCGCAAAGTTGATCCCGTCTGCGATGAGCGTCGCACCCAGCGGCAGCGCCGCGCCCCGGTCCACGCACAGAAAGCCGGCCATGGCGCCATGCTACACCAGATCTCCATTGGCCCAACGTGCCGAGAACCTCGTGAGGCCTTCCGGGATCCTGATTCATGCAGGTCTCAACTCAATCGGCCCATATTTCCGATTTGAAACATTTCCGTGTAAATCTGTAAGGCGCTCCGGCGCCTTGATTCATGCGGGTCTGAACGTCGTGAAGACGCTCCGGAGGTCAACACCCAGTGGGCGGGAAGCGGAATCAGCCTTGTTAAACTGAGCGTCAGAAGTACTTGCGCATAGAACAAAACTGCGGTTTCCTGTTTGCATGAAGCCGCTGACTGTTTCCGACCAGGCTTGCCAGAGAATATGGCATTACTCCTATTATGATTAACTTTTTATGCCAGTTCTTCACG
>DYJN01000067.1:0-1210 GCA_020723085.1 Arcobacter sp.
TGTGTGTGAACCGAGGGCCGTGCAGTGCTGCGCAGATTCGCGGCCGCGTCTGACAGTATAGACGACGATGCGCCATGCGAGGTGTGAGCCAGCCCCCGGCACTTAACATCTCTTTACAGACGCGGCAGTCCGATTCCGCCGGCGAACCAGCCGCCGGCTACGCGTCCGCAAGCCCGGGGTGCGCGGGATTGCCTGCTGATGCCGGGACCGCCCGCGAGGCGGAAGGAAAGAGAAAAGGCCAGTGAAACCGGGGGCGGAGTGGACTGGAGTCCAAGGCGGGTGGCCGCTGCGCGGAATACCAAGCCTTCCGACTGATACGAAGCCCGCCAGAGCCGGCGCGCCACAGCGTGACGCTTGTGCCAGCCCTGGCGGGCAGAGACTTGCCCAAGGGGCCTGCGGCTGGGGCGCTACCGGCGAGGACCGCGCTGCCCCCTCCCGGTGCCGCCGCCCGTGCCGGGCTGATGAATGGGACCGCTGCCGTCCTTCGGCCCGGTCCTCTTGCCTTTCGCGCCCGGAGCGGTCGTGGCGCCTTTGCCGCCACGGAACGGGGGCGTGGCCTGCGCATACGCACCGATCGAGGTCACCGCCGCCAAAATCAGCATCGCTAGAGTCTTTTTCATCTCTGAGGCCTCCTTTCCGCCTCACTTTTCCAGACGATTTTCTGGAGAGCCGGATGACATTGCCCCCAAAATACCGCTGGATATTTCAGGGTGCCGGACGGATGCAGCAATTGCATCACTGGAGCGGCCTTCCTCACACGCGACTGTGGGATCCGCACGCTGCCAACGCAAGCTGCCGCCGAGGGGCTCTCTGCCGGCTGAGGCGGTCCGCCGGACGGAAGAAGCGGGGACGCCGCCAGGGCGAAGCGCCGCCGTGCGGCGGCGCCCGCGGCGGAACGGAGATTCCGTTCAAGAAATGACGAATTTGTTTGAAACAGAACGTAGGTCTTCTGCTTTCATTCCGCCTTCCGCATTCAGGGCCGACGCCGCCGGCGGAGGCGGTCGGGGCGGCGCAGTTCCGCCGCGGCTGATTTCCGGGCCGGCGGTGCAGACCGGCGCCGGCTGCGCGCCGCGGCGGCGCGCCCTGATCCGCCAGTGCCTGAAAGAGTGCCAGGAATCAGCGCGACCCCGGTACGCCCCGTCCCTGCGCCGATGCGGCGGAGGCGCGCGGGCCGCACGGCAGCCGGAAGCGTCCGGCGCGGCGGCGGAGC
>DYJN01000067.1:1310-19410 GCA_020723085.1 Arcobacter sp.
CGGCGGATCATCTTGACCTGCGCCGGAACGGAGCCGCCTTCGCGGAGTTTCTTCTGGTTGCCGGCATCCAGGGCGCCATCGGTCTGCAGGAGGCCGAGCGGGCGTGCGAGCTTGCCGTGCCAGACGCGGTTCAGGCCGGGGATTTTCGAGGGGAGTTCCTCCGTCGCTTTCCTGAAGGCATCCCAACCGGCCGCCGTGGCTTCGGGGATCTCTGTGAACGTGAAGCAGTGCATGAGGCCGCGCTGCCGGCCGGATGCGATGGCGGAGGCGAGACAGAAGACAAAGATCGGAACGAGACGTTTCATGGTGGCGTGCCCTCTCTGTTGTGATCTGCGCGGCGGCCGGACCGGACGAAAAGTTCCGGCCCCGCGCGGCGCGCCGCCAGCGCGCTATCCAATCTAGCCGGCCCGGAGAGCGGCAGACAGGAGCGGATCAGAGTTCGCCGAGGAAGCGGAGTTCATCGGGCCGGAGGCAGGAAGGGACGCCCCACTGCGCGGCCTCATCGCTGCGCCGGGCTGCGGCGAATTCGCGCCGGGCCGGCGGGACGCGAAGCCAGCGGGTTTCCTGCCGGGGCAGCCGGCAGGCGAAGAGTTCCTCTTCGATGGCAGCAAGCCGGGTCAGGCGCTCCATGCCGAGCGAGGAGGCAGAGGCGCGCAACGCGAGGGAGACGACAAAGCCGAGGCGGTTCTGGACGCCGCGGCGGCGGGCTTCGGCGACAAGCCAGTTCCAGTCGAGATTCCCGTAGCGGAGCACGAGCCAGGGGAGGGCCTCAATGACGGGGTCATCGAGGCGATCGCAGGCGAGCGCGGCCATCAGAACGACGGCGGGATCGTGGCCCTGCTCGGCCTCGATTTCGGAAAAGAGGGAGAGGAAGCCGGGATAGCCAAGGGCGCCGAGGGCGTCCTTGATGGCGCGGAGGCGCAGATCGTCGGAGCGGGCCACCGTAACAATTTAGCAGCCGGAGCACGGGCCGGGCAGAGGCGGCGGGCAGGCGTACAATGAGGAGGCATTCCGTGAGCCAAGGAAGATGCAGCGGTGAGTAAATCCCCCTTGCGCATTGCCGTGTACCCCGGTTCATTCGATCCGGTGACGTATGGCCATCTGGACCTGATCGAGCGCTGCGCGCCGCTCGTGGACCGCCTGATTGTGGCGGTGCTGCGCAACGCCGGCAAGGAGCCGCTGTTCTCGACGGAGGAGCGGGTGGAGATGCTCAGGCAGGCTGCCGCGCACCTGCCGAACGTGGAGGTGGACAGCTTCGACGGGCTGCTGGTGGAATATGCGCGGAGGCGGGGGGCTTGCCTGCTGCTGCGCGGAATCCGGGCCATCTCCGACTACGAATACGAGCTGCAGATGGCGCTGATGAACCGGCGGCTGGCGCCGGAGATCGAGACTATGTTTATGATGGCAGGAGAAGCATACTCTTTCCTCAGTTCACGGCTGGTGAAAGAGGTGATCGCACTGGGAGGCGACGTCAGCGGCCTGGTGCCGCCCCAAGTCGAGACGAAGCTGAGGGAGCGGTTGCCGCCGTCATCCTCAAATCCCCGGTGATCCGGCGAGAGCTGGAAATCCAATTCCATCCGAGTCAGAGGCGATGCTGCAAAAAGCCATACCCTTATCCGAACGGGTCCAGTCCATCAGCGTCTCATCGACGGCGCGCGTAGCGGCGCAAGCCGAGAAGCTGCGGCGCGCGGGACACGATGTCGTCGACTTCAGCGTAGGAGAGCCCGATTTTCCGACGCCGGACAACATCAAGCAGGCGGCGGTGCGGGCGCTGGAAGAGAACTTCACGCGCTACACGGCGATGCCCGGCGTGCAGGAGCTGCGCGAGGCGGTGTGCCAGCGGCACAGACTGGACTTCGGCACCAGCTATGAGGTGCCGGAATGCGTGGTCAGCGTCGGGGGCAAGCACGCGATCTTCAATACCGTCCAGGTGCTGGTGAATGAGGGCGACGAGGTCCTCGTCCCGGTGCCGTACTGGGTGACTTATTACGACGTCGTGAGTTATTCCGGCGGGCGCCCGGTGCTGGTGGAGACAAGCGAACAGGAAGGCTTCGCGCTGACGGCGGCGCAGATCGAGCGCGCGATCACGCCGAAGACGCGGCTGCTGATCGTAAATTCGCCGTGCAATCCGTCGGGCGGCGTAGTGGACCGGGAGGAGTTCGCAAAGATTGCGCATCTGGCGAAGAAACACGGCTTCTGGCTGATGACGGACGAGTGCTACTGCCGGTTCCTGTACGACAGCGAGCCGTACTCGGTGGCATCCGAGCCGGGCATGAAGGACCACGTGGTGGTGGCGGGATCGCTGTCGAAGACTTACGCGATGACGGGCTGGCGCATCGGCTTCACGCTGGCGCCGGCGGACGTATGCGCCGCGATCATCAAGCTGCAGTCGCACTCGACGTCGAACCCGACGTCGATCTCGCAGAAGGCGGCGATTGAAGCGCTCGTGGGGGACCAGAGCTCAGTGGAGCTGATGCTGGGCGAGTACCGGCGGCGCAGGCAGTATGTGGTCGAGCGGCTTCGCGCGATGCCCGGCGTGAAATGCGCCGAGCCGCGGGGCGCGTTCTACGCCTATCCGAACATCCACGCTGCTCTGGGACGGAACGGGATCCATACGCCGATGCAGTTCGCCGAGAAGCTGCTGGAGAAGCGCCATGTGGCGGTGGTGCCGGGCGAGGCGTTCGGAACCGGGCAACATGTGCGGATCTCCTACGCCACGTCGATGGAGAATCTGCGGAAGGGCCTCAGCCGGATCGAACAATTCCTGTCGGAAATGGCCGGGTGAGCCGGGGCGGCCCGCTGATATTCTGGGAACAGGCGGGCAGAGCGCCGTCGCGCATGCGCTGGAGGGCAGGATTCATCGTAGTCTGCGCTGCGGGCCTTCTGGCGTCTTGCAGCCAGGGGCCGGAGAGGCAGCCCGCGCTGGGGGAAGCCCATGCGGGGCCGGTGACGCTCCAGGTGCGCGAAGCGCTGGTGGCCCGAGCGAAGACGGTGGACACGCTGAAGCATGGCGAGCGCGTGGAGCTGCTCGGGCGGCGCCGGAGCTTCTACCGGATCCGGACGGAGCGCGGGCGCGAGGGGTGGGTGGACGGGCGTCAACTCCTGTCTTCAGAGGAGATGGAGGCGCTGCGCAGGCTGGCGCAGCGGGCTGCGGAGTCGCCCGCGCAGGGCGCCGCCACCGTGCTCGATCCACTGAATGTTCACACGGCTCCGTACCGGCAGGCGCCGAGCTTCCGGCAGGTCCAGCCGGATGAACGCGTCGACGTCATCGCGTACGAACGGGTGGCGCGCAAGCCCTACGCACCCCCGCCGCTTCTGAGACAGAGCAACCCGCCTGCAGGAGGCAAGGCCGAAGCGCGCAAGAAGAAGCCTGAGGCGGAACCGCTCGCGAAGCCGCCCATGCCGGCGCCGCCTCCTGACTGGCTGGAGATGAGCCGGGCGGCGCGCCCGGAGGAGAAGGCGCCGGAAGCCGCGCCGGCAGCGCCGGTGGACGAGTGGGCGCTGGTGCGCTGCAAGGACGGCTCGGCTGGATGGGTTTTGGCGCGGATGTTGTTCATGGCGATCCCGGACGAGGTGGCTCAGTACGCGGAGCGGGCACGGATTGCCGCGTATTTCCAGATCGGCGCCGTGAAGGCAAAGGGATCGGAGAAGCCGGTGTGGCTGTGGGCGGCACAATCGAAACGCAACGCCCCTTATGATTTCGATTCGCTGCGGATCTTCGTGTGGAGCGCGAAGAGGAGCCGGTGGGAGACGGCATTCATCGAACGGGGACTGAAGGGACATCTGCCATTGCAGCTTCGGAAGACCGGCGCGGGCGTGACAGGTTTCGACGCCGTGGTGGAAGAGAAGGATGGCAGGATGGTGAAGCGGCGTTATGAGCTGCACAGCGGCACGTACCGGGCGAGGGCCGTTGCGAGGGAGGACGCGCCGGCGCCGCGGCGGTGGCTGGAGGAGAGAACAGCGGCTCCGGACATGGCGGAGGAGACAGAGGAGCCGCAGAGCTGGAGAGCGAGGCTTGGCGGATGGCTGCAGGAGCTGCGGGCGCGGTTCAGCCGTTGAGTTCGACACGGTCCATGGCGAGGAACTCGCGGACGTGGGGGTGCTCGCAGCGGTCGATTTCGCTCACGGGTCCGAAGTAGATGACGCGGCCCTCGAAGAGGACGACGACGCGGTCAGCGACGCGGCGCATGAGGTCGAGGTCGTGGGTGACGACGACGCTGGTGAGGCGGAGCTGCTCCTTGAGCCGCTGCATCAGGCTGACCATGAGGTCGGACATGAGGGGATCGACCATGGTGGTGGGCTCGTCGTAGAGGATGCACTCGGGCTGGGCGGCGAGCGCGCGGGCGATGGCGACAGCGCGCCTGTGGCCGGTGGAGAGATCGGAGGGGTAATCGTCTTCCCGGTCTTCGAGGCCCACCATGCGGAGGAGCCCGCGCATGACGTCGAGCTTGTTGCTTTCGTCGTAATCCTCGCGCAGCTCGAGAGAAAACAGGACGTTTTCGCCTACAGTGAGGGAGTCGAACAGGGCGCCGCTCTGGAAGACCATGGTGACCTTGCGGCGGATGGCGCGAAGTTCGGCCTCGCTCAAGGCGGTGATGTCCTGATGGGCGACGATGACCTGGCCGCCGTCCGGCTTGAGGAAACCCATGATGTGGTTCAGGCTGACGCTCTTGCCGACGCCGCTGCGCCCGATAATGGCCAGAGTCTCGCCGTCCCGGACGTGAAAGGACACGTCGACCAAAACGGGTTCGTCGAACGTCTTATAGACGTGGCGGAACTCGATGTAATGCGGGTAGAGGTCGCTCAATGATTCCATTGTGCCCATTCCTCGGGGGTGTTGATGTTGGCGGCGAAGGCGGGGTGCGGCGCGGGAAACGGGATCCAGCGGATGGAGGAGAGCAGTTCATGAAGAGCGAGGCGGCCCTCGAGGAGGCGCCGTTCGGCGAGCGGCGCGAGACGGGCGTGATAGACGGCGCAGAGGGGCTCGGGGCGGCCGCCCGCGCTGACCGTGACGGCCGCGTCGCAGGCCGACGTTTCGGCAGCGTCGATGAGGCTGCGGAGGGACGCGGCGTCGATGCCGGGCATATCGCAGGCCAACAGCAGGCACCACTGCGCGAGGCCGGAGCGGAGCGCGGCTTCGAGGCCGCTAAGGGGGCCGGAGCCGGGGAAACGCTCGTCGAGGCAGGGGTAGCCGAGGCGACCGTAGAGGGCGGCTGGAGCGACCAGGAAGGCGCGGCCGGCGGCCTCGGCGGCGATGCGGGCCACGCGCGCGGCGAGGGGCTCTCCGCCGATTTCGAGCAGCGCCTTGTCGCGGCCCATGCGGCGGCTGCGGCCGCCAGCGAGAATGAAGGCCGCGCGGCTCATGAGAGAATTGTAGCAGCGGCGGCGCGCGTGGCCGCCCGGCGGCCTGGAACAGAAAATGGGCTTTGTGTTTGAAACATGCGGCTGTATACTGTACTAAACGTAATGCAGGCTATTTGTTTTAGCTGCTCCGGGTTCGCGGCCGGCCTGCCGGAAGCCGGCGGAGAAGGAAGCGTGCGCGCGGTGCAGTCGGTGCGGGCCGACCGCCGCAGCGGCCGCCTGGTGCGGGTGACGGAGTTCCGCACGCCTGGCGGCAGGCGCGTGCCGGCGGCGCAGGCGGTGCGCCCGCTGGTGGAGCATACGGCGAAGAAACATGCGGTGGATCCGGAGCTGGTGGATGCGGTGATCCGGGCCGAGAGCGGATACAATCCGGCTGCGGTGTCGCCGAAGGGCGCAGCAGGATTGATGCAGCTGATGCCCGCGACGGCGCGGCGAATGGGTGCGCGCAACCGCTTCGACCTGGCGGAGAACCTGGAAGCCGGCGTGAAACTGCTGAAGCAGCTCCGCGAGCGGTACGGGGATGACCGCCTGGCGCTGGCGGCTTACAACGCCGGCGAGGGCGCTGTCCGCAAGTACAATGGCGTGCCGCCCTACCGGGAGACCGCGGAATATGTCCGCAAGATCGAGGCGGCTTATCAACGGCAGCGCGCAGCGGCGCCGCCGGCGCAGCCGGGGCAGGAGGAGCCGGAGCCGTTACGGAGCCTGCTGGTGGAAACCGACGCGGAGGGCCGCGTGTTCCTCCGGACGCGATAGGAGGCGGAACTGAGTCAGGCCAAGCCAAGGCTGGCGTGGAAGGCGGCAGTGCTCGCGGTGTGCCTGACGGCGGCGGCAGCCGCGCAGGCGAGCCGGGCGAGCTCCCATGGAGAGCTGCGCTCCGTGCGAGCCTGGAGCGGAGCGGAGACGACCCGGATTGTCGTCGAGTTGAGCCGCGAGACGAGGTGGAAATACGGGCGGCTCTCCAGACCGGAGCGCCTGTATGTCGACTTCGCCGATACGCTGCCGCGGCTTGGGCCGCGGCGGATCCACATCATCCCCGTCGGCGATGCTTTGGTCGACCGGGCGCGGGTGGCGCTGAAGGATCGGAACACGGCGCGGCTGGTGCTCGATCTGAAGAAGGACATCGAATACGAGATGTCTCACTTGACCAACCCGGAGCGGGTGGTCATCGAGATCCGGGCCAAGGGAGCTGTCCGTCCGGGAACCGAGGTAACGCGGGCGCAGACGCCGCGGGCAGCCGGGACGGTGCCGCCGCCGCCATCAGTCCGGGCTTCCGGCCAGACGCCCGGCGCCGCCTCCGCACGCGAGGTGGAGAAGCCTGCGCCGTCGGCAGACGCGGTGACAGCCGGCACGGCCAAGGCGCCGGAAGATGCCGGTTCGCGGGCTGCCGCGGGGAAAGCCGAACCCGGGCGCGCCGCGGCAGACAGGGCGGCAGACAGGGCTGCGGAGCGGGCTGAACCGAAGGCCGCCGAACCGGCGAAGATGCGGGAGCCCGAGCCCCGGCAACAGGCCGGAGCGGCGAAGGTTGCCGCCGGAACCGGCGCCGTTGCGGAAAGGCCGGAAGCCGCGCCCATTGCGGCTGCGCCGCGGCCGGCACGGCCGGCGCGGGACGGCACGCGATCTCTGACGCGCGCCTTGGGGCTGCGGATCGGGCGCGTGGTTCTGGATCCAGGCCACGGCGGCCACGATCAGGGGACGAAAGGGCCATCCGGCCTGCTGGAGAAAGAACTGGTGCTGGACGTGGCGCAGCGGCTGGGGGCGCTGATTGAAGAGCGTCTGGGAGGCGAGGTGGTCTTCACGCGGCGCACGGACGAGTTCGTGCCGCTGGAGGAGAGGACGGCCATCGCCAACGAGCAGAAAGCCGATCTGTTCCTTTCGATCCACGCAAACTCCTCGCCGATCCGGCGCGTATCGGGCGCTGAGGTGTTCTACCTGAATTTCACAACCTCCAAAGAGGCGCTGGATCTGGCGGCGCGGGAGAACGCGGGGCACGGCAAGTCGATCTTCGAGCTGAGGGAGCTGATCCAGAAGATCGCGCTGAAGGACAAGCTGGAGGAGTCGCGCGAATTCGCGGGCTTCGTGCAGCGGGAGCTGTCGCGGGAGTGGAAGCGGATGAACTCCAGTTCGCGGAACAGAGGGGTGAAGAAGGCGCCGTTCGTCGTTCTGATCGGCGCATCGATGCCGTCGGTGCTGGCCGAAATCGGATTTCTGAGCAATCCGCGCGATGAGGCGCTGCTGAAAAAGCCGGAGTACCGCGGCCGGCTGGCGGAGGCTTTGTACCGGGGAGTGGAGCGGTATGCGCAGAGCCTGGGGCAGACGCAGGCGTTGCGGGCGGCGACCCCGGCAGCCGCCTTTCAGCCGGCGCGCTGAACGGCAGACGCGCTCTTGTAGACGATGCGGTTGCGGCCGGTACGCTTGGCCTCGTAGAGAGCGTCGTCAGCGGCGCGGATCAGGTCGATGGAGGAGACGCACGTCCCGGATTCGACACTGGCGGCGCCGATACTGACGGTGAGGGGGACGGCGCAGCCCTCGACGTCGAAGGGGGAGGCGGCCACGGCGGCCCGCAGGCGCTCCGCCTGGCGGGCAATGTCCGGTTCGCCGCAGCCGGGAGCGAGAATGAGAAACTCCTCGCCGCCATAACGGCCGAAGGAGTCATAGGAGCGGACGGCGGATTGGATGCGCTGGACGAAGGCGCGGAGGGCGAGATCGCCGAACTGATGGCCGCGGGTGTCGTTGAGCTGCTTGAAGTGGTCGAGATCCAGAAGAAGCAGCCCCAGAGGCGACCCGCTGCGGCGGGCACGGTCGAGTTCGCGTTCCAGCGTGTCGAGGATGCAGGCGCGGTTCCAGATGCCGGTGAGGGGGTCGCGCATGGCCTGCTCGCGGAGCCTGGCCTGGGCGCTCATCAATTCGGCCTGCAGTTCGATGATGCGGCGGCCTGCGCGGAGGCGGACTTCGAGTTCGTGCTTGTCAAAGGGCTTGACGACATAGTCGTCGGCGCCGGCGTTGAGGCCCTCCACGATGTCCTCGCGAAGTCCGCGCGCGGTGAGCAGGATCACATAGACGTACGGCGGCGCCTGGCGTTCGCGGAGCCGGCGGCAGATGGCCAGGCCGGACAGGCCCGGCATCATCCAATCCAGAATGGCGATCGAGGGGGGATCGGCCGAGGAGAGGATCTCCCAGGCCTGGCCGCCGTCGGCGGCCGAAATCGGCTGATATCCCCAGCTGGAGAGGGACGCCTCCAGGAGGCGCCGCATCACCAGGCTGTCGTCTGCGACGAGAACCTTCACGGGAGTTTACATCTCCAAACGGAATCATCATACCAACGGACAGGCGGAGGCTGTATGATGCCGAATCGGGTTACGCTGGAAGCAGAGGCGCCTCTGGGCCGCGTGGCAACTGGATCCGGGGGCGGCGGCATGAGCTGGAATCCATTTCAGAACATTGAGCTGCGCGTGCGGCAGAAGCGCTTCGACTCGTGGGAAGAGTTTCTGCGGGAGGCGCCGGAGTATTCCGTGGCGCTGGAAGTGCTGGACGATGCGCCAGGGCACCGCGGGCACCATGTGAACTTCGACCATCACGCAGGCGTGGTGCGCGAAGCGACGATGAGCGCGGCGATGCAAGCCTACATCGCCGTGCGGCAGGGCCATCTGATGCAGCGGTGGCTCCAGAAGCGCCGCCCCGTGCCGGTGTATGTGTGGAACGCCGATCAGGACGTCTGCCTGGCGGCGTTCGTGCTCGAGTACCACACGATGCTGGAGCGAGCCGAGGGCATGCCGATGCTGAGGTGGATCGTTCAGTACAACAACAAGCTGGACGTCTGCGGCGGGCTGTATCCGGTGAACCTCGATGACCTGGTGAAGAACCATTTCACATGGGTGTTCGAGCCGTACCGGCAACAGCGGATCCACGGCAAAGTGCAGGGGGACGAAACCCTGGTGAGGACGACGATCCGGCTGGTGTGCGACAGGCTGCTGGCGCTGCTGAACGGGGAGGCGGGCATCGCGCCGATCACGGCGCGCCCGGACATCCTCTATCAGTCGCCGTACAACTATGTGATCGCCGACGAGAAGGGCGATCCGCTGTCGAGGCTGGTGCTGGCATCGGCGGGCTATACGAACCTGATCAGTCTGATCTGCCGGCGCCCCAACGGGCGCTATACCTACAGCATCATCCGGGGCTCCCCGTATGACGAGGACATTTTTGACATTCCGCGCCTGATCGAAGCCTTCCAGGCGGCGGAAGACTACCCGGGGGAAAGGATCTGGGGCGGCTCGAATCTGGCGGCAGGCTCTGACAGCGTACTGGGCAGCAGCCTGCACTGGACGCAGATCCGGGAGATCGCCGACCGCGTTGTGGGCGAGGCGCACCGGCGGACGTCGACTCCGCCGCTGCAATACGAGGCGCATTTCGACCACGCGCCGATGGTGCTGCTGGCGGTGAGTCCGGAGACGGAGACGCAACTGCGGCCGCTGCTGGCGCAGTGCGGCGCCCGCATTCACGCCGTGAGTTCCTGCCAGCAGGCGAAGGCGGCGTTGGCGCTGAACCCGGAGATCGATGCCGTGTTCACGAACCTCCGCTTCAGCGACGGCTCTTTCGCCGAACTGGCGCGGCAGGCGGCGGGCGCGGGGGGCGGGACGGTTCCGGTGGTGGCGTGCGTGGAGGCGCTGGATGCCGGCTGCGCCGACGTCATGGAGCTCGGCGCGTTCATGGTGCTGGCGCCGCCGTTCACGCTGGAACAGATGCAGTGGATGCTGGGCGAGTGCATGAAGCAGCACGCCGCGGCGCCGGCGGAATAGGCCTCAGGCCGAGGCGAGGCGGGCGAGGCTGTCCGAGTGGCGGCGGATCCGGCTGACGGCGGCGGCGATCGCATCCATGTCGGAGCGCGGCCCGAGCAGCATGTTCTGGGTGAACCAGACGGCTTCCGAACAGAGCCGGGAGTTGGCGGGGCAGGCAGTGCGCTCCGGCCACTCCCGCAAAGTCTTTTCCGGAAACAGGCGCTGATAGCCGCGCGAATTCAGCGTATTTTTCACGAAAGGCTGCATATTGAGCGGCGAATATCCGCCGGAAGCGGGAATGCCTTCGGCCCGCAGGGCCTTGAGGAACATGTCCCGGGACAGGCCGGAGAACTCCGCCGCATCGTAGCGGAACATGAACAGGTGGAAGGCGTTGAGCGTGCAGCCGGGATATTGCCGCGCGGGGCGGATGCCGGGGATCTGTGCGAGCAGGGACGCCAGGTAGGCGCCGTTGGCGGAGCGGGTGCGGACCTGCTCACCGAGCCGCGCCATCTGTTCGAGCAGCAGCGCCGCCTGGAACTCGGTGAGGCGGAGATTGTGGCCTGTGGAAGCGTAGGTGAAGTTCGAACCGATGGCCTTCAGCCCGCTGCCGTTGTTGTGGAAGGCGTAGGCGCGCTCGAACAGCGCCTCGTCGTTCGTCAGCATGGCCCCGCCCTCGCCTGAGTTCAGGTTCTTTGAAGCCTGGAAGCTGAAGCAGCCCGTGGCGCCGAAGGCGCCCACTTTGCGGCTCTTCCATTCCGCCATGTGAGCCTGGCAGGCGTCTTCGATCACCGGGACGCCGCGGCGGCGGGCGATGGCGAGGATGCGGTCGAGGTCGCAGACGTTGCCGCCGAGATGAACGGGAATGATGGCGCGGGTGCGCTCCGTGATGGCGGCTTCCAGCTTGTCCGGATCCATCTGGAAGGTCTCCGGATCGGTATCGACAAAGACAGGCAGGGCGAACTGGCGCAGGACGACATTGACGGTGGCGATGAACGTGTAAGGCGGAATGATGACTTCATCGCCCGGCTGCACGTCCAGGGCGTTGAGCGAGACGAAGAGGGCGGAGGTGCCGTTGCAGGTGGCCAGGCAGCGGCGAGCTCCAATGGCGCGTGCGTACGCTTCTTCGAAGCGGCGCACATTGCTGCCGTTGCCGCGGTACCACTTGCCGGAGCGGAGGGTGCGCAGCAGCGCCTGCTCTTCCGGTTGGCCGAAGACAGGCCAGGAGGGGAAGGCCGCCTGTCGAACCGGCGCGCCGCCGAGCAGGGCGGGCTTGTCGTCGAGGCTGAAGGCGGCGGCAAGAGGGGCGGCGCCCAGAACGGCGCGGCGGCTGGGTGGTTGCATCATGTCTCTCACATTCTACTGCCGGGGCCGGAGGGGGTCACCCGGGGCAGCGGCGGGCGCGGGCAGCAGCCGGGGCAACCCGTCAGGAGGCTGGTCGATGCGGAGGGGCCGCGGCGCGGTCTCGCAATCGGGCAGGGGCGCGCCGGCGTAATAGGCCAGTCCGTAGCGCCAGGCGCGGTGGAGGCGGCCGATGCAGACTTCGTCGCGGCGGGGCGCCGTCCGGCGCCAGAGGCCGCGTGAGGAGACCACCTGATCGAGCGCCGGCGCCGAGCTGAGCTGGATGAACACGAAGCCGGCGGCCGCGATTGCCGCGGCGGCAAGAGCGGCAGCGGCGCGGCGGCCGCGCGAGTCCAGCCACCAGATGCCGAGCGCGGCAGGCAACAGCACAGCGAAGTACTCCCAGGCTGCTCCCTCCAAGCGGGTGTTCGTGATGCCGTAGAGCAGGGCCTCGGGCAGCAGCGAGGCGGCGCCGGGGGCGAACCCGGCCAGCATCACGGTCCAGAACAGCGGGCGGCCGGCGCGCGGCGCCGACGCCAGGCCGGCGGCGAGCAAGATGCACAGCGAAGGCCACAGCGGGAGCAGATATCCGGGCAATTTATTCCGGGAAAGCGAGAAAAATACAAATCCGAAAACAAACACTGCCAGCGGAATTCTCAGCCGTCCGTCGGTCCAGACCCGCCGCCCGGCCGTCATCAGCGCGGGAAACCAGGGGAAGAGTCCTCCGGCCGCCACGGGCAGATAGAACCAGAAGGGCTGCACATGCTGGAGCTCATCGTTTGAAAAGCGGGAGAGGTGGTGGCGCAGGAAGAATTCCTCCAGAAACGGACGGCCGTGCGTCCACATCATCGCGGCGTACCACGGAGCGGCAAGCAGGAGAAACAACAGGGCGGGGCTGGCCCAGGCGCGCCACTCCTTCCTGAGGAACCACAGCATGGGTGCGAACAGAACGAGGGGGACAAGTCCCTTGGCGAGCACCGCCGCGGCGAGGCAGGCGGCCGCGCCATAGCGGGCTGCCGGCGCGCGGGTCTCCAGCGACAGCCAGCCGAGCAGCACCGCGGACTGGAAGCAAACGGCAAGCGGCAGGTCCGTGACGGCGATCTTGCTGTAGGCTGTCCAGCCGGCTGTGGTGGCCTGGATCAAAGAAGCGAGCCAGGCGATGCGCTCGCCGAGCAGACGGCGCAGGAGCCACCACTGCCCAAGCAGGAAAACGGCCGAGAGCAGGGCCACGGGCAGGCGCGGGGCGAGTTCGGGGCCGAGCCCGAGGCGGAAGCCCGCGGCAGTCATCCAGTACAGAAGCGGCGGCTTCTCGAACCAGGGTTCGCCCCACAGGCGGGGCGTCAGCCAGTCCCCGCTGGCGGCCATGGCGCGGCCGATGAAGGCATACCGCGGCTCGTCGGGGCCGAGCAAGCCGACCGAGGAGAGCCCCTGGAGGTAGAATGCGCCCGCCAGCAGGAAGAAAACGGCCGGCTGCCACAAGCGGGAATCGCGCAAGCCCGGCTGGGACACTCACCAGTATAATGGCGGCGATGCGACAGCTTTGGTTTGCGGCCGCGTGCCTGTGGCTGGCGGCGCCGGCATCCGCCGACGTCTCCCAATGCGCCTGCGATCCAGCCATTCCGGAGACGATGAAGGCGCGGAACTGCTCGCTTTGTGCCGTGGCGGAAAAGCAGCCGCCGGGTGTGGAGTTTTTCGTGCTGAAGGACATCAATCCGCGCAAGCCGAACCGGTGGCTGGTGCTGCCGAGGATGCACAAGCCGGGCGCGCACGAGCTGTGCGACTATCCGAAGCCGGTGCGGGACGCCCTGTGGCGGTTCGCCATCCGGACGGCGCGCGAGAAATTCGGCGAGGAGTGGGGGATCGCCTATAACGGCGCGCAGGTGCGCACGCAGTGCCACATGCATCTGCACATCGGACGCTTTGTGCGGGCGGCGGAGACGAAGCGCTTTCGGTTCGTGCGGCGGGTGGAGGACATCCCGGCGCCGGAAGACGGCGGACTGTGGGTCCACCCGGCGCCGGGCGGCTACCACGTGCACGTGGGGGAGCAGATCACGGAGACGGCGCTGGTCCGGTAAAGCAGGCGCCAACGGCCCTTGCCCGGGATGTTACTCTGTTAAGGAATTCCACTGGCGGACCGGATTGCGATGAGAATTCTGGTCATCGAGGACGAAGAGCGCATCGCTGACTTCATCCAGCGCGGGTTGGAGGGCGCCGGCTATCTGGTGGACACCGCGGGCGACGGTCAGACCGGGCTGCTGAAGATGCACAATCTGGACTACGACCTGCTGATCCTCGACCTGATGCTGCCGGATATGGACGGGCTGACGGTGCTCGAGAAGACGCGCAACCGCAAGGTGAGCCCGCCCGTGCTGATCCTGAGCGCGCGCAGCGAG
Source organism: Arcobacter sp. (assembly GCA_020723085.1). Lineage (GTDB taxonomy): Bacteria > Acidobacteriota > Terriglobia > Bryobacterales > Bryobacteraceae > JANWVO01. Next base: position 15,175 of record DYJN01000067.1, read on the forward strand.
GTGGAAGACCGCGTGCGCGGGCTGGAGTTGGGCGCGGACGATTATCTGGTGAAACCGTTTGCGTTCGAGGAGCTGCTGGCGCGGGTGAAGGCCCTGCTGCGGCGGGGCCAGCCGGTGCCGGACCGGCTGGTGGCAGGCGACCTCGTAGTGGACTGCCTGCGGCGCAAGGTGACGCGCGCGGGCAAGCCGATCGATCTGGCGCCGAAAGAATTCAGCATCCTCGAGTATCTGGCGCGGCACAAAGGCAAGCCGCTGACGCGCACAATGATCGTGGAGCACGTCTGGGACATGGAGTACGACGGGCTGACCAACATCGTGGACGTCTACATCCGCCATCTTCGAGCCAAGATCGACGATCCATTTCCGGTGAAGATCATCCGCACGGTGCGCGGCACGGGCTACATGCTGGAAGCGGGGGAGACGGCGGGGCAGCAGGCCGGCGGCTCCGAATGATCACGGACGCCCTCCGGACAGCGGGAACCCAATGGCGCAGAGCACGGTAGGGGGGGACCTGGGGCGGGCCGGACGTCCCGCGCCCGGCCTCCGCACGCGCCTCACCCTGAGCTACGTCCTGCTGTTCGCCATCGTGATGGCGTCGATCGGCTTCACGTTCCATCAGGCGCTGGTGGTGATCGTGCATCAGCAGGCCGAGCGGCTGCTGGACGGAGAATGGAGCGCGCTGAAAGGGTTTCTCCGCAGCCGCGACGCGGAGCTGGTGTGGGCCTATGATCCGGAGCACCCGGAAGAAGCGTTCACGGTGGAGCAGCTGCGGCGCGTGTTCCTGCTGACCACTGCCGACGGCGAGGTTGTGGAGATGTCGAACGGCTACTCGTCGATCGGGCGGGAATCCGTGCAGACGATCCGGAGCGTTTTGCAGTCCGGGCGGACGGCGACGGTGAAGCGGCGTGGCGCCCGCGGCGAGGTCTACATGGTGCGGATGGGGCCCTACGGTGGCGGGGGCAAGACGTACTTCGCGGCCATTGGAATGAAGGCGGGCGAGACGGAACGGATTCCGTCGCGGATGCTGGCCGTATACGCGGTCAGCATGCCGGTGATGCTGCTGGCGATCGGAATCCTGGGCTGGTACGCGTCGGGCAGGGCGCTGTCGCCGCTGCACCGGGTGGCGGCGGCGGCGCAGACGGTTTCCGGAGGCAACCTGAGCCTGCGGCTCGAGCGGCTGGGCACGGGAGATGAACTGGACGAGCTGATCCAGACGTTCAACGGCATGATGGAACGGCTGGAGGCGAATTTCGAGCAGATGAGGCGCTTCTCGATGGACGCCTCCCACGAACTGCGCACGCCTCTTACGGCAATCCGCGGTCAGCTGGAGGTGGCGCAGCTCACGGCGCGGACGACCGATGATTTCCGTCGCGCGATCGCCATGGCGCTCGAGGACGTCGAGCGGCTGGGCCGCATCGTGCAATCCCTGCTGCAGCTCGCGCAGGCGGAGGCGGGGCAGATCCGGCTGAACCTGGAACCGGAGATGCTGGCCGAGGTGGCGGCGCGCCAGATGGCGCGGTTCGAGGCGCTGGCCGAAAGCAAGCGGCTGAGCCTCGAACTGGAGGCGAGCGACGGCTGCGTGGCTCTGGTGGACCGGTTGCAGATGGAGCGCCTGATGGACAACCTGCTGTCGAATGCGGTGAAGTACACGCAGGAGGGCGGGCGCGTGGCGGTGCGGATCCGCAGGGAGGACAACGAGGCGGTGATCGAGGTGGCCGACAACGGACCGGGGATCGCCGCGCAGCACCTGCCGCACATTTTCGACAAGTTCTACCGGGTGCGCGAGGGCGAGAAGACGGCGAGCCGGGGCGTGGGGCTGGGGCTGGCTTTCGTGCACTGGATCGCTCGCGCCCACGGCGGGCGGGTGACGGTGGAGAGCAAGCCGGGCAAAGGATCGACGTTCCGCGTGCGGCTGCCGGCGCACCCGGAGAAATCCGGGGAGGCGCGGGCGGGCTGAGGCGGCTGCGCCGCAGCGGTCCGCCTGATATCCTGTCGGCGAGATTCTCCCCTGCGGAGAAGGAAAGGGCGCGCATGACCAGCCGGCGAAGATTCTGCCTGGCAGGGGCGGCTGCCGCTGTGGCGGCGCAGGACCGGCCGGGCGTCAACTACGACGAATCGAAGGTTCCTGCTTATACGCTGCCGGATCCGCTGCGGCTGCTGAGCGGCGCGCGGGTCCGGCGGGCCGGGGACTGGAGGAGGCGCCGCGCCGAAATCCTCCGGCTGTTCCAGCAGGAAGTGTACGGGCGCACGGTGGCGGCGCGGCCGGCCGGAATGCGGTTCGAGACGTTGTCGCCGGCCGAGCCCGCCCTGGGCGGGGCCGTACTGCGGAAGCAGGTGCGAATCCATTTTTCGCACGCCCCGGAGGGGCCTCGGATGGATTTGCTGCTGTATTTTCCCCGGAATTCCAGCGGAAAAGCTCCCGTGTTTCTGGGTCTCAATTTTATGGGCAACCAGACGGTGCGCAACGATCCCGCCGTGCCTCAGAATCCGAACTGGATCCGGAGCAGCGAGGCGCACGGAATCATTGCCAACCGGGCGACTGAGAAATCCCGCGGGTCGCGGGCGTCGCGGTGGTCTGTGGAGCGGATCACCGGGGCGGGCTTCGCGCTCGCCACCGCCTGCTACGCGGACATCACTCCTGACAATGAGCGCGACGCCTTCCGAAAAGGCGTGATTCCGCTCTTCTACCGCGAGGATCAGCAGAAGCCCGCGCCCGATGAGTGGGGCGCGATCGGCGCCTGGGCATGGGGGCTGAGCCGGGCGCTGGACTACCTGGAGACGGAGCCGCTGGCGGACGCGAAGCGTGTGGCGGTGATGGGTCACTCGCGGCTGGGCAAGGCGGCATTGTGGGCGGGGGCGCAGGACGAGCGGTTCGCGCTCGTCATCTCGAACAACAGCGGCTGCATGGGAGCGGCGCTGAGCCGGCGGCGGTATGGCGAGACGGTGGCGCGGATCACCGCGTCCTTCCCCTATTGGTTCTGCGGGAATTTTCTGAAGTACGCCAGCCGGGAAGACGATCTGCCGGTGGATCAACACATGCTGATCGCGCTTTGCGCGCCCCGCCCGGTGTATGCGGCGAGCGCCGAGCAGGACCGCTGGGCGGATCCGCGCGGCGAGTTTCTCTCGCTGGTTCACGCCGATCCGGTCTACAGGCTGCTGGGAACGGACGGGCTGCCGGCGAAAGAAATGCCCGGGCTGCACGAGCCGGTGATGGGAAGGCTCGGCTACCACATCCGCGCAGGCGTGCACGATGTGACCGATTACGACTGGCAGCAGTACATCGCCTTTGCGTCGCGGCATTTCGGCGTGAAAAGCGCCTGAAATGACAGGGCATGAATCGCCTATTCTCATCATTTTCCCGCCAATTCGGCCCCTTTCGGGGAATCCGAAAATGCCGGAGCGGCGCATGAGGGCCGCCGCCCTCATCGCCTGCGGCATCGCTGCCGCCTGGCTGGTACTGTGGCCGGCTGGCATGGCGCTCTGGCGGCATGCTTCCCGGCAATGGAGAGCGAGGCTGGAGAAGCAGCGCTCGCCGGTGCGGGCTAAGGCGCCGTCCGCGCAGGCTCTGGAGGCTCTGCCGCTGCCCGTGCAGCGATACCTGCGGCGGATCTTCAACGGACCAGCGGTACGGGCGGAAGCGGTGCGGATGCGGCAGGAGGGAACGTTCAACCTGAGCGGGGACGGCGAGTGGTGGGTTCCGTTCTCAGCGGAGCAGGTGACCGCGCTGCGCGATCCCGGCTTTCACTGGGACGCGCGTGTGCGCGCGGCGCCCGGCGTGACGGTGTTCGTGCGCGATGCGTACGAGGGCGGAGAGGGGCTGACCGAAGCCCGCGTGTTCGGACTGTGGCGCGTCGCCGGGGTGCGCGGCGGAGGGGCTGTCTCCGAGGGGCAACTGCTGAGGTTTTTGGCGGAAACGCCGTGGTATCCGATGGCGCTGCTGCCTGGCGGGCTGGTGGAGTGGAGCGAAGTGGACTACCGGTCGGCGCGGGCGACGCTGCGGCACGGCGGGCTGCGCGTGTCGATGGTGTTCACATTTGCGGAAGACGACTCCGTGATGACAGTCCGGGCGGAGGCGCGAGGGCGGATGACCGGCGGGCGGCTGGTTCCGACGCCGTGGATGGGGAGGTTCTGGAATGCCGCCTACCGGAACGGCGTGCGGATCCCGCTGGAGGGCGAGGCGTCGTGGGTGTTGCGCGCCGGACCGCGCCCTTACTGGCGGGGCAGGATCGCAGAGAT